>CAZZLC010000003.1:58486-97580 GCA_964655065.1 uncultured Enterobacteriaceae bacterium | reverse complement strand
CACCGGGATCACCAGGGCCTCCTCGCGGTCGAGGTGGTCGACGAGGGCGTCACGGAGTCGCACCAGGGCGTCGGTGGGGTCGCCGTGCGTCAGCTGCCCCGCCGCGGCGGCGATGGCGGCATCGAGGGCGTGGTGGTCGTCGACCAGCTGGTCGAGTGCAATCCCGGTCTGGCGCTGGACGAGCGGGAACAGCCCCACCTCCTCGGCGTGGTGGTGGTGGCGAAGCACCGACACCAGGCGTCGAAAGAGGTGGCGGCGCTCGGGGCCGGATCCGGCAACCAGGGCATCAGCGGCGCGACGGAAGCCGTCGTGGGCCTCGAGGAGCATCGCGGTGGGGCCATGGCGTCGGGGATCACAGGGTAGACGCTCGGACATCCGCCAAGGTTACCACAGGGGCCATCCGGGTCACCCACAGCGGGCCACGATCTCCCGCGTCGCACCGAGCTCGATCAGGGTCTGGACCAGGTCCCCGTGGAGTGGTGCGCGGTGGCGCCCCGCGCGCTCCACGTGGACGAAGGGGCGAACGAGTCCTGCCTTATCGGCGAAGAACCGCGCGGTGCGGGCGTCGCGGCCGGCAACCGGGTGGCCGCGGCGCGCCAGCGCGGCGAGCGCTGGCACGAGTGGACCCTCGAGCTGGATGCGGACGAGCGAGTGGGTGGCGACGACGCCCAGCCGCCGGAAGCGACCGCCCGGCACCCGGCCCTCGGTCTCGGTGGCGCCGATCACCAGCGCGAGGACCTGGCTGGGGCGTCCTCGGGCCCCCGAGCTCCGGGCGCCCCTGGTCCAGGGGCTCTGCTGTCCCTGCCAGGTGGTGAGCGCCCGGCCGCGCTCGAGCCGGACCACGGTCTCGATCTCGGAGGTGTGGGGAAACAGGTCGATGGCGTCGACGTCGGTGACCCGAAGACCGTGGGCAGCGAGGATGTCGAGGTCGCGGGCGAGCGTCTCGGGACCGCACGAGACGTAGACGAGCCGGGGGACGAGCCGGGCGACCGCGGCGAGGGTGGCCGGGTCGCTGCCGCGCCGGGCCGGATTGAGAACCGCAGCGTCGAACTGGCCGCGGAGCTCCGCCGACTCGACCTTGCTGGCGACGACCTCCACGTTGTCCGGGGCCATGGCCCGTGCGGCGGCGGCGGCGGCGGGGATCTCCTCGACCGCCACCACGCGCTCACGGCCGGGGGCGAGCATCAGGGCATACGCTCCGACCCCTGCGTACAGATCGAGCACGCGAGCGGCATCCCCCACGAAGTCGCGGACCCGCTCGTGGATCCAGGCCGCGTTGCGGGGATCGACCTGAAAGAAGGCGCCGGGATGAAGCTGGTAGCGGACCTCGCCGATCGCCTCCTCGATGGCCGCGCGACCCGCCACGACCTTCGCCCCACGTCCCATCACGCGCTTGCGTTGCGGATCGGCTCGGCTCACCGCGACGGAGACGAGATCGGGCACCTTCGCCACGAGCTGCCGGGCGGCTCGCGGCCCGCCGTGAAGATCTCCGCCCTGGCACGCGATCACGAGCTGCAGCTCCCCGGTGGCGCTGGAGCGTCGCAGATCGATCGCGTGGACCCCGCGACGGCCACGGAGCCAGTCGAGGATGGGCGGGAGCGCCTCGCGGAGCCCGGGCTCGAGCACCGGACAGTCCGGGGTGTCCAGCACCCGACCGGACCGAGGGTCGTACAGCCCGACCACCACACGCTTGTCGCGAATGTCGACCGGCAGCTTCAGGCGATGTCGGTAGCTTTCGACAAAGGCGGCGGGCTGCACCTGATCGGGCACGGGCAAGGCGAGGTGAGGGTAGCGCCCGAACGCGGTGGCCATGCGCTCCCGCTTGGCGTCGAGCTGCGCCGCGTAGGGCTCGTCGAGCCGCGGACAGCCCGGGCAGGTGGGGTGATGTCGGCATTCCATCCCGACCCCTACCCCGCTCGGTCCCGGAGACGCCGTCAGGGGCGAGCCGGTCCGGTCAGCCGGTCGAGGCGCAGCAGGCCTCCGTGCTCGACGATCCCGTCCACCCAGATGGCCGCGGCGGTCGCGACGACATCGGGCTGAGCGGGCACCTCGTAGGGGTGCAGGGGGTACCGCTCCTGGATCACGCGGGTGGCGCGATCGACGAGCACGACCTCGTCAGCCCGCACCAGCGCCAGCGTCTCGTCGTCGACGAAGGCCGCTCCGAGGCCCTCGAGCGGTGGACCCGCCACCTCGCCGGTCAGCCGGTCCACGAGCGCAAAACCCCCGTCGTCGACCACGAGCAGCCAGACCCCGTCGGGAGACAGCCCCGCCACCGCTTCGCCAGGCCACGGCGCCTGACGCGCAGCGTCGAGCTGGGGCCCGAGCGGCTCCACCAGGTCGAGGAGCACGGGGCCGTGGCCATCAGAGAGCTGCGCCGCGAGGAACCGCCCGTCGCCCGACGCGGCGAACCGGCCCTCGAGCGGCAAGCCGCCGAGGAGCTCGGACACCTGCAGCCCGCTGTCGGCGAGCACGAACCAGTCGCGCACCGGCGGGTCGCCGGCCTCCCGGTACACGAGCAGCCCGCCGTCGGGGCCGAACCCCCAGTGGCTCACCGGGGCCGGGACGTCGGCCACGAGATCGCCTCCGGAATCGAGCCAGCGGATGGCGCCGTCGGGGGTCTGGTACGCGAGCCCGCGGGCGGGTCCGATCCGGGGAGCCGAGCCCGGATAGGCGGGGGTGATGGTGCCTTCGTCCGAGCGCTCGATCCGGAGGATCGTGGGCTCGGGGTCGGTCAGCCCGAGCACGAACCACCGCTCGTCGGGACCCACCTCGAAGCTGCGGACCTCCCGTGAGGTGGCGAGCATCTCTCGATCCCTCCAGCCACCCGCCACCTCGGTCCACCGCACGAGGCGGCCCCCCGGGGCTCCGCCGTCATCGCGCCAGGCGGCGAGGCTCGTGTCGGAGAGCCAGCAGGGCGCGGTGTCGCCAGGGGCAATCGCCCGGCGCCGCTCGAGGGCGACTCGCCCCTCGCCGTCGACGCCCACCCCCAGAACTTCGAGGCCCTGCCCCGTCTCGAGCGCGATCCGCGAGCCGTCGGGGGAGAACGTCGGGTTGGCGAGCCCTGGCTCCTCGAGGAGGGTCACGACCTCCTGGGTCCAGCGGTCCCACACCCGCAGGGCCTCGGGCTGGCCTTCGCGGGGGCGGTTCACGAACACGATGCGCGAGCCGTCGGGCGACCACGTGGGGTCACGAGCCCAGGGCACGACGGGGACCGGGTCGTCGCCGAGCCGCAGGTCGATGGTGTAGATGCCGTCGGGGGCGGTGAACGCCACGGATCCGTGATCCCACGACCACGTGGGCTCCGTGGCCGCGAGGGGGAATGCGCCGGTGAGCGTCCACGGGGTCGAGCCGTCGAGGGGACCGACCCAGAGGTCCTGGCCATCGCTGTAGACGAGCGTCCGCCGCGTGCGGGCGAGGTCGGGGTCGATCACCCCCACGCGGTCGCGGTCGAGCCAGGTCTCGGTCGGCGGGGGCTGGGCCACGGGCTCGAGCGGCGTGCGGGTGGCCAGCGTCACGATGCCCACGAGCGCGATGGTGCCGAGAATGGCGGCCCAGCGGCCGTGCCTCAGCCAGCGGGGCAGCTTCGGTCGCGCGTGAGCCTCGGCCTCGATCTGGGCTCGCGTCAGCGCGGGGATGGTTCCGGTGGGCTCGGGCACCGTGGTGGGGGTGAGCGCACTGCGGGCCTCGGGGAGCCGCTCGATGGTCCGCATCGACCGCAGGGCCGCCCACTCCGCCCCCGTGAGCTCGACGCCGGGACGCGAGGCGGCACCCGCGCCGCGCGTCCACAGGTCGAGGAGCTCGGCGGCCCGCGCGGGACGCGCCTCGAGGTCGAGCGTGAGCGCGGCCTCGATGGCCTCGGCGATGCGGGTGGGGGTGTCGGGACGCAGCTTCGAGACCGGGATGTGCACGACCTCGCGTACCCTCCGCGCCACGTCGCCGGCGTCGAGGCCGGCGAAGCACCGCTGGTGGGTCACGAGCTCGTAGAGCAGCGTGCCCAGCGCGAAGACGTCGCTACGCGCGTCGGCGTGGTTGCCGGGATCGAGCTGCTCGGGGGCTACGTACAGCGGCATGGCCGGCGGACCATCGCTCGCGGTGCCCTGCAGCATGGCCCGGCCGAAGTCGGCGATGCGGGCGCGGAAGCGGGGGTTCGGGTCGAGGAGCACGTTCCCGGGGTTGAGGTCACGGTGCACCCACCCCGCCTGGTGCAGGGCCTCGATGCCGCGCAGCACGTCGATCGCGATGGCATCGATCCAGGGCCAGGGGAGGGTGGCGCGGCTGCGCAGCAGCTTGGCGAGCGAGGGCCCGTCGACGAACTCGAGCACGAGGACCGCCTGCCCGGTCGGCGCGTCGACCGAGTCGAGCACCGGCACGAGGAGCGGGTGGTGGAGCTCGTCCTGGACCTGGCGCTCCCGACTGACCTGCCTTCTCACGCCGGGGTCGCGGGTGCGGACGATCTTCAAGGCGTGCCGTGTGCCGTGGCGCTCGTGCACCCCCAGCAGCACGAGCGACGTCTCGCCGCGACCGAGCACCCCGACCGCCCGGTAGGGTCCGAACGCGGTTCCCGCCGGGGGCAGGCGGTCCCGGCGCCCGTGCCGGGGCAGCCTGGCCAGGGCGGTGCGCACCGCGGGCAGGAGCTCCCGGGCGATGCGCTCGTGGGTCGTCTCGAACCGCCGTCGGATCTCGGGTGGCACGAAGGCCGGCGGCTCGACGAGGAGCCGGCGGCGATCCACGCGGCACTGCGGGCAGCCCTGCACGTGGGCCGCGACCTCGGGGTCGAGGGGCCGAGCCATCAGCGCCATCCAGTCGGGGTGGCGCTTCACGTTCCGTCGCCCTCGGCGTCGAGCTGGGCGCGCGACAGCTCGTCGGCGAGTCGCAGGCGCAGGGCTCGTCCCACGGGACCGCGGCACCGGTCGAGCATCGCCTGGCCCCCGCCCTCGCCGAGCCGGAGCACCGCCGCGATGGTGGGGGGGCTCGCGCCCTCGACGTAGCGCAGGTAGACCGCCTCTTGCTCCTCGGGCGACAACATCTCGCGGCTCACGGACAGGATGAGCTTCTCCCGTTGGTCCTCGGGGAGGTCCGCGAAAAGCTTGGCCACCTCGCTGTGAGGTGCGAGCACGCCGTCGCTGGTCAGGACGTCGGGAGGCGGACCGAGAGCCTGCAGGCAGCGGGCCCGCAGGATGTCGTACACCCAGGCCCAGGTCGCGGCATCGGCCACGGCGGGGTCGTCCTCGGCCTCGTCGGGCAGGGTCAGCTCCACGAGGCGCCGAGCGGCGAGCACCAGCACCTCCTCGGCGACCTCGGCCGCTCTCGGCCCGTCACCCACGAAGCGCGCGCAGGTGGCGAGGATGCGTGGCTCGAGAGGGCGCAACAGCTCCAGCGCCCCGTCGGTGGCCTCGCGCTGGAGCAGCGCAGGAGCAGAGGGGGCGGCGGCACCGCGGAGAGGTTCGAGCCGGGCGGGGGCGATCATCGCCGGCGAGCTTATCGCGTGGGAGGTGCTGGCGGGGGCCCAGCCGGGGTAGGGTGGGGGCCGGAGGAGCTGTGACCCGAACGTTCGGCCTCGTCGCTGTCCTTTTCTTCTTCGGACTCTCCGGCTGCCTGCGTGGAGCCGAGGTCGTTCCCTCTGAGTCCGACTCCGGGGCCGTCGACCCAGGGCCGACTGGCGCGACGGACACCGATACCGGCGACGGCCCGCCCGGTCCCGAGGGTCTGCAGGTCCCCGAGCTCACCCTCACCTACGGCTTCAACGCCCTCGAGCTCTCCTGGGGTCGCGACCCGGCGGTCACCGCGGGGTGGAGGCTCGAGCGCACCTCGCGAGTCGGGACCCGGAGCGTCGTGGCGGAGCTCGAGCCGGGCACCACCTCCATCACCCTGGAGACCTCGCTGGTCCTCGCGTGGGGCTCGAGCTTCGTGCTCTACGCCTGCGACGCCGACGACTGCGTGCCCTCGGACCCGCTCGACGTCGGCAACGACCTGTCGAACGCGGTCGGGCGCCTGCAGTCCGTTCCCGCGGTGTCTCGCACGCAGCTCGGCACCTCGGTCGCGACCTGTGACGACGGCTCTCGCGTCGCGGTGGGGATGCCTGGTGACGCAGGGGGCGATGGCGGGGTCGACCCTGCCGACACCGGCGCAGTGGCCGACCGGAGCGGGGTGGTGCTCGTCTACGCTCTGCGCCCTGGGGGCTACGTGCCCGAGAGCCGCATCAAGGCTCGGGTTCCCGTGGCCGACTCGCAGTTCGGCGATCAGGTGGCGCTGTCCGGCGATTGCGAGACCCTCGCCGTGGGGGTGCCCGACCACGCGGGCACCGCCGCCGGGATCACGACCAACGAAGGCGGCACCTCCAGCCCCGGCTCCGGCGCGGCTTACGTCTTCACCATCATCGACGGGCGGTGGGAGCAGGTCGCGTTCATCAAGGCCGACAACCCCAACCCGGGAGACCGGTTCGGCACCTCGCTGGCCCTCGACTTCGCCGGTACCAACCTCGTGGTGGGGGCTCCCTTCGAGGATTCGCCCGACACCGGCGTCCTCGAGGAGCCCGACCTCCCCGGAGACGTCGAGGGGTCCGACTCGGGAGCCGTCTACAGCTACGTCCGCGGGCCCGCGCCGACCGGTTGGTCGAGGGACTGGTACATCAAGGCCGTCACCACCGTCTCGGACGGCAACTTCGGTCGGTCGGTCTCGCTCGACGGGACCGGCGGGCGGCTCGCGGTGGGCGCTCCGGGGCGCGGCGGGATTCCCGACGGTCAGGGCGCGCCCGGCTCGGCCATCGTCTACAGCCGCCTCCCCACGACCGGCCAGTGGCGGAACGACGGTCCGGTCTCCGACCCCCAGGGGATGATCGGCGACGAGTTCGGACGGGCGGTGGCGCTCAGTCGGGACGGGCTCCGGCTGGTGGTGGGGGCGCCGTCGGCCGACGGCAGCGAGGTCAATGCCGGTCGGGTGCTGGTGTTCCGGTGGAACGGGGGTTTCGACTTCGAGGCCTCGGTGGTGCCGCCCACGAGCACCATCGATGACAGCTTCGGCGGGGCGCTGGCCCTGGGTCCCGTCGGCGATCGGCTCGTCGTCGGCGCCGCCTTCGAGGATGGGGCCGCCACGGCGATGAACGTGCCCCCGACCGATGACGATGCGCAGAACTCCGGCATCGCCTACGTCTTCCGTCTCGATGTCCCCGATGGCCTGGTCGCCGTGCTGAAGCCGCCGCGCGAGGCGCCTCTCGCGCTGGCCGGCTCGTCGGTCGCCGCGGCGGACGAGTCCGTGTTCGTCGGCGCACCAGGGATCGGGATCGACGTCGGTGGCGTCGGCTTCGGGCCCTGGCCGGACCCGGCCGCGGGGGCTCGGTCGCACGGCGCGGTCTTCGTCTATTGAGCGCGATACCGTGCCCCTGTGAATCAGATCGACACCACGGCCACGGTCGACACCCCCGAGCTCGTCCGGTTTCGCTTCCGGCTCGCGGGGCCCGGGCCCCGGGCGGTGGCTTGGCTGGTCGACGTCGCGGTGATGCTCACCGCCTTCGTCGCGATCACGATGGTGGTCCAGGCGTTCGCCGTGATCGAGGGCGTGGCCGAGCTCGGTCAGGGCCTGGCACTGTTGCTGGCCTTCGCCATGCAGTGGCTCTACGGGGCCGTCTTCGAGACGCTGTGGGGCGGCCGCACGCCGGGCAAGTCGGTCATGAGCCTGCGCGTGGTCCGGGCCGACGGCTCGCCCGGGCGCTTCCCCGACTTCCTCCTCCGCAACCTGCTGCGCTTCGTCGACTTCCTGCCCATTGCCTTCGGACTCGGAGTGCTGGTGATGACCATCGACGAGCGGCTGCGTCGCATCGGTGATCTCGTCGGTGGCACCATCGTGGTCGTCGAGCAGCGGACCCACGTGCTGCCCGCGGTGCCCATCGTGCCGCCGGTAACCCCCGAGGAGCGTCAGGCGTTGCCCGCGCGGGTCGACCTCACGCGCGCAGAGGTACGCGCCATCGAGTCTCTGCTCCGACGCCGCTCTCGCCTCACCGACGAGCGAGCCGAGGAGCTCTCGGCCTTCTTCGCTCCCGAGGTCACCCGGCGCACCGGCATCGAGGCGGACTCGGCCGAGCGGGTGCTCACCCTGGCCTACGCGCGGGTCACCGGTCGGGATCGCGACGGGGAGGACGCGTGATCGCGGATCGCGACGCGTTCGTCCAGCCGCGGCGGGAGCGCTGGGAGTCGCTGCAAGACCTGCTCGACCGGTCGCGGCTCGACGCGGACGAGTGGGCCACGCTCGCCTCGGGCTACCGCGCGGTGTGCGCCGATCTCGCCCGGGCCCGCAGCCTGGAGCTGCCCACCGACGTCCAGAACTACCTCGACGACCTCGCCGGCCGCGCCCACAACCGTCTCTACGCGGTTCGTCCCACCGGGTTCGGGCGGTCGCTGTGGATCGACGCCATCGTCGAGTTTCCGCGCACCCTCCGGGCGGAGTGGCGGTTCTTCGCCCTCGCGAGCGCGATGTTCTACGTGCCGTTCGCGGTCGGCTTCGGGGGGGCGTTCTTCGACCCTGGGTTCGCGGCGGCGGTGCTCCCCGAGGGGAGCCTCGAGCAGCTCGAGTCGATGTACTCCACGGCCGACCTCGAGCGCGGCAGCGCGGGGGCCGACGCGTCGATGGCCGGCTTCTACGTCTTCAACAACGTGGGCATCGCGTTCCGCGTGTTCGCGACCGGGGCGTTCGCGGGGCTCGGGTCGTTGTTCTTCCTCGTCTACAACGGGCTCCTGCTCGGCACCCAGGGTGGCTACCTCGGAGGCGTCGGCATGGGGGCGAACCTCCTCGAGTTCACGAGCGGACACTCCGCGTGGGAGCTCACGGGCGTCTGCGTGGCCGGAGCCGCGGGGCTGAGGCTCGGCTGGGCCATCGCGGTCCGGGACGGGCACTCGGTGGCCGAGTCCCTGCGTCGAGTCGCACCGCAGCTCTATCGGCTCGTGCTCGGGGTGGCGCTCCTGTTGTTCGTCGCGGCCGCGATCGAGGGGTTCTGGTCGGCCTCGCCGGTGCCTCGGCCGGTGAAGTTCGCGTTCGGTGCCGTTCAGTGGGGGGTGGTCCTTGCCTGGTTCGCGTTCGGAGGCCGCCGGTCCTCCACCTCGCAGGTGGCGGCGTGAATCCCTACTCCTGCCGCATCGTCCTGCGTCCCCGGTCCGTCGGTGAGTCCTTCGACGTCGCGCTGCTCCTGCTGCGTCGACACGCGCGACGGTACCGTGACCTCACGCTGCTGGTGGTCGTTCCGGCGATTGCGGGGCTCGTCGGCCTGCTGCTCGTGGCCGGGCCGGAGCTTCAGGCCCTCGTCGTGGTGGTCGCGCTCGTGCTCTCTCCGCTGCTCCAGGGGCCGTTCACGGTGCTCACCGGCCGCCTGCTGTTCGCCGACGACGTCACCGCGGGCGATGTGCTGGTCGAGATCGTGCGAGACCTCGGCGGCCTGATCCTGGCCTGGACCGCCCAGATCACGGCGCTCGTGATCGGCGGGTGCACCGGGGTGTTCTGGGTCGTGACGCTCCCCGTGACCGCCTACGTCTTCGAGACAGGGCTGCTCGAGCGCGAGGGGCGGCGCGCCACGCTCGCGCGCTCCTCGTTCCTCGCCTGGCGCAACTTCTCGGTCGCGCTCTCCGCGACGTTCGGCTGGGTCGCGCTGACCGGCTGGGGCGCGCTGGTCGGCGAGCTCACAGGCCAGACGCTCGTGGGCTTCGTGCTGCAGCTCGGGGAGCCGTTCGGGAGCGCGGTCGCTGGCGAGGTCACCCCCTACCTGCTCGCGGGGATGCTGCTCGCCCAGCCTGTCGTGGCCACCTGGCGGCTGCTGCTCTACATCGACATTCGCACCCGGGTCGAGGGCTGGGACCTGCAGGTCGCGCTGCGGGCGGCCGACCTCGGATCCACGCGACAGGACCCGTCCGGGGAGGCCGCGTGATCGCCGTGCTCCTGCTCGGCGGCTGCCTCGAGCGCGAGGAGCCGCGGTCGGCCCTCGAGGGTCCCGAGTTCCGGTTCTGCGAGGTCCCCGTTCAGATGGACGACCACGAGGCCTGGTGCCGTTTCGTGGCCGAGCTGCCCGAGGACCGGTGCCCTGGGGTGCACGAGCTGTGCAAGGGCGAGTTCGAGCCCGTGGAGCGCTCCGCCGGCTGTGGCGAGCGCGACCCGTCGAGGCCCGAGCTCGAGGAGCCCTACCAGACGCGGCCCCCGGTGATGTTCCGGTGGTCGAGCGAGGCGACCCAGGAGCTTCTCCGGTGGACCGGCGCATTCCTCGTTGCCGCGCTGATCCTCGTGCTGCTGCGTGCCTTCTTGGCCACGTTCGGACGGGGCCGGCGCGGAGGGGCTTCGAGCGAGTCCGACCCGCGGCTCGAGACCGCTCCCGCCCCCGAGGAGCCACCGGACGACGCGCTGCCCGATGTCCCGGCCCTCGATGCGGGGGGCCTCATCCAGCGAGCCGAGGCGGCGTTCTCCGAGGGTGCGTGGGGCGAGGCGGCGTGGCTCGCCCGGGGCGCGGCCCTCAAGCAGCTCCATCGCCGACAGCGACTCAAGCTTCACCGGAGCCGGACCGACCGCGAGTACCTCCGGGCGCTCGCTGCCGAGCCCGATCTGCAGGCCGATCTGCGGGTGGTGGTCGACGCAGCAGAGCGCCACCGGTGGGGGGCCACGTCGGTGGCCGACGCGCTCGCCCGGCGTGCCCTCGACGCGGCCCGTCGGCTGTTCGAGCTGGCCTCGGTTCTCCTGGTGGCGGGGGGGCTGGTCGGGGCCGAGCCCGCCTGGGCGCAGTCCGACCGGTTCGGCCCCGAGGGCGATGCCGCGTTGGCCCAGGTGCTCTCCATGCACGGGTTCGACGCCGGGTACCGGCTCGTGTCCCTCGAGCGGATCGGGCGCGACACCGACGCGCTGTTCCTCGACCTCTCCGAGCTCGCCCCGAACGACGAGCAGTGGGAGGGCCTGCGGCAGTGGGTCTCCGACGGCGGAATCCTGGTGATCGGCGGGGACGCGGTCTTGGGCTTCGAGGGGTTCGGCCAGCGCGTGACCCTCGAGTCCGAGACGCCGCTCGTCGCCCGCAGTCCGCTGCTCGGCAGTGACACGCCGCTGCCGAGGTTTCCCGACGGGCCCCGGTTCGGGTTCACCGAAGGGCGGCACTGGGTGACCGCCGAGGACGTCATGGGCGACCGACTCGGGGTGGTGAGCCAGATCGTGTTCGGCCACGGGGTGGTCGTCGGGGTCAGCGACCCGCGGCTCTTCGACAACCTCGCCTTCGTCGAGCCCGACAACGAGGCATTCGTGGGGGACCTGCTCTACCTCGGGCAGGCCCACCTCGGCTGGCCGTTGCCGACGCCCGCGCGGGTGCGGCTCGTCACGCGGGCCTCGATGGCGACCGACCTGCCCGAGACCAACCCCGTGCGCTCCGTGGCCAACGCGCAGCTCCTGCCGTTCGTGCTCCAGCTCCTGGCGACGTGGACCTTGCTGTCGCTGTGGCGGGGTTGGCCGTTCGTGCCGGCGCGTCCGGTGGCGGCGCGGGACCGGCTGTCGTTTGGTGAGCACGTCACCGCGCTCGGGACGCGGTGGTTCCGGCTCGGGGCATCGGGCCACGCCCTGCGCGAGGTCGCTCGCTTGTGGCTCGGGCGGCTCGGACCGGCGGGGCTCCATCAGGCGGCGCGGCGAGCCGGCTACACTCAGGCGCAGGCGCAGGCGTTCGTGGCGCGGGTGACCGCGGCGGCCGGGGACGCTGGCTCGGGGGCACCCAGCCCCGGCGGCGAGCCCCGCCCGGACATCGGAAGTCCCGAGGCACGCGAGGACGACCTCGAGCGGATGGAGGAGATTTGGACGATCACGCGCCAGTCGACGTAGGTGGATCCGGCGATCCGGCGGTGGCGACGTTCGCGACCCGGTTCGCGGAGGCTCGCCAGGAGATCGAGCGGGTGCTGCTGGGGCAGCAGGACGCCGTGGAGTCCGTGCTCGTCTCGCTGCTCGCGGCGGGGCACGTGTTGCTCGAGGGTCCGCCGGGCATCGGCAAGACGCTGCTCGCGCGGAGCGTGGCCAAAGTGCTCGGGGTGAGCTTCAAGCGCATCCAGTTCACGCCCGACCTCATGCCGAGCGACGTGACCGGGAGCAACCTGTTCAACCGGGCCGAGAACCGCTTCGTGTTCCGCGAGGGCCCCATCTTCACCGAGGTGCTCCTCGCCGACGAGATCAATCGCGCGCCGGCGAAGACCCAGGCCGCGCTCCTCGAGGCGATGAGCGACCGGCAGGTGACCGTGGACGGGGAGACCCGAATCCTGCCCGACATCTTCTTCACCATCGCGACCCAGAACCCCATCGAGTCGGAGGGCACCTACCCCCTGCCGGAGGCGCAGCTCGATCGCTTCGTGATGAAGGTGCTCGTCGACCACCCGCCGCCCCGGGTCGAGGTGCGGCTGCTCCAGCACTACCTCGACGGCTTCGACGCGAGCGACCTCGAGGCGGCCCAGCTGAAGACGGTGATCGACGCGGCGGGGATCGTGCAGATGCGGGCGACCGCCCGGCGGGTGCGGGTGGACCCCGAGATCCTGGAGTACATCACCGCGATCGTGGCGCGGACGCGGGCCGACGCGGCGGTGGATCTCGGCGCGTCACCGCGGGCGTCGATCGCGCTGTTGCTGTGTGCCCAGGTGACCGCGGCGGCGGCGGGGCGCGCCTACGTCGTCCCCGACGATGTCAAGCAGCTCGCAGCCCCCGTGCTCCGGCACCGCTTCCTGCTCCAGCCCGACGCCGACCTCGAGGGCATCACGGCCGACGACGTGGTGGTGCGAATCCTGGGCGACCTGCCGGTGCCGGGGAGCGAGCGCGCGTGATGGAGCCCGCCCCCCGCACCGCCGCGCAGCGGCTCCTCGGGATTCCAACGGGGCCGCTGGTCGCGTTGTCGCTGCTGCCGCTGGCGGCGTCGCTCGGGGTGCTGCTCGAGCCCGGGTGGCTCGTGCCCGTGGTCGCGCTGGACCTCGTGATCGGGATCGTGGCCGGGGTTGACCTGGCGCTGACCCGCGGGCGGCTGCAGGTGACGCGCCACGTCGACGCCGTGCAGGCGGTGGGCCGCGAGTTCCCCGTGTGCCTCACCCTGCGCAATCCCGTCGGGCGGCGGCGGCTGCTGCAGGTCGGCGACGACGCGCCGGGCACCGCGGTGGGGCTGCCCGTCGCGGTCGACGTGAACGGGCACCGCTCGGTCGAGGTGACGTACCGGGTGACGGTGGAACGGCGAGGTCGCCACGACTTCGGCGACGTCGCGGTCCGGGTGCGCTCGCCCCTCGGGCTCTGGCAGACCCAGCGGCGCTTCGTGGGCGACGACCACGTTCGCGTGTACCCCGACTTCGCCCAGCTTCGGGAGACGGGCTTTCGCGGGCGGCTGTCCGACGAGCGGGCGCCCGTGCACTCCCGGCGTCGCCCGGGGGGTGAGAACGAGTTTCAACGGCTGCGTCCCTACGTCGCGGGGGACCCGTTCCGGCACGTCGACTGGAAGGCCTCGGCGCGGAGTCGCGACCTCGTGACCCGGGAGTTCGGCCAGGAGTCGAACCAGAACCTGATCTTCCTGCTCGACTGCGGGCGGATGATGAGCAGTCGGTCCGGGGGACTCACCGCGTTCGACCGGGCCCTCAACGCGGCGATCCTGCTCGGACAGGTGGCCGCGCGACACGGCGACCGGGTGGGGCTGCTCGCGTTCGACGACCAGCCGCGGGTGTGGCTGCCGCCCAAGGCCGGGTCCCGGGACGGCTCTCGGCTCGTCCGGGCGACCTACGACCTCGAGCCGTCGCTGCGGGAGCCCGACTATGCGGCGGCGTTCCGGCAGCTCGCGCGGACGGTGCGGCGTCGCAGCCTGGTGGTGCTGCTGACCCAGGTGATCGACGAGGTGAACGCCGAGCTCGCGACTCAGCTCGTCCAGACGCTGGCCGGTCGGCACCTGCCGATCGCGGTGTGGCTCCGCGACGAGGACGTGGAGCGGAAACTGAACGAGCCGACCGACGGTCCGATCGGGCCTTACGTGCGTGCCGCAGCGGCCCACGTGGTGGGCTGGCGGGAGCGTGCGCTCGAAACGCTCTCCCGGAGGGGCGCTTTCGTGCTCGACGTGCGTCGAGAGGACCTGACCCCCCGGCTGCTGCACCGATACCTCGAGGTGAAGGCGCGGCGGTTGCTGTGATGGAGGAGCGGTGAGACCCTGGCTCGTCGGCGTGCTGTTCGTGAGCAGCTGCGACTTCACCCCCGGCACGAGCGCGAGCGTGTGCGAGGCGATGTGTGCCTGGGCCATCGCGTGTCACGACGAGGAGCGCGAGATCGACAGCGCCGACCTCCGGGATCGCTGTCTGTCGACGACCTACGGGGTGGACCGGACCTGCGAGGACGCGGACCTCGGGGCGTTGACCTTCGCGGGCTTCGAGGCGCTGACGCCGTGCATCGCGGCCGTGGACGAGCGGCGGCGGGCGCTGGAGTGCGATCCGTTCACGGGCAGCGGGCGGGCGATTCAGAGCGGGACGCCGCCTGCCCAGTGTATCGGGGCAGGCCGGGACGCGGGGGCGGTGTTCGAGGCGGCTCGCGAGGTCACGGCGGAGACCTCGGCGGAGCTGTGCGACCGGTTCGTGGCGGGCTTGTGCTCGGCGACGGCAACCTGCATCGCCGACCGCGTGGGCGGGACGGTGCCGAGCGAGCTGATCGGGGAGCTGGGGGAGCCGATCGAGGTCTGCGAGGAGGCAGTGGCCGGGGTGTTCGCAGAGGCGTGTCGGGAGGACGAGCGGTACACGACGGCGTTCGAGCCGAACCCGGCACGGGACGCGGCGCGGGCGTGCCTGGCGGGGCCGTTGGAGGCGCCGGAGTGCGAGGCGTTGCTGGCAGGGGAGCTGGACGCGCGATGCGCGGAGGCCTTCGCGAGTCCGGCGGAGGGGTCGGCGGTGGGAGCCGCCCTCTCGGATGTCGCCGAGGCGTACGCCGTCGCTCCGTGACGCCGGTGGACCGCCAGCCCGGAACCGTTCTCGTCGAGACTACTCCCGCGAGGCCGTCTTCGCGTCCTCGGGGAGCAGCACCGTCGTCACGACGTTCTCTCCGAACATCCGGTTCGCCATCGCCTTGACCGAGGCCACCGAGAGCGCGTCGTTCCGGTCGTCCCACTTCACGATCTCCTCAGGATCCTCGTTGTGGGTCAGCGCCCACCGCAGCGACGATGCCCAGTGCCCGTTCGTCTTCACGCGGGTCTCGTGGTCGCGGCGGTTCTTCGCCTGCTCGTCCAGCACGTCCTGCTCCGTCGGACCGTCCGCCTTCAGGTCGGCGATGGCCGTCATCGTCGCCTCGACCAGCTCGTCCACCCGGGCTGGGTCGCACGTGAAGCTCACCCGGGTCTCTGCGCGCGCCTCCGGCCGCACGATGGCGTTCGCCCGCACCGACACCCCGTAGACTCCGCCCCGGTCCTCGCGCAGGTCCTTGCGGAGGTGCACGGCGAGGATGTCGGCCATGCTGTAGTAGTGGTTGCGCGACAGGTAGTCGAAGCCCTCCACGTCGCTGTGGAACACGATCCGCACGCTGGCCTTCTCGTCCTGCCCCTTGCGCACCGTCGCCTCGAGCTTTCCGGTCTTCGGCCGCATGCCGCGGTCCGCCCACGGCCGATCGAGCGCCGGGTCCGTCGGCAGGCTCGCGAGATAGCGCGTGACGAGGCTCTCGAAGTCGTCGGGGAGGTTGCCCACGAACAGGAACGTGAAGCCCGTGGCGTGGCTGAAGTGGGCCTGGTGCTGCTGGCGCGCCGTCTGAAGGTCGAGCTCGGCCAGGCGGTCGAGCGTCCACGGCTGCCGGCGCGGGTCGTGCGGCCACACGAGCGCGGTGTACGCATCGGACAGCGCGGACGAGGGGCGCGCCTGACGGTTCCGGATGAACTCGGTCTGCTGCGCCACCAGCTGCTCGAAGCCCTCCTCGGTGAGCCTGGGCGCGGTGAACAGCGCGTGGAGCTCCTGCAGCGCCGCCTCGAGGTCCTTCTTGGACGAGCTGCCCGACACCGTCTCCTCGTACCCGCCGAGCCCGAGCGACACCCCGAACGACCGGCCCGCCCGCCACTTGGTGAGCGTCGAGGCGTCGTGGTTGCCGACGCCGGAGAGCCGCTGGATGCGCGGAGAGTAGATCGCATCGACGTAGACGTCGTCGGGCACCGCGGACGACCCCCCGTGGCTGAAGCCGCGAATGAGGATCTGGTCCTCCTTGAAGTCGGTGGGCTTGGCCCACACGGTGACCCCGTTCGACAGCTCGTGGACGGTGAACCCGAGGGTGGTCTCGTACTCGGTCGACGTGCTCACGATCGTGCCTGGCTCGGGCAGCTCGGTGAGCAACGGCCCCACCTCGCTCTCGGCCGCGGGCGGCGCGATCTCGGCCGCGGCGACCTCGGCCTCGATGGCCTGTAGCTCCTCGACGGTAGGGAGGTCGAGGCCCTCCTTCTCGGGCTGGCTCACGATCACCACGCGGTCCGTCGCCGGGAAGAAGGCGTCGCTCGCGACGAAGGCGTCGAGCTCGTCAACGGTGAAGGTGGGCAAGAAGGCCCGCACGGCCTCGACCTCGGCGGGGGTGCCGGGCATCGACTCGTTCTCCGCGAACACGCGGACGATCTCGCTGGCGTGGCTGCGCGAGTCGGTCTTCTCCAGCTCCTGGAGCATGCTCTGGTACTGCTCGAGCATCCGCGCCTTGGCGCGCTCGAGCTCGGCTGGCCGTACGCCGTGCCGCTTCAGGCGCTCGACCTCGGTGAGCAGCAGTCGGTAGGTGTCGAGCACCTGGCCCTCCCGAGGACTTCCGCCGAGCACGCTGGCGCCCTCGTGAAGGTTGAACCGGTTCGAGCCCGTGCCCGCGCCGAGGAACGGCGCATCGGGCTCCCGCGCGAGGTCGCCGAACCGCTCGGCCATGATGGAGTCGACGAGCCGCCGCCGCGTGCCCTCGCGGTAGTCTCCCCACGTCTCGTCCTGCGGCATGTCCTGGTGCACGAGCACCTGCAGGCCGGTCCGGGTGAGCTCGGGGTCTTCGAACAGGGCGTAGCGCGTCTCCTCGTGGCTCTCGATGCGGTCGAACTCGCGTGGACGCGGGTCGGCCGGGTTCCGCAGCGCCCCGAAGGTGTCCTCGATTCGCTTCTGCACGGCGTCGGGATCGAAGTCGCCCACCGCGATGACCGCCATCAGGTCGGGCCGGTACCAGTCGGCGTAGAACCGCCGCGCGGCGTCACCGTCGAACGTCTTCAGGCTCTCCTCGGTACCGATGGGCAGCCGGCTCGAATAGCGGCTCTCCCCATAGACGAGGGGCAGGGTGACCTCGCTCAACCGCTGGCCCGCCCCGAGCCGCCGACGCCACTCTTCGAGCACGACCCCGCGCTCCTTCTCGATCTCCTCGTCGTCGAAGGAGATGCCGCTCGCCCAGTCCGCGAGCACGGTGAAGCCCTTGTCGAACACCTCGGCGTCGTCGGTGGGCAGACGAAGCTGGTAGACCGTGCGATCGAACGAGGTGTACGCGTTGAGGTGCGCCCCGAACTTGGTGCCCGTGGACTCGAGGTAGTCGATGAGCGTGTTGGCGGGGAAGTTCTCGGTGCCGTTGAACGCCATGTGCTCGACGAAGTGGGCCAGCCCGAGCTGATCTTCGTCCTCGAGCACCGACCCCGCCTTCACCACGAGCCTCAGCTCGGCGCGCGCGTCGGGCTCGCCGTTGACCTCGACGAACCAGCGGAGCCCGTTGTCGAGCTGACCCTGACGCACCTCGGGGTCGACGGGAAGCGGCTGGTCGGCCGAGAAGGCCCCCATCGTGTCCGGATCGGGACCCTTGGTCGCGCAGGAGAGAGCCAACAGCAGGGTCAACGTCATACGAACACCTCCGGGCCCGACCAGCCCCCCGGTCGGAGCCTCGGGGCTAACGCTCCCTGCCGGCCTGGTCCAAGAGCGCTCGCATCCGCTGACACCTTCGTGAATCCCTTGCCAGGAGGGCCAATTCGTGCCTCGACTCGTGTTTGCCACCCACAACGCCCACAAGGTCGAGGAGGTCCGCGCCTTGCTCGACGGGAGCGACCTCGAGCTGCAGACGCTCGCCGAGCTCGGGTTCGCCGAAGACCCTCCCGAGACGCAGGACACGTTTGCGGGCAATGCGCTGCAGAAGGCTCGCTTCGTCTACGAGCGCACCGGTCTCGCCTGCGTCGCCGACGACTCGGGGGTCGAGGTGGACGCGCTGGACGGCGCTCCGGGCGTGCACAGCAAGCGCTTCTCGCCCAGCCAGACGTTCGAGGCGAACAACCAGCTGCTGCTCGACAAGCTGGAGGGCGTCGCGAACCGTCGGGCCCGTTATCGCTGCGTCATCGCGGTGGTCGGCCCCTCGGGTGAGCGCACGGCCGAAGGCCGGGTCGAGGGGACGATTGGCACCGCCCCGCACGGCGAGGGCGGCTTCGGCTACGACCCGCTGTTCTGGCCCGACGAGGCGCCCGGACGCTCGATGGCGGAGCTGACGATGGAGGAGAAGAACGCGATCAGCCACCGAGGCCGGGCCTTCCGCCAGCTTCCCGGGCTCCTGAAGGGGGACTGACCCCATCGTGACGTCACTCTTCGTCGCCGTGACCGCTTGCGGGTCGCCTGCCGTCGAGGCCGGCCTGGACGCACTGTCCGGTCAGTGGCAGGCGCGCTGGTCGCGGTCCCGCGGTCGCCCTCGGGCACTCACCGGCACCCTCCACGTTCTGGACAAGCCCGACGGACCTGCGGGTCGCTTGCGCTTCACCGAGCACGCGTCCACCGCGGTGCTCACCTCGCTGCGCGAGGGCTCGCCCCTGGTCCTCCAGTTCGCGTGGGGCGAAGAGACCCTGACCGCGACACTCTCCCGGGACCGTCGCGGGTTCTCGGGCCCGGCCAGCGTGCCCGGTCGACACCTGGGCACGCTCTCGCTCTGGGCCCACGAGCGTCCCGGCCCTCTCGTGGGACCATGGCGTCGGCCTGTCCCGCCGTCTTTGCCCCCGACCTCACCGCTCCGGGACTGGGACCCCCTGCCCCCACCGCCGCACACCAAGCTCTCGGACCGTGGCGACGTGCTGTGGCAGCTGCGCGAGGACTGGGACGTCGTCGAGCCGTCGTCGCGGCCCTGGCCCGGAGGAGCGCCCACGTCGTACGCGACAGTGCCCTGGCTGCCTCGGTGGTGGTCGCCGTTGCCCGATGGCCGCTCGGCGGTCGCGGTCTCGGACGAAGGGCACGTGGTGACGATCGGCGGGGCCGAGCTGGCGCGGGTGCCCGGGCGCGTCCACGCCGTCGTCCCGGAGTGGGCGGACGATCGGCTCCTGGTGTGGACCCGGCCCCCGGATGGGGGCACGCGGGTGGTGGCCGTATCGGTTCGCGACGGCGCCCAGAGCGAGCTCGCCGCACACGCCACCGCCGACGACCTCCTGCTCGACGGGAGGTACCGGCCGCGAGCCGTGGTTCGGCGCGAGAAGACCTACGGGGGACGCGGCGTCAGCCGCGATCGCGTTCGCGTCGAGGAGCTCGACGGTACGGCGATCGTCGAGGGCTGGCAGCCCGAGTGGGTGGTCGATCGCGCCCCCACTCCCCGCATCGGTGACGCGCCGATCCGTCTCCTCGTTGGTGGCGAGCTCGCCCGATTGGAGCCGGCCGTCCACCGCGACGAGGCCTGGGCCGACACCGTCGAGTGGCTCGTCGATGACGACGGCCGCGTCGATGCGGTGGCCTGGAACGCCGAGCGACTGCACTGGGTCCCGACCGACGCCGTCCGCGACGACTTCGCCTGGCTCGAGCGGACCCTCGACGGTGACTTCACCGTCGAGCAGCGCGTCGCCGACGACGAGCGCTGGCTGTTGCGCACCTGGTCGGGCGATGCGGCCCCCCGCTTTGCCGTCTACGACCGGTCCCCCCGCGCGCTGCACCTCCTCGGTCCCGATCCCGAGCCTGTGCCTGGCCACCTCGAGGCCCGGGTGATCGAGGTCCGCGACGGCACGCGTCTCGCCGCCTACGTCACGACCCCGGGCCCCGGCCGCTGGCCGCTCGTGGTGCACGTCCACGGTGGGCCCTGGTCGGGACGGCACGTCTTCCGCCGCGACGAGACCGCCCACGCCCTCGCCGAGCGCGGCTACGCCACGCTGCAGGTCAACTTCCGGGGCACCTACGGGTTCGGGTGGTCGCGCACCCACGGTGCGGACGCAGGCTACGGCGGCGCGATGATCGGCGACCTCGAGGACGCCATCGATCAGCTCGTCGCCGAGGGCACGGCGGATCCCGAGCGCATCGCCATGCTCGGCCACAGCTACGGCGGCTATGCCGGCCTGCGCTTCGCGACCGCAGAGACGCTGCGAATCCGCTGTGCCGTGGCCGGGATGGTCCGCACGCCGATCGCGACCGGCGACGAGCTCGACGCCGCGATCCGCAGGCTCCGGGTCCCCGTGCTGATCTGGAACGGAGGCCTCGACGAGAAGAACGCCGACCAGGTGGTCCGCGACTTCGTGGACCGGGCGATCGCCGCCGGCCGCGACGCGGCCTGGATTCGCTTCCCGTGGGAGCACCACGGCCTCGCCGAGCTCCCCAATCGCCACGCTCAGCCCGTGCTCGAGGACCGGTTCCTCTCGACGTGTCTCGGCGGTCCGGCCTGGGACTGGCCATCCGACTTCGGCGATGCCGAGCTCGAGGTGCGCGCCGGCGTCGATCTGGTGCCCGGCCTCGCCGAGGTCACCGAACCCGCACCGTGACCCCCGATCTCCGGGTTACCCGCCCGGCATGAACGACTACACCGAGGTCGACGCGACCGAGCTCGCGTCGAGGGTCCACAAGGGCGAGGTCACGCCTCTCGAGCTGACCGAGTGCGCCATCCGGGCCATCGAGCAGGTCAACCCGAAGCTCAACGCCGTCGTGTACCGGATGTACGACGTGGCGGCGGCGGAGGCGAAGGCGGGGCTGCCGAAGGGGCGTTTCCACGGCGTGCCCATGGTCCTCAAGGACTACAACGGCACGCAGGCCGGGGTGCCGTACACGGCGTCCTCGCGCTTCCTCGACGGCTACCTTCCCGAGCGCGACGCAGAGATTCTCCGGCGGTTCCGCCAGGCCGGTGTCACCTTCGTGGCGCGCACGAACCTGCCCGAGCTCGCCATCCTCGGCACCACGGAGCCCCTGTGGCGCGGAGCGACCCGAAATCCCTGGTCGGTCGATCACTCGACCGGCGGCTCGTCGGGCGGTTCGGCGGCGCTGGTGGCCGCGAGGGCGGTGCCCGTCGGTCACGGCGGCGATGGCGGTGGCTCGTTGCGGTTGCCGGCGTCCCACTGCGGGCTGGTCGGGCTCAAGGCCACCCGGGGGCGGATTCCGCTGGGTCCCAACCAGGGCGAGGGTTGGGGCGGCTACGTGCAGTGGGGCGTGCTCACGCGGACCGTGCGCGACACGGCGGCCTTCCTCGACGTGCTCGCCGGGCCGATGGCGGGTGACCCCTACGCAGCCCCGCCGGTGAACCGCGCCTACACCGACGAGGTCGGCCGGGACCCCGGCAAGCTGCGCGTCGCGTTCACGACCCGCTCGCTGTTCGGGCGGACCACGGACCCCGAGTGCATCGCCGCCGTCGACGCCACCGTCGCCGCGCTCGCCGATGCAGGACACGAGGTCGAGGAGGCCCACCCCGTGTTTCCGGCCGACGAGCTCAAGCGGGCTTACGTCACGCAGATCGCCGTGGGCACCGCGACGAACATCCTCCGCTGGGCGGAGCTCCTCGGTCGTCGGCCGTCGCCGGACGCCTTCGAGCCCGGCACCTGGCTGCTCTACCAGATCGGGAGCGCCGCGAGCGGCATCCAGCTCCAGCAGGCTCGTGACGCCGCCATGGCCGCGGGACGTTCCCTGGCTGCGTTCCACGAGACCTACGACGTGCTGATCACGCCGACGGCCGCCGCGCCGCCCGTGCGCATCGGGGAGCTCGCCATCGATGGCGCCCGCAAGCTCGCGTTGCAGGCCCTCCGGTACGCGCCGGTCCCCCAGGCCCTCCAGCTCGCCGCCGACCGCATCGCCGACGAGAACCTGGAGCGCACGCCGAACACGCAGCTCTTCAACCAGACGGGACAGCCCGCGATCTCGGTGCCCGCCCACCGCACCCCGGAGGGCCTTCCGATCGGGGTCCAGATCGTGGGCCGGTTCGGGGACGAGGCGACGATCCTCCGGGTGGCCGCTCAGCTCGAGCAGCTTCGTCCCTGGCGGGACCGGCGCCCCACGGTCGTGGCCGCGCTCTGACCGCATCCACGGGGGGGCTCGCCGGGCAGCGCTCCCCCGATCACGGAGGGGCTTCCAGGCGTGCGATCGCCTGACCGAGCCACGACGTGGGCGGGTCGCCCACGGCGCTGGCGATGCCCCGGGCCTCGTCGAGCGCCCGCCGGTGCTCGGCGGATCGTCCCTCGAAGACCTCCAGCCGGGCTCGCATGGTGAGGACCAACCCGAGCCCGCGCGGGTCGGTGATCTCGCGAATCCGTGCCTCGGCACGCTCCAGGCGCTCGCGCCCGCCGGGACAGCCGAGCTTGGCCTCCACGAGCCCGAGCTTGCCCGCGACCCGCCCCTCGAGCCCCCGGCTCTCGATCTCGACGGCGATGGCGAGCGCCTCTTCGAGCACCTCGCGGGCTTCCTCGAGCCGGTCCTCGTCGAGGAGGAGGTGCCCGAGCGTGTCCAGGGCCTCGAGCAGGTCGGGCTGGCCGTCGGTCTCGCGGTGGATCGCCACCGCCTCGCGCGCGCGTGCCTCGGCCTGGGCAAGCTGGTCTCGAGCCCGGAGGAGCCGGGCCAGGTGGGCGATGGCGATCCCCTCGAAGCGCCGATTGCCGACGTCGCGGTTGATGGCGAGGGCGCGTTGCAGGAGGGGCTCGGCCTCGTCGAGCTCGCCCCGGAGCAGGTGGTCGAAGCCGAGGTTCGCGAGCAGCGTGCCTTCGTCGAGGCGGTCGCCGACCTCGCGGTGGATGGCGAGCGCGCTCTCGAACGAAGCCCGGGCCTCGGCGGTCCGGCCGTGCATTCCGTACAGGAGCCCCAGGTTGTTCAGGACCCCCGCCGCGAGGCGCTGGTTGCCGACCTCGCGGTGGATGGTGAGCGCTTCCTCGTAGGCGGCGAACGCCTCGTCGTGGCGGCCGAGGGCTCGGTAGTCGATGGCGAGGTTGTTGAGGGTCTTCGCCTCGGCGGCGCGGTTGCCGCGCTCGCGGTGGGTGGCGAGGGCAGCCCGGTACGTGCGGATCGCGTCGTCGTACCGCCCCAGGACGTGCAGCACGATGCCGAGCGACCCCTGGACGTGTGCGGTCAGCGCGGGCTCGCCGAGCTCCCTGGAAATGGCCAGCGCCTCCTCGAGGGCCTCGAGAGCAGGGAGGAGGCGGCCCCGCAGTCGCTCGAGACTCCCGATGGTGCGCAGGGCGTGGGCCTCTCCGCGGCGGTCTCCGCTCTGGCGAAAGAGCGCCAGAGCGACGGCGAGGTTCTCCGCCGCGTCGCCGAGCTGCCCCTGGGCGGCCTGCACCTCGGCGAGCATGTCGATGACCTGCGCGCGCAGCCGGGGGTGGCCGCCGAGCATCCCGAGGGTCGCGTTCAGGATCGGGGACGCGCTGCCCACCGCGGTGCGCATGGCCACGACCTGAATCGCCCGCGCCGTGCGTACCGCGGCCGCCACGTCGCCGACCACGCCGGCGTGCCGGTTGGCCGCCACGACGTTGTCGGTCTCGGTCGCGAGGGCGAACCAGCGGGTGCTCCCGCCGAACGTCCCGAGCGACGCCACCTCCGCCTCGCCGCCAAACTGCGCATAGTACCGAAGGTGGCGGTCTCGAGCGGGGTCGGCAGCGGCCAGCTTGTCCCGCGCGTACGCCTGCATGGAGAGCAGCATGCCGAACCGGCGCTCGCCGAGGGCGTTCTCGCCGAGCGGCCTCACCAACGAGGCGTCGACCAGGGTCTGCAGGACATCGATGGTCCACGGGGCGTCGTCGTGAGCCGAGAGATCGATCACCGCCTCGGCCGCCTCGAGGGTGAAGCCGCCTTCGAACACGCTGCACTGGGCGAACGCGTCCCTCGCACACGGGTCGAGGAGCTCCCAGGAGCCGTCGATGGCGGCCCGAAGCGTGGTCTTGGGGCCCGCGAGCAGCCGGAATCGCTCGCCGAGCCGCGAGCGGAGCGTAGCGGGGGACATCAACGCGATCCGGGCGGCGGCGAGCTCGATGGCGAGGGGCAGCCCGTCGAGCTCCCGCACGAGACCGACCACCTCGGCCTCGGTAGACGCGTCGAGGGCGAAGTCCTGCTTGCGCGCGCGGGCGCGCTCCACGAAGAGCTCGACGGCGTCGCGCTCGTCCAGCGGGCCGAGTCGCAGGACCGTCTCACCGGGCACCCCGAGGAGGACCCGGCTCGTGACCAGGAACCGCGCCTCCTCGGTCTCGGACACGAAGCGCGTGACGGTGGCCTCGGCGTGCTCGACCAGCTGCTCGAAGTTGTCGAGCACCACGAGGCACGGGCCTCGGGCCGCGACCAGCGCGGCGACGTGGGCGAACGGGTCGCGGCGGTCGACCTTCGCGCCCAGGGCTTGGGCAAGCGCGTAGGCCAGGCCTTCCTTCGTCCGCGTCTCCGACAGATCGCAGAACACGATCCCACCGGCGAACCCGTCGGCGTGCTCGCGCGCGTACTGCACGGCGAGCCGCGTCTTGCCGGCGCCGGCAGCTCCGAGCACGCTGACGACCCGTCCCTGGCCGACCCGCTCGGCCAGTGCGTCCAGGTCGCTGCACCGGCCCACGAACCGGTCGATCTCCGCGGGGAGCCGCGCGGTTCGCGACCGCTCGGCCCGCACCTCGCTCTCCGGGAGGGTGGTGAGGCGCGAGGTCCGGGGAATGGTCGGTGCGACGTCGGCCACGGCGCGGCCCAGCGGCGAGGTGGTCGCGAGCGAGTCGACGTGGGGAGGGCGCTCGGAGAGGGCATCCCGGACGTCCTGGCCGCTGGTCGGGCGGTCGCGCGGGTCGATGGCCAGCAGCGTCTCGCACAGCGACACCCACCGGGGCGGAACCCCGTGGAGGTCCGGCCCCTCGCGGTGGGCGTCGGCGAGGCTCG
Source organism: uncultured Enterobacteriaceae bacterium (assembly GCA_964655065.1). Taxonomy (GTDB): domain Bacteria; phylum Myxococcota_A; class UBA796; order UBA796; genus DRPG01. The sequence goes on along the minus strand of CAZZLC010000003.1, from coordinate 72,576 downwards.
CCGACGTCGTTCCCGCGAACGGACGGTGGCCGGTGAGGAGCTCGACCAGCATCACGCCGAGGCTGAAGAGGTCGGCACGCTGGTCGACGTTGGAGGCGTCCCGCAGTTGCTCGGGGGCGGCGTAGGCGACCGTCCCCATCATCGCGCCGGACTCGGTTCGAGCCCCGTCCCGCGCCGTCTTGACGAGCCCGAAGTCGGCGACGCGAGGCACGATTCGCCCCCAGCGCGCCTCGATCAGCACGTTGCCTGGCTTCAGGTCGCGGTGCACGAAGCCGCTGCGGTGGGCGTGGTGGAGCCCATCGACGATGCCCTCGAACAGCGCGAGCGCGTCGGCTTCGGCCAGTCGGTGTCGCGCGAGGAGCACGTCGAGCGAGGGACCACGGACCAGGGGCAGCACGAGTCCGACCCGGTCGTCGATCTCGATGACGTCGCGCACGGGAAGCAGGTTCGGATGGTCGAGGGCGGCCTGCACGCGCCCCTCGCGGAGCATGCGGTCGGCGTGCGCGGCTCGCGTGAGCACCTTGACGGCCACCTGAACCTGCAGGAGGGCATGCGTGGCGGCCCACACCTCGGCCATGCCCCCGACGCCGAGGAGGCCATCGATCACGTAGGACCCGATCATCTGGCCTTCGGCGATCTGCACGACGTTCCCTACCCCGTCAGCCGCCGGTCACCGAGAAGTAGTCGACGAGCCCCTTCGTCACCGCGCGAAAGAACAGGTCCTGGGTCCGTGGCTCGTCCCAGCGGGCCACCTCGTTGGGGTCGAGCGCATTGTGCGTCTCGATGAGGATCGAGGGCACCTCGGGTCGACGGAGCATCATGAGCCCCCGGCGGTCGAGGTAGACGCCAGGCATGGTGTCGCCGTCGTATTGCTCGCCGTACTGGTAGCCGTCGAAGTACGCGAATCCCGCCTCCCACAGGGCGCCGGCCACCGCGCGGGCGAGCGTGATGCGGCCCTCGCGAAGCGCGTCGGGCCCCTCGTCGCTCACCAGTACCGCGAGACCCGGCGTGTCGGTCGTCGCGTAGCACCACTCCCCCGACTCGTGCTGGCCGGTGACCCGGTAGTGGTCTCCCCCGCGGTAGTCGCTGTGCAGCTCGACCATCACGTCGGCCCCCGACCGCTTCAGGTGTCGGAGTCGGGAGCGGTAGCTCGGCCGCTGCTTGCCCGTGCGGGCTTCGGTGACGTCGAACAAGCCGAGGCCGCGGAGCTGCTCGGCGAGGTCGTGCGACGCCCGGAGGGTGAAGTCCTGCTCGAGCTGGCAGCGACACCCGGTGTTGCCGACGTTCCGTCCCGTGCCGTGACCCGCCGTCACGAACACGCTCCTTTGCCCGAATCCTTCGGGCACCACGATGTCGGGCGGCACGAACACGACGTCAGGGGATGGCCAGGCGTTGCTCGGCCCGGGCTCGGGGACGTGCGGAGGAGGCGGCGGGGGCTCGGGGGCGGTGCAGGCGATGGCCAGCAGCAGCACGTGGACTCCGACGCGACGTCAGGTGAGCTTGATCAGCTCCTCGAACGAGATGCCGAACTGCACGCCCTCGATGGCGGGCGCAGGATGCGGGATGCCCGCTCCCCCGAGTGCGAACATCACGTCGTCGGGGAGCGCCGCCCTCACGCGCTCGGCATAGCCGACGAGCTCGGCGGTGTCGTACTTCTGGACCACCGACACGCACAGCAGTCGCGCCGGGTGGCCTTGCACGAAGGAGACGAGGTCGGCCTCCGGCATGCGCGCACCCAGGAACACCGACCGCCAGCCGGCGAGCGCGAAGCGGATGGAGAGTCCGAGCAGGCCGAGCTCGTGGGGATCTTCGGGATAGCACGCCATCACCACGCGCGGGCCGCCGGCGGGGCCACAGCCGAGGTTGATGAGCATGCGCGTCATGCGCTCGCGGACGTAGGCCGACGCGAAGTGCTCCTGGGCGATCGAGTAGCGGCCGGTCTCCCAGCCGTCGCCGAGCTCGCGCAGGATCGGGAAGTAGATGTTCTCGAGCAGCTCGGCGAACGATTCCCCCGCGAAGCTTGCCACCACGACGTCGGCCTTGGTGCGGTCGTAGGAGAGCAACGACGCCAGCAGCTCGTCTCGCTGCTGGACCTGCTCCTCGGGGTCCATGGACGGCGGGAGCGTGCCCCGCCGGCGGTGCTCTTCGAGGAGCGCGATCGCCTCGGACACGGGGTGGCCGGCGTCGACGAGGGCTTTCACCTCGCGGAGCCTCGCGACGTCTGCGTCGGAATACACCCGGTAGCCGTTGTCGGTCCTGTCGGGCACCACGAAGCCATATCGCCGCTCCCAGGCGAGGAGCGTGTTGCGAGACACCCCCGTCAGCGCCGACACGGTCTTGATGCGGTAGCCGTTCACGTCATCCTCGTAGTGTGGAGAGCTCGGGCAGTAGCGGACGGTGAGACTGTACGGGGCCCCACCAGAAACGGGGCTGGGCGAGCTGGACGATGGACCCGAAGGCCAACCAGACGCGGTGGGAAACCGGAACCACCGTTCGTCCATGTAGCGCGTTGTAAGCATGTCGGACGCCAAGTCGAGTTCCAATCGCCCTGTACACCCGCGACGCCACCAGAATCGCCGCGCGGGCAGGCATCGGTATCGCCCTTAGTCCCTGATCTCCGCTCTGGTAGAACTGGTCCGCGACCGCCACGAGGTCCGCGACCACCGAGGCGACCGCCCGAGGATCGGCCTTGCCGGCTACGAGCGCCTCGGGATCCACGCCCGCCGCCCGCAGCCGGTCCGCGGGCAGGTAGACCCTGCCCCGCTCGGCATCTTCCTTCACGTCGCGGCAGATGTTGGTGATCTGCATGGCGATGCCGAGGTCGACGGCACGGGCATACGCGGCGGGGTCGTCGACCCCGAGCACGCCGCACATGAGGAGACCCACCGTTCCGGCGACGCCGTAGCCGTAGCGGAACAGCTCCGTGTCGTTGGCTACCCGCACGAGCTCCAGGTCGCCGAGGACCGCCTCGCACAGGTCGATGGCTGGTTCGAGCCCGATATGGCGCCGCTGCGCGACGTCGAGGAAGGACGCGACCCAGTCCCGCGGAGCGTCCTCTCCCCTCAACTCGCGCAGGACGTCGGAGATCGCGGCATGGGCGGCGTCGCGGTCCGGCGCTTCGTCCGCGAGGTCGTCGACGTTGCGACAGAACGCGTACAGGACCGCGGCGTCTTGCCTGCGGTCCCGTGGCAGGAGGTAGGACGCGAGGTGGAACGTTCGTCCGTGCCGAGCGAGCACGTCGATGGCTGATTCGGTCATGACACCGCCCTGCGGGTGGCCCGCTTCGCGATCCAGTGAGAGAGCTCGACGGCGACTGCGTGCAAGCGCGGAAACTCCGCGAGCACCGGCGAGCTCGTGATTTGTTGGCCCAGGTCTTCGATGGTGTCCACGACCTTCCGGACCGACCCCGAGGAGAGCAGCGTCTCGATCGCGCGGTCGATGTCGTCGTCGTTGATGTGCGCGACCGGGCTGCGGAGCAGGTCGACGAGCCAGGGGCTCTCGGGGAACATCTCGAGGTGGGAGACGACGAGGGCGGTGACTTTGCCCTCGCGCAGGTCGGTGCCGCGCACCCGCTCCTTGTCGTCGGGGTAGAGATCCTCGACGTCGTCCTGGAGCTGGAACAGCACGCCGATGTCGATGAACACGTCCGCGACCTGGCGGGCCAGGTCGACGTCGTGTCCGGCGAGCAGCATGGCGCCCTCGACGGGCAGAGCGAGGAGCTGACCGGTCTTCCCGCGCACCGCACCGAGGTAGCTGTCCCAGTCGAGGCAGCCACGGTCGAGCAGCGACATCTCGAGGCTCTGCCCCCGCACCGTCTCGGCGGAGCGGATCGCGAGGCACCGGGCGAGCTGCCAGCGGGTGGCCGAGTCGGTGTCGAGGTGCTCGACAGCGAGCGTGGGGAGCATCAGCAAGAGGTCGCCGATGTTGATGGCCTGGCCGAGCCCGTAGCGGACCCACAGCGTGGGCTCGCCGCGCCGCAGCCAGTCACCGTCCTGGATGTCGTCGTGGGCGAGGGTGGCGTTGTGGAGAAGCTCGCAGGCCGCCGCCCAGGGCACCATTCGGCTTCGCGAGACGCCGACCGCTTCGCCTGCGGCGAGCGCGAGCCGCGCACGGACGCGCTTGCCCCCGCTCGCGAGGTGCTGCTGCGCCATGCGTCCCGTCCAGTGGGGGTCGGAGCCGCTCGCGAGTCGCATCATCTCCGCCTCGACCTCGGTGAGGCCACCGTTGGCGGCGAGACCTTGTGCGCTCAGCTGGACGATGGAGACCGGGGACGACATCGCAGGCCTCACATGGCCAGCGCGTTGCGCAGCGGGTTGAACGGACTGCTCGACCCCGTGCTGAGCCGCATCAGGTGCCAGCGCAGGGAGGGGTCGAGGCGGGCGAACACCCGCGACATCACGCCCGCGAGCTGCGTCGAGCTGAAGTTCGCCGAGAAGAACCCGGCCCAGTCCTCGGCCGGAAGCGAGAAGAAGGCGTCGAAGAACCGCTCGGTACGGTCTTGATCGAGCTGGTAGAGGAACCGCGCCCCGAAGTTGTAGAGCTCCCACTGGAGCACGTCGTCGCGTGGCCAGATGGCCGCCCACACCGCGCGACTCGCCTCGTCGAGCGACGACGCCTGGTCGAGCTGGTCGACGATCGCCTGGGCCACGGCCGGAGCACGCGTGAGCGAGCGCGCCACGTGGTGGCCCGAGGCGGGGTGCACCATCGACGCAGCGGCGCCGTAGCCGAGCGTGCGCTGGTCGCGCAGAGGGAGCGCGCGCGTCCTCGGAACGTGGGTCTTGTGGGTGCGGACGACGCGGGCCGACGCGATGCCGAGGCGCTCCATCCGCCGGTGCAGCCTGCGCTCGAGCATCGCCCGCGACACCGCCACGGTCGAGATGAGCGACGTCTCCTCGACGAAGATCCGGTTGAAGTCGAGCGGCAGCGCGGTGCCGAACGTGGGGAGGGCTTCTCCGTCGTCCAGCGAACGAAAATCCATCAGCGCCATCTCACCACAGCGGAAGGGGTGCCGATCGACCTCCAGCAGCTCGCCGTAGCCGACCTGCGCGGCCATGGGGCCGTGGGGGGCTCGCGCGAGGTGGTGGCCCGTGCCCGTGGCGTCGACCACCAGTCGAGCGTGGACCTGCTCGCCCGAGGCGAGCGTGATGGTGCTGCCGCTCGCGGTGTGTTCGATGTCGCGAGCACGCTCGGCGAGCCGCGCGACTCCCCCGTCGGAGGCCTTCGACACGAGGGTGTCGTGGAGCGCTCCGCTATCGAGGAGGGCGAAGCTGCGGTCGAGGACGTGATGGCGGCGGCTGGTCACCACGGACGGAGCGGCCCAGCGCGCCGAGATGCAGGAGCGCCACTCGGGGCCCCAGTCGTCGATGAACCCGGCGAACTGACGGTCCCAGGGCGCCTCGGATCGCGGATCGATACACAGCACACGCGCGCCGCGAGCGCCGAGCTCGGCCGCCAGTCCCAGTCCAGTTGGGCCTCCGCCCAGCACCGCCACGTCGTTGGTCCGCATCCCTGCTTCACCCTTGGTCGATGCAGAGGGGTATACAAATCGGCTCGGGCGTCCGCAAGGAACTCTGCCATTAATCCGGCTTTCCTTTGGCAATGGCCCGTCGAGCATATACAAACTGTGTGCAAGCCTCTCGACTCGGCGTCGAGGGAGGAGAGACGCGGTGATTGCGGTTGGGCCATCGAACGTGCCGTTCCCCGAGGGGATGCTCGAGACTCCCGGGTCGCTGGTGTGGTGGTATGTCGACCTGGTCGACGACCAGGGGAACGGTGCCGTCTGCATCTGGTCGTTCGGGCTTCCGTTCCTGCCGGGCGTGTGCGGCTCGGCGCGGAGCGGGCGACCCCAGGACCCCCGCACCCGGCCGAGCTTCAACCTCGCGATCTACGAGGCCGGCCACCCCGCGTTCTACACGCTGGTCGAGGTCCCGCAGGCGGAGGCGTTCTGGGAGGGCGACACCTGCCGATTCGGGTCGACCACCTTTCGGAGTCGGATCGAGCACGACGAAGTGTTCGTGGATGCCACCTTCGACGCTCGGCTCTCGGGGCCGCGCCTGCCACTGACGGGCACCCTCACGGTGCGGGGTCCCCGGGTGCGTGGCCTCGGCGACGTGCGCAACCCCCACCACAGCTGGGAACCGCTCGCCATGGGAGCCGCCCGTGGCGAGCTCGACGTCAGCTGCGGTGACTTCCGGGCCCGCCTCTCGGGCCGCGCCTACCACGACCGAAACGGCGGCGAGCAGCCCCTCACCGGGATCGGTCTCACGAGCTGGCGGTGGGGCCGAATCGCCCTTCCCGACGGGGAGGTCGTGTTTTCGGTCCCTGATGGCCCGGGGCCTGCCACCGTGATCGCGATCGGCACCGATGGCACGGCCGAGGCGCACGACGTGCACGATCCCCTCGAGCTTGATCCGGCCACGGCCTGGTTCGGGCCAAGGTGGCCGCGTCGACTCGAGCTGCCCACCGAGGTGGGCGCCCTGGTGGTCGAGCAGTGGGCGCTCGTGGACGACGCTCCGTTCTATCAGCGGTGCCTGGTGCGGGGGTCGTGGGGTGGGGCCACGGGTCCCGGGGTCGCCGAGCGCGTGCTCGTGGACCGGATCGACGAGGCCTGGATGCGCCCGCTGGTCCAGATGCGCATCGATCGGGGCACGGGTAGCTCGATGTGGCTGCCCCTGTTCAACGGACCGCGGCGGCGCGGAGCGGTCGTGGCCGGGGTCTCACGATGATGGACCCGATCCCTTGGTGGCTCGCGCTGCCCGCCCTCGTGCCCGCGGGGATGACGGCGTTCAACCTTCTCGCTTGGCCCGAGGGACGCCCCCGGGACCGCGTTCCCCGGATCTCGGTCTGCATTCCCGCTCGCGACGAGGAGCGGGTCATCGAGCGCTCGGTACGCGCGGTGCTCGCCTGTGAGCCCGGCCCTGCCGAGGTCGTGGTGCTCGACGACGGCTCGACGGACGACACGCCGTCGATCCTCGCGAGGCTCGCTGCGGAGGACCCTCGCGTCGTCGTCGTTCGGCACGACGGTCCGCTGCCCCCGGGCTGGGTGGGTAAGGTCCACGCCTGTCACCTGCTGGCCGCCCGGGCCACCCACGATGCCCTGCTGTTCGTCGACGCCGACACGTTCCTGCGTCCCGACGGGATCGGGCGTCTGGCCGACCTCGCGGATCGGTTCGGCGCCAAGGCGGTCTCGGCGATGCCGCACCAGCAGACCGGCACGGCGTTCGAGGCCCTGATGATGCCTCTGCTGCACCTCACCTACACCTCGTGGCTGCCCATGCCGTTGGTCCACCTCACGCACGACGAGCGGTTTCTTGCTGCGAACGGGCAGGTGGTCTGGCTCGATCGATCGGCCCTCGAGTCGGCGGGGGGCTTCGCGGGCATCCGCTCCGAGATCGTCGATGACATGGCGCTGCTGCGGCAGCTCAAGCGAAATCGGCACCGCGTGGTGTTCGCGGACGGTCGCCGCATCGCGAGCACCCGCATGTACGAGGGCGCGCGCGAGCTGTGGCAGGGCTTCTCGAAGAACGCGTTCGAGGGCATCGGGGGCCGGATTCCGGCCATGCTCGCCGTCCAGGCCCTCTACGCGCTCGTGTTCGTGGTGCCGTACGTCGTCCTGCTCCTCGGAGTGCTGGGGGTGGAAGGCTGGCTGCTACCGGGTGTGATCGGGGTGGCGGCCAACGTGGTCGCCCGCGGGATGCTCGCGGTCCGCTACGGGCACTCGGTGGCTAGCGTGGTTCTGCACCCCATCGCCGTGGTGTCGTTCCTCGCGCTGCTCGTGAACTCCTGGCGCTGGTACCGGTCGGACCGGGTGCAGTGGAGGGGGCGGGTCTATGCGGGCCGGGCACGCCAGGTGAGCTCGTGATCCGAAAGTGGCCAGCGTTCGCGTGGCTGTTCCGCAAGGCGATCGCCGGCCACCTCCGAGAAGGGCTCGACGGGATCTACGCGAGAGGCTGGAGGGCGGCGCGGGACCGGGTCGCGGAGGGCCCCGTCCTGCTCGCCCCGACCCACGTCGCCTACTGGGACACCCTGCTGCTCCTCACCATCGAGGACCTGCTCGAGTCGGACGCCTACGCGCTCATGGACCGCGACAACTACGATCGCCTGCCCTTCTTCGGGTGGATCGGCGCCATCCCCGTCGAGCGACAGCAGGCTCGTCGGGCGCTCCGGGCGGCGGTGGACCTCCTGGATCGGCCGCGCCGGCTCGTGATCGTCTTTCCCCAGGGCCGGCAGCGACCCGCTCACCTGCGTCCGCTCGACCTGCAGGCGGGGATCGCGACGTTGGCGCGGATGTCGGGCGCGTTGGTGCAGCCGCTGGCGCTCACCTACGCGTTCCACGAGTCTCCCCGGCCTACGGTCTACCTGGACTTTCCCGACCCCATCGGACCGGGAAGCGACGCGCGGGAGCTGCTCGCGACATTGGAGGGTGCCTTGATCGAGGGGCTGGAACGGATCGACCACGGTGTCGAAGGGCAGGTGGAGTTCGAGCCGCTCGTCGCCCGCACCGCCATCGTGCGGCCGGGGATCGGCATGCGACTGCTCGGGTGGGCGGCGCGCTGGGGGGCTCGTGGCGCCTGATGTCCTCGTCGTCGGAGCTGGCTTCGGTGGGCTCTCGGCCGCCATCACCCTGGCAGCTGCGGGTCACCGGGTCACCGTGCTCGAGGCGGCCGATCAGCCAGGCGGCAAGGCGGGGACGGCGATCGTCGACGGCGTGCGCTTCGATACTGGTCCGAGCGTGCTGACCCTGCCGCACATCGCCAGGGAGCTCCTCGAGCTCGCGGGAGGCGACCTCGCGGACGCGCTCGTGCTGCGAACCCCCGCGCCGGCGTTTCGGTACTTGTTCGACGACGGCGTGGTGCTCGATGCCTTTCACGAGCCCGAGGCCACGCTGGCCAGCGTCGAAGGCGCGCTCGGCGCCGGAGCCAGGGCCGAGCTCGCGAGCTTCCTCGACTATGCACGCCAGGTCTGGGAGGCCGCCTCGCCACCCTTCGTCTTCGGTTCGGCCCCCTCGGTCGCCCGGGTGCTCGCGATGGGTCCAGCGACCTGGTGGCAGCTCCGGAGCGCGGACCCGCTGCGGTCGATGTGGAGCGCGATCCGCAGCCACGTGAGCGAGCCGCACCTCCAGGCGATCCTCGCTCGCTTCGCCACCTACAACGGCTCCGATCCGCGTCGGGCCCCCGCGACGCTGAACTGCATCGCGCACGTCGAGCTCGGGCTCGGCGGGTACGGCGTCGAGGGAGGGCTGGGCGGGCTCGTGGGTCACCTCGTGGCCGCGACCGAGCGTCTGGGCGTCGAGCTGCGAACGGGCACGCCGGTGGCGCGGCTCGTCGTCGAGGCTGGTCGGGTCGCCGGCGTGGAGACCGCGAACGGTGAGGTGCTCTCCGCCCGGCACGTGGTCGCGAACGCCGATGCGGCCCAGGTGCTCGGCGAGCTGTTGCCCCCATCGCTGCGGCGTGCCACCGCGGCGGCCAGGCACCCTTCGACGTCGGGGTGGTGTGGGGTCGTGAGGGCGCGCCCGTCGGAGTCTCGGGCAGCCCACAGCGTGTTCGTCCCCACGCCGTACCTCGACGAGTTCCGCGACCTGTTCGAGCGGGACCGTCCGCCCGAGCGTCCCGCCGTCTACGTCTGCGACCAGGCGAAGTGCCACGGTCTGCCCGGCTGGGACGACGGTCGGGCCCCCGTGTTCGTCATGGCCAACGCCCCGGCCGAGCCGCTCGAGGGAACGCGGCCCGGCGAGGTGTGGACGACGCTCGAGGCCCGCGTCCTCGACACGGCGCGCAATGCGGGTCTCGTGGCCGACGGCGACGAGATAGTGTGGCGGCGGACGCCGGCGGGGCTCGCGGAGCGCTTCCCTGGCTCGCGGGGGAGCCTGTACGGTGCGGCCAGCAACGACTGGACGTCGGCGTTCCGGCGGCCTGCCAACGAGGTGGCGCACGTTCCCGGGCTGTACCTGGCCTCGGGCTCGGCCCATCCGGGCGGCGGGGTTCCGCTCGCTCTGCAGAGTGGCCGCGCAGCAGCGCGGGACGTGCTTCGGAGGATGACGTGATCGGACTTCTCGCCTTGTGGACCGGGGGGGCTTCCGCGGAGACGGGCCCGGCGCTGGGCGAAGGGCGCTACGTGCTCGAGCTGCACTCGGCGTCCAGGGCTCGGGTGCCCGTCGTCGGGTGGACCCCGTCGGTGACGGTGAGTGTGGTGCTGGTCGACCTCGTGCGAACCGCGAACGGGTGGGAGCAGCGGCAGGAGGTCTGCGACGTGCGGATGGAGAGCCACAAGCGTCGGGGAGAGACCACCATCCCCGATGCCTTCGTCGCGTCGCTGCCCCCCAAGCGCTACGCCGTGGAGCTCACGTCCTCCGAGGACGGCCTCTCCTACGTCGCGGATCTCGGCATCGACACCCTCGGCTACGACCCCACCGTAGCGAAGGAGTTGCCCCGCAAGCCCGGCGACGCCGGCGTTCTCGACACCGATGGCGACGGAAAGCCCGGGGTCACGGTCCGCGTGTCGGTCCCGCTCATCGGGGGCGCCGACATCTACGTGGTCCAGCGGGCGTCGATGCGGTTGGTCGGCGAAGTCGTCGCTGACGGGATGGTGAAGGGGCGGATCGAGGTCGACACGTTCGAGCAGCGCACGCTGGCCGCCACGAACTTCATGTTCAAGGGGTCCCCCGACATCGAGCCCGTGCCCGAGGAGAGCTGGTTCGTGATGCGACGTGCGCCAGGCGCGACGTGCGAGAACGTGACCGGATGACACACGGAGAGTCCACTCGGGACTCGTCGCCGTTCACGAAGTGCGAACGGGGTTCGCGGCGGGGAACCTGGGGAAGGTGGTAGACTCCACCGCATCCCCCCGCAGCCCGACGACTCCCACCCTCGCTGCTCCACCGCCCCCAATATCCGGATGGGAACCGCTCCCTCCCGATTCTTGCCAGGTGAGATAGTGACCCTTCGCTGTGCCGGGCCGACCGTTGGAGGCAGACCGTGCAGGCCCTTCGCTGGATATTCCTGGCCCTCGCGACGCTCGCGCTCGTCCTGGCCATCGACTGGTTGTTGCGCGACCCCGGCCGAGGGAGCGTGCTCGCCTTGATCTTGGCGTTGGGCGCCGTGGTCCAGCTCGCGATCGAGCGGGCGAGGTCGCTCGGCAATCCCGAGCCCGGGCGCGCGTCGCGGCCTCACCCGATGCCCTCTGCCACGGTGCCGTTCCTCGACCGGTCTCCACGTCACGACCCGAACGTGCTGTGGACCTCGCGCCCCGAGCCCCGGGTGGTTCACGTCGACCCCCGGGACCTCCACGACGTCGTCAAGCCGATCGAGCCGCGCGACATCTATCCCTCCACCATCTGGTTCGTGGCCCTCATGGTGTGGGCGGTGATGTTCTTCGGGCTGTTGCTGACGTTGCGGGCGTGGCAGCGCGCGCCCTCGGCGCCGCCGGCGCCCGAGCCTGCCCTCGTGGAGGACGTGGAGCCCGAGGAAGAGCCCGTGCGTCGGCGCCGACGTCGTCGTTGATCTGGCTCGTCGCGTCCACCAGACCGATGCGTGGTCGCAGCAGCCTCAGTCCTCGTCTTCTTCGAAGGGTTCCCGCAGGCGCTGCTCGGCCTGGGAGATGAGGGGCTGTCCGAGGGCGACGACGGCGTCGTGGATGGCCCGGGTGCGTCGACCCAGGGCGGCGAGCTTCTGCTCCAGCCGGTCGATGCGGGCCAACAGCCGCGCCTCCATCGCGGACATCGCGCGCTCTGCACCGGGGGCGGCGTTCAGCTCGAGCACCACCCTCTGCACGTCGGGGTCGACGGATCCGAGTGACCAGCTCGGCTCCTGGGGGCACCACAGCCGCACCAGGGTGTCAGGGGCGATCTCGAGCCCGCGCGCGAGGTCGAAGACCTTGGCCACGTCGAGGGTGTCGACTTGCCCGCGTTCCAGTCGCCCGAGCGTGTTGCGCTTCATCGCCACGCGATCCGCCGCGTCCCCCTGACTGAGTCCGAGCTCGTTGCGACGTTGCTGAAGGAAGCGGCCGAACCGCACCCGGTGCTCGACGCTCGGTGACGCGTCCTCCGGCGGGGGAGGGGGGCCCTCGCGCCACCAGCGCAGCAGCTCGAAGGCGTCCAGCTCGAGGCCGTCGGCGAGTCCCCCGAGCTCGCGAGCGGTCACGGAGCGGGAGAGCTCGCCCGACTCGAGAGCGTGGATGGTCTCGACGGGCACTCCTGCGGCCTTCGCGAGGTCCTCGGGACCAAGTCCGCGGTCCTCTCGCTGGCGGGCGACCAGCTCTCCAAACGCGCGTCGCTGGGCCGGGCTGGGGTCGGCCGTCGCGGTCGGCTGCGGGCGCTCCGGCTCCTGCGCGCGGGAGGTCGAGGGGCTGCGCCGAGACAAGGGGCCTCCGGAGACGAGGCGCCGGCTCGGGCGTGGACCTCGCGTGGAGAGACCATACCGCGGAGGCGGGGGCTCGCGGTGTGGCGCGGCTCGACCGTTACCGGTCTGCGACCTGCCGGCTTCCTTGCCGGTCTCGTCGAACCGTGCCAGAGTGGGCTGACCAGATCTGGTCGATCTCCCGACGAGGTGCATCATGAACCGCAAGCAAGCCCGCCTGCCGTCCATCAGGGTCCTCCGAGAGGCGAGGACCGGGGGTATCGGAGTTCCGATCGTGAGGGCGCCGTGGACCGTTCCCGAGCCGGCGCTGCCGCCCCTGACCCGGCTCGAATACGACCACGAGCCCCGTGCGGTCGAGCCACCGCGATCCTCGGCCCCGGCCGCCCGTTGCATCCTCGCGGCGGAGCGTCCGATCGCCGATCTCCCCACTCTTCCCAGGGTCCACCCGGATCTCGGGCTCGAACCCACCGCCCTGCGCGTCGCCGAGATCGCGCGTCCCCTGGTCGATTCAGGGCTCACCTGCGAGACCACGGTCGATCTCGAGCTCCCACCCATCGAAGCGACTGAATGGTCCCGGGTGGAGGTGCACGAGGCTCGACCCCGGATCGTCGCCTTCGAAGACGAGGTGACCGAGCGGTACGTCACCTGGTGGCCTCTCGGGGAGGCCGCGGGCGAGTGGCTCGGTGACGAACCGTGAGTCAGGATCACCGTGCGTTCCTGACCTCCTCGACCACGGCCCTGCGGTCCCGGCTGGAGATCGTGGTGCAGACCGTGGTCGAGAGCACCTGGAGCGAGCTCGGTGGGGTGCTCGCCGCGAGACAGCCGACCGCGCGCATCGTGGAGCAGGCGCTTGGCTTGCTGGACCAGCTCGATCTCGTGCTCGAGGAGGCGCGCGACCGCCAGGTCTGGACCGGACGCTACCGGGTCATGATGCCGCTGCACCTGCGTGCCGATCTGGTCCGCATGGTCGGCATGGTCGCGACCGATCTCCGAAACGAGCTGCGAGAGCTGCTCTCGCTCGCGGCGGCGGGCCCCTCCCACGACCGGCGGGCGCTGCTCGAGGAGCTCTACGTTCTGCTCGACGGTGGAAGGCGCACGGATCCCCCCCAGAGTGGAGGCTTGAAGGCGTTCCTCGCCCATGCCGAGCGCTACGGGCTCGCGCCCTCGCCGAGTCAGCTGCTGTCTCCCGAGGAGCGCGAGCACTTCGTCGCGATCGTTCGGAGGGTCATCCTCGAGATCCAGGAAGAGCAACGCGCCATGCTCGTGGCCGGACCAGCGGTGTCGGCGTTGCGCGAGCAGGTCGCGCACCTGCGCCAGGTCTGGACCCTGACCGACGACCTGCTCTTCGAGATCCTGCGTGCGCGCAAGCGGAACCTCGTCGACGAGGCGTTCGTGCGAGCGGTCACCCAGACCACCTGGACCCTCGAGCCGGTGCTCGCCGAGGGGTCACCCTCGCCCGTGATCGACCTGTCGCTCGCGACCAGCGGCCCGCTCACGAGGTCCTCGCCGAGTCCGCCATCCCGGCGGCGCCCGCCCGGCGGCGAGACGAACGACGCCGAAGACGACAGTGACGACATCACCCATCCGTCGCTTCCGCCGCGGGCCCCCGCTTGAGGGTCGGTCCGTGCCGCTCAGAAACCAGCCCCCGCGAACACGAGAATCGACGAGTTGGACCCCACCACCACATCGGCCAGCTCATCGTCGTCGAAGTGGCCGACCGCGAGGCCGAGCCCGAGG
>CAZZLC010000003.1:0-58386 GCA_964655065.1 uncultured Enterobacteriaceae bacterium | reverse complement strand
CGAGGCCGAGCCCGAGGTTCGAGTGCTCCGGCGTGCCGCGAATGACGATGTCGGCCTCCGCAGCGGAGACGCTCGACGCCAGCGGTCCGAGGAATACGTAGACGGCGCCGCGAGCCGCCGCGCTGCTCCCGCCCGCGCGCAGGTCGGCGCCCACGAGCAGGTTGGCGCCCACGACCAGGTCGTCGACGCCATCACCGTTGACGTCGCCCACCGATGACTCACGAAGCGTAGCGCCGGCGGACGGCTCGGGATGCACGACGACGCTCGCGTCGCTCCGGGTGAGACGACCGGCGCGGAGTGGTCCGTAGTAGACGTCGATGCTGCCAGCCTCGTTGAGGAGACTTCCGCGCGTGACGAGATCGTCGAACCCGTCGCCGTCGAGATCGCCGGTCAACACCACGTCACCGAGGCGATCCCCAGGTGCCCCGACGATCCGGGTGGGGGTGTCCGGGATGGTCGATGGCACGGCCGGGTCGCTGACGACGAACAGCGCGCCCTCGGCGTCGGACCCGTAGGTGGGGTCGGTCACCACCACGTCCCGACCGGGTGAGCCGTCCAGCTCGCCGCTCGCGAACGCGCCTCCCACGTCGACCTCGAAGTCACCGCCGTGCGTGGCGGTGGTCGCGTCGAGGTGGAGCGAGCCTCGCCGATCGAGACGCGTGAACACCCGGGCGCTGGCCGGCACCGGGGTGCCGTTCTCGAGCCGGACCCCCACGCCCACGATCAGATCGTCGCTGCCGTCGCCGTCGACGTCACCGAGGGCCCCGGTACCCGTGATTCGATCTCCGGCGAGCGTGGGCCCCAGGTCCCCGACCGTCGCGATGCCCACGATCGGTCCGAACAGCAGGTGAACCCGATGCTCGAGGGACGACGCGGCGGGTCTGCCGACCACCAAGACGTCCGCGAAGCCGTCGCGATCGAAGTCACCCCCCTGCTCGACGCGATCGATGCGCCCCGGGTAGCCGAGAGTGACCGAGGGCATCGCGGGGCCAGCGACGATCGAACCGGCGAGTGGACCTGCGACCACCACGATCCGCTCGTTGCCGAGCTCGGCGATGAGCAGGTCGTCGAACCCGTCGCCGTCGAGGTCTCCGCCGTTCGCGAGCAACGTGTCGCGGTCCCAGGGCGTGTCGCCTCGCACGATCGCGCTCGCATCCTCGACGCCGAGCACCCGAGGCCGTCGACAGTGGGGGGTGCACCCGTCGCCGCCGAGACGGTTGCCGTCGTCGCACTCCTCGACGCCATCGAGGACGAACCCGTCGCCACAGGTTGACCCCGGTGCTCCGCTGTCGGTGCCTCGGAGCCGCACGGGCTCGGGAACCATCGAGGCGGGCATGCAGGCCCCGGCGAGAGCCAGAACGGTGGGGACGTGGACCAGCATCGTGATCTCCTGCTCGGGCCGAATGATCGGACCGGTATTCGACGGTTCGACCATAGTTGGTCTGAGCGATGCTCGCACCTGACGGACGTCCGTCACCCGATCCCGTCCGGCCTTCGGCGAGGAGGCGGGCGAGAGCCTGCTCTCGAGGGGCGTCGAAGCGGGTCGACGGTTGTCGCGCGGCGAGCCCAGCTAGCGAGCGTGGCGGAGGTTCCGATGCCCCACTCTGACAGCCCCTTGCGAATGCCATCGGTCGGCGAACAGGTCTTGCAGCGGATCCGAGCCTTTCGGCACGCTGCCGCCGCGGAGCTCGCAAGGTCGGCGCGACCCGACGACGAGCGGATCGACCTTCGAGCCGCCTGCCTGGCCGTCCGGGCCCACGTCAGCGTCGATCGCGTCGCCCAGGCGCTGGCGAGGTTGCCCCACGTCGCAGCTCGTGTCGATGCCGAGACCTACGCCACCCGCGTTGCCCGGACGGCTCGCGACACGGAGCGGCTTCGTCTGCTGCGACGCCACGCCCGGCGGCTCGGGCCCTCGGAACCCGCGGCCCTGCCCTCCTGCCGCGAGCGGGGAGCGCTCCGCGCCGCCGTCGGGGGCCTGCTCGACGAAGGCGTGCAGCCGGCCGAGGCCCACGACGCGCTGGTCGCCCTCCTCGCCGACGCGGGTCGGCCGACGGATTTCGCACGAGAGCTCGTGCTGGACTGTGCCCTCGACCCGGCTCGCGCCGCGCCGAGGCAGCTCGTCGACCTGCCGACGGTCGTGCCGTTCGCGGTCGAGGAGTAGGTGCGCCGAGGCGGCATCCGTCGCGCGTCCGCGACACGTTTCCGGCAGTTGCTACTCAGCACGTGTAGGAGGCGCCCATGCGCACAATGAACGTCGACATCGCGATCATCGGAGCTGGCACCGCGGGCCTCAACGCACGGCGCGAGGCCGAGAAGGCGGGTAAGTCCTGGGTGCTCATCGAGAACGGTCCCTACGGCACCACCTGTGCCCGGGTGGGATGTATGCCGAGCAAGCTGCTGATCGCAGCCTCGGAAGCGGCGCACGGCGCGCACGGTGCCCATCGCTTCGGGGTGACGGTCGAGAGCGTGCAGATCGACGGCCGAGCCGTCATGGACCGCGTGCGCCGCGAGCGCGACCGGTTCGCCGGCTTCGTGGTCGAGGCTACCGAGGCGCTCCCCGCCGAGAACCGGCTTCACGGGACGGCCCGCTTCACCGGCCCCACCACGCTCGTGGTCGACGATCACACCGAGGTCGAGGCCAAGTCGGTGGTCATCGCCAGCGGCAGCTCGCCGTGGGTGCCGCCGCCACTCGACAAGCTGAAGAAGCGGATCCTCGTGAACGACGACGTCTTCGAGTGGGTTGACCTCCCGAAGTCCGTGGCCGTCGTGGGTACCGGCATCATCGGCCTCGAGCTCGGCCAGGCGCTGCACCGCCTCGGCGTCGAGATCACCTTCTTCAACCCGTTCGAGATGCTCGGTCCCTTCACCGACCCCGAGGTCAAGCGAGTCACGCGTGAGGTCCTCTCGCAGGAGATGGACCTGCAGCTCGGCATCACCGACGTCGAGGTCGAGGAGGACGACGAGGGGGTCGACTTTCGCTGGAAGACCGCCGGGGGTGAGGCCAGGTCCGGCCGCTTCGAGTGGGTGCTCGCCGCGGCGGGCCGCCGGCCGAACCTCCCCGACCTCGGCGCGACCGGCCTCGAGCTCGACGAGCGCGGTCGCCCGAGGTGGGATCCCCTCACCACCCAGGCGGGAGATGCCCCGATCTTCATCGCCGGCGACGTCTCGGGTCACCGGCCCCTGCTCCACGAGGCGAGCGACGAGGGACGGATCGCGGGCGCCAATGCCGTCCGCTACCCCGAGGTCGTGGCGCATCAGCGTCGCACCAGCCTCGCGGTCGCGTTCACCGATCCGCAGATGGCGCTCCTCGGCCAGCGCTTCGTCGACATCGACGAGGAGAACCGGGTGGTGGGAGAGGTGAGCTTCGCCGACCAGGGGCGGAGTCGGGTGATGGGTGTCAACGCAGGTATCCTCCGCGTGTACGCCGATCGCCGCACCTGTCGCCTCGTCGGGGCCGAGATGTTCGGCCCACGCGCGGAGCACATCGCCCATCTCCTGGCCTGGGCGGTCCAGCGCAACCAGCTCGTCGAGGCGCTGCTCGACATGCCGTTCTACCACCCCGTCATCGAAGAGGGCGTGCGGACCGCGCTGCGGGATCTCGCGAGGAACCTCCGGCTGCTGGGCGGATGCCGCAGCGAGGCCCACGCCGAAGCTCCCGGGTCCTGACCGCTCGACAACCCCGCCTCCGGGTGGCCATGGTACGCGGGATGCGTGAGGATGCCCCGGTGATGACCCCCCCGAAGTACTGGCGCACTCTGTCCCTGCTCGCGCTGTGTGCCCTCCTCGGCTCGGTCGGCGTCCCGGCCCGAGCCCAGGATGCCGCCACGGCCGAGCCCGCCGTCGAGCAGGAGACGCTCTCCAGGAAGGAGCGCCGCCGCCTGAAGCGTGCGCGACGCAAGGCCGAGAAGGCAAGGCGCAAGGGACGATCGACGATCGACGTCGCCGAGCTCGCCGACGAGCCCCAGCTCGCCGAGGATGCGGTGGCGGTCGATGTTCCCGACGACGGCCGCTGGGCCTGGGTCGACGCGATGGGCGGCGAGATCCCTACCGACCAGCAGATGGAGGCGATCGCCGAGATCCAGGAGCAGCACCTCGCCGAGCAGGAGCTGATCGATGACCTCTCGGGTCGCGAGCCGCCGGTGCAGTTCTACCGGGACCCGGTGATCGCTCTGGCCACCGACCCTCTGCTCCTCGACCTCGTAGACCCTTCCGAGTTCGACATCCCCATCGAGATCAACCCCTGGGTCGAAAAGTGGGTCCGCTACTTCAACCAGGGCCGGGGCCGCCGGTACATGGAGAAGTGGCTCGCGCGAGCGCCGCGCTACGAGCCGATGATGCGGGAGGCCCTCCGCGAGGTGGGGCTGCCCGAGGACCTCGTCTACCTCTCGATGATCGAGAGCGGCTACAACACGCAGGCCTACAGCCGGGCAGCCGCGGCGGGCATGTGGCAGTTCATGACCCGCACGGGCCTCGAGATGGGCCTGCGCATCGACTGGTGGGTCGACGAGCGCCGCGACCCCGAGGCGTCGCTCGAAGCTGCGATCAGCTACCTCGCCCAGCTTCGTGAGATGTTCGGGGACTGGCGCCTCGCGTGGGCGTCCTACAACGGGGGTCCTGGCCGGGTGCAGCGGGCCATCAGCCGCTCGGGGTCCCGTGACTTCTGGTCCCTCGCCAACGGACCCTATCTGCACCCCGAGACCGACAACTACGTCCCGAAGATCATGGCTGCCGCCATCATCGGCAAGCATCCGGAGCGGTACGGCTTCTCGCGACCCGACGACGTGGCGCCCCTCGAGTACGACGTTGCCAAGGTCGAGGGTTCCGTGGAGCTGCAGGTCCTCGCCCGGTGCGCGGGGGTGACGATCGAGCAGATCCGCGAGCTCAACCCGGCGCTGCGGCGATTCGCCACCCCTCCCGAGGGCTACGACGTGCGGGTCCCCGACGGCAAGGGCGAGGACTTCCTGGTGGCCCTCGAGGCCATTCCTCCCGAGGAGCGGCTCACCGTCATTCGCCACCGGGTCCGTCGCGGCGACACCCTCGCCTTGATCGCCCAGCGCTACGGCTCGACGGTGAGCGCGATTCGACGCGCCAACGGCCTGCGCAGCGTCAATCGCATCGGGGTGGGCTGGACGCTGGTGATCCCACAGACGCAGGTCGAGCCTTCGGCGACCGTGGCCGACGCGGAACCCGAGAAGGCGGTCGAGGAGGGCTTTCACGTGGTGCGCCGTGGCGACACGCTCTCGGGCATCGCGGCTCGCCACGGGCTCGACGAGGCCACCCTCGCGACCTGGAACGGCATCGGCGAGGGCCAGTCGATCCTCGTGGGGCAGCGACTGCGTCTCACGGAGCCCGAGCCCGAGCCCGAGCCGGTGGGGCCGGTCCACACCGTGCGGCGCGGCGAGACGCTCGGGGGCATCGCGTCCCGCTACGGCGTCGGGCTGGCCGAGGTGATGGCCCTCAACGACATCACGGACGCCTGGCGGATCGAGGTCGGTCAGCAGCTACGCTTGCCCGTGGGGGCGCGGGAGACGCCCCGGCCCCGGCTCGCCCGCTACCACACGGTGCGACGCGGCGAGACGCTGTCGCACATCGCCCGACGCTATCGCGTGTCGGTCCGTGGCCTCATGAGGCTCAACGGGCTGAGCGATCCTTCGCTCATCCGGGTCGGGCAGCGCCTCCGGCTCGTGGGCGACCCCCCCCAGCCGTCGTCGGCACGGGAGAAGACCTGGGGCACGCACACCGTGAGCCGCGGCGAGAGCCTCGCCAAGATCGCCGCGCGATACGGGTGCTCGGTCAATGACATCGTCGCCTGGAACAGCCTGACCGACACCACGATCCAGCCAGGACAGACGCTCAAGGTCCTTCGGTAGTGGCGCTGGACGTACCCCGAGAGCGAGCGGGACCTCTGAATGGTGAGGTCATCGCGTTCGACGCACAACTCCTGCCCTCGCGTGGGTCCGCGGGCCTGCCGTTCGGAATCCCCAGATGATCGAAGCGCCCTTGCCACTGCCCTGCGGGGTCACACTGCCCAATCGCCTCGCCAAGGCTGCCATGACCGAGGGCCTGGCGAGGCCCGACGGGTTTCCCTCGGACGAGCTCGTTCGCCTGTACGACGTGTGGAGCGGCAGCGGCGCCGGGCTCCTTCTCACGGGCAACGTCGTGATCGACGGCGACCACCTGGAGCGCCCTGGCAACGTCGTGATCGATCGGGTTCCCGATGCTGCGGGTCGAGAGGCGCTCGAGCGGTGGGCGGCGGCGGCCACCCAGCACGGGACCGCCTGCTGGGTGCAGCTCTCTCACGCGGGGCGGCAGACGCAGACTTCGGTGAATCGCACACCAAAGGCCCCCTCGGCCAACCCCGTGCGCATCCCCGGCGGTCGGTTCGGCGTGCCGGTGCCCCTCACCGAGACCGAGATCACCGAGCTGATCGAGCGCTTCGCCACTGCGGCCGAGGTGGTCCGCGACGCCGGCTTCTCGGGGGTTCAGATCCACTCGGCCCACGGCTACCTGCTCTCGCAGTTCTTGAGCCCGCTCGCGAACGTGCGGACCGACGCCTGGGGAGGCTCCCTCGAAAACCGTGCCCGCATGCTGCTCGAGGTGGTCCGCTCCGTGAGAGCCAGGGTGGGGACCGACTTTCCCGTGGGGGTGAAGCTCAACAGCGCCGACTTCCAGAGGGGCGGCTTCGCGTTCGACGACAGCCTGCAGGTGGCTCGGTGGCTGCAGGACGAGGGCATCGATCTGCTCGAGATCTCGGGCGGCACCTACGAGCAGCCGCGGCTGCTGGACCTCGGCGGGCTCGAGCCCGTCGTCGAGCAGTCGGTGCGCCGCTCGACCCGAGCCCGCGAGGCCTACTTCGTCGATTTCGTGCTCGCGATGCGGGCGGAGCTCGAGCTCCCGCTGATGGTCACCGGGGGGCTGCGCATGCGGGATGCCATGGAGCAGGCGCTCGCAGACGGCGCTGACGTCGTCGGCATCGGGCGACCGATGTGCGTGATGACCGACGCGCCCGCGCGCCTGCTCGCGGGCCTGGACGAGCTTCCCCGCTACGAGCGAGAGCTCCGGCTGCTCCCGAAGTGGCTCGAGTTCCTGCGTCGGGTCGATCTCGTCAAGGCGATCGACGGATTCGCCACCCAGTTCTGGTACTACGAGCAGCTCACCACCATCGGTCGTACCGGCGAGCCGGACCCGTCGATGTCGGTGGCTACGGCGAGCTGGCGGCAAACCACGGCTGCGTCTCGCTGGATGCGGGACCGCTCGCGCTGAGGGCTTCTCGATCGATGGACGCAGTGGAACCGCCGCCCTGGATCCAGGCCGAGGACGAGCTCTGCAACCGCATGGTCGTCGCCCTGGCATCCCTCGCCGATCAGGAGTCCCGGGAGGCCCTCGACCTCTCGCGACAGCTCCGCGAACTGCTGGTCCAGCGCCGGGAAGCTCGCGGGGACCTCACCCAGCAGCAGGCCCTCGACGAGTCGATTGCCGAGCTCGAGCGGCGCCGGGTCACCCACGAGCGGGCTCACACGGTCCGGGACCTCGACCCGAGCTCCCCCTACTTCGGCCACCTCGTGCTCGAGGAGGACGGAAGGACACGCGAGCTCCTCGTAGGCAAGGGCTCGGCCGTCGATCGACGGCTGCCCTGCAACGTGGTGGACTGGCGCAACGCTCCGATCAGCCGCATCTACTACGAGTTCGAGGAGGGTGAGGAGTTCGAGGTGGAGGTCGCGGGACGCGAGCGCGAGGGCGTGGTGGCGGCCCGCCGCACGCTCGACGTGCGAGGCGGCGTCCTCCAGTCCGCGGAGACCCGTGAGCTCGTGGCGCGCAAGCAGGAGGGGAACACCTGGCGGGTGCTCCGCAAGGCCGACGAGGCGCTCGAGCGCAGCGACCAGCGAGATGACCCCGAGGACCACGCGCTGCCCGACATCGTCGCCCTCATCACCCCCGAGCAGTTCGGGGTCCTCACCCGCCCCGACCGCGGCGTGGTCGTGCTGCGCGGCCAAGCCGGGTCGGGCAAGACCACGGTGGCGCTGCACCGCATCGCGTACCTTCACTACCACGACCCCCAGCGCTTCCGGCTCGATCGAGTCCTGGTCGTGATGTTCAACAAGGCGCTCCAGACCTACATCGGGCGCGCCCTCGCCGAGCTCGACATCGCGGGCGTCCAGGTCGCGACCTTTCACGCCTGGGCGAGCCGTATGCTCCGCTCGGGTGGCGGAGCGGTGCGCTTCGGCAGCCAGACGCCACCCGCCGTGGTGGCGTTCAAGCAGCATCCTGCCGTGGAGGCCTTGCTCGTCGAGGCCGTAGAGCGCCTCGGACGCCGGCTCGAGGACTGGCTTCCCGTGCCCGATGGGCTCCGGGACGCCTGGGCGGACACGCCGGGGTCGGGTCTCCTGCGTGTGGGGCGGTTCTTCGCGAGTCGGTCGGGCTCCGAGCCAGATGCATCGGGGCTGCGGGGGCGGGTGTTCGCGAGGCTCCGCGACGGTCGACGCGACCTCTTTGGCCTGCTCGACGACCTCGACGCGGCCCGCGCCATCCTGCCCTCCTCCCTGCACTCCTCGCTCCCGCTCGTCGCCGAGCACCTCGCCCAGCAGAAGCGGTCCGAGCTCCTCGACTTCGACGATGCGGCCCTCCTCCTGCGGATCGGACAGCTGATCGCCCAGCGCGTCGAGGGCTTCGGCGTTCCGTGGTTTCGCGCGCTGGCCCACATCGTCGTCGACGAGGCGCAGGACCTCTCGGCCCCTGCGATTCGGGTGCTCCTCGATGCCGCCGACGCCCACCGCTCGATCACGCTGGCCGGCGACCCTGCACAGACCCTGTACGACGCTGGGTCGCTCGGGGTGTTCGCCACAGGTGCCGCCGAGCTCGGTGGGGAGCTGCAGCTCGACGAGCTGCCCGTCGGCCACCGCTCGACCCGGCCCATCATGGAGCTCGCGCTTCGAGCCTCGGGTCACGCCGACGAGGCCTTGCTCGCGCGAACCCGACCCGGGCACCCGGTGGTGTGGCTGGAGGGCGATCGAGCGACCATCGACGTGGCGGCTGGGGAGATCGAGGCCTTCCGGGCACGTCGGCCAGCGAGCTTCGTGGCGGTCCTCACGAAGACCAAGGCCGAGGCGGATCGATGGGCTCGAGCGCTCGACGAGCGACTGACCGTTCCGGTGCGCCGCGGGCACCGCGACGACTTCGCGTTCGAGGCGGGGGTCGTGGTGAGCAACGTCCACCAGGTCAAGGGCCTCGAGTTCGATGGCGTCGTGGTGGTCGAGCCTGCGAGCTTCGGCCTTCGCGACCGCAACCTGCTGCACGTGGCGATCACCCGGGCGGCCGATCAGCTCTGGGTGTGGACCCGGGGGTCCCGAGGGTTGCTGGCGGACTCCTGACCGACCAGGATTCAGCTCGGAAATGGCCCGTCTCCGGGCCTGCGGTGACCGCGGAGGGCGAGGGGCGCGAGCCCATCGACAGGTTCGCGTTCCGACGGGCGACCGCGTAGGTTCACCACCGTGGTGCCCCGATACTCGTGCGGGCGCGCATCCCCGGGGGACCCTCCGCTCGTGACGTCGACCACGAACCAGAAGAAGCCCACCCCCCACGGCAAGGTCAAGGCCGTGGTCTCCACGCTGGACCAGGCCGCGCCCATCGAGGCCTGCGCGGTTGGGGCCGGGCGACTCGTCGTGGTGTGCCGGTCCGCGAGTGACGACGCCGTGCCCGAATCGGTCTGCCGCATCCACGAGACCACGGCGGATGGCTTGACCTGCGTGGCCGAGCTTCCTCCACCTCTCGGGGAGCGGCTCCATCGCCTGCGTACGAGCGGTGACCACCTCGTGGCCTGCGTCGGCACCGATCGCGTCGTGACCTCGAACCGCACCGACGACGGCTGGACCGACCTCGTGCCGCTGCCGCTGCCCGACGTCTTCGAGGAGGTGCGCGACGTCCTGCTCCAGGACGATCTGCTCGTCGTGGACTCGAAGGCCGCCGGGTTCGCGATCTACGAGTTCAGCCACCGCCGCTGGGTCCTCCGTCACCAGGCCCCTCCGCGCGCGCTGAAGCGTCTCGGCCGCCCGCTGGCCGTCAATCCTCGGCAGGACATCCTCGTCGAGCTGGGCGGTGGCTACGCCACGTTGGTGCGGGACGTCGTCGGCGGATGGACGAAGCGCCCCCCGCTGAAGATCGCGCCGCTCTACCGCGGCTGGTCCCCGGCCCCCATCGAGGCCATCCACTTTGGCGACGACGTGCTCGCCCTCGGAGCGCCTCGGGACGGCACGGACGCGCCCGGTCACGACGCCCCGGTCACCGGCCGCACCCTCCCCGACAGCGGCACCGTGTTCGTGTCGGTTCGGGCCGAGGACGGCACCTGGGGACCCTTCTCCACCCTGGTTCCCCCACGCCCCCGAGCTCACGAGCGGTTTGGGAGCGTGCTCGCGGGAACCGCCGAGGGAGCGCTGCTCGTGGGGGCCGCGCACGCGCAGTCGCCCGCCCTCCGTCCGTTCGTCTTTGCCCGCGACGACGCCGGCACCTGGCAGCTGCGGGCCCAGCTTCCCGACGGCGCCATCGGGTGGGTGGACATGGACGGGTCCACGGTGTTCCACGCGGCCCACGGAGGCGAGCAGATCGTCCTCCACGCCTTTGCCGACGATCTCCTCGACCTGCCCGCGCCGCGACGCCCCAGTCGTCGCCGCTCGACGCGCCCCACCGCCGAGCTGACCTACCTGGTGGCGGACGAGGACGGCGGAATGGGCGAGCTCCTCGCCGCCAGCGGCGAGCTGGTGGCGGTCTCGGTGGGGGCTGCGGTCCACCTGCTGCGGTTCGGGGCGCCCGATGGCCCCGAGCTCGTCACCGAGCACGTCGTGACCCACGAAGACGAGCTGCTGCCCGGTGCCCTGGCCGTCGACGAGGGCAGGGTGGCCATCGTGTGGGAGAGCCTCGGCGATCGGGTGGCCACTCCGCAGGTCTTCGCCCGACATCGAGACGGCACCTGGCACCCCGAGCCGATCGAGGCCCCGAGAGGAGCCGACGGCGGATGGGCCGAGCCCTGTGCGGTGCTCTCCGGGGACTGGCTCGTCTACGCCCGCCGTGGTGACGCCGACGGCCACCCCTCGTTCATCTGCGGCTGGCGCCGTTCGCCGTCGGGCTGGACCGAGTGCTTCGAGGTCGGCTGGCCTCGCTCACCGCACGCCATCGACCTCGACGCACGGGCCGAGCGGCTGCTCGTCGCGTCCGAGTGGGAGGATCGCGTCGACGTCTGCCCGCTGACCGAGACCGGTCCTGGCGAGCCGACCCTGGTGACGGATCGAGGGGGAAAGGCGGTCTTTCATGGTGACGCGGTGCTGGTCGCGCGCCGTGACGGCATCCACGGCTTCGTGCTCCGTGACGGAGCCTGGCACCCCAGCGGGGCGGTGCCACTGGAGCGCGAGGTGGGCGACGATCTGGTCGCGGACGGCGAGTACGTGTACGCCGCCTCGTCGCTCGCGGGCGGCGCCGGCACCCCCACCGGCGAGGTCCACGTGCTCGGGCGCGGGGAGGGTGGGCGCTACGAGAGCCGCCTCGCGTTCCGCGACTACGCTCAGGGGGTCGAGGGGTACGACGTCGGGGGCTCGCTCGCGGCGGCGGGTCACCGCGTGCTGGTCGGCTTCGAACACCGCTTTCACCACCGAGGCGGCATCCAGATCGCGACGCTGTCCGGACTCTGACGCCCGAGTCTCCCCACGGGGCAGATCCCCGTGCCCTCCTGTGGCAAGATGGACCGGGAGATTCCTTGCCTGTTCTGCTCGTCTGGTCGTTGTCTGCCTTGGCTGCAGACGAACCCACCTTCCTCGACACCACACTCGACAACGGTCTCCGGCTCTCGATCCTCGCTGACGATCGGTTCCCCGTCGTCTCCACGCGGGTCGCCGTGCACGTCGGATCGGCCCACGAGGGCGAGGGAGAGGCCGGGTTCGCCCACCTCTTCGAGCACCTCTTCTCCGGTGGCGAGACCCAGCGCGTCGACGAGAGCGCCTGGTGGTCGCTGCACCGGGTCGCCGGTGGCTACACCAATGCGACCACCAGCTACGAGCTCACGACCTACCTCTCCGACGTGCCTCCCGAAGCCCACGACGAGGTGCTCGGATTTGTCGAGGGGTGGTTCGAGGAGATGGTCTTCGATCCCGACACCCTCGAGAACGAGAAGCGCATCGTGGCCGAGGAGCTACGACTCCGCACCGAGAACGACCCCTTCGTGCGGGCCTTCCGAGCCGCCCAGCGTGCGATCCTCGCTGGCCATCCCTACGGACACGAGATCGCGGGAACTCACGAAGACATCGAGCAGGCCACCGTCGAACTCTGCCGGACGTTCTATGACCGCTTCTACACCCCAGATCGGGTCCACGTCGTGATCGTGGGTCCAGTCGACGCGCCGGCGCTCCACGCCGAGGTCCAGGAACGCCTCGGTCACCTTCCGCGTTCGACCCAGCCTCTTCCCGAGGTCCCGCGATTCGAGGAGTGGGACTTCCCCGCCGAGCTGGTCGTCGAGGAGGACCTGCCGCCCGCCCGCACCGTCGCGCTGGTGTACCCGACGCCGTCGCCCCGCCACCCCGACCACTGGCCACTCGTGGTGCTGAAGACGATGTTGTCGGACGGGGAGCTCGATCGGTTCGAGGAGGTCATGGTCGAGGACCAGGGCAAGGCCCTGGAGGCCGGCATGGAGGCCTACGAGTTCCAGGCCGGCGGTGCACTGCTGTTCTACTCCGTGCACCTGCTCTACCGATCGGCCCGTCGGGCCAAGGTGCTCACCCGTCGCGCGGTCGACGCACTCGACGGTGGGCCGTGGCTCGACGAGGCCCGGCTGGCCACCGCGAAGCGGCGATTGCGCAGGCGTGAGCTCGAGGCGCGCTGGTATCCGGCGGTGCTCGCGGGCCGCATCGTGCGGGCCGAGACCCAGTTCGGCGATGCCGCGGTCGGCCTCGACTACGCAGCCCAGATCGAGGCGGTCTCCCTCACCGATGTCGAGCGCGTCTGGCGCACCTGGGTCGTGGAGGGCGACCCCGTCGAGGTGGAGCTCCGCCCCGAGAAGGTGCCGGTGACGGCGACGCTGTTCGGCTGGCTGGTGCCGTTGTTCGGGGGGGTGTGATGCTGCACTGGGTCATCGCGGTCGTCACGGCGCTCGCCGCCGCCCCCGAGGCCGTCGAGGAGTGGGACCAGGGCGGAAACACCGTGGTCTTCGTCTCCGACGATCGAGCCCCGCTCGTCTACGTCCGCGTGCTCTTCCCGGTCGGGCGCTACTCCGACTGGTTCGAGGAGCATCACGGTAGCGAGGCACTTCGCTTCATGACCCGTACCGAGGACGGCCGGCTGCGGGCCCGGGCCAGCGAGCTCGCGGTCGACGTCTCCGCCACGGTCGGTCTCCGATGGTCGAGCGTGCGCGTGAGCGGCCTCGCCGAGGATCTCCCCCAGATCCGCGCGCTGCTCGACGACATCCTGACCCACGACGACTACGACCGTCGGGCGCTGGCGCGGGCCCGTCGCGTCTCGCGCAACCAGTGGAAGGAGTACCGCAAGAGTCCGCGGTCCTGGCAGTGGCGAGCCGCGATGGACCAGCTCGTAGCCGAACCCGACGACCCGCGAGCCCGCGTCTACCGCGAGCCCGACCGCATCTCCAAGGACGTCGAGGCACTGGCGGCCACCCGAGCCCAGATCGTGTCCCTGCCTGGGCGCATCGTGGGGGTGGCCGGTGCCGTGACGGAGGAGGAGGTCCGGGCGCTCGTCGATGGGCTGCCGCCGATTCGCGACGACGTCCCCGACGACCTGGCGCCGCGCTACGGACCCCTCGCCACTCGGCCCGAGCGACATCGGATCACCCTGCCTCGCCTCACCCAGGTCTACTTCACGCTGTACCGAGACAGCCTGACCCTCGACGATCCCGATCGGCCCGCGGCCCTCGTTGCCGAGCACGTGCTCGGCGGCCACTTCTACTCCCGCCTTTCGGTCGCGATGCGCCACGAGGGCGGCCACACCTACGGCGCTGGCTCGTTCGCGGACGCCCGCGTCGTCCCTTCGCTGCACGCCATCCTGACCTTCACCCGGAGCGACAACGCCGACGCGGCCGAGCAGACGCTGCTCCGGACGCTCCGCACCTTCCACGCGGACGGCCTCACCGAGCAGGAGCGGGCCGAGGCCGTCTCCACCCTGAAGGGTCGTCGGGCCTTCGCGAACCTGTCCCCGCGGCAGGTGCTGGGTCGGAGGCTGAGCGAGCTTCAGAACGCCCTTCCGCCCGGGTACTCGGACGCGCTCGTGGAGAAGGCCGCGGCCCTGCCCCTCGACGCGGTCAACGCGTTCGTTGCGGAACACTACGATCCCGCGCGATTCACGCTCCTGCGGGTCGAGCCCGAGTAGTCGCCTTCAGCGGCCGGCCGGCCGCCGAATCGGTCGCGATAGGCGCCCGGAGGCACGCCGAGGGCGCGGACGAACGCCCGACGGAGCGACTCGACGGATCCGTGGCCGCTGCGCTCTGCAATCTCCACCAGGCTTGCCCGGCCGTCGTCCTCGAGCATGCGGCGGGCGGCGGCGAGGCGGAGCTGGCGCACGAGGACGGCCGGGGTCTGGCCCGTGTGACGAACGAACACCCGCGCGAAGTGCCGGGGGCTCATCCCGACCCGGCGGGCGAGCACGGGAACCCGCAGGTCGGCGTCGGGGTGATCGTGCATCCAGACGATCAGCTCGCCGACGGGAGAGGCCTCGGTGCGCTGGGCGTCGAGCACGGCGCTGAACTGCGACTGGCCGCCAGGGCGCTTGAGGTGGAGCACGAGCAGCCGCGCCACCTCGAGCGCGACCTCCCGGCCCAGGTCAGCCTCGACCAGCGCGAGCGCCAGATCGATTCCCGCACTGACGCCTGCGCTCGTCCAGACGTCACCGTCGCGGACCCAGAGGGCGTCGGGCTCGACGTCGATCCCCGGGAATCGGGCCGCGAGCGGACCGGTGAACAGCCAGTGGGTGGTCGCGCGACGCCCCTCGAGACGACCGGCCCGGGCGAGCTGGAACGCCCCGGCACAGATCGAGACCACGCGACCGGGAAATCGCGCGATGGCGTCGAGGAGCTCCGGAGCGGCCGCGACCGTGCCGTCGGCGAACGCGCCAGGCACCAACAGGGTCGACGCGGCCCCGGCCCGCTCGAGGAGCCCCGCGGTGTCGGCGTCGGCCTGCAGGGTGATGCCGGCAGCGGTGCGAACCGCCCTGGCCCCCGGCGAGCACACCTCGATGGCATAGCCGTCGCCCCGGCCGTGGAACGTGGCCACCCGACTGGCGGTGGAGAGCACCTCTACGGGGCCGGTGACGTCGAGGAGCTGCAGATCGGCTCGCAGCCAGACGTGGACGGGACGGCAGGGCATGTCGGTGGCTCGTGGCAGAAATCGTGGGAACAGGGTCATAGCCGACACGCGCCGCACGGGCGACGCTCGGAGCATGCGAAAGGCGCTTCCTCCCTGCTCTCGGTTCGGGGTGGCCACCGGGTTTGGCCTGCTCCAGCTCCGTCGTTGGCTTCGTCACACCGCCCAACGGGCCGGCTTCGGGCGGCCCCGACCACTCGGTCCGGAGGTGTGGGCGGTGCCCGACTCCTCGTTGGTGGCCCGCGCACGAGAGCTGGCCCGAGAGGCCTACGACGCCCACCTCCTCGGCCACGGCGAGCGCACGTGGGCCTTCGGGATGGCCGTCGGCGTGCACCTGGGCCTCACCCCCGACCCCGAAGCGCTGTACGTCGCGTGCTTGCTACACGACCTCGGGCTCACCGAGCGGTTCGCGGGGGAGGCGCCCTTCGAGCTTCGCGGGGCCAGCGCGGCGCACGCGGTCTGCCTGCCCGACACGGTCCGCGCCGACGTGGTTCACGAGGCGATCGCGCTCCACACCTCGCTGTCCGCCGCGCTCGGCCCAGCCGAGGTGCGCCTCGTGCAGGCGGGCTCCGGCGGCGATCTGGTGGGGCTCGATGCCGAGCTGGTCCATCCCACGACGCGACGGCGGGTGCGCGACCAGTGGCCCACGTCCGAGGGCTTCGCGGACCACGTCGTCGACGCCCTGCGACGCGAGACCGCGCCCCATCCCCGCAGTCCTGGTGCCCGGCTCCTCCAGGTGGGCTTCGCCGCACAGGTGCGTGCCCACCGCCGGTCAGGAGGCGCCGGTCGGGACGGGGTCGGGGGCGGTGTGGGCGAGGTCCGGGACGGCTCGTGACCCCACCGCGACGTCGAGGTTCATCGGGCCACCGCCTCGAGCTCGGGGGGCACAGCTCGGACCACGGCCTCGTGCACGCGCTCCACGAAGTGCTCGGCTCCGACACGGTCGGTGATGCCCGCGCTCGCGAAGGCGTCGCGGACGGGGCCCCGAACGCCGGCGAGCCACAGGTTGATCCCTCTCGCGTCAAGGTCAGCGATGATCTCCTCGATCGTCGACAGGGCCTGGGCGTCCACGCTCCCGATGCCCTTGCAGTCGACCACGAGGTGCTCGACGTCCTGGCCCTCGAGGGTCTGGGCGACCGTCCGCTTCAGGAACGCGGTGTTCGCGAAGTACAGGGCGGCGTCCACACGGATCGCGACCACGCCGGCCGTCGTCTCGGCCTCGGGGTAGCGATCCACGTTGCGGTAGACCGTGGTGCCGGGGAGCTGGCCGAGCACGGCGACGTGCGGCTGACTCGTGCGCCACACGAACCACAGCAGGCTGGACGCCACCCCGACGAGGATGCCCTGCTCGATGCCGACGAGGAGCGTGGCCACGAAGGTCAGGCCCATCAGCGCGAGGTCGGGACGGCTCACCTTCCACAGGTGGCGCGCCTCGGCGAAGTCGACGAGACCGAACACCGCCGTCATGATGATCGCCGCGAGCACGGCCTTGGGGAGGAACGTGAACAGCGGCGTGAGGAAGAGCAGGGTGAGGATGACGACGCCCGCAGTCACCAACGAGGCGAGCCCGGTGCGGGCGCCGGCCTGCGCATTGACCGCGGTGCGCGAGAAGCCGCCGGTCACCGGGTAGGCGGAGATCATGGAGCCGGCCACGTTGGCGAGCCCGAGTGCCTCGAGTTCCTGGTCGGCATCGACGGCGTAGCCGTTCTGCCGGGCGAAGTTCTTCGCCACCGAGATGCTCTCCATGAAGCCGACGAGCGCGATGGTGATGGCGGTGGGGAGCAGATCGACGACGCTACCCACGTCGAGGGCGGGTAGCGACAGGCCGGGCAGGCCGCTCGGCACCGAGCCCACGATGGCTACCCGGTCGTCGAGTCCCAAGCCCCACACGGCAAGCGCGCCGCCCACCACCACGACGAGGAATCGCGGGAACCTGGGGGCCCAGCGCTTCAGCGCCACGAGTGTGGCGACCGAGGCGACCGAGATGAACAGGGTCACGGGCTCGATCGCCGAAGCTCGCTCGATGGCGCCGAGCAGGATCTCGTGCACGTGGTGGCTCCTCGGGATGTCCACGCCGAGAACGTGCTTGAGCTGCGACAGGCCAATGATGAGGGCTGCGGCGGAGGTGAAGCCGGCAATGACGGGATGGCTCAGGAACTTCACCAGGAACCCGAGGCGCGCCATGCCCATGCCCCACTGCATCAATCCGACCATCAGCGCGAGCAGAGCGGCCAAGGCGGTGTAGGTCACAGGGTCGTTGGTGAGCCCGCCGACCCCGCTCGCCACGAGCAGCGAGACCATGGCCACCGGTCCCACGGCGAGCTGGCGCGAGGTTCCGAGCAGGCCGTACACGACGAGCGGGATGGTCGATGCGTACAGCCCGATGATGGGGTCGAGCCCGCCCAGCATGGCGTAGGCCATGGCCTGGGGGATGAGCATGATGGCCGTGGTGAGGCCGGCGATCAGGTCGTCGCGCCAGGTCCCGGGCTGGTCGCGGAGCTGGGCCAGCAGCGGCACGTGACGAGTGAGCATCGAGAGCATGGGATCCTCGGAGGTTCAGGTCCCCCTGCGGTAGTGCAGTTTTGGTGCCATCGTGGATGGTGCTCTGTACGTTTGCCCTGGAGCGGATGTTACGCTCTGATTCAAAGGGGTGCGCCATGTCGGTTCCCATCGTGAAACACCCGAGCGTGCGTCCGAGGAGCTTCCACGGGCTGGTGACGGTGGCGCCAGAGATGGTCGAGCTCTTCGGACTGGTGCGGCGGGCGGCCGACAGCGATGCCACCGTTCTCGTCCGTGGGGAGAGCGGCACGGGCAAGGAGCTCGTGGCCAACGCCCTGCACAACGAGAGCCCCCGCCGGAACAAGCCGTTCCAGTCCGTGAACTGCGCCACCTTCACGTCCGAGCTGCTCGCGAGCGAGCTGTTCGGGCACGTGAAGGGGGCGTTCACCGGGGCCGTCCACGACCGAAAGGGCCTGTTGTCCCTGGCCGACCAGGGCACGCTCTTCCTCGACGAGGTCGCGGAGCTCCCGCTCGACCTTCAGGCTCGCCTGCTGCGCGTACTCCAGGTGCAGCGATTCACCCCGCTCGGGGGCTCGACCGAGCGTCGAGTCGACGTCCGCCTCGTGTCGGCGACCAACGCGTCGCTTCGCCAGCTCGTGCGCGAGGGGCGCTTCCGCGAGGATCTGATGTACCGACTGCGGGTGGTCGTGCTGCACCTGCCCCGCCTCGTGGATCGGGAGGGTGACCTCGAGGCGCTCACCTGGCACTTCGTCGACGAGTTCAACGCCAAGGGACGCCGGCAGGTGCACGCGCTTTCTCGCACGGCGTGGGAGGCGATGCGGGACTACCCGTGGCCCGGGAACGTGCGCGAGCTCCGGAACTGCCTCGAGCAGTGCTTCGTGCTTCGCGAGGGGCCGGTCATCGAGCTGTCCGAGCTGCCGCCAGAGATCACGAGCGGCGGCGTGTCGGACGTCCCCGAAACGCCGGAACCGAAGGGGATTCCGGTTCCGACGTCGGGAACGCTCCAGGACCTGGAACGTAAGCAGCTAATCGACGCCTTCGAGGCCACCGGCGGGCACCGGGGGCGCATGGCGGAGCGACTGAAGATCAGCCGTCCCACGCTCTATCGGCGACTCAAGAAGCACGGGCTGACGTGAGCTCGGTGAGCTCCGGGGCGACCGGCTTCACGACCCCCTCGTCCGCGGGTGTCGTAGGCGCCCGCAGCGCCTCCTCGACCACGTGGAAGACGAGCATGCCGGCGGTGAGCGTGGCCACGAAGACGAGCGCCTCACCGGCACCGGACGCCATCGAGACCAGGCCAGGCCCCGGGCAGTAGCCGCCGAGGCCCCAGCCAATGCCGAACAACGCGGCGCCGCCAACCAGTCGCGGATCGATGTCGCGCTTGGTGGGGATGCCGAAGCGGCCGCCGAGCAGCGGGGAGCTCCGCCCCGCGACGTAGCGGTAGGCCAGCAGGTGCACGAGAATGGCCCCCAGCATGGTGAACATCAGGCTCGGGTCCCACGCGTCGGTGATGTCGAGGAACCCGATCACCTTGTCGGCCTGGGTCATCCCCGAGACGCCCAGGCCCACCCCGAACAGCGCCCCGGACGCGAGGCCAGCGACGATGCCTCTCACAGTGCACCTCCGAACAGGAGCTGGACGAGGCTGGCGGTGACGATGCCGGTGCCCATGAAGGTGAGCACGGCGGCGAGCGAGCGAGCGGAGAACCTGGACAGCCCACACACCCCGTGACCGCTGGTGCAGCCGTTGCCGAGCCGCACCCCGAAGCCCACGAGGAGGCCCGCGAGGCCCGTGATCCACAGCGAGCGGTCGGCTGCCGGAGCCACGGATTCGGGACTGAACCACCAGACCAGCCCGCCCGCGCCGACGAGCCCGGCAACGAAGGCCGCGCGCCATCCGATGTCGCCGCTCCGGGGGCGGAGCAGGCCTCCGAACACTCCGCTGATGCCCGCGATCCGTCCGGACGCGACGAGCAGCACCGAGGCGCCGAGGCCGATGAGAACGCCGCCGAAGAGCGACGAGACGGGAGTGAACTCCGTCACGCGCACACCCCCTCGAGGTCGGCCTGGCGCCACGCGATCATGCCGCCGACCATCGAGGCGACCTGGTGGAACCCTTGGTCCTCGAGGAGCCGGGCCGCTGCGTCGGACCGGCCGCTCGACCGGCAGACGAGCACGATGGGCTGCTGCTTGTTCCAGCCTCCGGCGGCATCGACGAGCTTGTCGAGCGGAACGAGCTCGGCTCGACCGATGTGCCCGAGCTCACCGTTCCACTCTGCAGGCTGGCGGACGTCGACGAGCCGGAACTCCCCGCAGTGGGCGGCGACCCAGTCGGGCGTGACGTGTCGTACGCCACTCGGCGACCGCGACACGGTGGTCAGCGGCTCGGGGGCGCTCGCGTCGACGTCCCCCTCCTCACGTCCGAGCTCCAGGTTGGCGGGAACGGCTCGAGCGATGTGCTCGGGTCGGGGAAGGTCGAGCTCGTGCATGATCGCGACAAAGTCGTCCTCGGTCCGGCCATTGCCGAGCCGGGGATTGAAGCGCTTCTCCTCGCCCACCGTGGTCACGGTGCGGCCGTGGTAGTCGTGGCCGGGGTACAGGCGGGTGTCCTCGGGCAGGGAGAGGATCTGGTCGTGGACCGAGCGGTAGAGGCGGCGGGCGTCCCCCTGCTGGAAATCCGTCCGGCCGCTGCCGCGCACGAGCAGAGCGTCGCCCGTGAACGCCATCGTCTGGTCATCGACCACGTAGGTCGCGCACCCGTCGGTGTGACCGGGAGTGAGCCGGACTTCGAGTGCGTGTCGACCAAAGCGGACCGTGTCGCCCTCGCCGACGAGACGGTCGGCTCCCGCGACCGCCGACGGTGCCGGGTAGACGATGTCGCTCCCGAGCCGCTGCTTGAGCAGCCAGGCGCCGGTGACGTGGTCAGCGTGCACGTGGGTCTCGAGGGTCGCCACCAGTCGGAGACCGAGCTCCGTGACGAGCGCGACGTCTCGATCGACCTTCTCCTTGACGGGGTCGACGAGAACGGCCTCGCGGGTGTCGGGGTCGGCCAGGAGGTAGGTGTAGGTGCTCGTGGCACCGTCGAAGAGCTGACGGAACAACATGGTTCCTCCCGATGCGGTTGCTGGTCACCGGTTTGCAAGGAACATGCCAGTCGGAGGGTGCCCTCTGGAGCTGCCTGTCGACTGCGTGTCGGTCGGCATGTTTCAGATCGATACGATTCACATCGTTACGGAGTCTCGGCGCGCGGAGGGCCGAGGGCGTCGACGATGCGGTCGAAGACGATGCGGAGGCGTCGGCTCGTCCGCAGCTCGCGGTGGCAGACGAGCCAGTTCTGGAAGGGAATGCCCAGGCTCGGCATCACCCTGACCACGTCGGGGTCGGCGTCCCCGAGCTCCGACATCATGAAGGCGAGGCCTGTGCCCTGCTTGCAGAGCGCCCACATCACGAGGTGGTTGGCCGACACGACGCTGAAGTTGGCCGGGGTGACGGGGACGCCCGCGCCGTGCAAGGCGGCGAGCATTCCCTCGCCGCGATCGAAGGTCAGGATCTGGGCGTGCTGGACGATGTCGTCGGCCGTCTCGAGGGGACCCGAGCGTCGCAGGAGGTCCGGGGTGCCGTACAGGCCGGCTTCTGCGTCCCTCAGCCGACGCGCGACGAGGTCGGGGTGGGTGGGGCGCGTGTTGCGGATCGCGATGTCCGCCTCGCGACGGTGCAGGTCGCGCGTCTCGTTCGTCGCGACCACCTCGAGGTGGATTCCGGGATGATCGCGACGGAGGCCGGCGACGATGGGCGGCAGCCAGAAGCTCGAGATCGCCTCGCTCGCCGTCACCACCACGTCTCCCTCGACCGTGGTCGACTGCCCGGCGGCCACCCGGGACACCCGCATCGCCGCCTCGGCCATCACCCGCGCGTGCTCGAGGAGCTCCACCCCCGACGCGGTGAGGTTCAGCCGGGTGCCCACCCGCTCGAAGAGCGTGATGCCGAGCTCCTCCTCGAGAGCGGCCACCTGACGCCCGATCGTCGGCTGGCTCGCGCCGAGGGCCCGAGCGGCTGCGGAGAACGTTCCCTCCTCGGCGGTCACCACGAAGGCTCGGAGGCGGTTCCAGTCGAAGCTCACGCTGCGCCAGTCCATGCGAATACGCATAGTTCGAGGGCAGGGGCAAGACCTGCCTCGGTGGTGACTGACGACTTCGAGAGCGCCGTCTCGCCGACCGGGGGCCGACCCAGGAGAACCGCAGGGGGGACCCAGTCCCGCGAGCGCGACTGACCCGCCCGGGGTTGCTGCATTGACGCGCCTGGGGCGCTGCGTGAGGCCGATGGCAGGTCGAGACCCCGGAGCCTCATGTCACGCGGTCCGTGTGCGATCCTGTTCGCCCTGGTCAACTTCCTGGCGGCCCCGGCCATCGCCGCCGAACCCGACATCGTCACGACGCAGGAGACCCGGTGGTGGGTCGGGTACATGTCGAACTGGATGTGGCATCCGCGCTGGTCAGTGTGGTTCGACACCCACTACGATCATGGTCGCTTCGGCGTCCTGCGGACCGGCATCTCCCACCACCTGCCCGCCGGGCCCACCGCGACCGCGGGCTACGCGCAGCTCTTCTTGAACCCGGGGGACGGGTCCCTGTCCCGGCTCGAGTACCGCCCCTGGGCACAGATCGTGTTTCCGAGCAAGATCGGTGAACGCTGGGGCTTCTCGCAGCGGGTCCGCAGCGACTTCCGGTTTCGCGAGCCGACCGCCGACGGCGAGGTGGTCGGAGGTGAGCTGATGTTCACCTGGCGGATGCGCTACTCCACGTCGCTGGTGCGCACCCTCGCGAGGCTTCCCTTCGGCAGCGTCTTCGTGCAGGTCTACAACGAGGTGCTCGTCGACTTCGGGCCCGACGCTCCGGCGAACCGCCTCAACCAGAATCGGCTCGCCGCGCTCCTGGGCCTGCGGGTGGGCGGGCGTCGGTTCCGGGTCGGCTACATGGACCGCTACCTGCCGAGCGGCGACGGCACGGCTCCCCGTCACGAGCACACACTGATCGTCTGGTTCAACCAGACGATTCGCTTCGGCAAGGCCAAGCGGGCGCGAGAGGCGGTAGAGGAGCCTCGCGTCGAGGACGTCGTCGCTCCACCGCGTTGATTCCGGTCAGCGGTGCCCAACGGGGTCTGTGGGATTATGAACACCGGTTTCGGTCAGCATGGTGTCGCGACGAGCACCGATCGACGCGAGGGCAAGGCCCGCGCTTGATCGCGCGAGCGCCGGTCCCCGGCATGCTCGATGCAAACTCCGGAGTCGCCTCGCGCCGCCGCGAGGTTGGGAGGTATTGCACGATGACCGGACCCCTCGTCTTGGCCCTGCTCGGAACCTTCACCGCGGACGGTGGCGACGTCTCCTTGTTGTTCACCGGCGACAGCCACTCACACCTCGATGCCACTGGCCCCAAGGACGCCCAACTGCGCGGCACGCTCGGCGGCCTGACCAAGGCGGCCACGGTGGTCTCGCAGGTGAAGGCGACCGACCCGAACGCGCTCTTCGTCCACGCGGGTGATCTGTTCAACGGGGAGCTCTACTTCGCCGCCACCATCGGTCCCGACGGGAGCCCCGCTCTCGCGACCGCGGAGATGCAGATCCTCGCCATGATCGGCCTCGACGTGCTCACGCTCGGAAACCACGAGTTCGGTGTGGGTACCGACGCGCTCGCGGCCACGCTCGATGCGGGCTTCCAGGGCACCGGCCCCACCGTCCTGTCCGCCAACGTCGATCTCGCGGCCGCTGGGCTCACGCAGTACGCCGTGCCGCGCACGGTGAAGGTGGTGGATGGGGTCCGGGTCGGGTTCTTTGGCCTGACCATCCAGGACTACATGTCCCTCGAGGCCCCGTTCCTGCCGGGAGGCAACACGCCAGAGGGCGTCGCGGCCATCGCGGCCTCCGAGGCCGAGCTGCTCACGCTGCCGCCCTACGATGCCGACGTCGTGGTTTGCGTAGCTCACCTTGGCATTCAGGCCGAGCTCGCCGTGGCCACCCAGGTCCCCGGCATCGACGTCGTGATCGGCGGCCACGATCACGTGACCACCGACGAGCCCATCTTCGTCGAGGGACCCGACGGACGCGACGTCGCGGTCGTCAAGGCAGGACAGTTCTACCAGAACCTCGGCTACCTGCACCTGACGTACGACGCCGGCCAGGTCACCTTCCCGAGCTACGAGCTGTTGACCGTCGACGAGTCGGTCCCGCGCCTTCCCCAGGTCGACGCCATCGTGCAGGGGTTGCAGGCCACGATCAGCGCCCACTACGGCGAGGACTTCTGGGGCACGCGGATCGGCTACGCCGCTGTCGACATCGACAAGGATTTCCGCCCGCCCTTGCGGGACACCGGCATTGGCAACCTCATCGCCGACGCCCTCCGCCTCGCCGGAGGTACGGACATCGGGATGATCGCCGAGGGCTTCTTCACCGAGGGGATCTACCGCGGCCCCATCGTGGGCGCTGACGTGTTCAGGGCTGTCGGCAACGGAATCGACCCGGCGGCTGGACCCGGCTTTGCGCTCTACCGCGTTCCCATCACCGGTCAGAACCTCCTGAACGCGCTCGAGACCTCGGTCGCACTCATGGGCACGGCCCAAGGGCTGACTCCCGACGACTTCTTCTTGCAGGTCTCCGGCATGCGCTGGCAGTTCGACTCCACCCGCACCGAGCCGCCCTTCGTCCAGCGCGTTCGCGTGCACGGTCGGCCGCTCGATCTCGATCGTGTGTACACGGTGACCGTCGACTACGGGAACCTGGTCGGCGTGTCGCTGTTCCCGAACGTCGAGTTCGCAGGTGAGCCGGAGCTCGTGGAAGGGGTGGACGAGTACGCGGCGGTCCGGAACCTCATCGCCCGACGCCGGGTGATCGCCTACGGTTCGCGCGGTCGGGCGATCGATCTGGGACAGATTCCGTCGCGGCGATGAACGTGACCGCCAGCCGACATCGCGACGTGTGAGGGGACCTCTGCGGATCCGATGGTCGGCGGAGGAGGGTGGCATGGGCGATCGGATCGTCGAGCTGCGGTGGACGTGCGGGGAGTGCGACACCTCGGGCATCCTCGGTCGCCACAAGGAGTGCCCACAGTGTGGCGCGTCGCGCGAGCAGGGCGAGATGGAGATGGACCTCGGCGACCGCGACGCCGACGGCACGCACCCTGCGGCATCCGTGACGGACGCCTCACTGCTCGAGCTCGCCCACGCCGGAGCTGACTGGTTCTGCGCGCACTGCGAGTCGGGGAACCGCGGCGACGCCACCGTCTGCGTGCAGTGCGGCGCGAGGCGCGACGGTGACGACCTGTCCGAGCCATCGACGCCCCCGCCCGCACCTGCGGTCCCTGCCGTCACGCGCCCGTCGAGGGCCCTCGGGTTCCCCTCCGCGGCGGGGGCGCTCGTCGCCGTGACCCTGCTCGTCGCCATCGTCGGGTGGATGATGGGCACCTCGGAGGTCCAAGGCGAGGTCATCGAGCTGTCGTGGACCCACCGGACCTTCCGGCAGTCGTGGACGCCGGTGGTCCGCGAGGGCTTCCGCTCGACCATCCACGAGCACCGCGCCCAGATGCCGAGCGGCGGTCAGGGCGGGGTGGCGGGGGCCGAGATCATCGCCGGCACCTGTCGCGAGAAGCACCACCACGACGAGACGTACCCCTGCGGGACCGAGCGGGTGTGCACGCCGAGAACGCGAACCGAGACCTACGCGTGCGGCGAGACCTGCGAGACCCTCGACAACGGATTCGCACGCTGCAAGCCGAAGACGTGCACGCGCCAGGTTCCCGACGGAGAGACCTGCGCCGACCAGCCCAAGACCTGCACGCGCTCGGTGACGCAGCCCTGGTGCAGGTACCGCACCCACGCGTGGCAGACCGTGGAGACCGCGGTGGCCGAGGGTACCGGCGGCGAGACGGTGTGGCGGGAGCTCGAGCCCGGTCCCCACGACCGCATCCTGCGGGATGCGACCTACCGGGCGCTCGTGGACTACCAGGCGGGCAAGCGGCGGGAGCGCCACACCCTCGAGCTCTCGGGCGAGTCCTGGCGGAGCTGGGCGGTGGGGATGCCGGTCACCGTCGAGGTCGACCGGCTCGGGAACGTGTCGTCGGTGAAGCCGCCCGGAGGGTAACCGCCAGGCCGCCACCGGCGGGGTACACGGGCGAGCCCGGGTTGGTGGAGGCTCCGATGCTCTGGATCTGGCTGCTTGCGTGTCGCACCACCCTCGACGTGGACCGCGACGGGTGGACCGACGACGTCGACTGCGACGACAACGACCCCGCCTTGAACCTCGACGACGCCGACGACGACGGGTTCGACACCTGTGCCGGCGACTGCGACGATGCGAACCCGCTGCGGTGGAACCAGGTCGGCGCGTTTCAGGGCTCCCCGACCGCCGA
Organism: uncultured Enterobacteriaceae bacterium; assembly: GCA_964655065.1. GTDB lineage: Bacteria > Myxococcota_A > UBA796 > UBA796 > DRPG01. The sequence goes on along the minus strand of CAZZLC010000003.1, from coordinate 32,124 downwards.
GGAGCTCGAGAGCCTCTGCGACGCCTTCTGCGGGCGGACGGTCACCGAGAGTGTGCGATTCGAGGGGGTGGTGCCCGGGGAGCTCGACTGCCTCCGCGAGATCGAGGGGGAGCTGCTGATCTCCGACGTGGGGGATCTCGTCGAGCTCACGGGGCTCACCGCGCTGACGCGCGTGGGTCGCGACGTGGTGATCACCGGCAATCCGCGGCTCGAGACGGTGCCTGGCCTGGCGGGCCTGGAGGCGATCGAGGGCAGCCTCCGCATCCTCGCCAACCCCACCCTCGAGTCGCTCGCCGGGCTGTCGGGGCTCACCGACATCGGGCGTGACGTGATCGTCTCCGGTGCGACGCAGCTCGACGACCTGACGGGACTCGGCGGCGTCGAGGAGATCCCCGGTGACCTCGTGCTGACGGCCATCGCGTCTCCCAATCCGCTGGGGGGCCTGGATTCGCTGGCCGTCGTGGGCGGGGTGGTCGAGCTGTCCACGCTCCCGGGCCTCGTCGCGATCCCGCCCCTCGGCGTCTCGGCCGGCGGCGTCCGGGTGGTCGAGAACCGCGCCCTCGAAGACCTGTCGGGGCTCGCGTTCACGGTGTTCGGCGAGCAGGGACTCGAGATCGTCGGGAACCCCGAGCTCGTGGACCTTACCGGACTCGGGACCATCTCGGAGCTCCCCGGTCCCCTGATCCTTCGCGGCAATGCCCTGCAGTCGGTCGAGGGGCTCGCGTCGCTGACCACCACCGGTGGCGATCTCGTGATCGAGGACGAGACGTCCCTGCTGGACCTGACCGGGTTCGAGGGCCTGTCGTTCGTCGGAGGGACCCTCCGGATCCGCAACGTCGGGTCCTTGCAGGCGCTCGACAGCTTCGTGTCGCTCAATGCGGTCGAGGACGATGTCGAGATCGTCGAGAACGGCGCCTTGCGCAGCCTCGCTGGCCTCGCCACGCTGGCGTCGGTCGGCGGGACGTTCGTGCTCGAGGGCAACGACGCCCTGCAAGGCTCCACGGGCCTCGAAGGGCTCCAGACGGTCGGGGCGGTCCAGATCGGGGTGAACGGGGGGCTACCCGAGATCGATGCGCTCGCGAACCTCCAGCAGGTGTTCGAGGGCGACCTCCGGATCGAGGCTGGGGGGGCCCTCGCTTCGATCGGCACCTTCGAGTCGCTGATCAACGTCTCCGGGAACCTGATCATCGAAGGCAACGACAGCCTGCAGGCGATCGACGGTTTCGAATCGCTCACCTTCGTGGGCGGCTCGGTATGGATCGGAGCGAACGCGAGCCTCGGCTCGGTGTCGGGCTTCGACGTCCTGAAGACGGTCTCGGCGACGATCCGGCTCCGCGACAACGTCTCCCTGCAGGCGGTCGACGCCTTTCCCGTGCTCGGCTTCGTGGGGCGCGACGTGATCGTCGAGGACCACACCTCGCTCGTGACCCTGGGGACCTTTCCGGCGCTGAACGCGCTCGGACGGTCACTGGTCGTGCGAGGCAACAACTCGCTCACGTCGGTCGGCGTGTTTCCGAGCCTCCAGAGTGTCGTGGGCGACCTCACGATCGAGAGCAACACCTGCGTGCCCCAGGTCGAGGCGGAGGCGCTCCGCGATCAGATCGGCGTGGGCTCGATCGGAGGCGCGATCACGATCCAGGGCAACGGCGGGCCCTGCTGATCAGCCCCCCCGAGCCTGGGCCCATGCCTCGAGCTGCGCCCGGATCCGGGAGTTGTCGAGCACGACCGACGCTCCCCCGCGCTCCACGAGCGCTCGCGGCATCCCGTAGACCACGGCGGTCGCCTCGGATTCCGCGATGGTGACCCCGCCGTGAACGCGCAGGCGGGCCATCTCCTCGGCACCGTCGTCGCCCATGCCGGTGAGCATCACGCCGACGAGGTTCTTCGCGGGCAGGACCGACATCGCGGAGGCGACGAGCCGTCCCACGGCGGGGTGCCACAGGATCGTCTCGTCGACGGGCACGGACCGGGCGACGAGCCGCTGCGCCTCGTCCCGCACCACCACCACGTCGTTGCCCCCGTTCGCGACGTAGGCCGTGCCTGGCTCGAGTGGGGCTTCGTCCACGAGCTCCACGATGCGGAGACCCTGGCTGAGCCCGGCGATCCGCTTCACGAATCGGCCCGTGAACTCGGAGGCCATGTGGAGCGCGACGAGCACGGGCGCGGGGAAGTCGGCGGGGAGGTGGGTCAAGAGGTCGGCGACGACCGGAGGCGCGCCGGTCGAGGCGCCGACGAGCACGAGCTTCGGCGCTGCACCGAGCGCGACTGGCCGGTGCGAGGGTTCGGGTAGCGGGTGAATCCGGGCATTCCGGACGATGGCGGCGGCCTCGACCCGGCGGAGGACCGCGTCCGAGACGCCGCGCAAGCCCCCTTCGTTGCGCCTGGGCTTGTCCATCACGTCGACCGCACCCATCTCGAGGGCGGCCATGGCGGCCTGCTCGCCACACCCGCTCAGCGCCGTCACCACGACCACCGGTCGCGGGTTCGTCGTCATGAGCTCGCGCAGGCAAGTGAGCCCGTCCATGACCGGCATCTCGATGTCGAGCGTCACCACGTCGGCGGGGAACCGCTCGAGCATCTGGAGGGCGGCGAGTCCGTTGTCGGCGGTCTCGACGTCGTGGCCGCCGGCCGTGAGGATGTTCCGCAAGAGCCCGCGGGTGAGCGGCGAGTCGTCGACCACGAGGACCTTCAAGGCGGCTCCGGATGTGCGGACGAACCTCTCCTCGGCGCGAGACCCTCCAGGCTGGAGGCCCGCCGTGAATCCGTCATCCCGCCATGGGACCGCCCGTCCCGCCGCGCAGCCGCATCACGATCTCGGCGACGATCGACAGCGCGATCTCTTTCGGGGTCTCCGCCTCGAGCTCGAGCCCGGTCGGCGACGTCACCCGGGCCACCGCCTCGTCGGAGACGCCGGCGGCCCGCAAGCGCTCGGAGGTGGTGCGCCACCGTCGCTTCGACCCGATCACGCCGAGGTAGCGCGGGACGCACTCCAGCAACGAGGGCAGGCCGCCGAGGTCGACGTGGATGCTGCGGGTGGTCAGCACCACGAAGGTGCTGCCGTCGATGACCACGCGCTCGGGGATCTCGGCCATCGGGCAGACGACGTAGCGGTCGGCGCCGGGGGCGGTCTCGGGGCTGCACGGCTCGGCGCGGTCGTCCGTCAAGACGGTCTCGAAGCCCATCCAGTGGCACAGGGCCACGACCTCGCGACCGACGTGCCCTGCCCCCACCACGACCACCCGCGTCGCGGGCCGCACGGCTTCGACCATGATCTCGACCTCCCCGCCGCAGACCCCCACGTCACCTCGGCCCGGATCCACGAAGGTGTACCGCAGGGTCCGCGTGGTGTCGGTCGAGCGCAGGAGATCCTCGGCCTCGGCGACGACGCGGGCCTCCATCTCGCCGCCACCCACCGTGCCCTCGGTGGTGCCGTCGGCGTGGACGAGCATCCGGGCGGGGGCCTGCCGGGGCACGGATCCTCTGGTGTGGACCACCGTCGCGACGGCGAGCGTGCGTCCCGCTTCGAGCGAGCTCGCCACCTTCGCCCACAATGACCGCCCGTCGTCCCCGGGCTCGTCCCTCATCGTGCGTCCCGCTCTACGAAGCCGTACGATACGCTATCGCACCGGGTGAGCAATGATCTCTGCCGAAGAAGCCCGTCGCCTGGCCACCGAGGGTCTCGCGCCCATCGACGTCGAGACCCTCTCCTTGGTCGAGGCTCTGCACCGCGCGGTCGCGGCCGACATCGTGGCCACCCGAGCCCTGCCCGGGTTCGACAACAGCGCGATGGACGGCTTTGCCGTGCGCCACGCCGACGTCCAGGGCGAGCGGCCGTCGCTGTCGGTTCGGATGCACGTCTCCGCCGGCGCGATCCCGGACCGAGCCCTCGAGCCGGGCGAGGCCGCGCGCATCTTCACGGGGGCCCCGCTGCCCGAGGGGGCCGACACGGTCGTGATGCAGGAGGACGCCGAGGTCGAAGGCGAAACGGTGACCTTCACCGACGTCCCGCCCGCGAGGAGCCACGTCCGCTACCGCGGCGAGGACATCGCCCCGGGCGAGCCGGTGGTCACCCGGGGCATGGAGCTGCACGCCGGGCGCATCGCGATGCTCGCCGCCCAGGGTCACGGAAGCCTCGACGTGTACCGCCGGCCTCGCGTGGCCATCGTGCCCACCGGCGACGAGCTCGTGCCGATCGGTGCCGACGTCGGACCCGGTCAGGTCCCGAACACGAACGCCCCGATGCTCGCCGCCCAGGTGCGCGACGCCGGCGGGGAGCCCTGGGTCTTCGGCCCCGTTCGCGACGAGCTCGCTGGCATCACCCAGGCGATGCGCGAGGCGGCAGCGGGGGCCGATCTGGTGCTCACCACCGGCGGCATGTCGGTCGGCGACTTCGACCACGTCCGACATGCGCTGAGCGCGGATGGCGAGCTGTCGTTCTACAAGGTCGCGGTCAAGCCCGGCAAGCCGCTCGGGCTCGGACGGCTCGAGGGAACGCCGATCCTCGGGCTGCCCGGCAACCCGGTCTCTGCGTTCGTGGGTTTCGAGCTGTTCGGTCGTCCCATGGTCCGCACCCTGGGCGGGTATGCAACGACGGATCGGCCCGCGTTCTCGGCCCCGCTTGCCCGCGAGGTCCGCAGGAACCGCACGCGCCCCGAGTACGTCCGCTGCGACATTCTCGCCGACGGCACGCTGTCGCCCTGGCCCAAGCAGGGCAGCGGCATCCTGAGCTCCCTGCTCCACGCCGATGCGCTCGCGATGATCCCGGCAGGGCCGGACGTGGTTGCTGCAGGGTCCACCGTCCAGGCGGTGGACCTGCGCCGCTGACCATGGACGGCTTCGTACTGGCGGGCGGCGCGGGTCGGCGCATGGGGTTCGACAAGGCACGGGCCAGCGTGGGGGGCTGGCCGGTCGCGGTCCGGGTGGGGCTCTCGCTGCGCAAGGTCGCCGATCGGGTAGGGCTCGTGCGCCGGGGGCCCCCGGACGGACACCCCTGGGTATGGCCAGACGGCAGCCCGATCGAGGTGGTTCGAGAAGCCGACGATGGAGAACGTCACCCGCTGTGGGGGGTCGCGACGGCGATGCGGGCTGCCCGGAGTGGCGCGCTGGTGCTCGCCCCTTGCGACGTGCCGGAGCTGCCGGCCGATCTGCTGCACGCCCTGGTGAAGGCGGCGCCAGCCACCGCGCGGGACCCCACGGGGCCGCATCCGTTGGTCGGGGTGCTGCCGGCCAGTGACGCCGAGCGGGCCGCGCGGTTCGCGGCGGAGGGGCGAGCGGTGCGTGCGTTCGTGGAGCCCTATCGGGTGGTGGCGTGGGAAGGGCGCCTGAACAACCTCAACCGCGTGTCCGACGGCGTGGACCGCCGGGAAGACCTCGTGCGGGCCTTCGCGCCATTGAGGGGACCTGATCTCGAGTTGGCCCTCGAGGCCGAGGCGGCGCGTCGGCTCGCGACGCGGGGGGCCTGGATACCTTGGAGGGCGGAGGAGGGCCCATGAGCCTCGGAACCGCCAGACCATTCTCCGCTACCCTCGTGTTGGAGCTTGCCCGACGATGATGGACGTCGAAGTCCGTGCCCCCCTCCAGCTCCTGACCTGTGCCGGGGCCGCTCCGCTCGCGGAGAGCGTCTCGCGGAGGCTCTCCGTTCCGCTGTGTCCCACCGACGAGGTGTGGTTCTCGTGCGGGGAGGCGAAAGTGGTGGTTCAGGCCAATATCCGAGGCTGCGACTGCTACATCTTCCAGCAACCGGTGCAGCCCGAGTCGCCACGCTCGATCTACGACCACACCATGGTGCTCGTCCATGCCGTGGACGCGGCTCGTTGCGCTGATGCCGACCGCATCACGGTGGTCGTCCCCTACCTGCCCGGCACGCGTCAGGACAAGCGAAAGGGGCGCGTGCGCGAGGGAATCACCACCGGGCTGCTCGCCCGCATGCTCGCGGCGGCCGGCGTCGACATGGTGATCACCGTCGAGCCCCACAACGAAGCGATCTACGGCTGCTACGACCCCTCGCGCTGCGTGCTCGAGTCCGTCGGGGTCACGCGCCCGTTCGCCCGCTTCCTCGGCGAGCGGGGGCTCGTCTGTGACGTCGTCGCGTCGACGGACGTGGGGGGACTCGAGATGGCGCGCAGCTACGCCCAGGAGCTCGGGAAGCCCATCGCCGCACTGTCGAAGGAGCGCGACTACAGCCAGGCGAACACGGTCACAGCGACCTCGGTCATCGGCGACGTTCGTGGCCGCTCCGTCCTCATCGTCGACGACATCGTCGACACCGCGGGGTCGGTGGTCTCGGCCGTGCACTCGTTGTGGGAGGAGGGCGCCACCGACGTCGTGATTGCCGCCGTGCACATGTTGTTGTCGGGCCCCGCGTGGGATCGACTGCACGGACTCGCCGACGAGGCCCGGACTCGCGGGCTCCGATTCCGGGTGGCGGGGACCAACTCGGTGCCCCACCGTGATCCGCCAGACTGGTACGCTGCGTTCGGGCTGGAGCCCCTCATCGCCTCGGTGATCCGATCCGTCAACAACCGGGGTTCGGTGAGAGCGATCGAGCAGATCGACTGAATCCGACAAGGGGGGAGCATGGACTGGGGCAACGCGGTCTCGACCTGGGTCGCCGAGGGTCTGATCACCGAGGAGCAGGCCCCCGCGCTGCTCAGCTGGCTCGAACAGCACGCCCCCGACGCGACGCCGCTCTCCGACGTGGCGATCACCGTGGTCGCCATGGTGGCCGCCTGGCTCCTCACGGGGGCGAGCGTGCTGTTCGCTTCACAGGTGGGGGGCGACTTCGAGGCGGAGATCGCCCTGTTGTCCGCGGTCGTGTGGGCAGCGGCGGGTCTCGCGATCGGACGCGCGATCAGCGAGCCCGCCGGACAGGGGCTGGTCGCATCCTCGGTGGTCATTGCCCCGCTCGCGTTGCTCGCCTTGTTCGAGACGGCCCCTGGCCGACTCGACACCCTGACGCTGGGTCTGGTGCTCCTGCCCGCCGTGCTCGGCACCGGGCTCGGCCTCGTGCGCCGGCAGACTTCGCTCACCGTGGCCGCCTCCATGGCCGCGGCCATGGTGCTCACCCCCTGGGTCTACGATCGCGCCGGCTGGGCCGAGCTGGTGTTCGGGGTCGCGCTGCTGGGCGTCACCGTGCCGAACCTCCTCGCCTATCGGGCGCGACACGAGGGGAACGAGTGGCTCGGCGGGATCGCCTCGGTGCTGCAGTCTCAGGTCGCGTTCACAGCCGTGATCGGCATCAACGCGGCGTTCGCGCGTCGGTCGTGGGGATCGTCGGCCGACGCGTGGCTGTGGGAGAGTGGCTTCGCCCTCACGGCGTTCGGCATCACGCTGCTCGGGGCGGGTGCGGTGGGGCAGTCGCGAATGACCCTGGTGAGCGGCGTGGGGGCGCTGGTCACGGCGGAGATCGCCTTTCTCACCGCGTTCGGCGACGTGGTCGCCGCGATCGTGATCCTCGGCATCGAGGGACTCGCGCTGCTCACCGCGGTGATCGCGGTGGTCGCGGCCCGTGCGGGGCGTGCCCGTCGCGATCAAGCGGAGCCGCGGCGCCTCAGCGGGTAGCGGAGCCAGCGGCAGTCGATCCCACCGTTGACGACGGGGACCCGCTGGGTCGCCTTGAGCCGGAGGTGGCTGGTCAGGGCCGGATCCCCCGACAGCACCCACGCCTCGCCCTGGCCGACGTCCTTGAGCCAGGTGCCGAGCTGCTGCCACGTCTCCTCGAGATCGCCCTCGGTGCCGATGCGCACGCCGTACGGCGGGTTGACCACGACCACCTCGGGAACCGGCTCGGGCCGGTAGGTCGCCAGGGACTGGTTGTCGAAGCGAACGGCGTGCGCCACGCCGGCCCGCGCCGCGCTGTCGCGGGCGATCGCGATCGCGCCAGCGTGGTGATCGTTGCCGAGCAGCTCGGGGATGGCGGCCCGTCCGGCGTCCCACCTCGCGGCGGCCTCCTCCCGAATCCTCTCCAAGGCGGCGCTGTCGTGGTCCGGCCAGCGTTCGCAGGCGAAGGTGCGCTCGAGCCCCGGTGCGCGGTCCCCGGCCAGGTGCGCGGCTTCGACCAGGAAGGTGCCGGAACCGCACATCGGGTCGCAGAGCGGGGTCCGCCGGTCCCACCCGGTTCGCTGGATCAGCCCCGCGGCCAGGGCCTCGTTGAGCGGCGACTTGACCTGCACGGGTCGCCAGCCCCGCCGGTGGAGGCTCTGGCCGGCCAGGTCTCGAGACAGCGTGGCCACGCGTCCCTTCACCACGAGCTTCAGCGAGAGGTGGGGGTCGTCCCGGTCGACGTCCGGCCGCTGGCCGGTGGTCTCCCGGAGCTTGTCGGCGACCGCGTCCTTGATTCGCAGGGCTGCGAAGCTGGCGTTGCGGACCACCGGCGAGCTCGCGTCGGCGAACACCGCGAAGGTCTGGTCCGGGTGGAGGTGCCGGCTCCAGTCGATGCGGTGGGCGATCGCGTAGACGTCGTCGAGCTGGCTGATCTTCTGCCGGGCGAGCTCCTCGAAGACGCGAACCGCCACCCGCGACCAGACGCACAGGTAGGCGCCGGTGGGCGCAGGGCCTTGAAACGACACTCCGCCTCGGTCTTCGCGCACCCGGGTGCCTCCCGCCTCCCGAACCTCCGCCGCGAGGAGATCCTCGAAGCCGAGAGCGCAGGAAGCGAAGTACCACCGAAGTTTGTCGGCCATTCCAGCTCGCTGTGGCAAGTGTTACGGCGCAGCATGCCCAGCGCTCCGCCATCACCCGATCAGGATCGGGAACTGGTTCTCTATCAGTCGGGCTACTGCCCGTTCTGCCGTCGGGTCACCGAGGTGCTCGACACCATCGGCGACGCGGTCACGGTCGAGATCCGCGACACGATGGTGCCGGAGAACCGACGCGCCCTGGCGGCGCTGACCGGCCGTACCCAGATCCCGTGCCTCGTCATCGACGGCGAAGCCCTGTTCGAGTCGCTCGACATCAACGCGTGGCTCGAGGCCTACGCCGACCGCCGGAGCGCGTGATGCCGACGCTCGGTGACCGGTGGCGGGCGTTTCGCGAGGCGATGGCGCGACGGGCGGCGCGGCGTTCGTGGTCGCGAGTGCTGCAGCGCAGCCGTGAGGCACTGGATGCGGCCACGAAGCCCACTCGGGACTTCCTGGAGGCGGAGCGGGCGCGCTTCGAGGCCGCCCGGCGGCGTAGGGAGCTTCGCGAAGCCGCCGACGCGGCCACTCGCGACGCGGCCACTCCCGACGCGGTCACTCCCGACGCACCCGAAGGCGACGATCCGCGCTGATGGGGCCGCGCGTCACCGTGGTCACGCCATCGGGCCAGGTCACGGCGAGCTCCCGAATCGTCGCGGCCTGACCGAGGCCGAAGTGGGCCTCGGGGGGCCCCGCGCTCCCGAGGCTGATTCCGCCGGCGCGAACCGTGCGGGAGAGCCGCGTGCGGTCGGGCAGCTCCACCGAGACGGTGGCGCCGACGGCGTCACTCGGCGGCCACGGAGTCACCACGAGCGTGTGGGCTGTGCCGCACTGGGCGAGGTCGAGTCGCACGGGACCGTCGAGATCGCGCCTCACCACGTCGAGCCAGCCGTCTCCGTTGACGTCGACGAGGAGGACCCCCCGCGTGACCCCGGGATGCTCGAGCCCCCAGCCGGCGGGGACGAACGTGCCATCGGGACGGCCGCGCCAGGAGCGGTCGGGCTGGACCAGCGCGTTGTCGGCGGACGCCCCGCCCGCAGTGAGGACGCCCACGGTGTCGAGGTGGCCGAAGCCCACGACGAGGTCGACGAGACCGTCGGCGTCGAGGTCACCGAGGTCGGCCCCCCACCCGACCACCGCCGGGTCGGGGCGGCCGATGGACAGGCCGGCTGCCGCCTGGGCCTGAAGCCAGCGCGGCGGCGACTCGTCGACCGAGCGCAGGTAGACGAGCCGGTTCCAGACCGGCAGCACGAAGTCGTCCCATCCATCGCCGTTCACGTCGTGCACGGCGACTCCCATCCCCGCCGCGCGGACGTGGAGCCCCGTCTCGGGCGCGAGGACCCAGCGCGAGCCGGTCTGGCGCAGGGCCTGGTTGGTGCGGTACACGGGGAAGTCGTTGGCCAACAGCAGGTCGAGTCGCCCATCGGCGTCGGTGTGGGTCGGGGTGGCGACGAAGGTGTAGGCGGCTCGAGCGTCGGCGTCGATCCGGTCGCTGAGATCCACAAAGCCGAGCCCCCCGCGCTGGACGAGGAGCCGGGTGGGGTCGGCGGGACCGTCGAGCGTGGTCTGGCCCTCTCGGGCACTCACGGGGCCGTGGCCGGCCACCACGACGTCGAGTCGCCCATCGGCGTCGAGATCGACCAGCGCCGCGCTCTGGGCGTGGTGAGGAACGGAGATCTCGGGGCTCTCGAGGGGCTCGAGCCCGCCCGCGCCATCGCCGAGGAGCAGCTCGTCGGGTGGGCCAAAGCGGGCGACGTACACGTCGAGATCTCCGTCGCCGTCGACGTCGGCCAGAGCGGTGCCGGTCGCTTCGGCCCCGAGCGCCTCGACGAGGGGGTCGAGGGCGAGGGGGGCGAAGCTGGGAGCTTCGCGGGAGCCCTCCTGCCGCCAGACCCGGAGGCGGACCGGTCCGGGCACCACGACGTCGAGCCGGCCGTCGCCGTCGAGATCGCCGACCCCGACCCCCGAGCCCGCGAACCGGTGGGACGGGGAGGCGTCGCCGGGCAGCCAGGTGGTGGTGAAGGCGACGGTCGCGGACGGCGTGGGGCAGGACCACCTGTCCACCACCTCGAGGGTGCCGGTCGGCGCCCGCGCGCATCCGACCCCGAAGACCAACGCCAGCCCGAGCTCACGCCGCATCGAGCAGGGCCCGGGCCGCCTCGCGGGCAGCGTCGCTCACCGTGCGCCCGCCCAGCATGCGAGCAAGCTCCTCGACCCGCTGCGGCCCGCCGATGGGGACCAGCTCGCTGTGGGTTCGACCGTCGGCGACACGCTTCTGCACGCGGTAGTGCGTATCGCCGAGGGCCGCGATCTGGGGAAGGTGCGTGATGCAGAGCACCTGATGGTGTGCCGCCACCTCCCGGAGCTTGTGGCCGATCGCCTCGGCCACCGCGCCGCCCACTCCCGTGTCGACCTCGTCGAACACGTAGGTGCCCACGGGCCCCTGACCGGCGAGCACCCGCTTGGTCGCGAGGAGGGCCCGTGACAGCTCTCCGCCACTCGCGATGCGCCCGAGCGGCCGGGGGGGCTCCCCGGGGTTGGGACTGATCAGCAGCTCGACCTGATCGGCGCCTGTCGCGGTGAGTCGCGCCCCCTCGAACGCGAGGTCGGAGGCATCGGGTTCGAGCGGCGCCACCGACACCTCGATGCGGGCCTGACCCATGCCGAGATCACCGAGCTCGGTGCAGATCGCCCTCGCGAGGGCGCCCGCGGCCCCCTCTCGAGCCGCCCGGAGCGCCAGAGCTGCCTCGCCGGCCTGGCTCAGCGCGGCGGCGACCGCGTGCTCCCGCTGCTCGAGCAGCTGGTCGGAGGTGTCGAGCTCGGCGAGCTCGCAGGCCAGCGCCTCGCGCCTGGCGATCGCGGCCTCGATGTCGCCCCCGAACCGCTTGGCGAGGCGGCGGAGCTCCTGGAAGCGCTCCTCGCTCGACGCGAGCTCCTCGGCATCGCCCGAGAGGTGGCGGGCGTAGCGCCCGAGCTCGTCGGCCGCGTCTTGCAGGTCGGCCAGCGAGGACTGGAGGCGGTCGACGAAGGGGCGCAGCGCGGGATCGTAGGCGGAGGCGCGGTCGAGCTCTCCCCCGAGATCGGCGAGCTCGCTGCAGATCGCCCCCTCGCGGGCATACAACGCGTGCTCGGCGCGGGCGGCGGCTCGTCGGAGCACCTCGACGTGGCGAAGCTGCTCGAGTCGGGCGTGGAGCGTCTCGAGCTCGCCGGGTTCGGGGTCCACCCGCTCGAGCTCGGCGAGCTGGAAGCGCAGCCACTCCTCTTGTTCGCCCCGCGCCGCGACCCTGCCGCGCAGCTCCGAGAGTGCATCGTGGGCCACCTTCAGCTCGGCGAACGCCTCGCCCATGCGCTGCGTGAGATCCGGAACGTCGGCCCAGCGGTCGAGCGTGTCGAGGTGGGTCGCGGGGTCGACCAGCGTCTGGTGCTCGTGCTGCGAGCTGATGTCGACCAGGCCCGCGGCGAGGGCGCGCAGCTGGGTCGCGGTGGTGAGTCGCCCGTTGACGGTGGCTCGGCTGCGACCACCTGCCTGCAACACCCGGCGGATGACCAGCTCGTCGTCGGGTGGGAAGCCGAGCTCCTCGAGGCGGGCGCGAGCTCGGGGGTCGTCGGCCACCTCGAACAGCGCCTCGATCTCCGCGCGCTCGGCGCCGGTACGCACCACGTCGGGGCTCGCTCGACCTCCGAGCACGAGCTTCAGAGCGTGGACGAGCATCGACTTGCCCGCCCCCGTCTCCCCCGAGATCACCGTGAGCCCAGGGCCGAAGGCGATCTCGGCCGAGGCGACGATCGCGAGGTTGTCGATGCGGAGTGCACTGAGCACCGTCTCCTCCGTGTCCTGGCGAACGCCCGTTCAGTAACGATGGAGGCGGTCAGATGTTGTCCGGCCGTAGCACGCGGGTAGGAGTGACCACGGCGTGGACCCGTTGGTCGTGGTCATCGCTCGGGACTTCGTCGACGATGGCCTCGTCGAGCGCGATGCCCACCGCGAAGACCCGGCGCCCGCCGAGCCAGCGGTCGTAGTAGCCTCCTCCCCATCCCAGTCGCCGACCCGCGGCGTCGAAGGCGAGCCCCGGCACGATCACCGCGTCCACGGCGACCTCGGGGCCAGCCGAGGTGGGGATCCCGTGAGCGCCGACGACCGTCTCGCCGTGGACGACCATGACCATGGAACGGCCCTCGATTCGGGGAATCGCCCAGCGGACGCCGTCCAGAGCGTCGCGCAGTGGCGTGGTCGGGATCTCGCGGCGGATCGCGAGGTAGGTCGCGATGGTGCGCGCGACCCGCAGCTCGGGCACCTCGGCCGCGCGAAGGGCGATGGCCCGCGCGGCTGCGTCGAGACCGTCGGGGTCGAGCGCGCCCCGGATCTGGCGAATTCGTCTCCGGAGCTCGGTCTTCGCGACGTGGACGGGGCGCGTCAAGGCTGGTCCCCGCGCGGTTCCCGGGGGAGGCGTCCGAACGGGGACGGGGTGACGAGACGCCACCAGTGAGTCACGGCCGCGAGGCCAGACGCGAATCGCATCACGAGGTCTCTCCCACGAGGGCCAAGCGGCCCCTCGGTCGATATCCTCCGAGGCGGAGGAGCAGAGCGATGTTTGGTTTGGTGATTCTGCTGATGGGGGCCTGCTCGGGCGACGACGAGGTCGAGGATACCTCGATGGACTCGTTGGTCTCGGGCGACACGAGCCAGCCCGCCACGCCGGTCGGGGCCACGGGCTTCTCCGACACCGGACCCGACGACACGGGCGTGATCAGCCTCCCCGTCGCGCCAGAGGAGCGCGAACGCTCCGTGGATCCGGTCGATCCGCCCGACGCCGCCGCGAAGTAGCCGCGTCAGAGTCGCAGGAGCCCGAGCCGCACCGCTCGCACGACCGCGTCGGTCCGGCCGCTCGCGTCCAGCTTCACGAGGATGCGGTCGACGTGGAACTTTGCGGTGTGGGGTGAGATGTCGAGCGCGAGCGCGATCTCGCGGTTGCTGCGGCCTTCGGCCAGGAGCTCGAGGACCTCGGTCTCGCGCGGGGTGAGCGGCTCGACAGGCTCCTCGCCGGGAGGGGGCGTTCCCCGCAACAACCCCTCGAACCGAGGATCGACCACCTGAAGCCCGCAGCGCACGGCGAGCAGGGCGGCGGTCAGCGCTCCGGAGTCGATGTCACGGCGGACCACGCCGCGGGCCCCCGCGCCGAGGGCCTGTGCAGCCCGGTCGGCGTCGCGGGCCAGGACCACGGCGGGCACGCCGACCTCGAGCCGGCGCGGATCACCGATGGGGTCGTCGGCATCCCACAGGACCGCTTCGGCCCCCGTCGTCGCGATGATGGGGCCGAGGTCCGCGTCGGTGGCGACGGCACGCACGACCTCGACCTCCTCGGACAGCAGCGCCGCGATGCCGCCCCTCACGAGGGGGTCGTCTGCGACGAGCACCAACGACAGCTCGGAGATCACTCGGAGCTCCCCGCGCGACGCGCCATCCAGCGAATCCCCGGCTGCCCGGTGGGCGACGGGATGCGGGAGACCCCGAGCTCCGCGGCGAAGGCGGCGTAGTCTTCGTCGCCCAGCGCCTCTGCGATGCGGCGCGCTTGCTCCTGTCGGTATGGGGTGAGGTCGCGGCGGGCCCTCGCCCAGGCACGGGGGGACGTCACGCCCTCGAGTCGAGACTCCACCCCGGACAGGGTCTCGTCGAGGAGCCGCTCGATGTCGGCGGTCTGGGACGGAGACCACCCCCGCGCGTCCGCCACCGCGGCCAGCCGGACCTCCATCTCCCTCCGGCGGGCGGCCGGCGAACGGGCGACGAGCTCTGGCGGGATGGTGGCCACGGCATCGACCCGCTCGGAGAGCGGCTCGCGGGTGACGGTCGCCGGCGCAGCGTCGTCGGGCGGTCGAGGCCGCGACGGCAGCTCGGGGCGACGGGTTCGCGGGGCCGCCGCGTCGGTCCGGGGAGGAACGACTCCGGGCGTCTCGGACGCCGACTCGAACGAGAACACGGAGGACGCGACCGCGAGCGCGACCCCTGCGAGGAGCACGACTGCCGGCCACGTCACCCGTCCGATATGCAGGGGCATGGCGCATCCTTAACGTACGCCGCACCCTCGGAGGGCCCGTGCCCGAGTACCCGGACGTCGTGGTCTACGTCGAGCGCCTGCGGGCACTCGTCGGCGGAGAGACGCTCGAAGCCATTCGGCTCGGCAACCCCTTCGTGCTGCGCACGGTCACGCCGGCGCTGTCGGTGCTCGAGGGCCAGCCCGTCGACGACGTCCGCCGCATCGGCAAGCGCATCGTGCTCGGCTTTCCCGAGGAACGCTTCCTGGTGATTCACCTCATGATCGCCGGTCGCCTGCGCATGCGGAAGAAGGGGGCCAGCCACCGGGGCCGAGACGTGTCTGCCGTCTTCGACTTCCCCGACGCGAGCCTCGTGTTCACCGAGGCGAGCAAGAAGAAGCGCGCGTCGCTCCACCTCGTGGAGGGGGCGGCGGCCCTCGAGCCCTTCGACCGAGGGGGTCTCGAGGTCTTCGACATCGACCTCGCGACCTTCACCGACCGGTTGCGGTCCAAGCGCCACACGCTGAAGCGCGCGCTCACGGACCCCCGCATCTTCAGCGGTATCGGGAACGCCTATTCCGACGAGATCCTGTGGCGAGCGCGGCTGTCGCCCGTCAAGCTGACGACCTCGGTCACCGACGACGAGGCGGAGGTGCTGTTCGAGGCCATCCGCTCCGAGCTGACGGCGTGGGCCGAACGGTTCCGCGAAGAGGTCGGCGACGGCTTTCCCGACAAGGTCACCGCGTTCCGCGAGGACATGGCGATGCACGGACGCTTTCGCAAGCCGTGCCCACGCTGCGGCGACCCCGTGCAGCGCATCGTGCACGCGGAGAACGAGAGCAACTACTGCGCCACCTGCCAGACGGGGGGGCGCCTCCTCGCGGACCGTGCGCTCTCGCGATTGCTGAAGTCGGACTGGCCGCGGACGCTGTCGGAGCTGGAGGAGCGGCTCGGCAAGGACGATCCCGACGATCAGTGATCGAGAGTGGTGCGCACCTCGAGCGTGGCGTGCAGCGTCCGGTGCACTGGGCACCGCTCGGCGATCTCGAGGAGACGCTGGATCTGCTCGGCCGACAGATCACCCTCCACCCGGACGCGGCGGTCGATCCGCTCGAGGCGGGCCGGCGTGCCGTCTGCGGTCTGCGCGCAGTCGCTCCTGTGGACCCGTTCGTGCGACAGAACGACGCTCACCTCGTCGAGGGGCCAGCCCTTGCCGTCGGCGTACATGCGCAGGGTCATCGCCGTGCAGGCACCAAGCGAGGCCAGGAGGAGGTCGTAGGGGGTCGGTCCCGTGTCCGTGCCTCCCACGTGGCGTGGCTCGTCCGCCGCGAAGCGGTGCTCTCCGGCGCGGATCTCGGTTCGGAATCCCTGGGAGACCACCGCCTGCACCTCGCCTGGGTTCAGAGCCGGCCCCTCGTCCGCGGAGAGCTCGGCGTCGAGGGCGCGAGTGGCCCACGAGCCGACCAGGGATCCCACCCACCGGGCGTCGGCCGGGTCGGTGAGGAGGTGGTCGGCACGGTCGAGCGACACGAACGACTTCGGGTGCCGGGCGGTCTCGAACAGGGTGCGGGCGTGATCGATGCCCACCACGGTGTCGAGCGGTCCGTGGAGCACCAGCAGGGGCCGACCGAGGGCCTGGATGTCGTCCTCGATCGAGCTGCTCTCCAGGTCCTCGAGGAGACCGCGACCGACGCGGAGGGAGCGCCCGGCGAGCACGATCTCGGCCTCGCCCTCGTTCATGAGCTCCTCGCGCACGGAGCCCAGGAGTCCTGCCGCGTGCCCTGGCTCGAAGGGAGCCCCGATCGTCGCCACGGCTCGGACGGTGGAGAGCTGCCTCGCGGCTGGAATCACGGCGGTCCCACCCAGGCTGTGGCCCACCAGGAGCTGCACGGGTCCCTCGGCCTCGCCGAGCCAGTTCGCGGCGGCCACGAGGTCGGCCACGTTGGACACGAAGCTGGTCGCAGCGAAGTCGCCCGAGGACTCGCCGAGCCCGGTGAAGTCGAAGCGCAGCACCCCGAAGCCGGACAGGGCCAGCGCGTCGGTGACGAGCCTGGCGGCACGAAGATCCTTGCCGCAGGTGAAGCAGTGCGCGAACAGTGCCCAGCCGCGCGGTGGACCCGCCGGCCGTCGGACCCGGCCTGCGAGTCGATGCCCGTTGGCGCCATCGAAGGTGACCGACTCGTCTCTCATTCGTGCCTCCCCGTGCGGCGTAAGTGCGATGGTAAGAGAGCGCTACACCAACGGAGAACCGCGATGGCCCTCGAAGAGATCGACCCCAAGACCGCGGCGGAGCGTCAAGCGCAGGGCGCACGCTACATCGACGTCCGAACCCCCGAAGAGTTCGCCGCCGGCCACCCGGTCGGCGCCGTGAACATTCCGGTCTCCTTCGCCTCCGCGACCGGCATGGTCCCGAATCCCGACTTCGTCAGCGTCGTGCAGCGCCACTTCTCCGCCGACACGCAGCTCCTGATGGGCTGCAAGAGCGGGGGCCGCAGCGCTCGAGCGCTCCAGATGCTCGCCTCCGCCGGGTACACCAACCTGGCCAACGTCGCGGGCGGGTTCGTCGGCGCGCCGGGTCAGCCTGGCTGGAGCGTGCTCGATCTTCCGATCACGACCGAGACCGAGGGCGTGTCGTACGACGACCTGAAGTAATCTCGCCCCCCCGGGGTATCGTGGCCCCGGTTCCCCGGGAGCACTCGTGTGGTGGTTGATGGCAGCGGCGGCAATGGCCGCCTACCCGGTCCCCGACCGGCCGTATGTCGCGCGCTCCGGCGCGCTCGTGAAGGAGAACACGCTCGAGCTCGAGCTCGGCTACCGATACCTGGACGGCAACCAGGTTCCCGCCGCGCTCAAGTACTCGATCGCCGGGGTGGTCGAGGCCCGCGTGGAGTCCAACCTCTCGGGGGTTGGCCAGAACGCGCCGGATCTCCTCGCCGGTGCCAAGGTCAAGCTCCTCCGCAAGAAGCGGAACTCGCTGGCTCTGTGGCTCGCATCCGGCATTCCGGTGGGGACCGACGTCTGGAGGGGCGAGATCCACGCGCTGTTCACGACCCTCGTGAGCGACCGCGCTGGGATCCGCATCAACGCCGGTGTCGACTTCGTTGGTGGAAGCAACGTCGGCTTTGGTGGGGTGCCGGTCAACGCCGCGGTGACCTACCACCCGATCAAGCGACTGGGCCTCATCGCCGACCTGTCGGGCGCCATCGGCGTTCCTGGCTGTGAAGACCTCCAGTGCGTGTACGGCAACGTTCAGGTGCTCGGGGGCGTTCGGGGACGGCTCACCGACGTGCTCGTGCTCGACGCCTCGGGTGGCTACTCGTTCGAGGCGGGCGAGCCGTTCGTCGGTGTCGGCTTCACGTCGAACTTCGGCCGGGTCGAGTAGCCGTGATCGCGGGGTGGTGGTTGATCGCGTGCCTGGGCGGTGGCCCGTCGCAGCCCGAGGCACCCGCGCTGCTCGCGGATCACGGGGTGGACGTCGCGGCCAAGCGCATCCGGGTGGGAGCGCTCAACGACGAGTCTGGCCCCGCCAAGGCGATCGGGCAACCGCTCGCCGTGGGCAAGCGGGTGCTCGTGGCGAGAGTCAACGGTGGGGGCACCGGCTGGTTGCCCGACGGCTGGACCGTGGAGCTGATCGAGCGGGATCACGGGTACTCGCCCGAGGAGGCGCGCCGGGCGCTGGCCGAGATCGAGGACGAGGTGCTCTTCGTGGCGACGAGCCTGGGCACCGAGCAGACCCTGGCGCTCAACGACAGGCTCGCGGCCGCCGATCTCGTGGCCTTCCCTGCCTCGCTCGCGACCGCGCTGCACGGCAATGCGCTGACGCCGCCGCTCGGGGCCTCCTACGAGGCCGAGGCCCGGCGCGCGGTGGACTTTCACGTGGTCGAGGCCGACGGTCGCGCAACGCGCATCGCGGTCGTCCATCGTCCCGACGCCTTTGGCTCGGACGTCGTCCGGGGGGTGACCGAGGCGACGAGGAGCTACGGGCTCGGCGAGCCGCTGGTACTTCCCTCCCGAGGACCCGAGGACGCGCCCGCGATCGCAGCCCGGCTCACCGGCGAGGACGTCACCCACGTCGTCCTGGGGACGCTGCCGCCGCTCACGCTGGCGTTGCTCCGCGACGCGGTCGCTCGCGGTTCGGCGATCGTCTGGGTCGGGACGTCGCCCGCGTGGAGCGACGCCTTCGCTCGGCTCCCGGAGGCGACCGAGCTGCTCGCGCGCTACCACCAGACCTCGTCGTTGCCGTGGTGGGGTGAGGAACTGCCCGGGATGGACGAGTTCGAGGCTGCGTTCGCGGCCCACGGAGGCGGCGCGTCCCCCGACGCGTACGTGCTCGCTGCCTATGCCACCGGGATTGTGCAGCTGGAGGCCGCGCGCGAGGCGATCGAGGCTGGTGACGTGACGCGGGCTGGCTACCGCCGGGCGCTCGGCCGGATGCACGAGGTCGATGCAGGAGGGATGCTCATCGGCTTCGACCTTTCGCGCCTCCCCGGCCCCGTCACCGATCGCGTGCGCATCCTGAAGCCGACCCCCGGGGCCGGGCCCGTGAGGTTCTCGGAGGTCCTGCCGCTCGAGCGCCCCGGTCCACGCCGCGAGCGACCCGGGCAGGCTGCGCTCGACGACGAGGCGAGCGCGGGGCGCAACCCAGGCGAGGATGCGGGCGAGCTCGAGTCGCCGTAGTCACCCCGCCAGCGTGGGCCGGCGCAGCGTGGTCACGAAGTTCCGGATCTCCGACGGAGGCCAATCGACGCTCTGTGCCCCGAGCGCCCGCGCGGCGGCCGGCATGCCGTCCACGACACAGGTTTCGCCGGCCTGTGCGATGGTGAACGCGCCGGCCTGGTGCAGCGCGAGCAGCCCCTGGGCACCGTCGTCGCCCATGCCGGTGAGGAGCACGCCGACCGCGCTCCTGCCAAAGGAGACGGCGGCGCTCTCGAAGAGCGCGTCGACGTTCGGCACGTACTGGCCGCGCGCGGGCTCGAGGTGGAGGCTGCCGTCACGAACGAGCAGATCGTGGCCTGCTGGCGCGAGGAACACCCGACCCGGCTCGAGGCGGTCTCCCTCTCTGGCCACCTCACAGGCCAGCCCCCGGTCCCCGAGGAAGGACGCGAGAGAGGCGTCGTAGCCTTCGAGCAGATGCTGGCCGATCACCAGCGGCGCCTCGAACGGCACCTGCCCGGCGAAGATCCGGGCGAGGGTGTCGGGTCCGCCGGTCGACGAGCCGACGACGATGAGCCGCACGGTGGACCGGTCGGGCAGGGCGGTCGACGCCGGCCCCTCGAGGAACAGCGCCAGGGAGCTGCGGAGCTGGCGGCGCAGTCGCTTCTGCTCCGGATCGCTTGCGCTGAGCGTCAGCGTGGCGACTGCACCAGCCAGGAGCACCGCGTGACGAAGGTCGGCGGAGGGTCGCTCGAAGAGGACCATCACCGGCAGGTGGGTGCGGTCGCAGGCCTGCTCGACGGTCCGCACCCCGGCGTGGGACTCGCCGGCGGGCACTCCGACCACCACCGCCACCGGACGGTGTCCAGACGGCCCTCGCCAGGGCGCACCGAGCGACACCGGCGCGAGGACGGTCCCTTGCGGCATGCAAGACGCGAGGATCGGGCCGAGGGGGGTGCCGGCTGCAGACTCGACCATCCACAGCAGCTGCGGGGCTGCCTCGCTCATTCCCGACTCAACAGCTTGCGGATGACGCTGGCGATGTCGGGCTCGGGCACGGGCTCGGCGGCGGCGTGGGTGCCGGGGGGCGGCCGGTAGGCCCGGACGGGCCGCGGAGCTTCCAACGCCACCGGGGTCCATGCGGCGAGCGCGCTCGGGCTCGGGTCGGTGGGAGCGAGCACCAGGACGCCCTCGGGTCGCAGGGAGCGGGCAATCCGGGCGAGCACGCGGCTACCTCCCTCGTCCGAGAAGTAGATGAGGACGTTTCTGCAGAAGGCCACGTCGATGTCCGTCGGAGGGCCCAGCTCGACGAGCTGCCCGACCTCGAAGGTCACGCGCGCACGGACCGGGGGGTCGACGACCATGCCGCCCCGTCGGTCGGTCGACAGCCACGCCATCTCCGAGGCGTCGTGCCCCCGGAGCGACCACTTGCCGTAGCGCCCTTCTCGCGCCTTGGTGATCGCGCTGGGCGAGAAGTCCGTGCCGAAGACCTCGACGCGCTCGCCGACGACCTCGAGTCCGATCGCTGCGAGATTGTAGGCCTCTTCGCCGCTCGCACAGCCCGCGGACCACAGCCGGACGGGACCGAGCGGGCGCTCGCGTCGTAGCTGTCGCAGGCGGTCGGCGAGCCCGTCGAAGCACTCGGGATGTCGCAGGAAGTGGGTCTCCGGGATGGAGAGGATGCTGACGATCGACGAAGTCAGGCTGTCCCAGCTCGCGCGGTCGTGCCGCGCGAGCAGGTCGCGCACCTGCGACCCCCGCACGGCTGGGTAGTTGCAGAGGGTCAGGCCGAAGGTGTCCTGGATCCAATCCTCGACCAGATCATCGGCCTCGGTGATCGTCATCAGACGTCGACGGCGGTGTCATCGGGGTCCGGGACGTTGTCGCTCGCGACGGGAGCGCCCTGCTCCACGAACGACCGGATCAGCTCGCGCATGTTCTCCGCGATGGAGGACAGGCCGACCGTGGACTCGCTGATCGCCGACATGCCGTGCGTCGTCTGGACGGTGTTGGAGTTGATGTCGTCCATGGCCACGCTGATCTGCTGCACGCCTTCGCCTTGCTGCCGCGAGATCGTGGCGATGAGCCGCGCCGACTCACCGGACTCCTCGACGGCGTCGGCCAGCTCGTGGAACCGCTCGCCGGCGGTCTGGGCGAGCGTGGCACCCCGCTCGACCGACATGGTGCCCTGCTCCGTCGCCAGCACGGCTGCGTTGGTCGCCTTCTTGATGTCCCCCAGAATGTTGCGAACCTGCAGCGTCGACTGCTTCGACTGGTCGGCCAGGTTGCGGATCTCGGTGGCCACGACCGCGAAGCCCCGCCCGTGCTCGCCGGCCCGGGCGGCCTCGATGGCGGCGTTCAGCGCGAGGAGCTTCGACTGCTCCGAGATCTCGCTCACCGACGAGATGATGTCCCCGATCTGCTCGGTCTGCTCGTTCAGAAGCAGGATCCGCTCGGAGAGGGTCTCCATCTGCTGGCGGATCTCGTCCATCCCGCTCGAGACCTGGGTGACCGCCTCCTTGCCGTCGCGGGCGACCTCGATGGTGTGCTCGGTGATCTGCATCACCCCTTCGGCCTGGCCGAGCGCCTGCTTGGCGGTCTGGGTGAGCTCGGCCATGGCGGTCGCGATCTCGGCCACCGCGGAGGCCTGCCGCTCGGTCGCCTCCGCCTGGGTCTGCGTGGTGTCCGTGATCTCGGTGGTCGCGGTGTCGAGCCGGTGGACGTAGTCCGAGACGGTCTCCGTGAACTGCCTGACGATCGCCCGCGCGGTGGCTTCGCGACGCTCGACGTAGGTGTCGATGGTCAAGCTGACGTCGAGCAACACGGCCTTGATGATGGCCCCGAGCGTGGCTTCGAGGCCCGCGGGGTCTCCGTCGAAGGCGTCGATGATGGTGGGCAGCCACTCCCGCAGGGCAAACGCGAACGCGCCCAGGTAGAAGATCGGCGTGACGCCGATGCGCTCGTGCACCCCGCCGACGTTGATTCGGTGCTCGAAGTAGTCGGCGTCGAAGTGGCCGTCGAGTAGCCGCTCGAAGTAGCGCTTCTGCACCCCCTTGAGCCGCTCGACGGTCGCGTTGCTGCCCAGAAGCTCCCGGGGCTCGTCGTACCGGCGAAGGTGCTCGTAGAGCCCCTCGATGACTTCGGGAAGGTCGCTGACCAGCTTGGGGGCGGCCTTCCGTAGCGCCTTCGTGTCTGCGTCGGTGATGCGCAGGAACCCCAGCCGCTGGGCGATCTCGTCGGCCGGGGACGGGTTCTTGGGTTCGCTCATGGGTTCTCCTGCGCCGAAGTGGCCAGATAGAAGGTGGGCGTCTCGAACAGACCCGATGGGTCGAGCAACAGGCGGTTTCCGTCGGCGATGCCGGCGAAGCACGAGGCCTTCTCGCCGAGCGCCAGCGGGACCTCGCCGATCTCGTCCCCCTGCAGGGTGCTGATGCCCTGGACGTCGTCGGCCATGAGCCCCAGCCGCTGCCGGGCGTGCTCCACGATGAGCAGCCAGCGCCAAGGTGGCGGGTCGGTCGAGTCTTCGAGGTAGGGAGCGACGTCGTGCAGCGAGAGCAGCTCCCCCCGGAAGTGCACCAGTCCAGGGACGACGGGTGAGGCACCGGGTACCGGGCAGAACCGGTCGACGATCTGGATCTCGCGCAGGGCCGTGAGCTGGATGCCGAAGGTCGACCCGGCGCGGTCGAAGATGACGTGGTCGATGCGGTCGATCGATCGGGACGCGGTGCGCGCACCATAGCGGCTGGCTCTTCGCTTCAGCAGCTCGCTGGCGTCCTCCTCCTGGTGGCCGATCGGCGTGAAGTCGACGGGGTCGTGGCGGTGCTGCCAGCGCTCGAACGGGCAGATCATCGGAAAGAGCTGGTCGCCTACCCGAGCAAAGCGTGGACCCGCCCCCTCGCGGGTCATCTGGTCCGCAGGCACCTCGACGAGGTCCTTGACGTCGTCCACCACGAGCCCGAACACGTCGGTTCGCTCGGGGGTGGCATAGGTCACGACCACGAATCGCGTGGGTCCGAACGGGTGGTCGCGGGTCGACGTCTCGAGCAGGGGGACGATCTCGCCGCGTAGGTTCATCACGGCGCGGATCGCGTCGGTGGGCTCGTGGACGGGGACCGGCTCGCACATCGCGACGATCTCCCGGATCTGATCCAGGCGGACCAGACGCTGCTGCTCGCGCACCTCGACGGCGAGACAGGACACGGTCGCGGTGGAACTCACGGGTTCTCCAGCTGACCTCGCGCGATGGCGAGGAACTCGTCCTGATCGAACTCGGACTTGTCGATGAAGTGCCGGACCCCGGCCTGC
The DNA here is from genome assembly GCA_964655065.1 of uncultured Enterobacteriaceae bacterium. Classification (GTDB taxonomy): domain Bacteria; phylum Myxococcota_A; class UBA796; order UBA796; genus DRPG01. Next base: position 8,461 of record CAZZLC010000003.1, on the reverse strand, counting down.
AGTGCGTCGTGCCGGAGGCTCCCGTCGAACGACATCCAGATCATGGTCGGGGGATCGGGCAGCGAAGCGAGCTCCTCGCTGAACAAGCGGCTGTCCACCCCCTCGAAGCGGGGGTCGAGCACGACCAGCCGGAACGCGGGGTCCCGGAGGGCGCGTGCGAGCTGCGGCAGGGTGGTCACCGGCGTGACCTCGAAGCCTTCGGTGCGGAGCATCGTGCCGACCAGCGACTGCATGGGGCCTGACGGGTCGATGACGAGCACCTCGGGCCGCTCGGCCTCCTCGAGGATCTCGATCCGGGCCACCCCCTCGGCCTGGACACGCTGGACCAGCGCCCCCACGTCGAGCACCTGGAGCACCGACCCGTCGGCCTCCACGGCGCCGCCCACGAGCAGAGGGTGGCGGGCAAAGGCGGGCGGGAGACCCTTGATGAGCATCTCCCGCTGACCGACGATGTCGTCGACCAGGAGCGTGACGCGCTGCTGGAGCGTGCGCACCACGAGCGCCGGGCACTTCTCGGGTCCCAGTCCCGCGAAGGGCTGCCCCACGAAAGGGCCCAGGGCGGTTACGGCGACTGGTTCCCCGTTGATGCGGACGAAGGGGTGGGTCTCTCCGGCGCACAGATCGTCGCGCGTGAGCCGCACCACGTACTGGATCTGGGTGAGGGGCAGCCCGACTCGCAAGTTGCCGACGCTCACGACGAGACCCGCCGTCGTGGAGCTCCGAATCGGGACCTCGACGACGAAGGTGGTTCCTTCGCCCGGGATCCAGTCGACCGAGAGCTCCCCGTCGAGACGGTTGACCGCGTCGGCGACGACGTTCAGGCCGACTCCCCGGCCGGCGAGCCCGTCGACCTTGGCCGCGGTGCTCACCCCTTGCATGGTGAGCGCGCGCAGCACGCTGTCGCGCTCGTCCGCACCCTCGGAGATCGCCAGGCCCTTCTCCCGGGCTCGGGCGACGACCACGCGGGCGTCGATACCGCGCCCGTCGTCGATGACCTCGACCCGCATCGTGGGCCCGCTGCAGCGGGCGCGGACCCGGATGGTGCCGACGGGGTGCTTGCCGGCGGCGGTGCGACCGCGCTCGTCCTCGATGCCGTGGACGACGGCGTTGCGCACGAGGTGGAGCAGGGGCTCGCGGAGCAGGCTCAGCACCTGCCGGTCCACCTCGGCGTCGCCGCCGTCGGGCTCGAGACGGACCCGCCGATGCGCGATCTTCGAGGCCTCCCGGGCCACGGGCAGCAGCTCCTCCAGGAACGGGTGCACGGGCATCATGCGCAGATCGCGAATGCGCTGGTCCAGCGCTCCGATGAGACCCGCCGAGCGGTCGCGCACCGAGGTGGCGCGTCGGGCCAGCCCCGTGGTCTCCTGACGAATGTCGTTGAGGTGGGTCTGCACGCTCTGCAGCTTCTGCTCGACGATCGGCCAGGCGGCGCCCAGGCTGCGGCGGCTCTGGCGCAGCTGGCCCGCGAGGCCCTGCCACAGCCGAACCGTGTGGGCCGACAGCTCGCGCAGGCTCGCCAGATCGGCGGTCAGGGCCTCGGTCTGGAGCCTCGAGACGACGAGCTCGCCGGCCACCTGGTGCGCCGCGTCGATGCGCTCGGGGCGGATTTTGAGCATCTCGGACTTGCGGACTGGCGTGCGGGTCTGAGCGAGCTCGGGTGGGGGGCGGGGAGGCGAGGTCGGGGGTGCTTCGTCCTGGACGAAGATGAACACGCCTTCCACCGGGGAGACGGTCTCCGGCAGCGGGGGCGTCGACTCGGGCGCCGTCGGCTCGGCCAGGGACTCGATCTCGATCTCCCCGTCGGCCGCTCGTTCGACCGCGTCCCGCAGCCACCCCACCTCTTCGATGAGGTGGTCGGTGAGGTCGCCGCCAGGGTCCCCGGCGCTCTTCAGCTGGTCCTCGAGCTGGTGGACGCGGTTGGCGATGGCCTTCGTGATCTGCAGATCGACGGATCCCGCCGCCCCCTTCATCGTGTGGAGGTCCCGCAGGATCTCCGCCAGAAGGGCGGCTCGCGTTGCCGGATCGGCCTCCGTCTCGAGCCGGACCGAGCTCGAGACGAGCCGGGAGGTCCAGTCACGGGCCTCCTCGACGAAGACATCCACGAGTGCTGATTGCGTCAACACGCCCCCGGGCAGCCGGTATGGCCACGGTTCGGCCGTCGGTGCCGGAGGCTTGAGGCCCGTGGGTGAGGGCTACGCCTCGAAGCGGAGCGCGAGTCGCTCGAGGAGTTTGCGATGCAGCCCTCCGAAGCCGCCGTTCGACAGAATCGCCACCACGTCCTTCGGGTTGGCCTGCAACGCGACGGTCTGCGCGATGGTGTCGGCGTCCTCGAGCACCAGAGCGTCGACCCCCCGCTCGGCCAGGTCCCTCACCAGGCGCTCGGCGGAGAACCGGTCCGCCTCGGGGATGCGGCTCTGGTCGTGGGGCTTCGCGACGATCACCTTGTCCGCATCGCCGAAGGCCGCGGCGTACTCCTGCTGGAACACGGAGCGGCGCGAGGTGGCGCTCCGAGGCTCCCACACCGCCCACACCCGGCGGCCGCCGAAGCGCTGACGCAGCGCCCCGAGCGTGAGGGTCACCGCGGTCGGGTGGTGGGCAAAATCGTCGATCACGGTGACCTGACCGGGCTCTCCGATGACCTCCTGGCGACGGCGGATACCCTGGAAGGTGTCGAACCCCGCCTTCAGCTCCGAGGCCGCGACCCCGTAGGCGGTGGCCGCCGCGGCGGCGGCAACCTGGTTGTAGAGGTTGTGTTCCCCGACGAGGAAGCTCTCGTAGGTCCCGACCGGCTCGCCGTAGCGCAAGACCGTGAAGGTCATGGTGCCGCGCTCGGGGTCGACACGGTCGACCCGGCCGTCCCACTCCTGACCCTTGCCGTAGGTCCAGATCCGGGCCGCACACTCGCGAGCGACGTCGGCCGCGCCAGGGTCGTCGCCGCGGACGATCAGCGTCCCGTCCGCCGGCAGCGCGTGGACGAGCTTGCGGAAGCTCTCCTTGACGTGGTCGAGGTCTCGGTAGATGTCGGCGTGATCGAACTCGACCGACGTGAGCACGCAGGTCCTCGCGCGGTAGTGGAGGAACTTCGGCCCCTTGTCGAAGAAGGCCGTGTCGTATTCGTCCCCCTCGACCACGAAGACCTCCCCGCCACCGGCGCGAGCCGTCCGGTCGAAGTTCTTGGCGATGCCGCCGACGAGAAAGCCCGGCGCCCGGCCCGCTGCCTCGAGGAGCCAGGAGGTGAGGCTCGTGGTCGTCGTCTTCCCGTGGGTGCCCGCGATCACGATGCTGTGGGCGTCGCGCAGGAAGAGCTCGCCGAAGACCTCGGGAAAGCTCGCGTAGTCGAGGTCGCTCTCGAGGAGCGCCGCCGCCTCTTCGTACTCGGCGCGGATCACGTTGCCGACGACGACGAGATCTGGCCGGTGGTCGAGGTTCGACGCCACGTAGCCCTTCATCACGTCGATGCCGAGGCTCTCGAGGTAGGTGGACATCGGCGGGTAGACCTCGCCCTGGTCGGAGCCGGTCACCTGGTAGCCAGCGTCCTTGATCATGCCGGCGAGGGCGGCCATGGCGGTCCCGGCCACGCCCATGACGTGGATGGTGCGGATGCTCGAGGGGTCGGCGATGCGGTGCGGCACGGTTCCTCCGTTTGGGTCACCGTGACACGGTCTCGCCCGCCGTGCTCAGCGGTACTTGGCGAGCGCCCACAGGATGCGTGCCCCTGCCCGGGCGGCTCCGCGCAGGTTGCCGCTGATCTTGGACTCGCCGAGCTCGCGCCTGCGGTACGGCAGCGGGATCTCCCGGATGCGCAGGCCGTGTCGGATCGCCTTGAGCTGCATCTCGACGTTCCACCCCCACGTGGGGTCCTCCATCTGCAGCTGCTCGAGACTGGTCCACCGGATGGCCCGGAAGGGGCCCACGTCGTGGAAGCGCACGCCGGTCTGGGCCGCGATGAGCTCGGTGGTCAGGCGGTTGCCGAACCGTTGCACGAAGGTCGTGGACCCCGGCTCGGCAAGCGACGTGCGGTCGGACTGCACGAGATCCGCCTCGTCGTCGAGAATGGGCTGAACCAGCTGGGGCAGCGCCTCTGGCGGATCGGCGTGGTCGGCGTCGAGGATCACGAGCACGTCCGGAGGATCGGCGCGGAAGTGAGCCATCCCCGCCTGCACGGCCGTACCGTACCCCCGGCGCGGCGCGGACACGACCTCGGCGCCGAGCTCCCGAGCCACCCTCGCCGTGCCGTCGGTCGAGCCATTGTCGACGACCACGCAGCGGTCCACGCGGGGCAGCGCACGCAGCACCCCGGGAAGGCTCTCCGCCTCGTTCAGAGCAGGAATGACGACATAGACCCGACCCATCAGGTCAGAACCCCCGGGTAGCGTCGACGCAGCGACAGCACGTACATCCCCACGACGCCGGACACGAGCCCACCAGCCGCCAACGACACCACCTCGAGGGTGGCCGTGCGGCGGATCGCGGCCGTGCCGGTGAGTATCGCCGAGAGCCCGGTCAGCACCTCGATGCAGCCCACCACCAGGAGCACGAACCCGAAGCCCCACGGGAACCAGAAGATGACACAGAAGAGGTTGAAGAACTGAAGCCAGCTCATCACGAGCAGGTTGAGGAGCCCGGACACGAGCTGGAGTCCGCCCACCCAACGCACCAGCGAGCGGGCGGCGCGGGCGTCGACAGGCTGGTCGCCCGCACCTGGCGCGAGGGGATGCGGATTCTGCGGGGTTCGCGCTGGCGCCTCGGTCGACGGATCCACCGAGGCCCCCTGAGCCTCCCACTCCGCCACCGCGTGCCTGACATCGAGCGGGGCGAGCCCACGCAGCACCTCGGCGAAGGCACCGGCGTCGGGGAAGCGCTCGTCGGGGTTCACGCGCAGCGCACGCTGAATCACGGGGGCGAGCACCCCCGCGCGGTCGGGCAGCGGCTCGGGCCGCCCCTCGACGATGCGCTGCATGATCGCGAAGTCGGTGTCTCCCGAGTACGGCGGCTCGCCGGCGACCATCTCGAACAGGACCACGCCGAGCGAGAAGAGGTCGGAGCGGGCGTCGACCTTCGAGGGGGTCTCGATCTGCTCGGGGCTCATGTAGGCGACGGTGCCGAGGGCCTGCACGCCCTGCGTCAGCTCGAGCCCCCGGAGCTTCGCGATGCCGAAGTCCAGTACCTTCACGAGGGGAAACTTCCCCGGCCGGTGCACGAGGAAGATGTTCGCAGGCTTGAGATCGCGGTGGACGACCCCCGAGCGGTGCGCGTGCCCGACCGCGGAGAGGACCTGCAGCATGATCCCGGCCGCGACCTCGGGAGAGAGGGGTCCGGCGCGGAGCCGGCTCGCGAGATCCTCGCCGTCGAGCAGGTCCATGACGAGGCCGGCGACGCCTTCGTGGGACACCACGTCGGTGACGCGCACGAGCCCAGGGTGACGGACCTGAGCGAGGAGTCGGCCCTCCTGGACGAACCGGTCCCGGACGACGGCATGCTCGGCGACCTCTGCGTTGAGGACCTTGATCGCGTGCGCTGACCCGAGGGTGGTGTGCCGCGCGCGAAAGACGCTGGCCATGCCCCCAACCCCGAGCAACGCCTCCACCTCGTAGTTCCCTACCCGGTCGCCGGTTCGAAGCACGCCCGATCCCCCAGTGCGCACCCACTCTAAACCCCCGGCACGGCGTAGACCACGTCCCCGGGGCACAACGCGCACGTCGAGGCAAGGTCGGGCTCGCGTTCGTCCGCGAAGGTGTGTATGGAGGAGACCGTTCGGGCACGAATGATTCGCGACCGATTCTTCCTGGAGGACTCCGTGGCCCACCCTCACGTCGACCCCACGTTGCTCGAGGATCTGCCCCAGCGGTACGGGGAGGATCCGGTTGCGGTGCGTCGCACCGACCACTACCACGCGGAATACGTCCAGTCGTTCGTGGAGAAGTGGGACGAGCTGATCGACTGGGAGGCCCGAAGAGACAGCGAAGGTGCCTTCTTCGTCGACCTCTTGAAGCGCGCGGGCAAGCACAAGGTCCTCGACGTGGCCACCGGCACGGGCTTCCACTCTGTACAGTTGCTCCGGGCGGGATTCGACGTCACCAGCGCCGACGGCAATGCCCAGATGCTGGTGAAGGCGTTCGACAACGCCCGTCGGCACGGCTTCGTGATGCGCACCGTCCAGGCGGACTGGCGGTGGCTCAACCGCGTGGTCCACGGCAAGTTCGATGCCATCATCTGCCTCGGAAACTCGTTCACGCACCTGTTCGACGAGCGGGACCGGCGCCGGGCCCTGGCCGAGTTCTACGCCGCGCTTCGCCACGATGGCCTGCTCGTGCTCGATCAGCGGAACTACGACGCGATCCTCGACTACGGCTTCTCGAGCCAGCACCGCTATTACTACTGCGGGAATCAGGTGGTCGCCGAGCCCGAGCACGTCGACGAGGGGCTGGCCCGGTTCCGCTACGAGTTCCCGGACGGCAGCGAGTTCCACCTCAACATGTTCCCGCTTCGCCGCACCTACATCACCCGCCTCCTCAAGGAGGTCGGATTCCAGGACGTGAAGACCTGGGGCGACTTCAAGGAGGAGTACCCCGAGGATGGTCCCGACTTCCTCGTTCACGTCGCCAGCAAGGCGTGGATCGAGCGGGCGCTGAACGGGGGTGAAGGGTGAGCGAGCAGCCCGACGTCGTGAAGCGTGCCGAGTCCTATTACGACAGCACCGACGCCGACGAGTTCTACTTCCACGTCTGGGGTGGAGAGGACATCCACATCGGCCTGTACGAAACCCCCGACGAAGACATCGCGACGGCGAGTCGGCGGACGGTCGACCACGTGGCGTCGCGGCTGGGCCTCGCCCCCGGCGACGGGCGGCGGGTGTTGGATCTCGGCGCCGGCTACGGCGGCGCGGCGCGCATCCTGGCCCGTGAGTACGGCTGTCACGTCACGGCGCTGAATCTCTCCGAGACCCAGAACCGTCGCAACCGCGAGCTCTCGGCTGCGCAGGGTCTCGCCGACCGCGTCGACGTCGTGCACGGCAACTTCGAGACGCTTCCCTTCCCCGATGGCTCGTTCGACATCGTGTGGTCCCAGGACTCGATCCTGCACAGTGGTCGCCGGGAACAGGTGCTTCGCGAAGCTCGTCGGGTGCTCGGGTCCGGTGGCCAGATGGCCTTCACCGACCCCATGCAGGCCGACGACTGCCCTCCCGACGTGCTTCAGCCCGTCTATGACCGCATTCACCTCGACTCGCTGGGGTCCTTCGGGACCTACCGGGAGATGGCGGAGCGGGTCGGGTTCGAGGTGAAGGAGATGGAGGACCTGTCGCCGCAGCTCGTCCGCCACTACTCGCGGGTGCGCGACGTACTCCGGAGCCGCTACGACGAGATGTGCGACCGCGCGTCGCAGGCCTACGTCGACCGGATGATCGGGGGGCTCGGTCACTGGATTGACGCGGGTAACGCAGGTTACCTCGCGTGGGGCGTCATCCACCTCGTGGCACGAGACGCCTGATGTACGAGACAGACTACGAGGTCGGCCAGGACAATCTTCGCGGCTACGGCTTCGATGTACACAATCCTGTGTTCGTGATCTCGGCCCTCCTCGTGGTCGTCTTCGTGGGCGGGACGCTGGTGGCCCCGGGAGCGGCGAAGGAGCTCTTCGACGCTGCGCGCGTGGCGACGCTCGCCAGGTTCGACAGCGTGTTCGTCGTCGTGGGCAATCTCTTCGTGCTGTTCAACCTCGGCCTCGTGCTCTCGCCGGCCGGGCGCATCCGTCTCGGGGGAGACGATGCACGTCCGGAGTTCAGCACCCTCTCGTGGTTCGCGATGCTGTTCGCGGCGGGTATGGGCATCGGGCTCATGTTCTGGAGCGTCGCCGAGCCGGTGGCCTACTTCACCGACTGGTCGGGCACGCCGCTCGGCGTCGAGGCGCTGAGCCCCGAGGCGCGCGACCTCGCGATGGGCGCAGCGTTGTTTCACTGGGGCCTGCATCCCTGGGCGATCTACGCCGTGGTGGCGCTGACCCTCGCCTACTTCACCTTCAACCACGACCTCCCCCTCACCCTGCGCTCCGGCTTCTTCCCGCTGGTCGGTGACACCACCTGGGGCTGGTTTGGTCACGCCATCGACATCGTCGCCGTCATCGCCACCATCTTCGGCCTCGCGACCTCGCTCGGCTTCGGGGCGACACAGGCCTCGGCCGGCCTCTCGTTCCTCTTCGGCGTCCCTGACGGCCAGCTCACCCAGCTGCTGGTGATCGGCTTCGTGACCTCGGTGGCCACCATCAGCGTCGTGCGGGGCCTCGATGGCGGCGTGAAGGTGCTGTCGAACCTCAACATGGTGCTCGCCGCCGTGCTCCTCGCCTTCGTGTTCGTGGTGGGGCCGACCCTGACCATCCTGCAGACCATCGGCTCGTCGGCCGTCGCCTATGCGACCCACCTCCTGCCGCTGAGCTCGCCCTTCGGTCGAGAGGACGAGGCGTTCTT
>CAZZLC010000002.1:145329-248968 GCA_964655065.1 uncultured Enterobacteriaceae bacterium | reverse complement strand
CGGCCGGCAGTCGACTTCGTCGCCTGCTCCGCGCGATTCGCTCGGTCGTCTCCCCCTCGCTTCGCTCACGCGAAAACGCGGGACCGTGGTGTCTGGGCGGTCTCCCGACCCCCGCCCGTGGGCGCGCCCTGGGCGCCCGGACCAACGCGGGGGCGGATCGCGTCCAGCAGGGTGTCGCGCGCTGGCCCACGACTTGCGGACCCGAACCGTGGAGGTTGTCCATGACTCGTCTCGTCTCGCTGCTCCTTCCCCTGGTCCTGGGGGCGTGCGCGTCGTCCGTGGCTCCGGAGGAGGCGTCGTCGTTCACCAGCCCGGAGGTCCTCGTCACCGAGCTCGATCGCGCGAGGCTCGTCGCCGAGATCGGCCCCTTCCGTGCCGCGAGCGACGACGGCTGGGCCACGCTCTACGACCACGGAGACTCCTGGGCCCTCGACGTGCGCGCCCGCGACGAGGGGGTGGTGATGGCGGGGGTGCGCCTGTGGAGGCTCCCGCTCGACAAGCTCCGGACCGGGGACCGGTTCGTCGGCGGAATGCGGCACCAGGCTCCACAGGACGAGCCGCTGCTCACCGGGGTTGGCTGCGGCGGCGAGACGGACGGGGTCTGGGACATCGACCGCGGCGCCACCGAGGTGGTGGTGGAGGTCGGGCAGGACGAGGACGGTGCGCTCACGATCGCGTTCGACGGGGTCCTCGACACCGGCCAGTCCTTCGAGGGCCAGGTCGTGCTCCCGCACGCCGACGGCGTCCCAGCGCCGACCCCCTGAGCCGGAGATCGGGCGGGACGACGGCGCCGACCTTGGGCCCGTGCGTCAGTTCAGCGGGACCTGCAGCGCCACTTCGGCCCGGATGACCGTGGTGAGCTTGTTCTCGATCTGGAAGAAGCGAAGCACGAGGGCGGTGGGAAGAACCTTGTCGAGCTTCTTGAAGTACTTCCGCCGGACCTTGGTGCTGTCGGTCTCCATCGCGAGCCAGTCCTTCATCAGCTCACTGGCCAGGTCATCGTCGATGCCCTCGGCGTAGGCGTCGGCGTACCGGCGCACGATGGCGACGTACTGGTCGCGGACGCTGGCCATCTGCTCCTGGTACTCGTTGTACAGAGGCCAGAAGACTTCTTCCTGCTCGTCGGTGAGGTCCAGGTTCTCGTTCACGATGGCCTTTCGCTCGGTCTCGATGACCTGACGGGTCAGCTCGACCTCGTCGGTCTCGGAAGCGTCGGCAACCGACGAGCTGCCCAGGGCGAGCAGGGTGGCAACGATCACGGTCCAGACGGTGCGCATGGGGTTCTCCTCCCCTCGGTGTGCCGGAGTGCGCCGAGCCGTAATGTTCGGGTCCACGGGTGGCCAGACACTCCGCGCATTGCGCGGATCCGAAGTGCGATCGCCGAGTACCGAGCCTCGTCGGTCAGGACTCCCCGCGCAGGGAGGCTCTCGCCAGGGCTCCGGCCTCGGCCGCGTCGGCCACGTCGATCTCGGACGCCGGGTCGGACACGGGCAGGGTCGCGTCGGGCATCGCGTAGACCGTGAAGCGGTAGGTGTTCACCGAGTTCGGCGAGCACGGTCCGAAGTAGCCGAAGAAGCCACTGTTCTGGGCCTCGCCCTGCTTCGCGCCCGCCGGCTCCGCGACCGTGGCGCCGTCGGGGATGCCCGCCGGCAGTTCGGTGACCGAAGCCGGAATGTCGTAGATCGTCCAGTGGATGAGTCCGTCGGGGTACGCGACCGGCCTGAAGTCGCGGTCGCGCATCACGACGACGTACGACCCCGTGCCCTCGGGGCCGGGCGTCCAGGACAGCGGCGGGGTACGGTTGCTGCCCGGACCATCGTTGAAGGGCGGTCCGCACTCGTGCTCGAGCGGGATGACCTCGCCCGTCGCGAACGCGGGGCTCGTGAGCTCGAATGGGACCTCCGTGGGCCCGGTGTCGCCCGTCGGTGCGGCGTCCGGGCTCGCGCAGGCAGCGAGAATCAGGGGAAAGAGCGTGCGCGTCACGAGGACCTCCAGTCGGCAGGCCAAGGGTATCGTGGACGTCTGGCGCGACGGGCGGAATGTCCACGAACACGGGCAGCTGGCCACACGGAGACGATGCGAGGGACGTGGAGCGCGGGGTTCGGAGTGGCGTCGATCGGTTGCCTGCCCGGCAGTCCAGCGACGATGCCGCCACCTCTCGTCGTGGGGCGCGTCGGCTGGAGTACCCGATGCGACACCACGCCGTCTCGCATTCCCGCGTAGCGGAAGGGGCGAATGTAGGAGCGCGGCGTGCAGGCTTGGCGGATCGTGGCTGGCATTGGGGGAGGGGTCATCGGCCTCGCACTGTTGAGCGTAGGGTGGGCGTACGCCTCCGCTCGTTCCACCTACGCCACCACGTGGGACGTGCAGGGAATCGCGTCCGCGCCCACGGGATCGGTCGAACGAGGGCGAGAGCTCGTCACGACCCGACTCGGCTGCCACGAGTGTCACGGCGCCGACTTCGGGGGCGGGGTGGTCATGGACGTCGTGCCGGTGGGCCGGCTCTCCGGACCGAACCTCACCACGCTGCCCGAGGACTACACCATCGCCCAGTTCGACCTCATCGTCCGGCATGGCGTGCGGCGTGACGGAACGACCGCCATGATGCCGGCGATCGACTACGAGGGCCTGTCGGACGCAGAGCTGGCGGATGTCTTCGCCTACACGAGGTCATTTCCCGAGGTCGAGCGAGACCTCGCCCCCTCGCACCTCGGCCCTGTGCTGTGGTTCCTCACCGCCACGGGGAGCAGTCGGCCCGCAGCCTTTCTCATCGACCACGACAAGGTGCGTCCGGCCCAGCCGCCGCCCGTCGAGTCCACGCTCGAGTACGGCGAACACCTCGCCAAGGTGTGTCGAGGGTGCCACCGCATGGACTACTCGGGTGGTCCGATCGAGGCGGGCAACCCCGACTGGCCGCCGGCTTCGAACCTGACTCCGCATCGTACGGGGCTCGCAGGGTGGACGAAGCAGGACTTCCGCCGGGCGATGCGCGAGGGGATCAGCAAGGACGGCACCACCATCGACCCATCGATGCCCTGGCGATCGATGGGTCAGATGGCCGATCAGGAGCTGGACGCGATGTTTGCGTACTTCGCCTCGCTGCCGCCCGCGACCACGGGTCGCTGAACCGGGTCCTCACCGGTAACCGGCGAGTCCCGAGCCGACCGACGACCCCGAGAGCGCGAACACCGAGCGCCAGCGCCTGGGGACGAGCTCGCTCCGTCCGACGAGCTGGCTCGACGAAACCTGGCCAGCCGAATAAGCGCGGTTTGACATCGCGATGATGGGGCATCAGGTGAACGGGAAGCCGGTGAGATTCCGGCGCGGTCCCGCCACCGTGTTCGGCCTGCGCCTCCCTCGAGTCAGCCACTGCGAAAGCGGGAAGGTGAGGGAGGAGAAGAGCCGTCAGTCGGGAGACCGGCCTGCTGCCTGCCCACGTGACGTCCCCGGGTCAGGGACGGTGGGGTTGTGCCCGTGGAATTCGCCGCGGTGCGCTGCCGCACGCTCCGACCGGGATGAACCGAGAAGGAGACAGCATGCTGCAGCAGACCATGGTGCTCGGGTTCGTCCTCGTCGCTTGCACCGGCGAGGTGCAGGAGACAGACACGGACACCGGCGCCGACACGCTCGAGATCGTCGGCACCTACACATCCAACTTCGGTGCGACGGTCGAGATCAGCGAGACCGAGGTGTCGATCAGCTACGGGACCCCGAGCCTCTACGCGGTCGTGGACTTCGACAACGCCGAACGCTTCATCGTGGCCCAGAACGATTCGAACAACGCGAGCTTTCCAGACCTGTGGTCTCGCTTCGACTGGGCGGTGGACGGAACCACGGTCTTCTGGTGCCAACAGGTCTTCGACGGCGCGACACGGGCCGACGCCGAGAACGCGCCCTCTGCGGACCGGACCGACCCGGCGAGCGGCGGTTGCGGGACGAAGGGCTTCGCGTTCACGCAGCTCACGCCGAGCGCTCCCTGATCCTGCTCCGGGGCCGGTCCGAGCGGACCGGTCCCCTTTGGAAGGGTCGTGTCGAGCCGCGGTGAGAAACGGCGCCCTGGCGTCGTGTGACCCTCGGCGAGGACCGACTCGCACCGATCGTTCCTTGTCGACAACCCTCTGAATCGTCCCCGCTCGGGTCAGCCCTCGAGGTCCCATGCGTCTGTTCACGTTCGTCCTGCTCGCTTCGTGTACCCCCGATCCCGAGATGGGCCCGCCCGACGATACAGGCCTCGGCCCTGTCGACGAGCCCGAGTGCATCGACGCTCGGGAATGCGACGACGGCAATCCCTGTACGGGTGAGGAGACCTGCTCGTCGGAGGGGAGCTGCGTCCCCGGCGTTCCAGTCGCCTGCGAGGCACCGGCCACCTGCATCGTCGACATGGGCGAGGCGGTGTGCGCGGTGGTCTGCGACCTCCCACGAGCGCCCGTTCTCGACGTGATCCGTCCCGATGACGTGCTGGTGTTCTCGGGGGCCGAGGTGCAGACAGCCGTGATCGCGGTCGACGACGATCCTGACGGCGCAGAATGGTCCGACACCGACACGGTCGATCTCGCGGGCGAGTCGGGTCTGGTCCGTGTGCTCGCTCGCTCGCTGGCGCCGGATTGTTCCCCTGACGAGCGATTCGACCACGTCTACGACGTCCGCGCCGCCTACCCGGGCGCCGTGGGCAGCCCCGACGACGTCTCGGTGCCGAGCGACGACCCGGCCATCGTGGGCTGGGCGACCTCCGCCGCAGACGTCGTGTACGGAGAGGACGTCGACGAGACCTGGCGTGTCCCCGAAAATGCCCTCGGACCGGCCGAGGGCACCGCGACGGCGGTGCTCGTCCTCGGCCGCGGCGGCCGAGCGACCCTCGCCTTCGACCCGCCCATCGCGGACGGCCCCGGCTTCGATCTCGCGGTGTTCGAGAACGGCTTCAGCGACGGCTTCCTGGAGCTCGGGTTCGTCGAGGTGAGCAGCGACGGCAGCACCTTCGTCCGGTTCGACTCCGCGGCGAACACCCCCGACGCGGTGGAGTCGTTCGGCGAGGTGGAGGCGGCGTCCATCCACGGCCTCGCGGGCGCGCATCGCCGGGGATTCGGCACGCCCTTCGACCTCTCCTGGCTGCGGTTCCACCCCCTGACCCGGTCCGGTCAACTCGACCTGACCGCCGTCTCGTACGTCCGGATCGTCGACGTGGTGGGGGACGGCTCGGACCTCGACGCGTTCGGTCGGCCGATCCACGATCCCTACCCCACCAGCGGCAGCGCCGGGTTCGACCTCGACGCCGTGGGCGTGCTGAACTCGGCCGGTCGGTGACGGTCTCCGGGCGCCACGACTCGACCCGATGTACGCGCCGTGCGCGCTGAGGCGGGCATCGGCGCGCTGTGGCTCGCGACCTCTGCCCTCACCGCTGCGGCCGAGGAGCCCGACGCGGAGCTGACCGTAACCGCGGAGCGCGACTCCGGGCCCCCGCCGGGCACCACGGAGGTCCGGGTGGACGACGTCGCTCGACCTGCTGATGGTCTCGAGGACGTGCTCGCGACGGTTCCGGGTGCGCAGGTCCGTCGGCTCGGCGGGCTCGGTGCGTTCGCGGGTGTGAGCTTGCGGGGCACCGCGTTCCGCCAGTCGCTGGTCCGCCTCGATGGAATCCCCCTCAACCCCGACGGCGTCGAGGCCGTGGACCTCTCCCGCTGGCCGCTGGCCGGCCTGGCCTCCGTGCGGGTGACCCCGGGGCGACCTCCGGCGACGGTCGGCGCCGCACCGATCGGCGGGGTGGTGGACCTCGTCACTCGCTCCGGCGAGCGCTTCGTCCAGGGCGAGCTGGCGCGCGGCAGCTTCGACTCGACCCGAGGGTCGCTTTCGGGCAGCGTGCCGTGGGGTGGTGGGGTTCCGGGTGACCTCCTCGTCGCGGGCGACGTGCTCGACACGTCGGGGGACTTCGCGTACCCCGATGACGGGGGCACCCGATACGACCTCGGTGACGACGAGACGCTGGTTCGCGAGAACAACGATCGGCGTCAGGGCGCGGGGCTGCTCCGCGTGCGGCTCGGTGACGATCTCGAGCGAGCGACGCTGCTGGCGTCGTTCGCCGGTCGCGAGGAGGGGCTGCCCGGCCCGATCGGCCTGCCTCTGCCCGCTGCCCGCCTCCGTACGTGGCGAGCCCTCGTCGGAGTCGACGGAGAAGGAGTCGTTGGCTCGAGCCGGCTCGGAGGCGGCCTGTGGTTCCTCGGGCGCACCGAGCGCCTGAGCGACCCCGAGCGCGCGCTGCCACGCGTACCTGGCGTGCAGCGCTTCCGCACGGCCACGGTCGGCGCCCGCCTCTGGGGCCGAGGTGCGCTGCTGACCAACACCGCTCTGCGCGCGTCGGTCGACGTGCGGCGCGAGGGCTTCGCGCGTCGTGACGCCGACGAGACATCGCCGGCGCTCACCGCGTCGCGCTTCGGGATCGGCGCAGCCGTGGACCTGCCGATCTACCTGGGCGACGTCCTGGAGATCACTCCCGGCCTCGACGTCCGCGGCCTCGCGAGCGTCGCTCCCGAGCGCGAATCCACGTTGGCCGCGCTCCCTGGGGCTGTCTTGCGGCTCCAGCCACGCCCCGCGGTCGCCGTCTGGGCCTCGAGCGGAGCGGGCTTCCGTCCCCCGGACCTGACCGAGCTGTACGGCGACCGCGGCGCACTCGTGGGCAACCCGAACCTGCTCCCCGAGCGCGCGTGGAAGACGGAGCTCGGGGTGCGGGTGAGCCGCTTCGGGTATCTCGCCCTGGCGGCCGAGCTCTCGGCCTACGTGGTCCACGCGCGCGACGCGATCGGCTGGCTGCAGAACACCCAGCGCACGCTGGTGGCCGTCAACTTCGGGCGCACCCGCACGCTGGGTGGCGACATCGGAGCCGCCCTGTCCTGTGGGGATCTCGTCGGCATCAGGGCCAGCGGCTCGCTGACCCGAGCGCTCCAGACCACCGACGATCCGACCCGCGCCGGTCGTCCGGTCCCGTTCGTCGCGCCAGCGCGAGGGTGGGGGCGGATCTGGGTGCGGCCGGGACTCGGACTCGAGCTCGCGCTCGACGTGGACCACACCGCTGCCGTCCCCGTCGACCCCCAGGGCATCGTGGTCCAGCCCCGGCGGACCCTGTTCGGGACGTCGATCGCCTGGACGGAGCCAACCGGCTGGTTCACGCTGTCGGTGGACCTCGACAACCTGCTGGACGTCAGGACGGGCCCTGTCGACCGTGATCCGCTCGGCGCGGACGACACGTCGATCCCGGCGCCAATCACCGATTTCGTCGGCTACCCGCTCCCCGGACGCACAGGGTGGCTCTCGTTGCGCATCCGCCCCCCCACGGAGGCCTCTTGAAGACGCTGATGTCTGTCCGACCTCGCCTGCTCGCTGGGCATGCCGCGCTGTTCGTGGCGTGTGCGCCTGCAGACCCCGAACCAGTGGTCATTCCCAGCGACGCACGCCTGGTCGTCGCGACCGCCTCCGACGACTACAGCGCGGGCGGGCTGGCCGTGGTGCCCGAAGGGCATAGCGCGCTGGTCGACGTCACCTCGCTGCACGGCGATGCGGTGGTGACCACGGTCGGTCCCGTCGTGGTGGCCATCAACCGACTCGGGATGGACAGCGTGCGGCGGTACGACGAGCTCGGGGCAGCTCCCACCTGGGAGGTGTCCACCGAGCGCGGCTCGAACCCCCACGCCGTAGCCGCCGCGGCTGGATTCTGGCTGGTCACCCGGTACGAGGAGACCGAGGCGTGGGTGCTCGATCCGCAGAGCGGCGAGCGGCTCGGCGCGGTGGACCTCGCCGCGGAAGCCGACCTCGACGGCATCCCGGAGATGTCGAGCGTCGTCGCGGAGGGGGACCTCGTGCTCGTGGGGCTCCAGCGCCTCGACCGCGACCGCGGGTGGACCGCCGATCCCGAGGGGCGCGTGGCGGTCGTCGATCCGGTGGAGCGCTCGGTCGTTCGCGTGCTGCCGGTGGGGCCGAACCCCGTGCTGGCGCCGCATCCCGACGGGGGGGCGATCGCGGCGTGCGAGGACGGTCTCTGGAGGGTGAACGCGAACGGCACCACCTCGGGCCCGGTCCGTCCCCAGGGCCTCGACGGGGCGATCGGCGCGCTGACGGTGGCCGACGACGGTTCGACCTACGCGATTACCCGACCTTGCCCGTTGTGCGCCGAGCACACGCTGACCTGCCTGGAGGCCTGGGACGGCCCGGTCGCGGGCCAGACCGAGCCCCTCGGTGTGTTCCTGTCGGGTCTCGTGGTGCTCGACGACACGGTGTGGGTTGCCGCGCGCCGAGGCTGGGAGGACCCGTCGATCGCGGGGGGACTGGTGCCGGTCTCCCGCTCGGCCTGCGGCCCTCTGGCGTCGCCGGACGACTGGCTCCGGGGCACGTTCGCACCCTACGACCTCTCCGTGCGGAGCCTCTGACCCCGAGCGGGCGGCACGTCGCCGCCCCGCCCTTCGGCGCGACGGCGATCGGGACCGGCCTCGAGTCAGCCGCCGAACCCAATCGCAACGGTGACCATGCGCGTACCGAAATCGTTTCGGAGACCCAGCTCGGCGCGAAGGAAGCGATACACGAGCGCACCCGCGACGTCCCAGCCCGCGTACTGACCCACGAGGTCGTCGTCCTCGGTGAAGACCACCTGGGTGAGGCTGGCGCCCGCGCGCACCGACACGGTGAGCTTGTCGGCCAGTCCCACGCGGAAGTAGCCGTGGGCAGGGAGAACGAGCCCCACCCCCTCGCCCTCGGGGTAGGTGTTCACCCGAGCGCCGACGGTCGCTCCGAAGTCGAGACGGCGCGCGACGGTGAACCCCAGGCCAACGTCGACGTAGGTTCGCCCCAGCGGAAAAGAGGGCGTCCCCGCGAGCTCCAGACCTGCCCCGTACAGGAAGATCGGTGCCTTCTGCACGCTCCCCACGTAGCGCCCGACGAACATCGGCACGACCGGCGGCGGATCGTCGCTCGTCCACTGAACCACCGCGGCCCCTCCGCCGATGAAGGCGTCGCTCCAGCCCTTCTGGCGCGATTCCTCCTCGACAGCCGGTTCGTCGGCGTCGTCGGCGAGAGCCAAGTCGGCAAGACAACAGATCCACAGCGTCCAGGTCATTCGGGCTCCCTCGTTGCAAGTCCACGATGGGACTGCGTGAGCTTCGACCTCCCGCCTGCGAATGTCAAACCTCGCAGGTTGGCCAAGCCAGGCTCACCGCGACTTGCCCAAATGCGGAAACAACGGCTCTGGCCATCGCAAGGCCGTGACGCATTCCGTCTCCGCGGCTCGGCGTCTTCGCGCCACGGCTGGCCAACCCCTCGCGCGGGCCGCAACTGACGTCGAGCTGGCGGTCTACTCGGGCGGTGGTGCAGGCGGCGTGCCGCCCGGCGTGCGGCGTCCCATCAACAGGTCGGCACAAGAGAGGTCCTTGTCGGTCTCTGTCGCGTCAGGATCACTTCGCCGCGCCCTCGAGCGGTGCTTCAGCAACGAGGCTTCGAAACGAACCCCGGGACTGCTCCGCGCGTGTTCCGTGTCGAGGACGAGATAGACGCCAGCACGCTCGAAGTAGCTTCCGACCGTGTCCGGGTGTTGCCAGGGCTCGGCCTCTCCCTGTCGCAGGTAGACGAAAACGACGTACCCAGACGCGCGAAGTGCCTCTTGGACCCGCGCCGCAAGTTCGCGGTCCTCTCGCGTGAACGAGAGGAACACTCGTTCGTGTTGCGGCACTGCCATCCACGCTTGCTCGAACTCACGTGCGCCTGCGGCGGTGGGCGGTGGCGTCGCGACATCATCGCGCTGGGGAACTGCGAGCATGGCCCCCCACATTCCATCCTCGAACTTGCGGGCCCACTCCATGTCGGGAATCGGACCGGACGAGTCGAGAGAATCGAGCGAAACGAGCCGTGGACGGGGCGATGGCGCTGGATGGTTCGCTCCCGGCCTCGCATCGACACCAACGGCCTGCATGGACGGGGCCAGGTCACGGAGAAGCGCATCCTCGATGGCTCCGCCGAGGCCAGGTCCGGAAGCCACGCCAAGCAGGATCGTGAAGAACACGAAGCCGCGGCGGAGTGAAGCTGACAGCGCCTCGAGTGTCTTCATTGGGTGCACCTCCCGTTGTGTGCCGGTGACCGACACTACAACCCGAGTCGCCGGGGTTGCAATTCACGGAATGCGAACTGGCGCACCTCATCGTGAACCGCGCGGAGCGCGCTTCGCGACGGCGAGCGGGACCGGCAACCGTGTGGTGCCCACTTCGCGGACCGTCGGCACGGCCAATGCGAGCCCATCATCGCCACGACGCACGTGCGTGCTCTCGGCAGTCTCCTTCGGAGCCCCAGTGGAATGTTACGGCCGCCCGCTGGAGGCCTCCATGCGCCCTCTCCAGGCTGCTGCCGAGCTCTGCCGACTGACCGGCAAGGCCAATCTCGCCGACTTTCTCGGCCAACCTCGCGATGCGCCTCCAGCGGCGCTGCTGCGTGCGCTCGACCAGCGCAAGCGCTGGCTGCAGTCGATGCTGACCAATCCGAAGTACCGACTCCAAGCCGCCTTCGTGCTTCGCCACGCCGCGGCGCTGCGGGAGGTGTGCGAGGACCCGGAGCCCCACTTCCAGGAGATGGTGGAGCAAGCCGAGCAACGTCACCTACCGGCGATCGAGCGCATGCTCCAGGGGCTGTACACCGCGGGACCGATCGCGCCGCGCCGGCTCGACGAGCTCCGGAGAGGAGCCTCGGAGCTCGGCGTTCGCGGTGAGAGCTTCGACCGGGTCCTCGCGAGCGTCGAGCAGAGGACGATGACCGCCCACCGCCCCAGACCTCGCCGCACCAAGGCTCCGACGCCTCGCCCGAGGCGGCCCGAGCCCCTGGCGGAGGGCGGCCGTGCGCCCCGCGGCGAGTCGCTCGACGCGACGTACCAGCGACGTCTCCGCGATGCGACCAGCGACGCCGAACGGCAGCGGCTCGCGATCGCGCGTCGTGTCCTCGCCCACCCGGCGGCCCGTGAGCGCTACGAGGTGATGCTGGCCACGCCCTCGGTCGGGGGTCCGCCATCGACGAACCGTGGGTCTGCGACACCCGAAGGGTCCATCGTGTTCGTCTCGGGAGCGCTCGTCCGGGAGATTCCGAGGCGTCGTCCCGACGAGGTGACCGTCGTCGTCAGCGGGGACAGCGCCGGGACGGCGACCGTGACCTGCGACGTGCCGTGGCTGACCGCACATCCGAGCGCGCTCCAGCTGGTCGCGGGCACGCACACGATCGTCGTCGCGGTGCTGCGCGACGAGCTGCCGTGGACGGCGCGCAGTGGAGCGGTGAGCGTTCGGTCCCGCGAGTCGGAGCTGCAGGTGGAGTACCGCCTCCCTCACTTTCTGTACCGGATGGTCGACGACGTCACGACGACCGTGCGCAGAGTCGCCCGGCGATTCGAGGAGACCTGATGAGTCAGCGCCTGGAGTTTCTCGCAGAGCTGTTCGACGCGATGCCCATCGGCGTCGTCGTCCTCGACCAGCACGGCCGAGTCGTGCACTTCAACCGCACCGAGGAGCGGCTCGCTCGACGCACCCGCGACCGGGCTCTCGGGCGCGACTTCTTCTCGGAGGTGGCCCCCTGCATGGACGTCCGCGCCCTCGCCGGGGTGTTCCGCGAGGGTATCGGGCGCACCCGGCTTCACGAGGAGCTCGAGATCAGCTTCGCCTTCCCCTTTCTCGAGGGCCCGCGAGACGTCAGGGTCTATCTTCGGAGCCTCGAGCTCGATGATGCGCCCCACGCGGCTCTGTTCATCGAGGACGTGAGCGCGCGTCGGGCAGCGGGTCGGCTGCAGCGGAGTCTGGCAGATCTGTTGAGCCCGGGTGCGGGTTCGCCCATCGCGGCCATCCTGGCGAGCTGTGGGTTGCTCGTTCACGATCTGCCCGACCTCGAAGGCCGACCCCTCCAGACCATCGGCGACGTCAGCTACGAGGCGAGTGATCTGCAGACCCTGCTGATGAACCTGCTCGACATCAGTCGACTCGAGACGAACCACCACGACATCCTCGTCGAGCGTCGGTCTCTGGCGCCCCTGATCGTGTCCGCCGTCGAGAACCTCGAGCGCCATGCCGCTCATCGCAGCGTGACCTTCGATGTGAGCCCGCTCGACCCCACGTTGGTGGGAATGGTGGATCCCGCGCTGATGAACAGGATCCTCGACAGCGTGCTGCTCACCGCGGTCCGTCAGAGCCCCGAGGGGGCGACGGTGCACGTCGCATTGTCCAAGGGTGAGCACGGCGGGGCCAGCATCGCCGTTCGCGACGAGGGCGGAGGGATCCCCGACAGCGAGCTCCCGACGGTCGACCATCGGTACCACGAGGCCGACATGGCCGCGACCGACCCGCTGTCGTACGGGGGCCGCGAGGGGCTGGCGCTCACGTTCGTGCAGATCGCCTGTGCGCATCACGGTGCCCGACTGGAGATCGAGCCCTCCGATGCGGGTACGCGCTACCGAATCGATCTGCGACGGCCAGAGGAGTCGACCCCGTTCCTGGCTTGAGGGCAGGCCGCCGCGCTCCGCACGCGCGCACCGTCGGTTCACCTGCGCCCGGAACGTCACTACGCGCCGGGACGCGAACCCCCGGACCGGAGCCCCTCCTCATGCCCGACGACCACGCCCGGTGGGTGCGCGACGACAACGTCGCCCTGCTCACCGACCAGTACGAGCTCGCGATGATCCAGGCCTACTGGCGCGAGGGGATGCACGACGAAGCGACGTTCAGCCTGTTCAGCCGCCGACTGCCGCAGGGCCGCAACCACCTGGTCGCTGCGGGCCTCGGAACCGTGCTCGCCATCCTCGAGCGACTCCGCTTCACGCCCGACACCCTCGACCACCTGCGCGGTCCGGCTGGCCTCGACGACGACTTTGTGGACTGGCTCGGCGGGCTGCGATTCACGGGCTCCGTCCGTGCCGTTCCCGAGGGCACGCCCGTGTTCGCGAACGAGCCGCTGCTCGAGGTGACGGCGCCGCTGCCCGAGGCCCAGCTCGTCGAGACGGTCATCCTCAACCAGGTCCACCACCAGACCGTCACGGCCTCGAAGGCGGCGCGCGTCGTTCAGGCCGCCGGCGACCGGCCGGTGGTCGACTTCGGGCTCCGTCGGATGCACGGGGCCGACGCCGGCATCAAGGCAGCACGCGCGTTCTGGATCGCGGGGGTCGCGGCGACGAGCAACGTGCTGGCCGAGCAGCTCTACGGTGTGCCAGCCTCCGGCACGATGGCGCACAGCTACGTCCTGGCACACGACTCGGAGCTCGTCGCGTTCCGGGAGTTCGCGCGGACCTTTCCCGCCACCGTCCTCCTCGTCGACACCTACGACACTCGACGCGGCGTAGAGCGCGTGGTCGAGCTGGCCGAGGAGCTCGGCGATGACTTCCACGTGCGCGCGATTCGGCTCGACAGCGGTGATCTCGCCGAGCTCGCGACGGACGCGCGGCGCATCCTCGACGAGGCAGGCCTGACCGGTGTGGGGATCATTGCGAGCGGCAGCCTCGACGAGCACGCGATCGCGGAGCTCGTGGCACGGGACGCGCCGATCACGGGGTTCGGCGTGGGTACTGCCATGGGGGTCTCCGAGGACGCGCCGTCCATCGATCTCGCCTACAAGCTCACCGCCTACGCCGGCAAGGGGCGGGTGAAGCGCTCCCCGGGCAAATCGAACCTCCCGGGCCGCACCCAGGTGTTTCGTCACGACGGCGACGACCCCCACGACGTCGTGGCCCGCGACCACGAGGCGCTGCCAGGTCGCCCGCTGCTCGTCGAGGTGATGCGGGACGGTCGACGCACCGGTGCGGTGCCGAGCGACCTCGAGGCGATCCGAATCTACGCCCGGGCGCAGCGGGACACCCTGCCCGACCGCATCCGCTCCCTTCGACCCGCGGAGCCAGGCTACCGGGTGGACGTGAGCCCGACATTGGAGGCGTATCGGCGTCGGATCGCGCAGTGATGCGCCAAGACGGCTGGCCAGCGCTCAATCCGTGGTCCCCGGTCCCACGGATCGGAGGGCGGTGCTGGTCGCTCCCACGGATCAGCTCTTCGCCGGGCTCGGCCCGCTGTACCGAGAGGTGGCCGACCCCCTCACGCGCGTCGCCGAGGGCTACGACGACGCCGAGCTCGCGTCGGCACTCCGCCACCTTCGGGACGTGATGGCGGCCTACGTCCGAAGCTGGGCGAGGCGCCCGGTGGACGCCTCCTCCGTGAACAGCCGCACCTGGACGGTAGGGCTCCCCTCGACCCAGTGCACACGCACGGATCCTCCGGACTGGTCGTCGTGGACTTCGCAGTGCCGGCGCTCGGTGGCGTCGTCCCGATCCTCGCGACAAGGACCGACGCGCCACCCGAGCTCGGTCAGCCCGGCCCGGAGCACGGACAGGGCAACAGGACCTTCCTGCACCCCCTCGACACCGCCGAGCACCGCGTCGACGGCCGCCTCCGCCGCGGCCCGACTCGTGCTGCGGACCTTCAAGACGCGAGCCCCCTCGCGCAGCGCCACGCTGCCCCGCTCCCATACCCCCGGGTGCTCGGCGAGCCGGGCATCGCCGGGCGCGACGAACTCCGTGACGGTGGCGAACACGAACTCGTCGCCATCCGCGAACTGGCACGTCTCCGTCGTGTAGCCGGTCTCCTGCTGGCGGTGGCAGCTCTGGAGCGTCCAGCCGAGCGATGCCCCGCGCTCGGCCAGCGGCGCGGGCAGCAGCCCGGTCGTGTCGAGGTCGAACGCAGGAGCCACGACCGCCAAGCGCCGCGCGTTCTCCTCCGCTTCGCGCTTCTCGAGCAGCTCCCCCTCGTGCTTGGCGGCCCGCTCGGCGCCGAAGCCATCCGCCAGCTCCGCGAGCCGGGCGACCTCGGACTCGGACAGCGCATCGTCCACGACAGCGCGCTCGAGCTCCCTCGCAAACGCCGACGCGCGGGCCACCCCCACGGACTCCGCGTGGAGCCAGCCGCCGTCGGTCATCGCCAGGACACGGTCGCGCGCGGGCCCCTCGGGCACACGGTCGAGGGACACGGCGGCGTCCACGAACACCTGACGGGTGGCCCCCTCGGTCAGCTCACCACAGCCGACCAAGGTGGGGATGAGCACGAGCAGTCCAGCCAAGGTCAGCCTCCGCACGGCCGACCGTACCACGCTCGGCCCTTGAAACCCGCGCCGGTTGCCATAGTCCGAGGCGACGGCTCGGTATCCCGATCCCGCCCTCTGGAGCCCTCGTGCACCTCCCTGCCTGGTTACCCGACTGGCTCGCGACGTCGGAAGGACGAGTCGCTCTCGCCGTGTTCATCGGTGGACTCGTCATCGTCGCGCTGCAGCTCGCGAAGTTCGTCGCCCGACGGGCCCTGCGTCGGCTCGCCAACCGAACCGACAATCCGCTCGACGACCGGGTCGAGAAGCTCGTCACCGACACGAGCCAGCTCTTCGTCGTCGTGCTCGGGATCTTCGCCGGTACCCGGGTGCTGGAGCTCGGCGAGCGCGTCGACCTCTGGACCGAGCGCGTGGTCATCCTGGTCGTGCTCTGGCAGATCGGCCGGTGGGTGTCGAGCCTGATCATCTACCTGGTCGACCGGATGGGCCGCCCCGACCGAACCGACGATTCGGCGATCGTGAACACGGAGCAAGCGCGAAAGCGGGCTCCCGCGGTAGTGCGGCTCATCGCACAGCTCCTCGTTTGGTCCATCGTGGTCCTGGTCGCCCTCGACAACCTCGGGGTCGACGTCACCGCCCTGGTGGCCGGCCTCGGCATCGGCGGCGTCGCGGTCGCGCTCGCCGTCCAGAACGTCCTCGGTGACCTGCTGGCCAGCCTCTCCATCGTGCTCGACCGCCCCTTCGAGGTCGGGCACTTCGTGATCGTCGGTGACGAGCTCGGCACCGTCGAGCGGATCGGCCTCAAGACCACCCGCGTCCGCGCCCTCTCGGGCCAGCAGATCATCTTCTCCAACAGCGACCTGCTGAACAGCCGCATCCACAACTACCGCCGGATGGCCGAACGACGCGTGGTGGTGCGTCTCGTGGTGGACTACGCGACGACCACCGAGCAGCTCGATCGCGTCATTGGCGGCGTGAAGGCTGTGGTGAGCGAGCTCGAGCGCGTCCGCTTCGATCGGTTCCACCTCGACCGGCCCGGGGAGAACGGCTTCGAGCTGGAGCTCGTGTACTGGCTCGAGGACCCCGACTACAACCTCCACATGGACGTCAAGCAGAACGTCCTGCTCCGCACCAGCGCCCTCCTCCAGGAGGTCGGGGTTCGCTACGCGGTGCCCGTCCGGCGCCTGCTCGGCGACGACGCCTCGGTTCAGACCGAGCGACCCACGTAGGCGGCGAGCTCGAGCACGGCCTCGGGCCGAACGTCGGGCGCGATGCGCAGACCGGCGCGCTCCTCGTCGACGAAGGCGACCAGGCAGGGCAGAACCACCTCCGGCACGGACTCGCCGAGCAGGAGGTTCACCCGGGCACCGATCTCCGGCGGAGGACACTCCCCCGTGAACACGACCCCGATCCCCTTCGCGCTCAGATCCCGGATCTTGGCGGCACAGGTGCCGCCGTCGTGCTCGAGGCGCGCCTCGATGAGCGTGGTGGGCGGCACCGCCTGCCGCCGGACCCGGCGCTGCTCGATCGTGCTGACCTGGCTCGGGAGGTCCAGAACGATGCGCCCCCCATCCGAGACCTGACGTACGAACGTCAGGAAGCATCCGCGCCGCGACGGGGTGCGGAACGTGACGAGGGCGATGGGGTCGCACTGCGCGAGTCGCCCGAGGCCGCCGGCGTCGTCGGCGAGGACGGTCACCGAGGCCAGGTCCACCGCGTGCAGTCGACCGGTGAACTCCCGGCCCGCGACCCTGACGCAGGCCACGGCGGTCTGGCGCACGAAGGACTCGATGACCGTGAGGGACTCGACGCTGGGAACGAGAGTGGGAGTCGTCAAGAGCATCTCCTGTGGCCTCGCCATCGGCCTCGCTCCCGGATCCGTTGAGGTCGGACGGGACCCGCCGAGGCTACGCCGCCATCAGCTGCTCGAGGAACCGCGCCGGATCGTCCCCCCGAGCGATCGCGTCGACGAGAGCGGTGCCGACGATCACCCCGTCGGCGTGTCGACACGCCGCGCGCACTTGGTCCGCAGTGCGAATGCCGAACCCCGCGAGCACCGGGTGCCGCGCGCGACGGCGGACCCGGTCGAGGGCCGCCGAGGCCGCCCCCACGTCGGTTCGCCCGCCGGTGGTTCCGAGCGCCGTCACCGCGTAGACGAAGCCGGCCGTCGCGTCGCAGAGCGCGCCGAGGCGAGCCTCGTCGGTGAGCGGCGTGACGAGCTGGACCAGCGGGGCGTCGCCGAGCACGTCTCGCTCCTCGAGCGGCAGGTCCGGGACGACGAGAGCCGCCACCCCCGCCGACTCCAGATCGTCCACGAGCGTCGGTCCGCGTGCGAGGAACGGGTTGAGGTAGCCCATGAGCGCCGTGGGCACCGGACAGTCGCGGATCACCTCGAGGATCCAGTCCAGATCGACCCCCTGCTCGAGAGCGACGGACGCCGCCCGCTGGATGCTCACGCCGTCCGCCATGGGGTCGGTGAACGGCACCCCGACCTCGACCGCGTCGGCGACCTCGGCCGCCGCGGCGAGGACGTCGGGGAACTCCCCGCGGGTCGGGTATCCCGCGACCACGTAGGCCACGAGGGCACCCACGCCGTGCTTGGGGCGTCGGAGGGCCTGGGTCAGTCGATCCGCACGAGTCACGGCGCCTCCAGGAGGCCGAGGTCCTTGTCGCCCCGGCCGGACAGGTTGACGAGAAGCAAGCTCCCCGGACGCTCGTGCGCGACGGCGCGGGCTCCCGCGAGCGCGTGGGCGGACTCGACGGCGGGGAGGATCCCCTCGAGCCGACACAGCTCGGCGAACGCGTCAATCGCGTCGTCATCGTCGACTGGTCGGTAGGTTGCTCGTCCCATCTCGGCGAGGAGCGCGTGCTCGGGGCCCACGCCGGGGTAGTCGAGCCCCGCGGACACCGAGTGGGTCTCGCGGACCTGTCCGGCCGCGGTCTGCAGCAGGAGACTGTACGAGCCGTGCAGCACGCCGGGCGTGCCGTGCGCGATGGTCGCGGCGTGATCACCGAGGGCCCGCGATCGTCCGCCGGCCTCGATCCCCACGAGCGCGACGTCCGGATCGTGGCGGAAGGCGTGAAAGAGGCCGATCGCGTTCGAGCCGCCACCGACGCACGCCACGGCGGCGTCGGGAAGCCGGCCTGCGCGGGCGAGCACCTGGGCGCGAGCCTCCCGCCCGATCACGGCCTGGAGCTCCCGGACGAGCCACGGATAGGGATGGGGTCCGACCGCGCTACCGAGCACGTACGCGGTGCCCACCGGATCGCGGACCCAGGCTCGCAGCGCCTCGTCGATCGCGGCGCGCAGCGTGGCGTCGCCGCGGTCGACGGACACGACCTGGGCCCCGAGGTGCCGCATCCGAGCCACGTTGGGGGCCTGGCGGGCCACGTCGACGGCACCCACGTAGACCGTGCAGGGCAGACCGACGCGAGCGCACGCGGCTGCAGTGGCCACCCCGTGCTGTCCCGCGCCGGTCTCGGCGACCACCCGGGTCGACCCGCGGCGCTTGGCGAGCATCGCCTGGCCGAGCGCGTTGTTGATCTTGTGCGCGCCGGTGTGAGCCAGATCCTCGCGCTTCAGCAGCACCTCGGCTCCCCAGGCTGCCGACAGCCGGGGACACGCGGTGAGCGCGGTGGGCCGACCCACCCAGTCTCGCAGCTCGTCCGCGAGGTCGGCGAGGAAGGTCTCGTCGGCGAGAGCCTCCTCGACCGCCGCCTCGAGAGCGGTGAGGGCGGGCACCAGCACCTCGGGGACGAACCGCCCCCCAAAGCGTCCGAAGCGCCCACGGGCGTCGGGTCGGTCGGTCAGGCGTGCATTCACGGGATCTCCAGGGCCACGCGATGGGCGTTGGTGACGAAGGCCCGCACGAGGGCTGGGTCCTTGAGGCCGGGGGCGCGCTCGACGCCGGAGCTGACGTCGACGCCACCGGGGCGAACGAACTGGATGGCGCGGGTCACGGTGTCGGGGGTCAGCCCCCCCGCGAGGACGAGGCGGTGGCGGTGCGCGAGTCGAGCGGCGCGCGGCCAGTCGGCGGGGACCCCGCGGCCGCCGCCGGCAGGACCATCGAGGAGCCCGTCCCCGAGCGGCGTCGGGGCTCGCTCGAAGCGGCGCTCGACGTCGGGGCCGTCGCGGTAGGCACGCAGCGCAGGCAGCGGCGGCTCACCAGCGAAGTCGAAGGCCTGGACGACGTCGAAGCCTTCGACGGGCTGACCCGACCACGTGCGGAACACGGCCACCCGGAGGACGCCCGCCGCGACGTCGAGCAGGGGCCCCGGATCCCTCACCGTGCGCGGCGAGTCCTCGGCGAGCACGATGCCGATCGCGTCGGCTCCCGCATCGATGGCGGCGCGAACGTCGTCGGGCCGCGTGAGACCGCAGATCTTCACGAGAGCCACGCGAGCCTCCCCGCGGCGACCAGCGCCGCGACCCGCTCAGCGCGGTCCCGAGCCTGCACGAGCGCGGTGCCGACGAGCACGAGCCGGTAGCCGAGGCGCGCCGCGATGCGAGCGTCGTCCACGCCCGCGATTCCGCTCTCCGCGACGCACACGGCCTCCGGGTCGAGGTGCGGGGCGAGCGTCCGGAGTCGCGAGGGCTCGATGGTGAGAGTGGCGAAGTCGCGGGTGTTCACTCCCACGAGCACCTCGGGATCGCCGCCCCTTAGACGCTGGACGCGCTCGAGCTCCCACGCGTCGTGGGACTCGGCGAGGACGAACAGGCCCAGCGACCTCGCGAGCTCGAGGAGCTCGAGGAGCTGGTCGTCATCGAGGATCGACGCCATCAGCAGCACTCCGCTCGCCCCCGCGATCCGGGCCTCGAGCACCTGTCGGGGATCGACGAGGAAGTCCTTGCGCAACACGGGGACCGCGGTGCGACGGGCGGCCGCCTCGAGGTCGTCGAGGCTGCCCCCGAAGCGCGAGGGCTCGGTGAGGACGCTGATGCCCACGGCTCCGCCCGCGGCATAGGCGTCGACGGCCGCCGCCAGCCCGCTCCCGAGCTCCCCGCGCGACGGCGAGCGGCGCTTGAACTCGGCCAGCACGCCGAACGGACCGACCTCGAGCGTAGCGGGGACCGGCAGATCGCGCGCCCGGGCCTCGAGCTCACCTCGGTCCAGAGTGGCGGCGCGGTCGGCGGCGCGTCGGGCCAGCTCGGCGAGGAGATCAGCCACGGAGCCCCTCCAGAAGCCGCATCACCGCCCCGTTGTCGATCGCGCGGGTCGCGGCGGTCATCGGCTCGGGCTCCCCGCAGAGCTCGAGGACGAGGGCCGCCGACAAGCACACGGCGTCGCGGAGGGGCCCGGGGCGGCCTTCGAAGGTCTCGGCGATTCGCGCCGCGTTGGATGCCGCATCGCCGCCCCGCAGGTCCGCCTCGTCGCACCGGGGGATCCCGTAGGTCTCGGCAGGGTCGACGATCCTTCGCACCACGACGTCGTCGACCACCTCGAAGGCGACGAACGGACTCACCGGGGTGGGCTCGTCGTGGCCTGCCAGCCCGTGGACCACCGTGGCCCGGGGGACCAGGCCGACGGCGGCGTTCGCGAGCCGCCGCGCCGCGTCTTCGCTGAACGCACCGATGAGCTGGCGACGAGGGCGAGCCGGGTTCACGAGGGGGCCGAGCAGGTTGAAGGCGGTGCGCGTGCGCATGCCACGTCGCACGCTGGCCACCCCCTTCATCGCCGGGTGGAAGGTGGGCGCGAAGAGGAACGTGAAGCCGTGCTCGTCGACCTGCGCCCTCGCCTCGTCGGGGGAGGCGGGAACGCGGATGCCGAGCGCCTCCAGCACATCGGCGCTCCCACACCGGCTGGACACCGATCGGTTGCCGTGCTTCGCGACGCGATGGCCGGCGGCAGCGACCACGAGGGCCGCGGCGGTGGAGAGGTTGACGGTGCCCTTGCCATCGCCGCCCGTGCCTGCCGTGTCGGCGACGTCGCCGAGGTCGACGGAGACCGCAGCCTCGCGCATCGCCATCGCGAGTCCGCGCAGCTCGGTCGCGGTCTCGCCCTTGGCCCGCAGCGCCACGAGCAGCCCCGCCTTCTCGACGGCCGGCGCATCGGGGTTGGTGAGCCGGGTCAGCAGGGCAGACGCCTCGGACTCGGTGAGGTTCCGGCCCGCGAGCAGCTGATCGATCATGGGGTCTCCAGGAAGTTGGCGAGCAGCCGCTCGCCGTCGGGGGTGAGCACGCTCTCGGGATGGAACTGGACGCCTTCGACGGGCAGCTCGCGATGACGAATCCCCATCACGGTGCCGTCGTCGGCCCTCGCGGAGACGTGGAGACAGCGGGGCAGCGCGCTCTCGTCGACCACGAGCGAGTGATAGCGACCGGCCTCGAAGGGACGGGGCAACCCGCGGAACACGCCGTGCGCGTCGTGGTCGACGGGCGAGGTCTTGCCGTGGCGGAGCGCAGGCGCGTGGGTGATGCGCCCACCGAGCAGCTGGGCGATGCACTGGTGACCGAGACACACCCCGAGCACGGGCACGCGTCCCAGCAGCGCGGCGAGGATCGCGAGGCTGTTGCCTGCTCCTTCGGGACGCCCAGGTCCGGGCGACACCACGAGGTGGGTCGGCGCGGCGTCCATGGCCTCGTCGACCTGGATGGCGTCGCTGCGGTGCACCGCCACGACGGCGCCGAGCGCGCGGAAGGCCTGCACCAGGTTGAAGGTGAACGAGTCGGTGTTGTCGAGGAGGAGCACGCGGCTCACGCGTCACCTCCGGCCCGCCGCAGGGCGGCCTCGAGCGCGGCGGCCTTGGCGAGGCACTCGGCGTGCTCGCGCTCGGGGACGCTGTCAGCGACGATGCCTGCCCCGGCCTGGTAGCAGTAGCGGCCGTCGGCGAACGACACGGTGCGGATCGCGATGGCCTGGTCCATCTGTCCGTGGTGGCCGAAGTAGCCGACGGTGCCCGCGTACAGGCCGCGCGCCTGCGGCTCGAGTCCATCGAGGATCTGCATCGCGCGGACCTTCGGCGCCCCCACCACCGTGCCCGCGGGGAACGCGGCGGCGAACAGGTCGATGGCGTCGTGGGGGGCCTCGAGCTCGCCCTCGACCCCGCTCACGATGTGCATCACGTGGCTGTAGCGCTCGATGCTCCGCGACGGAGCCACCCGGACGGTGCCCGGAACCGCGACCCGTCCGAGGTCGTTGCGGGCCAGATCGACGAGCATGACGTGCTCGGCGGCCTCCTTGGCATCGGCGAGGAGCTCGACCTCGAAGGCCTGATCTTCGGCGGGGGTGCCTCCCCGGGGCCGGGTCCCCGCGATGGGGCGCAGCATGGCGCGGCGTCCATCGAGCTTGACCAGCGCCTCGGGCGAGGAGCCGACCACCTGGACCCCGGCGACATCGACGTAGTAGAGGTACGGGGAGGGGTTGAGCACGCGCAGTGCACGGTAGACGGCGAAGGGGTCGCCCTCGGCCTCGCCCTCGAACGCGATGGAGAGCACGAGCTGAAAGACGTCGCCCTCGTGCACGTGCTCCTTCACCTTCGCGACGCGCGAGCAGTACTCGTCACGGTCGAGGCTCGGCACGGCTGGCGTGGCCCGCAGTCCGTCCGGCTCCGGAACCGGCCCGCGCAGCAACCGGACCACCTCGCGCCGCAGCGCGGCGGCCTCGCAGGCAGGCCCATCGTGGAGCACCGCGATGCACCGCGTCACGTGGTCGAACACGAGGCACGATCGGGCGGCCACGTAGGCCGCATCGGGGAACGCGGAGGGGCGACGGGCAGGAAGGCGCTCGAGTCGACGCGCGAGGTCGTAGGCGGTGAAGCCGACGAGCCCGCCCCGGTAGGGAACCGGACTCGGCGGCAGCTCGGGAGCCTGCGCGAGGCGGTCGCGCAGCCAGTCCCGCACGTCGGGAGCGGGCTCGTCAGCGCCGAGGACGTGCTCCTCGGCGTCGCCAAAGCCGATCAGGCTGTACCGGGCCTGATGGGTCCCTCCCTCGACGCTCTCGAGAAGGTACCGCGGTCGGAGAGGACCGAGCTTGAGAAACGCCGACACAGGGGTGTCGAGGTCCGCGACGACGTCGAAGTGCGGGGTCAGCTTGGAGGGGGTCGTGATCATCTCGCTCCTCGTTCGACCGAGGAGCGGACCCACCACCAGGCGACCCCATCCCCCGGTCACTCCGTGGGGATGGGCCAAAGCGCGCGCGCAGCTAGGCAGCCACCTCCACGGAGGAGAGCCACCACCACCAGCGCTGCGCGAGAGTCATCTGCATGGTGATCCGACTCTGCGGCACGCACGGGCCCCTGTCAAGCCGGTCGTCTCTCAATCGGTAGGGAAGCCCGCAACTCCGATCCGAGACGGGCGGGCATGCACGTCGCACCCACCAACGCCGTCCGTCCTCCCTCCTCCGTGGAGAAACCCCCGCGCCAGGCTCGCGCGACCCCTGAACCCACGCCCGAGGAGCAAGCGGCCATCGCCGAGCTCCGCAGTCGCGACGCCGAGGTTCGAGCCCACGAGGCCGCGCACGCCGCGGTTGCAGGCGGAACGCCGACCTACTCCTTCCGGCGTGGTCCGGACGGCCGGCAGTACGCAGTGGGCGGCGAGGTGCAGATCGACGCGAGCGGCGGGAGCTCGCCACAGGAGACCATCGCGAAGATGCAGCGCGTCCGCGCAGCGGCGCTCGCCCCGGCCAACCCCTCGGGCCAGGACCGGTCGGTCGCCAGTCACGCCGCTCAGCGAGAGACGGAAGCCCGAGCCGAGCTCGCGCGGCAGCGCGCCGAGGAACAGCAGGCGAAGCAAGCCCCCGCCGAGCGACCGGCTGCCGGAGCCGACGACGAGGTCGCGTCGACCCGAGAGGCCGCGACGACCACCGAAGAACGGGGGCGCGGCGCTGGCGAGCTCCGCGAGGGCGACGGCCCCGGGCGCGCGCGACGGATGGGCGCCTCGGGCCTGCCGATCCCCGAGGGCCACCAGCACGGCGACGAGGTGTGCCCGAACTGCTCGGCCAAGATCGACCGCTTCGCCGCGAACGCCTGACCAGCCGGTCAGCCTCGCAGCGCGCCGACCGCACGCACGCGCTCCATCATCGCGCCGAAGGCCTCGGGGGTCAGGGCCTGTGCCGCGTCCGAGAGGGCCTGCGACGGCTGGGGGTGGACCTCGACGATCAGCGCGTGGGCGCCCGCGGCGACCGCCGCCACCGCGAGGTCGGGGATCCACCGCGCGACCCCCACCGCGTGCGACGGGTCGACCACCACCGGCAGGTGGGTGCGCTCGCGCAGCACCGGCACCACCGACAGGTCGAGCGTGTTCCGCGTAGCCTGTGCGAACGTCCGAATCCCCCGCTCGCAGAGCAGCACGTCGGGGTTGCCCTCGGCGAGGATGTAGTCGGCCGCGCCGAGCCACTCGTCGACGGTGGCCGAGGGGCCGCGCTTGAGCAGGACCGGCCGGTCCACCCGTCCCACGGCCTGGAGCAGCGGCGTGTTCTGCATGTTGCGGGCGCCAATCTGCAGCACGTCGGCCAGCCTCGCGACCTCGGGCACGAGCGCGGGATCCATCACCTCGGTCACCACGGGCAGCCCGAGCTCGGCCCCGATGCGCGCGAGGAGCTCGAGCCCAGGGAGCCCGAGCCCCTGGAAGCTCCACGGCGAGGTTCGCGGCTTGTACGCCCCCCCACGCAGAATCGACGCGCCGTGAGCCTTCACCGCTTCGGCTGCCGTCCGCAGCTGGTCCTCGCTCTCCACCGAGCACGGCCCCGCCATCACCACGGGCTGGCTCCCCCCGATCGCGACTTGACCCACCATCACGACGTGGTCGGGCCGCGCCAGGCGAGCCGCGAGCCGCCAGGGTCGCGTCGGACCGGGACGACGCGCGAGCAGCACCCAGGTCGTCGCGTTGTCGGGGTCGTCGTTCAGATCGCGGGCCACGACGACGAGCCCACGCCGCTCGGCCGCCTCGGGGCTGCACAGCACCGCGTGGGCGGGGTCGTCGAGCTCGCGCACCACGTCCGCCGCGACCGCGGTGTCCTCCTCCTCGACGCAGGTGAGCCCGAGCGCCTGGAGCCGCTCGACGCACTGCGCGAGGGCTGGCGCCTGGGAATGGACGTGGGTGAGCGCCGACAGCTCGACGTCCCGGGGCGCCGCGAGGCAGTGGCGCACCGGATAGCCGAGCTCGGTGAGCGGCACGAGATCGGGAGCGGTCACCAGGTCGGCCGCCGGCCGGACGTCTCCGATCGTGCTGTTGGTGATCGGCACGAGAGCGAGCTGGACTCGCCCCGAGCGGAGCGCGGCGAGCGCGTCGCGGAAGCTCGCACAGGGAACCGCCACCGCGACGTCGCCGAGGTGAGCCTCGAGGGCGAGGGCGCTCCAGGAGTCCTCGCGGCCCTGAATGGCCACGGTCAACGCGCCCACCGGGGGCCCCTGCGTCTGTCGCTGACGGCTGTGGGACAGGATGGCCTCCCACAAGGCGTCGGTCGCCTCCTCGTCGAGCCCACCCGTCCGGGCGAGCCGCCGGACTCGAGCCCGCTGGACGCGCTCGCGCTGCTCGTCCTGCACGGACTGACGGTGGACCCGCTTCACGAGGCCGATCTGGTCGACGACACGTTGGCGGGCGGTGAGCTGGTCGAGCAGCTCGGCATCGATGGCGTCGAGGGCTTGGCGAAGGGTCTCGATCGAGCGGGTCACGGGGTACTCCTGACGGAACGGTGGTTGCGCCGGCCTCCTGGCCGGCACGCGTTCCACCGCAATCCAGGAGACCGGCTCGCTAGACGGGGAAACCAAAAAAGAAGAAGGCATCGGAGGGCGCGGTACCCACTCGGCAGACGTTCGACATTGGGCAGAACCGCACCATCGGAATGACGACCTCTTCTCGGTCGCTCCATGGTACCCGAGCGCTCCGCGACTGTCCAGCCGATTGCGAACTTCGTCGGCGAGTTCACGCGGGCGGCAAGCACGCCCGAACGATATCGGACATCGCTCTCCAGCTGCGAGGTCCCGCGTGAGCCACGGAACCAACGACGACGAGCCCCTCCACGACGATGCGCTCGACACCGACGATCCGGTTGTCCAGAAGATCGTCGACCAGATGGCCTCCCTCGACGAGCAGGAGCGAGCCATCCGGACCGAGTCGGCGAGCAGCCTGCGCGACTGGATCGTGCAGACCTTCCAGGTCTCGCTCGTTCGAGCGGAGCGGCTCGTGCGCGTCGTGCAACAGGCCCTCATCAACCTGGGCCTGAGCTGATCCGGTGGACCCGGAGGCGATCCTGAGCGCACTGGCCGATGCCTTCGAGCAGAGGCCACCGACCCTCGGGATCATCGGGCTGTCCGGCGTGGGCAAGTCGTCGACCATCAACGCGATGTTCGGCACCGAGCTGCCGGTGTCCCACACCACGCGGGGCACGGACCGGCCCATCGAGCAGGCCATCCCCTGCCGCACCCGCGAGCTGTTCGGGCGACCGTTCACCCCGAAGCTCCACGTCATCGACTGGCCCGGCCTCGGGGAGGACATCGATCTCGACGCCCGCTACAAGGACTGGTACCGCTACCACCTCAAGAAGTGCGACGCGGTGCTCTGGGTGATGGCAGCCAGAAACCGGGCGATCGCCGCCGATCAGCGCTACCTCAAGAGCCTGTCGAGGCACCTTCCCCAGCTCGTGCTGGGCCTCAACCAGATCGACCTCGTCGAACCGCAGGACTGGGACGAGGCGACGAACACCCCGTCGCCGGCCCAGAGCGATGCGCTGGGCGCCATCGTCGCCGACCGCCGCGACCGCATGGGCAAGGTGATGCGCCGGGGCACCCTGAAGGTCGTCGCCTACAGCGCGCGTCGCTACTTCGGGCTCCACGAGCTGTTCCTGACCTGCCTGCGCCATGCCCCGGCCCACCGTCGCTGGATGTTCGACGTGGTGCGGTCGTTCTCACCCGAGGACTGGCTCGGGCAGGCCCAGGGGCTCACCGACGCCCAGCGGGCGACGATCGTGAAGCGCTATCGTCGGCAACAAGACACCACGGGCGGTCTCGAGGAGCTGCTCGCCCAGGCGCTGCAGGAGTAGACCGTGGAGCGGGGTCGGGGCGAGTTTGCGCTTCCGCACGTGCCATTTCGCGCCGGGTCATCACGAAGCCGGCCTGGTCAGAACCAGGCGGACAGGAGCAAGTTCGCGCTGGCGACCTCGAGGTCGACGCCATCGCGCGAGGTGCCTCCGACGAGGTCGAGGCCGGGCAAGGCGTACAGCGCCACCCGATGCTCCTTGCCGAACCGAGCGCCAATCGGGGTCACGACGCCGAAGCTGAACTGCTCGAAGTCCTCGGTGACCACGGCGTCGATCGAGCCGCCGATTCCCCCGAACAGCGCGAGCTTCCCCTTGTCGGCCAACGGTGCCGACCAGGGCATCGTGAAGGCGTTGCCGCCGAAGTAGAACGGGTCCTGCCCCTGCAACACGAGCGCGTCGATGGTCTCGAGCAGGTGCAGCTGGATCACTGTCTCGTCGATGCGGATGTCGACGCTCGGGAAGTAGAACCGACCGGGCTGCAGCAAGGCGCTCGTGGCGGCGACCTCGTTGGAGTACCCGTAGTACCCGACCTGGGCTTCCAGGAGCTCGCCGAAGAGGTTCCGACGAAGGTTCACGGTCGTGCCGACGCCCACGTCGGCCGCCTGGGCGGCGAGGGGGGTGACCAGAGCAAGGACGAGGATGGCAACAGTTCGCATGGTGGAAGCCTCCATTTGGCGTTCCTCGCCAGTGCAAGCCCGGGGCCACTGGGGAAGCAACGCGCTCGGCCGAAGCCGTCGCTCCGTCCTCGGGCGACCGGGCCCTCGCAGCCCCAAAGTGATGGGGAAACAATCACTATGGACGGTCGACACGGTGGTGTCATGGACGCCGGGCCCCGCGGGACTCGGTCTGCGCTACCCTCCGAGGGCTACTCGTGGAGGTGAGCGTGGGGATTCGACCTTGGATCGTCGTGAGCATGCTGGTCGCGGTCGGGTGCACCGATGGAGAGCCGGACGAGGAGTCGCCGCCCTCGGAGCCGCTGGACCTCGCCACGGCGAGCATCCTGAGCCCGCGGACCAGCGGTCCGGGGGAGCTCGAGGTCCGGACGCCCTCCCTTCCCGACCAGGTGATCCGCGTGAGTACGGACGGCGACGGGGCCTTCGACCTGCTGTCCACCGACGAGGAGGTCCTCGCCTTCGTGGGAGCGCTCCCCACCGTTCAGGCGCTGGCGAGCTGCCCCGGCGACTTCGACGATCTCGGTGAGCGGGACTCCCTCTGCGTCATCGTGGAGAGCGGGGCCTCGCTGGAGATCGAGGTGACGGCCGTGCCCGCGACGAAGGGCGACGACGTCGTGTGGTCGGAGCTCGACCGCTTCGACGCGGGCTGTGTCGCCGCCGAACAGCCCGAGACCATCCGCTGCACCGTCGACAGTCGCCAGCGCCTCTCCCCCTTCGCCACGTTCTCGACCCCCGAGCCCCCGCCGCCCCCTCCCGAACCGGGCGACTGCGTGGCCACCGTGGCCGCAGCCGGCTCGGGCGGCATCACCGCCATCGAGCGCTGGGGT
Source organism: uncultured Enterobacteriaceae bacterium (assembly GCA_964655065.1). Classification (GTDB taxonomy): domain Bacteria; phylum Myxococcota_A; class UBA796; order UBA796; genus DRPG01. The sequence goes on along the minus strand of CAZZLC010000002.1, from coordinate 220,420 downwards.
GACCAGCTCATCGTCGGCGGAAGCTTCCTGCAGGGGCTCGTCGACGTCTACCCGGGGCCCGTCGCGTTCGACGATGTGGACGGCACGACCGTGGTCGACTGCCTACCCGGCCCGGAGCGCGCGGGCTTCACACCCTCGATCGTCGACTTCATCGACGACGGAGACGGAGGGTTCCTGGTCAGCGGCGGCTTCGACGCCTACGGCGGCGTCGCCGCCTGCGCGAACGTGGCGCGCATCAACCCCGACCGTAGCGTCGACACCGCGTTCTGCGAGGCCCTGCCCGCGCCGGCAGGCGTCGCCCACATCGCGCGCGACGGGTCCGTTCTCTACGTGGCGGACGTCAACGAGGTCTTCGCCTTCGACCTCGACAGCCTCACCGTGATCGCGACCTCCGCACCCCTCGACGTACAGGGCGACGGCGGCTCCATCACCGACCTCGCGGTGGTGGGGGGCACGGTCTACATCGCCGGGGTTCTCTTCGATGCCATCGGCACCACGCCGGTGAGCGGCTTCGGGGCGCTGGACGCCGGAGACCTCACGGCGCTTGCCTTTGCCCCGAGCCCCGACACTCCGGTGTTCGACCTCGCGGTGGCTGACGACGAGCTCTGGGTCGCGGGCAGCTTCTCGAGCATCTCCGGCCAGGCGCGTCAGGGCCTTGCCGTCTACGAGGGCGCCACCCAGACGCTGACCGACATCGACCTCGGGCTCGACGGCTCGGTGTCGGACGTCTTCGTGGGCCCCGACGGGGTGTGGATCGGCGGCTCCTTCGCCAGCGTGGGCGGCACCCCCAGGAGCGGCGTTGCCCTCGTGGGCCTCGACGGCGCCTTGGCCGACGAGGATCTCCCGCTCGGCAACGAGAGCGAGACGCCGGCCCAGGTTCAGCAGGTCGTGGAGGCCGACGGCGTCGTGACCGTGACCGGCCGCTTCGACCTCGTCGACGGCGCTTCCCAGGTCAACATCGCTCGCATCGAGCGGGCGACCGGGGCGGTGCTGCCCGTCACCAAGATTCCGGTGCCGTTCTTCAATCCCGCTCTCCTCGGGGTCGGGGACGAGCTGTGGATCTGGGCGCCACGCGGCGTCGACCTCGTGGAGCGCCAGGGCGCGGCGATCTGGGATCCGGTGACCGGCGAGGTCGACCCTCTCGACTTCCAGATCGAGGGCGGTCAGTTCCGCGACGTCTTCGTGGATGGAGACGTCGCCTACCTCACGGGCTTCTTCACGTCCGTCGGCGGCGTGGACCGCAACCGCATCGCAGCCGTGGACCTCACGACGGGCACCGTGCTGCCGTTCGCCCCGGAGGTGGACTCCACTGTCGTGGACATCGCCTTCGGCCCCGACACCGTCTACATCGGCGGCTTCTTCGACAACGTCAACGGACAGCCCCAGGAGTCGTTCGCGGCCCTCGAGAAGAGCGACGGTTCGTTCAAGTCGGGCTTCGATGTCTCGATCGACGCGGACAACGTGCGGGGGGTGGTGCTCTTCGGCGGCAACGTCATCCTCGGTGGGCTCATCCAGAGCATCAACGGCGTGGACCGGGGAGACCTCGTGTGGATCGATGCGCAGACCGGGGCCAACGCGCCGATCACGACCAACATCCAGACGGCGGCGAGCAAGATGCGCCTCTATGACGGCGAGCTCTGGGTCGAGTCCAGCACCTCGGCCGAGGTGAGCGGTCTACCCGAGGACGACCGCTTCTTCGCGATCGATCCCGCCACGGGCACACTCCGCAACTGGCAGCCCGGCGTCGAGAGCGGCGGGATCGACGAGATCGTGAAGATCGGCGACGTGATCTTCATCGAGAGCGGCTCGTCGATCTCCATTCGGGGCCAGGACACGTCCCGGCCGCTGTGGGCCCTCGACGCGAACACCGCCGCGGTTCTCGACTTCGATCCCGCCATCCAGGGCCGGCCCAACACGATCTTCGCCTACGAGGGGCAGCTCCTCGTCGGCGACAGCACCGGTCAGCTCGTGTTCGTCGACCCGCCGATGTGAGGGTCACAGGGAGGCAGGGACGGCCCGGGCGGGCGCCGACGCGGGCAGCCAGACCGTGAAGCGCGAGCCCTCACCAACGCGGCTGTGAGCGGTCACCCGGCCGTTCATCAGGAGCACGAGCTCGCGGACGATGGTGAGCCCGAGCCCCGTTCCCGCGGCCCGGAGGTGGACCCCGGTCTCCGCATCGCGCTCGAAGGGCTCGAACACTCGGTGCAGGCGCTCGGGTGGAATCCCCGCCCCCGTGTCCTCCACGTCGAGGGCGATCCCCCGCCCCGCCTTGCGCGCCGTGAGGCGGACCTCGCCGTTCTCGGTGTACTTGGCGGCGTTGGCGACGAGGTTGATGAGGACCTGCCTGAGCCGTCGGACGTCGACCCAGAGCGGCCGCATGTCACGCTCCACGTGGACCTCGAGCCGGTTCCCGGTCTTCGCGACGAGCGGCTCGACCGACACGAGGACGTCCTTCAGCAGCTCGTCGACCGAGACCTCGCCGAGCTCCAGCTCCGCCTTGCCGACCTCGATGGCCGACATGTCGAGGACGTCGTTGACGAGCCGTAGCAGGTGGCTCCCCGCCTTGTGCACCCGCGCGACGTCGTCGCGCAGCTCGTCGTTCGTGTCGGCGTCCTCGAGCACGAGCTCGCTGTAGCCAATGATCGCGTTGAGCGGCGTCCGGAGCTCGTGGGACATGTTGGCGAGGAAGGCGCTCTTCGCGCGGTTCGCCCTCTCGGCCTCCAGCTTCGCCTCTTCGAGCTCGGAGACCACCCGATCGAGCTTGGCGATCGTGGCCTGGGCGGAGGTCACCGCGAGGCCCACCAGCATGGCGAGGCCCACGAACCAGAGCGGCGGCACCAACAGGAGCACCGCCTGCACGGTGGGGTCAGCTCCGACCCACTCGCCGACGACGACGTAGCGCGACGCGAGACCGATGATCCAGCCCGCTGCCGCCGCAGCCCCGACCCCGAGAATCGCCCGACTCCGCTCGAGCAGGGCGGCCGCGATCACGCCCGCGCCGTAGCCGAAGCCGACCAGCGTGAGGATGGCCGCCGACGCCCCCACCCCCGCGACCCCGATGCAGGTGAGGAACCACGCGGCGATGGCGAGCACCGTGCCGAGATCGCGACGCCCCGCCCCGAACGCCACCCCCGCCGGGACCTGGAGCAGTCCCCCGGTCACGAGGATCAACGGAACAAACGACTCGGAGAGCGCCATCGGGCGCCCGGGCGCCCCCACCGCGTACCCGATGGCGACGAGCAGCCCGTTCACGACGAGCGTGAGCCCGAGGAGCCACGCACCGAGCGCGAACCGCCGTGGGCTCCCGACGTCGAACAGACGGCGACCGCCCACCACGAACACGGCGTGCGCGAGCGACGCCGTCGACGAGCTGTCGGGGTTGACGTAGGCGCGTCCTGGCATCGTCTCCTCGCACGTCGATTCGACTCTGCCGAAGGATCGGCGTCAAGGATCGCGCTCGGCACAACAGCGAAGGGCCTCGAGCCGAGCGCCGAGGACCGAGTCGTTGTCGGCGTGGGCGAGCTCGGGCGGCCCCTACCGGAACGGAGGCCCGAGGATCCTGTCCGGCGGCGCGAAGGGCTCATCACGCGGCCGCCGCCCGTCGACGGTCAGGGTAGCGTAAAGTGAGCTCCGGGAACTGCCGCGGAGTCCGCATGACCAGGGTTCGATGGGGCCGCATCGCGGCGGGTACCGTCCTCGGTGTGGCCGTCGGCGCCGGGCTCGCGTTCGCCGTGCCTCCCGATTGGCTCGGAGTCGTCCCGGTCGGGCCGCCACCGCCCGACTCGGTCCGTACCGACGCTCCCGTCCTCGAGCCCGTCTTCGACGGCGCCGATGCCGAGCGGGTCCAGCTCCCGGTGAGGCTGGTGCCCATCGCGGAGGGGATCGGTCAGCCCACCGATCTCGCCTTCGTACCTGGTCATCCCAATCACTTGGCGGTGACGTCGAAGTGGGGGACCATCCACCTGGTGAACCTGCAGACCGGCATTCGCGAGTACTGGCTCTGGCTCGAGGTGTGCGACATCCTCGAGTCAGGAGTGCTCGGCATCGCGTTCCACACGGCCTTCGTGGAGAACGGCAGGTTCTTCGTCAACCACTCCCCCGACCACGGGGACGGCTTGTTCACCATGGTCAGCGAGTTCCGGGTCGACCCCGGTACGCTCCGCGGGCCTCGAAAGGTCGCCGATCTCCTGACGGTGCGCCAGCCCGAGCGCACCCACAACGGGGGGCAGATCGCGATGGGCCCCGACGGACACCTGTACGTCGGCACGGGCGACGGCGAGGCAGGAGGAGACGGTGATCCCCACCGCTCGGGCCAGGACCTGGACTCACTGCTCGGCAAGATCCTCCGGTTGGACGTGCGCAGCCCGGGTCGCGCCGGCATCCCTGACGACAACCCGTTCGTGGGGGTCCCCGGCGCGCGTCCCGAGATCTACGCCTGGGGACTCCGAAATCCGTGGCGCTTCACCTTCGCCCCGGATGGACGGCTGATCGTCGCCGATGTTGGCCAAGCCTCCTTCGAGGAGATCGACATCGTGGCCGCGGGCGACAACCTCGGGTGGAGCGTTCGCGAGGGCACCCGGTGCTTCCACCCTCCCGAGGGCTGCTCCTCGGAGGGCTTCGTCGATCCGATCTACACCTACGCCCACGAGGAAGGCATCTCCATCACCGGCGGGGTCGTGTGGACGAGACCGGGTGAGATCGAGGGACGGTACCTCTTCTCCGACTTCGGCACGGGTCGGATCTGGGCGGTTGCTTTGCCCGAGTACCGAAGGCCGACCAACGATGTCGTCGCGCTGGGTCGCTTCGACATCTCGCCGTCGGCCTTCGGCCGCGACCCCTCGGGGCGTCTCTACGTCGCCGACTTCCGCTCCGAACGGATCTATCGAATCGATCGCCAGTGATCCGTCCGGGACACGCCCAGTCAGCCAATCCAGCCGAGTGTCAGCTTTTTACCGGGGGTTCGCCTGAGCTACGCTGCAGGGCTCCGGAGGTCCCATGCGGATCGCTCTCGCGTTCGTCATCGGTGTTGCATCCAGCTTCCTCGCCGCGGGCGTGATCCGCGCCCGCCTCGCCGAACCGAGCGAGCCGGACGTCTCCTGGGCTTCGAGCTGGTTGCAGCCACCACCGCTCCAGCTGCCCGATACCCGGACCTGCACCGACTTCGGCGAGGGCGTCGGGGTCGCTACACCGTCACCGGACTGGACCGCGAGCACGGTCGAGGAGCACCTGTTCCGACTCGCGGCGGAGCATGCCGAGATCGAGGTGGTCGACGTCGACTGCGACGAAGCCCCCTGCATCGCCTGGTTGCTGTGGGTCGAAGGCAGCACCGATCCCGCCCTCGCCTACCGGTGGTGGTCGCTCGAGGGCGACCGAGGCAACGCGGTTTGGACGGCCTCCCGCATCTTCGACGTGCCCCTGCCGGACGCGCCCGATGCGAAGCTGCAAGCCGTCTCGATTGCGCTCCCCGCCTCCACGTCGATCCACCTCGCGCCCGATCGGGTCGTCGAGCGCGTGCAGAGACGGCTCGACGAGGTCCGGGCCCGCCTGGCCCCCGAGCGCTGATCGCCAGCCCCCGATGCTACACGAGGTTTGGAGGGCGGCATGACGTGGACGTGGTTGCTGGCGTGCATCGAGCCTCGGGTTCCTTCCCCGGCTCCCGAGGACGAGGCACCCGAGTTCGAGACCCCAATCCGTTTCCCGCCGCCTCAGCCGCCGGCCCCGGTTCCCGAGCTTCCCACCGAGCCACCGCCGCCGTTGCCTCGTGACATCGCCGTCGACGGGCGACGCATCCTCGTCGACGGAGCGCCCTATCGCATCCTCGGCGTGAACTGGAACCCGGTGCCCCGCGGAGCGCGACATCCCGAAGGTCTGGACTTCAGCGGCGCCGTCGATGTCGACGCTCCGCTCATGGCCGCGGCAGGCATCAACACCGTGCGCACCTTCGAGCCCATCACCGACCGCCGCGTACTCGACGTGCTGCACGAACACGGCATCGGCGTGGTGAACACGGTGTACCCCTTTGGCGGTCTGCCCATCGACTGGGTCGACGACATCGTGGCCTCCGTGCAGGACCACCCGGCCGTGCTGATGTGGATGATCGGCAACGAGTGGAACTACAACGGCCTGTACGCCCAGCTGTCCCCTTCGGAGGCCCAGTTCGTGGTCAACGCGGTCAGCGAGCGCGTCCAGGCCCTCGACGATCGGCCCGTGATCACCTGCTATGGGGAGCTCCCCGCTCCGTCCCTCGTCGAGGCGCTCCCCTACGTCGACGTGTGGTCCGTCAACGTCTACCGGGGGGAGTCGTTCTTCGGCCTGTTCGACACCTGGCGCGCCCTCGGCGACAAGCCTCTCTTCGTCTCGGAGTACGGCGCGGACGCCTACGACACCACCAACGCCCGGGTCGACGAGGAGGCCCAGGCCTTCGCCACGGGCCGGCTCACCGACGAGATCGTCGCCGAGTGGGTCGGCGACGGCGGCGTCGTCTCGGGCGGGACGATCTTTGCCTGGGCGGACGAGTGGTGGAAGGACGCCTCGGGAAGCCCCGACGAACAGGACACCGGCGGGTTCGCGCCAGGGGGCGGTCCGTACCCCGACGGGGTGTTCAACGAGGAGTACTGGGGCATCACCACGATCGACCGTGTGCCCCGAGCCGCCTACGACGCGCTCGCCGAGCGTTACCTGCTCTTCGCGGATCCCTGATCACCCAGGGCCCGAGACCCGGGCCGGCCACCACCGCTCAACCATCCGGCGCGGCTCCGACCGTGCACCGCGACACCACCGCCGCGGCGATGTGCCCGAGCGGTAGCACCTCACACGCCGCCCCCAACGCCACGGCGGCCCCCGGCATCCCCCACACCGAGCTCGTCGCCTCGTCCTGGGCGATGGTCCAGGCCCCGGCGTCGCGAAGTCGGGCGAGACCCGCCGCGCCATCCTTGCCGAGGCCGGTCATCAGCACGGCGACGACCGGCCGCCCGACGGCGGCGTGCACGGATTCGAACAGTGCGTCGACCGACGGACGATGGAATGCGCGCTTGGGACCTTGATTCAGCCGTGCGACGAGCTCGTGTCGGGACCGGCCGACCACGAGGTGATGGTCGCCCGGCGCGAGGTACACGGTACCCCGCTCGAGGGTGAGGCCATCCTCGGCAAGAACCACCTTCACTCGACAGTCCTCGTCCAGCCTCGCCGCGAGGGGACCGCTGAACTCCTGCGGGATGTGCTGCACCACGAGCACGGGCGGGACATCGCCGGGAAGGGCGGAGAGCACGACGTGCAAGGCCTCCACGCCGCCCGTCGACGCCCCGATGGCCACGAGCCGGGGCCGGCCGCCCTGCCCGGCGCGGGGCAGCCCCCGACGCGGCGCCCGAAGCGACGTGCGGTGACCCGAGCCCAGCTGGAGCACGCGCTCGACGAGCCGATCGGTCCACGCGGCCAGATCGTCGGGCGTCCACGCCTCGGGCGGCTCGAGCGCCGCGACCTGCTTCGAGACCCGCGGCAGCGCGGAGGCGGGTCCCACGAGCACCCCCGCCTGGCCGGGGCCTAGCTGGGCGAGCTGGTCCCTCGCCGGTGGGTCGACCACCAACACGTCGGGCTCCATGCCGACGTTCGTCCGCCACCGACTCCCCGCCTGCCCCACCACGCACAGCAACTCGATCCCGACGGCATTGCCCAGGCGGTTCCGGACGGCCTCGCGAATGCGGGCGACGGAGTGCAGAACAGCCACGGTGACGGTCATTCCGCGACCTTCTCGAACGTCGAGGGACCGATCTGCCGGAGCTCGGGCACCCGGCCCAGTCCGCCCTCGCTGTGCCCGAGAAACAGCACGCCGCCCGGACGGAGCTGCCCGACGATGCGACTCACCACCCGCACTCGGGTCTCCTCGTCGAAGTAGATGAGCACGTTGCGGCAGAACACGAAGTCGAAGTCGTGAGCAAGGGGCCAGGGTGCGAGCAGGTTGAGAACCCCGAAGCTCACCTGCCTCCGCAGCACCGCCTTGGCCCTGAGCATCCCCGTGTTGCTCCCGGTGCCCCGCAAGAACCACCGGTTGACCCGGACCTCGGGCACGTGGCCGAGCGCGGTCACCGCGTAGATGCCGACACTCGCCCGTTCGACGACGGGAACGGAGATGTCGGTCCCCAGGAGCTGCGGTGGGACGCAGGTGGTGCCGTCGAGCGCCTCCGCGAGGGTGATCGCGGCGCTGTAGGCTTCCTCGCCGGTCGACGACGCCGCGGACCAGACCCGGAGCGGCCCCGGATGCCGGCGTCTCGCCACCGCGGGAGCAAGACGAGCGAGGTGCTCGAAGTGATGCGGCTCGCGGAAGAACGACGTGTGGTGGGTCGTGAGAAGGTGGACGAACCGCTCCAGCTCCCGCTCGTCGCCCTGAGCCAGGCGATCACAGTAGCGGCGAAAGTCACCGTCGAAGCGTCGGTTGACCTCGGGACCGAGCCGAGCGAGCACGAGGGGACGCTTGGTTTGGTCGACGACGATCCCGGCTCGCCGGCGGATCAGAACCTGCAGCCTCTCGAAATCGGCGGCTGCGAGGCCGTGCTCGCTAGCCGTCGCCACGATCGTCCGCGACGCAGAAGCTCTCGACGATCTTCTCGAGGTCGAGCAGGAGGAGCATCTCTCCGTCGGGGAGGGTCGCGATCGAGCTGACGTGGGGATCGGACGCCTCGGGCGGCTTGCTCCGGAGGTCGTGGGGCACGTGGCACACCCCGGCGAGCTCGTCGACCACGAGGCCGACCTGCCTCGCCCCGTCGTCGCGAGCCACCGAGAAGAGGATGGTGATCGTGGTCTTGCCGTACTCGCTCGTGCCCGAGGCCCTCATCAGCCCTCGAAGGTCGACGATCGGGATGATCTCGCCCCGCACGTTCAGCACCCCGAGCACGTACCTCGAAGCGTGAGGCACCCGCGTGGGCGGCTCCCAGCGCCGGATCTCGCGGACGTCGAGGATCGGGGACGCGTAGCGCTCCCCGGCGGCAACGAAGGTCAGGACCTGCTCCTCGGGGACATTGACGGTGACGCCGTCAGGCTCGGTCGGTGCAGAGCTCATCGAGCACCTCGGTCGGCGACGGACCTCGGTCCGCGCCCGATGGACGTGGGGTCGACGACGAGCGCGATGCGCCCGTCCCCGAGGATGGTGGCCCCCGCGAGACCGGGAACACGACGATAGTTGCGCTCGAGCTGCTTGAGCACGACCTGCTGTTGCGGCCCGAGGTCGTCGACGGCCAGGGCGATCGCCAGCTTGCCGGTGTCCACGACGACGAAGAGGCTCGCCTCGGGTCGGATCTCGCCGCCAGGCACCGAGAAGAGCTCGGTCAGCGACACGACGGGAAGCTGCACCCCACGAAGCTGGTAGACGGCGCCCGAGCCCGGAACTCGCCGCATGAGGTCCGCATCGGGGCGAAAGCACTCCACGATGGAGCGCACGGGCACCACGTAGGTCTCTTCACCGACCCGGACGAGCTGCCCGTCGAGGATCGCGAGGGTCATGGGGAGCCGGACCTGGAAGGTCGTGCCCTTTCCGACCTCGGACTCGATGGCGAGCGAGCCGCCGAGCGCGCTGACGTTGCGATTGACGACATCGAGACCGACGCCGCGACCGGAGACATCGGTCACCTCGGCGGCGGTGGTGAACCCTGGCCGAAGCAGGATCTCCTCGGTCACCTCCGTGGGATCGCCAGGTACCACCATGCCGATCTCCTCGGCTCGTCGCCGCAGCCGCGTGCGATCGATGCCCCGCCCGTCGTCCTGGATCACCACGAGGACATCGCCGCGATGGTGCAGGGCGCGAACGAGGAGAGTGCCGGTGCGCGGCTTGCCGGCACGCTCCCGGACGTCGGGGAGCTCGAGTCCGTGGTCGACGGCGTTGCGCACCATGTGGACGAGCGGATCGGCGAGCAACTGGACCACCTCCCGGTCCACCTCGGTCCACTCGCCTTCGATGCGCAGGTCGACCTCCTTGCCGAGCGTGCGCGCGGTGTCGAAGACGACGCGGGGCAGCCGCTCGAACACGGTCTGGGTGGGCACCATGCGCATCGCGAGGACCGTCTCCTGCAGGGAGCGGGTCTGCTCTTCGAGCTGCTGGATTCCCTCTCCGAGCGACTGCTTGGCCTCGCCAGGCAACCCCTGCGCCTCGTCACGGAGCCGCGCGTTCGTGATGACCAGCTCACCGACGAGGTTCAGCACGGCATCGATCTTGGCCGCGTCGACCCGGATGCTGGTGCGGGGCCTGCGGGTCGCCCCCGTCGACTTCTCCGTTGCTTTCGCCGACGGCTCCGCCGACGCGGCCCGGATTGCGAAGTCTGCCGCGCCACCGGTCCACTCGAGGACCTCCCGAACTCGCTCCTCCGGGGCCTCCGTGCGCAGCCGAAGGTGCCATCTCAGGAAGACGACGTAGACCTCCAGGTCCTCGAGCTCCGGCACCGCCCCGAAGTCGCAGGACACGTCGAGGGCACCGAGCTCGTCGAGCTCGTGCAGCACGAGAAACGGGTCGACACAGGCCCCCATCACGAGATCTGGGTGCGGCACGAGCGTGATGTCGAACAGGGTCCCCGCTCCCCGGGCCTGCCGGGGCCCCGCGGGATCTCGTTCCGTCGTCGCGGCCGCGAGCTCCGCCTCGACCGCGCGCGCGGCCGCGGGCGGGAGGTCGGCCCCCGCCGCGTGACCATCGAGGAACTCGCGGAGGATGTCGGTAGCGCGCAGCAGGAGCTCGGTCAGGTCGGGGGTGATGGCTCGCGAGCCGTCGCGGACCCGCGCGAGGACGCTCTCCATGCGGTGCGCAAACCGAGCCAGCGCCTTGAGTCCCACGCCGCCGGCCCCGCCCTTGATGCTGTGCACCTCGCGGAAGATCTCCGACACCACGTCGTCGTCGAAGTGCACCAGCCCCGACTCGATGGCGGCGAGGTGCTCGGCCGCCTCGTCGAGGAAGCTCTCGACCATCGTCACGGGGACCCTCCGAGTCGGAGGGCCTCGTCGAGACCCAGGAGGCGCGCGGTCGACCGTAGAGGCTCGGAGACGCCCTCCCAACGCCAGGTTCGCGCCTGCGCCTCCGCCGAGGCGACGAAGGAGACCATCAGCTGGAGTCCGAGCGTGTCGGCAGAGTCGACCTCGCGTGCGTCGAGCACCACGAGGGCCTCGTCGCCCCGCAGCGCCGCGAGGAGCTCGGCTCGGAGGTCCACGACCTGGGAGACTCCGAGGGCGAAAGGAAGCTCGATGCGTCGCTCCTTCACGACACCGTCTCCGACGACCCGTGCGCCTCCGGGTGCCCGTCGACGTCGACCCAGTCGTCGTCGGGTGCGTTCGAGGTGAGCAGCGCGACCGGCGGCTTCCTCGACGGCCCTGCGTCCTCGACCCGGGCGGTCCCCGTCTCGAAGAACGACAAGATCTCTCGGGTCTCTTCTGCCTTGTCGCGAACCTGCAGCGACGCCCCGCCCATCTGCTCGACCATGGCGGCGTTCTGCTGAGCCACGACGTCGATGTTGCCGAGCACCTCGTTGATCTGCGTCAGCGCCACCGACTGCTCGCGGAACGTGGACGCGAGCTCGGTGACGAGGTCGTTGACTCCGTGGGCCTGCTCGGAGATGGTACGCAGGCGCTCCACCGACTTGCCGACCCAGCCACTGCCTTCCTCGACCGCCCGTCGACTCTCCTCGATGAGCGCGCGGACCTCCTTCGCCGAGGTGGTGGTCCGCTCGGACAGGCGCTGGACCTCGCCCGCGACCACCGCGAAGCCTCGCCCCTGGTCGCCCGCGCGAGCGGCCTCCACCGCTGCGTTCAGGGCGAGGATGTTGGTCTGGAACGCGATGTCGTTGATGACGTCGAGGATGTCCTCGATGCGCTTGGCGTCCTCGCGTATGGCGGTCATCGCGGTCATCGCACGGTCGGCGATGTCGCTTCCCTCGGACGCCTGCTCGGCGGACTTTCGGGCGAGATTGGCGGCCTCCTCCGCGTTCGAGGCGGAGACCTGCGTCGTCGCTGCGATCTCCTCCATCGAGGAGGCCAGCTCCTGCACGGCGCTCGCCTGCTCGGCGGTGTGCTTGGTCAGTGTCGCGCCGTGTCCCGAGAGCTGGACGGACGAAGTGAGCACCTCGTCGGCTCCCCCCAGCAGGCGATGGACGATGGAGTGCAGGCGCTCCTGCATGTTGGACATCGCCACGTTCAGCCTGGAGAACTCGTCGTTGCCGTTCGTGTCGATGCGTCCGTCGAGTCGCCCGCGAGCGATGCCCTCCGCCGTCTCGATGCCCACCGAGACGGCCTGCATGATCCCCTTGACGATCTGCAAGGTCAGGAAGGCGGTGATCGCCAGTGTGATCACGACGGCCATCACCCCGAGGGTGAACTGCCGACTCGCGGAGCTGGCCAGATCGTCGGCGAGTGAGGCCACCTGCTTCACGACCAGCTGCTCGACCTCGCGCATGGCCGAGATCTTGGCGGTCTGCGCCGCGAACCACTCCTCGGGCTCCACGCTGGTCCGGGTACCGTTGGTCCGTGCGTCGGCCGCGACCTTCCGGAATCTCGCCGTCTCCGCCGCGAAGGGCCGGCGCTGGAGATCCGACCACCGCTCGCGGGCGTCGGCCGGTGCACTGCGCTCGAAGTAGTCGAGGTGTGCGTCCTGCAGCGCGACGATCTTCTCGAACCGGTCGTGCAGCGCGTCGGTGAATCCGCCCCTCGAGAACGCCGCCACCAGGGTCGAGCGCTCGGCCCCCGAGCCGTCCTTGGCCTGCACGAACCGGTACGCGACCTGCGCGAGCTGGGCGATCTCGGCGTTGGAGGCGTTCACCGAGACGAGCCGCAGGAGCTCGATCAGCTGGCGATTCACCTCGGTGTAGTACCGCATCACGGCGTCGTTGGTGGCGGAGCGTGCGTCCACCGACGATCGGATCTGCGGAAGCCGCTCCACGTGCCGCTCGATGCTGGCGAGGGTCTCGTCGATCTCGGCGAACGCCACGTGGACGGAGTTGGCGGCGGACCGGAGCGCCTGGAGCTTTGCGTCCGTTCTGGCGCGCTGCTCGAGGAGCTCGGACGAGAACCGGTCGCCCCCGGGACCGAGGGTGGCCGTCGTCAGCCCGCGTTCTCCCTGGCTCTCGTGAACGAGCTCCGCGGCTGCGCGGGCAATCGTGACCGCCTCCAGCAACTCCGCCGCCTCGACCTTCTGGCTCCAGCGGTCCACGAGGAGCTGTCCCGCGAACACGAAGAGCGCGACGATCGGGGGTGCGATGAGCAGCGTCAACTTGGCGCGCAGCGAGATCTTGCTCAGGACCACGGTTCACCTTGGGCTTCGCGAGACGCGACGAGGGTCAGGTTGAATGTCGTCTTCGAGAACCGTCGGTTTATGTCCATTTCACGAAGGCCCCCGGTCTTGCTGAAGCAGGGTCGATCCGCTACTCGGCGCCGATGGACACCGTTGCCGACCACCTCGCTGCCGCGCTCGTCGGATGTGGCGTCACCACCGGATTCGGGATTCCCGGCGGCGAGACCCTGTGGCTCCTCGAGTCGCTCCGCCTGAACGGGATTCGGTTCGTGCTCGCTCGCCACGAGACGGGGGCAGGACTGATGGCCGAGGGCCTTCACCACGCCACTGGCGAGCCTGGGCTGCTCGTCGCGACAGTGGGACCCGGGGTCGCGAACTGCCCCAACGCGGTGGCGCAGGCTCGGCTCGATCGGGTGCCCCTCGTGGTGGTGACCGGGAACGTAGCCGACGATCACGACGGCAGGTTCACCCACCAGGTCTTCGACCAGACGGCCCTGCTCGCACCGATCGTGAAGGCGAGCTTCCGGCTGCGTCCCGAGACCGCAGCCCGAGACATCGCGAGCGGGCTGCGCGTCATGCTCGAGGGGCGGCCAGGCCCAGTCCACTTCGACCTTCCACTGGACGTAGCCGAGGCGCCGTGTGCGCCCTGGGCCCCGACCCCGGCGATGCCCGAGGCCCCCGCACGGCTTCCCCCGGAGGCCATCGACCGGCTCGCTCGAGCCGAGCGCCCCCTGGTCCTGGCGGGACTCGAGGCCGTGAGCGCCACCTCCCTCCGTCCGCTCGCCGAGCGAATCCGTGCGCCGGTGCTCGGCACCTACAAGGCGATCGGCGTGCTGCCGTGGGACCATCCCCTGTGGGTCGCAGCGGCGGGGCTGTCGCCACGGGCCGACGACGCGCTCCTGCCACGGGTGAAGGAGGCCGACGTGGTGCTCCTCGCCGGCTACGACGCGGTGGAGATGCGCGCGGGGTGGCTGCATCCGTTCGGCGACGATGCGTTCGTGATCGACGCCTCCACCACGCCCGTGCCGCCGACCGAGCACCGGACCGACCTCCGTCTGGTGGGCCCCGTGGAGGCGACCCTGGCCGGACTCCTCGACGCGGTACCCCAGTCTGCCCCTCGAGAGCTCGGGGCCTGGCCCGAGGTGAAGCGCTCCCTGGCCGAGGCGTTCGCCCCGAGCGCCTCCTGGGGCCCGGCCGGTGTGATCAGCGCGGTCCGAGACGCCGTCTCCGACCACACCGTGGTAACGGTGGACACTGGTGCTCACCGCATCCTGCTCTCCCAGATGTGGCGGGCGAGGGAGCCCCGTACGCTGCTCCAGTCGAGCGGACTGTGCACCATGGGCTACGCACTGCCCGTGGCGGTGGGAGCGGCCATGGGCACGGGGCGGCCCGTGGTGGCGGTGGTGGGCGACGGGGGTCTCGAGATGGCGAGCGGTGAGCTGGCCACGGCTCGCGACGCCGGTGTCGACGTGACCGTGGTGGTGATCGACGATCAGAGCCTCGCCCTCATCGAGAAGAAGCAGCGAGGGCGCGGCTTGTCCAACCTTGGCGTCGACTATGGCGACCGGGCGACCGACTTCGTCCGTCTCGCCGAGGCGTTCGGGGCCGAGGGCCGTCGGTTCTCGGACGTCGCTGCGCTTCGAGAGTGGCTCGCCACTCCCCATCACGGCTCGAGGCTGGCGCACTGCCCCATCCCGCGACGCGCCTACGACGGCGCCTTCTGACGATCGGGCTCCGATTTGCCTCGGTCACCCGACGCCTCGCGCCGATGAGCGATCGAGGAGGAGGGTGACCCGTGGCACGAATCCTGGTGGTGGACGACTCCGCGACATCGAGGATCGGCGTGAGGGTCGCCCTGTTGACGGCCGGCCACGAGGTGGTGGAGGCCGAGAGCGGATGGAGAGCCCTCGAGGTCGTGCAGGAGCAAGCGCCCTTCGACCTGGCGATCGTGGACCTCGGCATGCCCGGGATGAACGGATTCGAGCTGATGTCGGAGCTCCGCGAACGGCTCGGGACCGACGGCCCCCGAATCCTCGTGCTGACCGCGGAGTCCTCGCGGCTGCTGCTCGGACACGCCAAGGCGTCGGGCGCGCGCGGTTGGATGAGCAAGCCGTTCGAGACCAACCAGCTCCTCGTGGCGGTCGACCGCGTCCTCGCGTAACCCAGTCGCGACCTCGCAATCGGGTACACTCGTCCGCCATGGACGACGAACACCACCGAGCTGACGGCCCGTGGCCCGAGAACGCCGACACCATCCTCGCGCTGGGGACTCCGCCCGGGGTGGTGTCCCCCGTCCTGCGTCGCGAGATCCAGCGCATCTCCCTCGTAACGCTGGTCCTCGGCGCCATCGCGCTGCCCTTCGGGGTGCGCTACGCGTGGCTGGGGCTGCCCCTCCTCGCCGCCACCTCGCTGCTCGGTGTCGTGGCGGGACTGGCGAACCTGGTCCTCCTCCGGCAGATCCGCGACCCCTCGGTCGCGGGCATCCTCGGCACCGGCGTCGTGTTCCTGGTCCTCCTGGTGCGCAGCCTGCACACCGGGGGGTTCGACGACCCCACCTTCGGGGCATTCCTGCTCGTGCCCGTCCTCGCCGCCCTCACGGCCGACGCGAGAGCCGGCTGGGCGTTCTCTGGCGTCGTGCTGCTCGTCACCCTGGTGCTCTACGGGCTCGAGCAGACCGGGTTCGCCATCGCCGACCAGGTTCCCCCGGCGTCCCGGGATCTCCAGAGCCTGATCGACCGGGCCGCCGCCGTGCTCGCGAGTGCGGCCTTGATCGGCGTGGCGCCCTGGCGGGTCGAGGCCCGAGCGACCGCGCCCGAGCCGGACCCGGATGCCGAGGTCACCCTCCTGGAAGCGAACGCCGACCTCGACAACGTCGACACCGACCGGGACGACGACGAGGACGTGAGCGACACGCCGACGGTGAAGGCCACGCCGCCGGGGAGGCTCCGCATCCTCGCGGTGGACGACGAGCTCGGCGTGCTGCTGTGGCTGCAGGCCGAGCTCGTCGAGCACGAGGTTCGCGTGACCACGAACGTGAACGATGCGGTGACCGCGTTCGTCGACCGGACGTGTGACGTGCTGCTGTGCGACCTGGAGATGCCGACGACCTCGGGGGTCGAGGTGTTCGGTGCCGTCCGGGCGCTCGTTCCCGACCGGCTCGATCGCATCGTGTTCCTGACCGGAGACAGCGAGCCGCTGGATGCGTCGGCGTTCGACGGGGTCGGCGCGCTCACCGTCCTGCGCAAGCCGCTCGACGCCGACGAGCTGCGGACGGCGATTCGAGAGGCGTCGGCCGCGCGATGATCAGCGTCGCAGCGTGAGGCGCTGTCGCGTAGGTCGCAGGATGTCCCGGGAGAGGCCTCCGCGAGCCATGAGCTGTCGGACGCGGGGGTGAGACTCCAGCACCGCCGCCTCGGCGTCGTTGAGCGCCGTGGGCAATCGGACCCGCCGCAGCTGGGGAGCCCGGAGCACGTGCAGCAGGGTCAGCCCCGAGACGTGATTCTCTCCGGGCTCGTAGTCCCGCAGCACGAGCTCCCGCAGGGTCTCGGACACCGACGTGCCGAACAGCGTCTCGAGCTGCCGGTCGAGGGTGCGCTTGTGGCGATTGCGCGCCGAGACCACCGAGTGGCCGAGACACAAGCTGTGCAGCCGCTCGAGCCCTCCGTCCGCGATCCCGTCGAGCACGCCGCCGAGCGCGCCCTCCTCGTCCTCGATGCCGGCGTCGTCGATCACCTGCAGCGAGCGTCGGAACGGCCCCCGGAACATCGCGCGGAAGACCTCTGACGGGGCAACGCGAATGCCCTGCAGGCGAAGGAGCTTGAGCCCCGACAGGCAGCGCGCCTTGGCGAGGTCGTCACCGAGTCCGCGGCCGAGCTCCCCGTGGAGGATGCGCAGGGTGTCCAGCTGCAGCGGCGCCGACGGGCTGGATGGAAAGGTCAGGGCCCTCGCCACGATGTTCAAGCCGAGGTCGCGAAGCGCGACGGCGTGGGGCGATGCGAGCAGCTCGGCAATCCCCCGCTCGCCAGGACGGGTCACGAAGACGTCGAGGCGACGAATGGCCGCGAGACCCGGCCACGCGGCGAGCGCCTCGAGCGGCTCGGGTTGATCGTCGTAGACCAGGGACAGCGACGGGTCGCGCGGAAGCGAGACCCCGAAGCCGAGGTGCCACACCGACGGCGGCAGAGCGTCGAGGAGCCACTGCAGATCGGCGTCGTCCATCCGCGCCCGGAACAGGGCGAACCGCTCGAGCCGCGGCCAACCGGACCACGACGTGAGCACCTTCAGGGCGGACCGCTCGAGAGGACCGCCGAGCGTGAACCCGAGCCCGTCCAGGCCTTCGACGACGGGGCTCTCGAGGAGCCAGCGCAGCGCTCGCCCGGTCTGCCCGGGTCGACTCGTGATCCACAGCCGCCGGACCGAGCGGATGCGTCCCACGGAACGGGCCTCCTCGTCCGTGCTCGGCATCGGTACCCGCAGCTCCTCGACCCCGAGCTTCCCCAGGCGGTCCTGGAGGCCGGCCAGGGCGGCGAAGCTGTCTACCTCGGCCCGCGCCGGCAGCCCTCGCCGCCAGCCGTGCACCCGGGCTCCCTCCGAGGGGCCGGGCCAGTCGAGCTCCCAGATCCTCCGGGTGTCCGCCAGGAGGTCCTGGGTCACGCGGAAGTCGACCTGGCGGGGATCCCAGGCGGGCAGCCGCGCACTGGCGAGCTGGGCGCGCACCAGCCGCGCACGATCGGACAGGCCCTGCACGTCGAGCCAGTCAGCAAAAACCTGTCGCGGCTCGTCAGCGTCAGGGTCCGAGACGATTCGGTCGATCAGCTCGGCCTGGGTCAAGGATCCCCCACACGAAGTGTAGCCCGAGCGCGGGTTATCCCTCGGCCATGACTCGCATCGGCACGCCTGGAACCAAGTCCGAAACTACATTGCTCCTGCTCGGCTCGGGAGAGCTCGGCAAGGAGGTGGCGATCGAGGCGCAGCGCCTCGGCGTCACCGTCGTCGCCTGCGATCGCTACCCGCGCGCTCCGGCCATGCAGGTCGCTCATCGGCACCACGTCTTCGCCATGACCGATGGTGAGGCCCTTCGACGCGTCATCGCGGAGGAGCGACCCGACTTCGTGGTCCCGGAGATCGAGGCGATCGCCACCGACGTTCTCGTGGACCTCGAGGCCGAGGGGGTTCGTGTGGTGCCGACCGCCCGCGCGGCCCGCCTGACCATGGATCGCGAGGGCATTCGTCGACTCGCCGCCGAGGAGCTCGGGTTGCGCACCTCGCCGTATCGCTTCGCCTCGAGCGAGGGCGAGTATCGCGCCGCGGTCGAGGCGATCGGACGCCCCTGTGTGGTGAAGCCGGTCATGAGCTCGTCGGGCAAGGGCCAGAGCACGGTCCGCTCCGAGGAGGACGTTCACTTGGCCTGGTCGGCCGCCCAGGCTGGAGCTCGCGGAGGCGCGGGGAGGGTGATCGTCGAGGGGTTCGTCGACTTCGACTACGAGATCACGCTGCTCACGGTTCGTCACGTCGGCGGTACGCACTTCTGTGACCCCATCGGCCACCGCCAGGTCGACGGCGACTACCACGAGAGCTGGCAGCCCCAGCCGATGTCCGGTGTCGCGCGAGCCGAGGCGGAGCGCATGGCCCGTGTGGTCACCGACAGCCTCGGCGGTCTGGGGATCTTCGGCGTGGAGATGTTCGTGGCCGGTGACGACGTGTGGTTCAGTGAGGTCTCGCCACGACCGCACGACACCGGCATGGTGACGATGATCTCGCAGGATCTGAGCGAGTTCGCGCTCCACGTGCGGGCCATCCTCGGGCTCCCCGTGCCCGCGATCCGCACCCACGGCCCGTCCGCGAGCGCGGTGGTGCTCGGCGACGGCACCTCCGATGCCCCTGCGTTCGAGGTGTCGCGCGACGCGCTGGCCGAACCGGAGACCGAGCTCCGGCTGTTCGGCAAGCCCGAGGTGCTGGGCCATCGGCGACTCGGAGTGGGCCTCGCCCGCGGCCAGACTCTGGAGGAGGCGCGAGAGAAGGCCGCGAGGGTCGTGGGTGGGGTGCGCGTCATCCTCGAGTGACCGGTCGGCGGACTGCGCCCGTCAGCCGAGGACCACCGCCCACCAGGCCACGAACACCGTCACGGTGAGCCCCGAGCCCACGATGGAGACCAGCGAGCCGACCCTGAGCAGGTCGCGGGCCTCGAGCTGACCGCTCGCGAAGGCCATTGCGTTCGGCGGAGTCGAGATGGGCAGGGCCATGGCCAGGCTGCAGCCAAACGCCACGCTGAGAAACACCGGGGTGGTCTCCAGGCTCGACAAGCCGAGCACCAGCGGAGCCAGCAGACTGGCGGTGGCGGTGTTGCTCATCACGGTCGACATGGCGACGGCCACCAAGAGGAACGCCGCGGCCACCGCCCACGACGACAGCACGTCGACCGGAATGCCGGCGACGAGCCAGGCGGCGAGCCCCGACTGCTGCATGCCGACGGCGAGGCACAGGCCTCCGCCCATGAGAAAGAGAACGTCCCAGGCGAGGTTCCGGAAGTCCGCGAGGCGCAGCAGCCCGCTGCCGAAGAAGCCGATCACCGGAATCAGCGCCGCAGTACCCGACTTGATCCCGAGCGGGGAGCCGAAGAGCCACGCTGCGATGGTCACGGCCGAGACCAAGAGCACGCCTCGGCCGGCCATCGTCTCCAGCGGAGCCTCGGGAACCGGGAGGTCGTCGGTGTCCAGCACCACGCCCCGCCCCCCGAAGAAGGTGAGCAGCATGCCCCACACGAAGGCGAGCAGCACGAGCACCGCGGGCAGGCCAATCGCCATCCAGGTCGCGAAGTCGATGGGGTGGCCGGCCTCGGCGAGCGCGCCGAGCACGATCGCGTTCGGAGGGGTGCCGACCGGCGTTCCCAGGCCGCCGAGGTTGGCGGCGAGCGGCACGGCGAGGAGCAGGAGCCTCGGGCCCCCCACGCGTTCCGGGACGAGGGCCGTCACCGGGGCGCACAGCCCGAGGACGAGAGCGGTCGCGGCGGTGTTCGACAGCCACATGGACAAGAACGCCGTGACCGCCATCATCAGCGCGACGAGCGTGGGCAGGTCACCCTTCGCCCTCCGTATGACCCGGTTCGCCAACCACTCGTCCAGGCCGACCTTCTGCCACCCCGCCGCGAGCACGAAGCCCCCGAGGAACAACATCACGAGGTTGGACGAGAACGGGGCGAGGTAGTCGCCCGACGAGGTCGCGACGCCCTCCGCCTCGAGCTGCGGCACCAGCCACGACGACGAGAGCAGCAGGACCACGAAGCTCGTCACGAACAGTGGCAGCGCCTCGGTGATCCAGAGCCCGGCCGCCACGATGACGATGGCGAGAGAGACCGCGCCGCCGTCCGCGAGGCCCAGACCGGAGAGGGGATTCGCGAGGCCCGCCACCGCGGCAACGGCCACGAAGATGCCGACGAGTGCGTACCGCTGCACCGTTCCTCCCACTGGAGACCTGGGGTTCTGCCAGCAGCGTGCTCGACGCGCCCGACCCGGGAAGGCTCCCGAGGTTGAGGTGTAGTCAGTCGACCAGCGTCTTCAACTCGTTGGTCACTGTCTCGAAGCGCTCGAGCGCCTCGGTCCACTGCTCCGCGCGCGCCGCGGCGTCACGAACCGCCTGCTCCCGAGCGGTGATGGTGCGCTCCAGCAGGGCGTGCAGCTCCTTCGCCTCGTCCTCGGCGGCGGCGACCAGGGCGTCACGCACGGGCTGCAGCCCCTCGGCTACCCGCTCCTGGATCTCGTCGCGAGCCGCATCGACCTGCTCGACGAGCTGGCCCTTGAGGCGCAGCGCGACCTGCTCCCGCAGCCGCTTGAGCTGGGTCCCGCCAGTGAGGACCAGCCAGACCGCATCCGAGACCACGTAGAGCAGCAGACCGGCCCATCCGACCGGTCCGAGCAGCGCGCCGAGCGTGATCAGCGCGAGGCGGACCCCGAGTCGCGACGCGGCCCCCTCGAGCGCTCCGTCGAAGCCCTCGGACCACCCCGCGGCCATCGCCCCAGGCGACAGCATGACCGCCCCCATCGCGACGGAGAACCAGCGCTCGACCGGATCGACACGCTCGCCGTCCTCGTCGGTGCCCACGCCCGGCAGCCGAAACGTGGCGCCCGCGAAGTCCGTCACGATCTGCTCGGAGAGAGCATCGAAGTCCGCAGCGTCGGCGGTCAGCTCCTTTCGCAGATCGTGCAGGCTGGTCTCGATGCGAGGACGGAGCGACTTCTGCCACTTGGCGACGCGCATCTCGAGCCAGGCTTCGAGCTGCGTGCGGATCTGCGCCTCGACCCGCGATCGCCCGCGCTGCGTCACCAGGTCCAGGCCCGCGAGTCCGCCGAGATCGAACTCGGCCACCGCGTACGGCAGCTCCGCCTCGGTCGCGGCCATGAACTCCCGCAGGTCGTGCCACACCAGCGCCTTCTGTCGGTCGATGAAGCCCTCGACGGTGCGCGCGACCCGACGCGCGATCACCTCCAGCTCCGCGAACCGGGGCTCGAGCTCGGCCTGCCGCCGCCGCAGCGCCTCTACGCTCTCGGAGGCCGTCGCCCGATCGAGCTCGGCCACCTTGCGCACCTCACCGCCGATCCGAAACGCGGTGTTGTGGAGGTGGGCGAGCTGGGCGTGGCCGCGTTCCTCGACGAGGAAGCGCTCGAGTGCGTCCTCGAAGCGCTCCAGCCCCGAGCTCCGGAGGGCCTCGACATCCTCGGGATGGCGGCGGCTTCCTGCTCTCCCGTCCCAGCGGGCCCGCAGGGCGGAGCGCGCGTCGATCTCGAAGAACCGCTCGTCGAAGCGATCCTCGCCATCGACCTCGCAGAGCGGGCCGAGCGCCTCCCGCGCCTTCTTCCGCAGCTCGGCGAGCGCCGCGTCGGCGTCGTCGGACAGCATCGACAGCAGGTCGACCATGGTGGTGGGGAAGAACAGGTTGGTGAGGCCGAGGGGCAGCAGCTCACGGCGTAGCGTCTTGCGCTCGAGGTCGGTCAGGAAGCGGTTGGCCGACAGCACCACGATCACGGCGTCGGCATCGGGCAAGCTCGAGAGCGTGCGCGCGGTGCGCACCGGGTCGTCGTCGAGGCCCGGCGTATCGAGGAGCACGACCCCGTTGCGCAGGAGCGGCAGGGGGTAGCCCACCACCGCGCGGTCGATGCTCCCGAACCGGTCGCTCGCCTCGGCGCCCGCTTCGTCCTCCGAGGTGGTTCGGAGCTGGTAGCGCTCGAGGAATGCCTCCATCGAGAGCACCTCGGGCTCGGCGTCGTGATGGTGGACCGTGACGGCGGGAACGTCGGCGTGCACGAGCTCGGTGAGGATCGCCGTGCACGGGTTGACCTTGACCGGGAGCACGGGCTGCCCGAGGAGGGCGTTCAACAGCGTGGACTTGCCCGACGAGAAGCAGCCGAGCAGCAGCACCACGAACCGTCCCTCGCGCGCGCGTTGGGCGGTTCCGCGCAGGTAGGTCGCCGGATCGGTGGCGCCCTCCTGGTCCTTGATGCCGAACCGCTCGACCGTCTCGGCGAGCTGATCGAGGAGCTCCGCGCCCCGCTCCCGCTTCTTCACGAAGTCGTCGAGGATGTGGGTGCTCACGCAGTGGCCTCCCCGAGGCCCTCGATGCGACGGCTCAGCTCGTCGAGCACCCCTTGCAGCGCCCGCTGCCGCTCGAGCCGGGCCGTGCGCTGGGCCGAGAGGTCGGCCCGCTCCACGGCGCGATGGCGCGCCACGCTGTCCGCGCGCTCGTCGCCGAGCCTGTCGAGCTCGTCCTCGATACTCCGGAGCTGGTCGCGCAGCAGCTTCTCGGCGTCCTTCGCCATGGAGCGCACCGCGTCCACCGCGGTTTCGACCAGTGCCCGTCGGTTCTGCGCTTCTGCGGCGCGCCGGCCGAGCGCGGACCACGCGAGCCCGCCCGTCACCGCCACGAGACCGGTCATCCACCATCCGACGACGATGAGAGCCGCTCCGCCGCCCACCGCCGCGGTGGTGATCACGCGCTGCGTCCAGCCTGCC
The DNA here is from genome assembly GCA_964655065.1 of uncultured Enterobacteriaceae bacterium. Classification (GTDB taxonomy): domain Bacteria; phylum Myxococcota_A; class UBA796; order UBA796; genus DRPG01. Next base: position 197,166 of record CAZZLC010000002.1, on the reverse strand, counting down.
TGATCGCCCACGACCGGTGGGTGCAGGGCGGGAACCAGGAGCTGCGCGCGGTCGAGATCGTCGTCGTCGATTCGGACCTCCGCGAGATCCTCGAGCACCCGAGCCCGCCACGTCGCGAGTCGCGACTCCATCCACTCCTCGACGACGTGGTGCATCCAGTGCGGGAGCGTGCGTCGGACGGTCTCGAGGTCGTCGATGGCCTCGACCTGGGCCGGAACGTCGCCCTCGAGACGCACCAGGAACGATCCCAGATCGACGAGCAGCGACTCCGTCTCCCGGCGAATCGCCCCGAGCAGGTGGGCTGCGACACGCTGCCCTGCCTTGCGGGCCGCCTCGAGCTGGGCGTCCTCGGCGGCGAGCAGCTCTTCCACGCGAGCGACCTCGTCCGCCGCCTGGGCCACGGCGTCGCGTGCGCGGGTGAGCGCGTCGGTGAGCAGCAGGTTCGCGACCGTCTGCCGACGGTCGCGAATGAGGTCGGTGTGGGCATCCTTGGTCCCGGTCACCCAGCTCTGCAGCTCGTCACCGCGCACGACGGACCAGGTGTCGCCGGCCAGCGACTCGATGCGTCGCTGGACCTCCTCGGCCTCCTCGGCCACCTTCGCCTGGTGGGCCTCGGGATCCCCCTCGTCGGGAACCATGTTCGCGAGCAAAGCGAGGTCTGCGATGACCACGGCTCTCCGGTTGGGGGCGCCCGCCTCCACGAGGGCGGCCATGCCCCGCCGCTCCTCGCCACCGAGCGGCGCCACGGCGGGCGTGGCCCACACGAGCGCGTGCACCCCGAGCATCCGGTCCTGCGTGCCGAGGGTGGGAGAGCCGTCGTCCGCGTCGGTGTCGTCAGCCCGAAGGGTGACCCACTGGACGTGCTCGGCCGCGCCGAACTGCCGCACCAGCCGCTGCGCCACTGCCTCGTCCTTGGCGACCACCCCGATGCGCAGCTCCCCGTTGAGGTCGCGGCACACCCGACGCCAGAGAAAGGCCCCGGCAGGGTCACCGGCCGCCTGCAGGGTTTCCTGAACCATGCGCTCCGTCGTCATCACGACACCCCCAGGATCTGCGTGGTCCGTTGGTCGAGCTCTTCGGTGGAGAGCGGATCGTCTACCGGCTGGCCGGTGAGGTCGGCGTAGAGCTTCGACTGCGCGAAGAGCTCCATGGCGCGAATGCGCTTGTAGGCCCAGGGTGCGCCGGACAACAGCTCGGCCCATCGCCCGGGCGACGTGTCGCTGTCCCGGTGCTGGTCCAGGTAGGTGTCCTTGTCGATCTGCGGCTTGCGGCCCAGCGTCTGCCTCATCAACGCGCGGGCCGCCATCTCGATGTCCTGGTTCACGACGAGGCCGGCGCGGTCCACCGAGATCTCGCAGGCCCGCTGCCACCGGGACAGCGCGATCTTCACCCCGAGCGAGAGCGGGGAGAGCACGACGTCGAGCACGGGTCGCAGCCCCCGCGGCACCAGCGTACGGATGCCGCCGTTGTCGGCGATGAGCGAGTACATCGTGTTCGCGGTAACCAACTTGGCCGCGATGTAGCCGCAGAGCCGCCCCGCCATGAACAGCCGCTCGCCCTCCTCGGCCGAGTCGAAGAAGAACGTCGACAGGTAGAGGAACGCGCGACCGTCGGTCCCGAAGCAGCCCTGCATCTTCGACCCCGTGCCGGCGAGGATGGCCGGAGGCACCGCGATGTGCAGGGTGCGGGCCGCGGTGAGGACCGAGCGGTAGACGTGCGGCATGGCGTGCGGACTCGCGTAGATCCCGTCCTGCAGCCGATTGGCACGCTGCAGGGCTACCACGGTGTCGAGGACGTCCTCCAGGCGGTAGCGCAGGCCGGTGCGCTCGATCATCTCCGGAGTTCGAGCGTGGGGATGGACCCAGGGTGCGGTGGCATCGCCGCCGACACCGAAGGTGGACGCGAAGTCCTCGAGAGAGACGTAGTTGGGTTCGCTCACGGACCCTCCTGCATACCCTTACAGTTCCGGGCTGGTCCGCGCGATTCGCCTCGGCCCCCTGCCCGAGGTGGAACCCGGGTGCAACGATTCGGCACACGCGACAGGGTGTCGCTTATCGGCTGGCTCCCCCAGATTCGGCAATCGGAGCGGTGCATCGTCCGTCGACTTGTGGTACCACGACCCAGGAAGCCTTCCAGGGGACCACCTTTGAAGCCCGTCATTCTCCTCGTCGACGATGAGGTGGACCTCGTCGAGGTCCTTCAGGATGCCATCGGCGTCTGCCTCCCCACCTATCGAGCCGTCGCCTCGACCTCCGCAGAGGAGGCCGAGGCCACGCTGAACAGCCTGGGTGCCAACGAGCGCCTGTCCCTCGTCTGCGTCGATCAGAGCCTGGGCGGCCGCACGGGGCTCGACCTGCTCGAGTCGGTCCGGGACCGGTACCCCGACGTGCCGTCGATCCTCTTCACTGGTCAGGCTACCCCGAGCGACGAGGCCCGCGCCGAGGCGGTCGGAGCCAGGGTGCTGTGGAAGCCGCTCCGGCTGTCGAGCTGGCTCGAGGAAGTCCAGGGGCTGTTGCCCGCGTGACGGTCAGGCGACCGGGCGGCTGAGATCGGTCCCCCGCCCGTCGATGCGGTGCAGGAGATCATCGACGATCCGCAGGGTGAGGCCCCAGAGCCGTCGACCGTCGACGTCGACGCAGGGAAGCTCGATCGTCTGGTCGCGCCAGGTGAACGGGAACCTCGACCGGCCGACCCCGGCGAGGAGATCCTCGAGGTTCACCCTGTGGACGCCCTGAACCTCTTCGTTGAGGGTGAAGGGCCCGAGCTCGGGGACGTGGAAGACGAAGCTCTCGATCACGAGATGGCGCCGTACCGGTCGCGTGGACAGCTCGTCGAGCTGACCGACGAGCTGGTCGGGGGTCAGCTGGACGCCGACCTCCTCCCGGGTCTCCCGGATCGCGGCGTGGAGCGCGTCGCGGTCGTCGGGCTCCACGCGGCCGCCCGGGAACGACAGGTGCCCCGACCAGGGGTCGTCCTCGTGCTCGGCTCGGTGCATCAGCAACAGATCACCCCGGGCGTCCACCACGGCCGCAACCGCGGCGCGGGGCGCCTCCTCCACGATGCGGGACGGGGGTCGGGTCAACGCTCGTCTCAGTCGGTGTTCGATGGCCACGACGAGTTCTACCTTCCTCGGCCCGGAGGTTCCCACGGGAGCTCGCGGGGGGCAGTCGACCGAGGGAAACGCGCGGCGCTCGCGCGACGACGGCGCCACGGACCCAGGTTACAGTTCGCCAGATTCCGAGGAGACAGCGGGTGAGTGATCCGGACCTCGTCGAGGAAGATCGTCCGCAAACGGGGGGCTTCACTCGCGACCTGCTACGCACCTGGCTGCCGGCGATCCTCGCCGTGCTGGCCATTCGCACCTACGTCTTCGAGCCCTTCCGCATCCCCAGCGGCTCGATGGTCCCCACCTTGCAGATCGGCGACCACGTCGTGGTGAGCAAGGCTCGCTACGGCCTCTGGATCCCGCAGACCCTCATCGAGATCCCCTTCATGGACAGCGTCTGGGTGGTGCCGCGGTTCGAGCTGTTCGACTGGGGCGACCCGCAGCGCGGCGACATCGTCGTGTTCCGCTACCCCCGCAACGAGTCGGTCAACTACATCAAGCGCGTGGTGGCCATCCCGGGAGACACCATCCGGGTCGTCGACAACCAGATCTTCCTCGACGGCGAGGAGCAGGATCGCGAGTATCAGCGCCGATACACGTTCGTGAACGACCACTGCGCTCCGGCCGACACGCGCCTGTGGGTGGAGAACCTGGCGGGGGTCCAGCACGAGATGCTCACCCGGGTGGGACTGCCCGGGCAGCTCGCCGACTACCCTCGCGGAGAGCGCACGATCACCGTGCCCGAGGGCAAGGTCTTCGTGATGGGTGACAACCGCGACAACTCCGAGGACAGTCGGGCCTGGCAGTTCGTGGATGACTCGCAGATCAAGGGCAAGGCCCACTTCGTGTGGTTCTCCTGGGACCGTTGCGAGGGCGGCCCCCGCAGCGATCGCTTCTTCCGCTCGCTGTACCAGTAGGTCGCCCTGCTCCTGCTCGCCCTCTTGGCCTGCCGCGCCGCGGACCCCTTCGCAGGCGCCCCGACCCCTCCCGAGGGGACCTCCCCGGTCGCCTACGTGCTGACCGTGTCGGTGCCCGGAGAGCCGCCCCGTCCCATCGGGATCGAGGAGCGGTTCGTCGCCGAGGAGTCGGAACGCACCACCGTCGTTCGGAGACGCACCACCTGGCTCCGGCTCGGTGGTGAGCGGGTGGCGATCCGCGGCGCCAGCGAGGTCGCCGGGGCGACGGGCGGCCCCGTCGACACCTACGTGCAGTGGTCGGGGGGAACCCGGCGCGCTTGGCAAGGCTCGGCGTGGATGCCCGACGTCTGGCCTCCCCCCCGTCCCGGGCGTTGGCCCATTGTCGATCCGAGCTCGCTGGAGGTGATCTCGTCGACGGTGGCCTTCGACGAAGGCGCGGTGGTGTGGACCAACACGACCGGCACGGCCCGGGCCGTCCACGATGAGCGGGGCCTCCTTCGCGCGACCCAGGGCGTGTTCGCGCTCGCACGGGGTGAGCCCGAGGGGCCACTCGGCGACTTCGATCCGGTACTGCTCTACGCCATCCCCACCGCCGCCCAGCCCCGGGCCGCGCGATCTCTGATCGGGCGGTTCATCGTCGATGGGAAGCTCGTGCGGGTCGACACCCCCATCTGGGCCCAGATCCGCAAGGTGCCGCTGCCCCCCCACGGCCCCTCCGACGCGGCAGCGATCGTCGCCGATGCCCCAGATGCACGCCGTGCCGTCCAGGAGCTGGTAGCCCACGTCCACCGGACGCTGGACGGGCGCCCGCGTCCGGGGACCCTCGACGCGGTCGAGGCCCTCCGCGAAGGTCGCGGCGACTGTGACGAGGCGGCCGCCGCGTTCGTGGCCCTCGCCACCGCCGTCGGCCTGGAGGCCGATCTCGTCGGCGGCGTGGTGTACCGCGAGGGCATCGTGGGGCCCGGGCTCTACCCCCACGCGTGGGCCACGGTGCGGCTCGGAGGCACCGTGGTGGCCGTCGATCCCGCGCTCGGTCAGGCCCCCGCCGATGCCTCCCACCTGCCGCTCGGTTCGAGTGCGGCCGAGGCGGCAGCTCGCTTGTCACGAGGTGTCCAGATCGCGGTCGTGGAGCTTCGCTGAACGCCACCCGCGTCCGAGGGACTCGTTACGTACCGGCACCGGAGGTTGCTGCCGTGAACTGGCGTACCGCGTCGCTCGGGCTGTCCATCGCCTGCAGCCTGCACGAAGAGCCGGTGCTGGTGTTGGATGGCCCCACTCGCGTTCAGGTCCACGAGCTCGGCCCCGTCGAAGGGCCGGTCGTGCGACTGTCCGACGGCTCCGACCCGGCTGGACTTCGGGTCCTCGTGCCCCGACGCGACGTCGCCGAGGTCGGTGGTCACCAGGTGATCGCCCGCGGTCCGGGCCGCACCCCGGTGGTCGCACGCTGGCGTGGCCAGGAGGTCGTGTGGACCCTCGAAGTCGACCTCGAGACCGAGCTTCGCGTGAGCGGGGTCCCGTCGTCGCTGCGGCCCGGTGACAAGGCCCGGCTGGACCTGGCCGCCATCCGACTCGGGGTCCCCGTCGCGCTCGGCGAGGTCACGTGGATGAGCTCCGACCCGACCGTGCTCGCCGTCAGCGAGGGCCAGGTCGAGGCGCTCCGGCCCGGGCGAGCCTTCGTCACGGCGCAGACCAAGGCGGCCGAGGCCATGGTCGAGGTCGCGGTGGTGAGCGACCGCCGCTGACGCGGAGGCGCGGTCTGGTGTAGACTCCGCCGCCATGTCGCTGATTCCCATTCTGTGGTGGATGCTCTCGGTCGCGTCGGCGGTCCCCGCCAGCTCGTGGAGCGACGTACGTGCGGGCCTGCAGAACGGCACGTCGGTGGCCGAGACGATGCGCTCGGTCCTCGAAGGCGAGCAACAGGTCGTTCGCGACGGTCTGTTGTCCGAGACCCCCGCGGAGCGCCGCGCGCGCCGGCTCCCGCTCGAGGCGAGCACCTCCCGCGCGGTGAGCGCCCACCTCACCTACGCCCCGAAGGACCGGAGCCTCGCCGCTGCCGTCCTGCACACGGTGATGCGTCGCAAGGGCTGGCTCGTCGACGCCGACGTCGCCCTTCGCAGCGCGGTCCTCGACGAGACGCGCACGAACCTTCCGGGTCGACGCGTGCTCCAGGAGCTCGAGCGGACCTCTCGCCGGATCGCCTCGCTGAAGCGGCGTCAGAGCCCCGATCCCATCGTCCTGGCCGAGCTGGGGATCCAGCTCGACGCGCTGCAGCGCGAGCTCGCGACGCACGCTCCGAGCTACCGACGAGTGGCCGGCTACGTCGACCTCGGAGCCATCGCCTCGACGCTGGGCCGCCGCACACTGCTGGTCGAGTTCGTCGTGTTCCGGCCCTGGGACCTCGACGCGGACGCCTTCGGGGAGGCCCACTATGCGGTCTACACGCTGGACCGGGCGGGGACCATCCTCGCCGCGGACCTGGGCCCGGTCGGTACGATCGACGAGGCTGTCCGCGCTCTGAGGTCGACCATCGACGCTCGACGAGACGCGCTGCCGCTGGCCGACGAGCTTCGAGCCAGGCTCTTCGGCGAGCTGCCGTGGGTGGTCCGAGCGCCCAAGCTCGTCATGGCCCCTGACGGCCTGCTCGTTCAGGTTCCATTCGAGATCGTCCTCGCTCGCACCGCCGACGCCGAGTACAACGTGCCGCGCATCACCTACCTCACGAGCGGGCGCGAGCGGCCGGTCGGCCCGCACCTCCCCGTGGCAGATGCCGGGCCCGTGGTCGTCTACGACGTGGACTATGGCGAGGGCCGCTCGTTCCTGCCCATGCAGGGCACGGCTGCGGAGGCGGGCCCCATCCTCGGCCTGGACCCCCAGGCCAGCGTGCTGCAAGGGGCTGCCGCCACGACGGCTGCCCTCCGGCGGCTGGCAGCTCCGCAGCTGCTCCACCTCGCGACCCACGGGGCCCTCGAGGCGGGCACGCTTCCGCGCCGCTACGAAGCCTTCGTGAAGGACGCGCGCGGCCACCTGGTCGAGCCCGCCCCCGAGGACGTTGCGGAGCTCGTGGAGCTCTGGCCGGCCCTGCATCCGGCGCTGCGAAGCGGAGTGGCGCTCGCCGGCGCCAACGCGGGTCAGGGGTTCCTGACCACTGCGGACCTCGCGAACCTCGACCTCGGGGGCAGCAACGCCATGCTCACGGCCGTCGGTCCCGGGGCGGGCGAGCTACGGAACGGGGACGGGCTGCAGGGGCTCCGGCGGGCCCTCGTCCTCGCCGGGACGCAGACCCAGGTCCTGTCCCTGTGGCGCTCCGACGACAAAGCCACGGCCATGCTCGTCGCCGGGTACATCGAGCGGCTCGCCGCAGGCTCCACCGTCGCCGAGGCCCTCCGCCACGCGAAGCACCAGCTCTCGCAGGATCCGGCCTTCCGGCACCCCTGGTTCTGGGCCGGGTTCGTCGTGTCGGGACGCGACAACGCGCGGCTACGGTAGCGGCGGCTACGGAAAGAGGACCTCGGCGGGCTCGCCCACCTGGAGGTAGACGGCGACGTGCTCGCGCCAGGGGCCGCGACAGGAACCGCCGGTGGGGGACAGCATGCCGCCCTCGTCGAGTCGACCATCAGGGCAGCTCACGATCCGCTCGAGGCACACCTGCAGCACGTCACCACCGCCCAACACCTCGGCGGCCGAGCGCTCGAACAGGCGTCGCGGCAGCGAGTGCTCGATCGGGCATCGCGGATCGGCAGCCGGACGACGGCCCGGCCACAGGCAGACCGCGGCGTCGTAGCTCCAGGTGAAGACCTGGAGACCGAGACGGTCCTTCAGCCCCAACGCAACGGAGCCGACCGCGCAGTCGAAGGCGCCGGCCGAGAGCGTGCCGGTGTCTCGCGCTCCGAGCTGCTCGCCCGAGTCGACCGGCAGGGCTTCGATCTCGGGAACCGGCGACGCCACGATGGGCTCGAGCTCCATCGGCTGCCCGCACCCGGCGAGCAGAACAGCGAGCACCACTCGCATCCGACCTCCAGGGCGGCTGGATGACCGGTCTCCCGCGCGAGCGCCACCGTCCCGAGACCCCGCTACAACCCGAAGGCGACCCCAATCGCGGGCAACGCCGTGACCGACCCGGAGCCGATGGCGAGATCGACGCTCGCATCCAGCTGAAAGGTGCTCGACGGCAGCACGTAGCCTCCGACCCCCACCAGCGAGGGGCCACCGAAGGTGTGACCGCCGTTGACGAAGACGCCGCCCTCGTCGATGCCCCACCCGACGCCGCCCCCCCCGAACACCTCGATCGCGTCGGCGCCGGCCGCCTGGCCCAGGAACCACACACTGATGCGGTCCAGCGCCAGGACCACGTTGGCGCCGAGACTGCCACCGACCTCGCCATCGTCGGGGTCGAGCGTCAGCTCGCTGACCACCGAGGACGACCAGCGCTCGGAGACCGCGCCCCCAATCTTGACGCCCACCGCACCCGGGCCCACCCCGGGCTCGCCGTCGGTGAGGAAGGGGTCGGGCAGGCGGAAGCGCAGCTCGAGTCCCTCGTCCACACCCACTCGCGCGAGCAGACCACCCGTCGACAGCGTGACGGTGTCCGACGCGAGCGACGCGGCGAGGCCGAGCTCGATGGTGGCGTGCCCAACGCCCGTGGTCAGGGTGCTGTCGCCGACCCCCGGGCGGTCGGGCGCGAACTGGAGCTCCCCCCCTACGGCCGCCGCGGTGGCGAGAACTGCAATCACGGGTCCTCCAGGTCAGTCGAGCACCGCCACGATCGCGGGATGGAGCCAGGAAGCTCCTCGGTGGCCTCGGGGTCGCCGATGGCGGCGGCGTGCGGCAAAGCGAGGCCGTGAGCAGGCTCGTCCATCGCCACCCTGATAACCGCAGGGCCGGATCTCCCTCCCCGACTCGCGATACGGGATCCGCTCGCGGACGAGGAGCAGCCATGACCCCCGATGACGCCCAGGCCTTCGTCGACCGCTACCTGCGAGCGGTGGAGTCGAAAGATCTCGCCGAGCTCGATGCTCTCTTCGACGAACGGCTGGTCCAGGTGGAGCACCCGAACGTGTTCTCGCCCCAGGGCGGCCGACACGACAAGGCCACGATGCTCGAGGGCGTGAAGCGTGGGGCGAACCTGCTCACCGAGGAGCGGTACACCTCCGAGGAGGTCGTGGTGATGGGCGACCGGATCGCCTGCCGGCTCCGGTGGGAGGCGCAGCTCGCCATCGATCTGGGCACCACGAAGGCGGGCTCGTTTCTCAACGCACACATCGCGCTGTTCATGACGGTCCAGCACGGCCGGATCGTGGCGCTCACGAACTACGACTGCGTGACGCCCTTCCGCGGGACCGGGTCGTAGGGCCGGAGCTCGTTCAGCGGGGCACGATCACGAACTTGCCGAGGACGCGCCGCTCGTCCATCGCCCGGAGCGCCTCGGGGACCTCCTCGAGGCGGTAGCGCCGAGACACGTGCGGCGACAGCACGCCCTTGGTGAACATCTCGAACAGGGTCTGCTGATTGGCCTTCTGGGCCTCGGGGTTGCGCAGCGACCAGGCGCCCCACGCGACCCCCACGATCTGGCACTCCTTGAGCAGGGTCAGGTTGAGCGGGATCTCGGGAATCGCGCCCGCGGCGAACCCGACCACGAGATGCCGGCCCCCCGGACGCAGGCGGCGAAGCGCGGCCTGGGAGAAGTCCCCGCCCACCGGATCGTAGACGACGTCCACCCCGCCGAGCGCCTTGAGCCGCTTGGCCAGGTCGTCGGTGGCGTAGTTGATGGTGTGCGTGGCGCCGTGCTGACGGCAGAGCTCGAGCTTGTCGTCGGTGCTCGCGGCGGCCACGACCTCCGCGCCGAGCGCGCGTCCGATCTCGACCGCGGCGAGCCCGACCCCTCCCGCCGCGCCGAGCACGAGCAGCCGCTCGCCGGACTGAAGCTGGCCGCGATCCACCAGCCCGTGCCAGCTCGTGGCGTACGTGAAGGTGAAGGCCGCCGCCGTCTCGGTGCTCATGCTGTCCGGCAGTCGCTCCACGCGGACCACGGGAAGGCAGAGGTGCGTCGCGAAGCCGCCGAAGAAGGTCGAGCCGAGCACGCGGTCGCCTACCGCGAAGTCGGCCACCCCGTCGCCCACCGCGTCGATCTGTCCCGCGACCTCCCCGCCGGGCGAGAACGGCACCGGTGGCTTGACCTGGTACAGGCCGCGACTCATCAGCAGATCGGGGAAGTTCACCCCGGCCGCCTCGACGCGGATGCGCACCTCGCCCGCCTGGGGCTCGGGGTCGGGCAGGTCGCGTACGACGATGCCATCGGGGCCGGTCAGCTCGGTAATCAGCGCGGCGCGCAAGGCTCCTCCTGGGAGACCCGCCGTCGCGACAGCGGCGGGTGGAAGTCCGATGGTACCGCCCGTGGCGGAGCGACGGACCTCAGCCTACGGAGGGTCCGGAGGACGTGCGTTGATCGAGATCCTGATCATCCTGGCGTTGGTGCTGCTCAACGGGCTGTTCGCGGGCACCGAGATCGCGGTCCTCACCCTCCGGCGCACGCGCGTCTCGGAGATCGCGGCCTCCGGGCGTCCCGCCGCCAGGGCGCTCGAGCGGCTGCGCGACGAGCAGGAGCGGTTCCTCGCCACCGTTCAGGTCGGCATCACCGTCGTCGGCGCCACGGCGGCAGCGTTCGGGGGCGCCCGGCTCGCCGAGCAGTTCGCGCCGTTCATCGGTCGGGCCAGCGCGCTGGCTCCCTACGCCGAAGACATCGCGCTCGCCCTCGTCGTGGGCTTGGTGGCCTACTTGTCGCTCGTGCTCGGCGAGCTCGTTCCCAAGTCGCTGGCCCTCACCTACGCCGAGCGGTTCGCGCTGGCGGTGGCTCAGCCCATGGTGTGGCTCGGTCGGATCGCAGCCCCGGTGGTGTGGTTCCTCACTGGCTCGTCGAACGTGGTGCTGCGCCTGTTCGGCGATCGCACGAGCTTCACGGAGACCCGGCTGTCCCGGGACGAGGTGATGCAGATCGTCGACGAGGCACGGGGCATGGGTGCCGTCGAGGAGAGCGCGGGAGAGATCGCCGCCCGCGCACTCACCTTCGAGGGCCTGTCGGCCGGCGACGTGATGGTCCCCCGTCGCGAGGTGCAGGCGGTGCCGCGAACCGCCACCGCGGGCGACCTCGCGGCCCTCGCGGAGGACAGCCACTCACGGCTGCCAGTCTACGATGGTGACCTCGACGACGTCATCGGCTTCGTCAACGTCCGTGAGGCCCTCGGTCGGGCGATCGCCGACCCGACCTCCTTCCGGCTCGAGGAGCTCGTTCGCGCGGTGCCCTTCGTCCCTTCCGGCATGCCTGCGCCCGAGCTCCTGCGCACCCTGCAGGCGCTGCGCAGCCACCTCGCCATGGTGGCGGACGAGCGGGGTACGGTGCTTGGCCTCGTGACGATCGAGGACGTGGTCGAGGAGTTGGTCGGCGAGATCTACAGCGAGAACGACGTGCCCGTGGAGCGCGTGCGGCGCGAACCCGACGGGGCGTTCCTGGTCGCTGGAGACGCCCCGGTCCACGAGGTGAACCGGGTTCTCGAGCTGTCACTGCCCGAGAGCGGGTTCTACACGACGATCGCGGGCCTGTGCCTGCACCTCGCGGGTCGGATTCCCGAGGCCACGGAAGTGCTCTCGGTGGGCGACCTCACCATCGAGATCGTCGAGGCGACCCGGCGTCGGGTGAGGCGCGTGCGCCTACGAGCCCGCGTGGGAGATTCGGCGGGCGAAGCCTCGTCGGGATAGGCCCCGCGGCTGGAGGCCAACTCGTGTCGGATTCCCCGCCTCGCCAAAACAACCCCGTCTCTGGCAAGGACGTCGCTGCGGTCTTGCTCGGTCTGCTCGCCGTCGTGTACCTGGTCAACCCTACGGCCGGCGTGTTCGAGCTGATCCCCGACAACCTCCCGGTGGTCGGGAACCTCGACGAGGCCGTCGCGACCGCCATCCTCTTGGCCGTCCTCCGGCACTTCGGCGTCGACCTCACCGGCGGACTGCTCGGGTCCCGGACCGCCGAGGAGCTTCCGGAGAGCCTGTCGTCCGAGCCCCCGGCCCCGTCCGAAGAGTAGCCATCGCCATCCACGACCTGGCTCGACTCTTGCACGCGCCCCGGGCGAACCTCATCCGGGGTGTGTCCCATGCGAGTCTGGAAAGTCGTTGCTCTCGTGTCAGCTCTCACGTTCGTGGGCTGTGCGGAGGACGGAAGCGAGTCGGCGTGTGATCCGACGTGCGATGCGAGTGCCTGTCAGGTCTGTGACGAGAGCGGCGAGGAGCCGGTCTGCCGCACGGTGTGCGACGACGGTCTGACCTGCGAGGCGGGCGTGTGCATCGAGGAGGGAACCTCGGTCTGCGAGCCCGAGTGCACCGCGTGCAGCTACTGCGACCTCTCGGGGGAGACACCCGAGTGCGTGGACCCCTGTGGTGAGGGCACCACCTGCAACGAGGCCACCCTGGCTTGTGACCCGATTCCCGTGGTCGACGCCTGCAACGATGCCTGTGATCCCGCGAACTGCGAGATCTGCGACGAGACCCTCGCCACGCCGGCCTGCGTCACCTCCTGCGGCGAAGGCACCGAGTGCGTCGACGGCTCCGGCGTCTGCGCCGTCGACCCGCTCGACTGCCCGACCCCCTGCGACGACGGCGAATACTGCCTGATCCAGGACGACACCGCCGCGTGCGTGACCAAGGCCGAGTTCGTGCACACGTCGGTCCTCGTCGGGCCGTACACGACCCCGCTCGAGGTCACCGCTGACTGTCTCGACTGCCACGAGGCGCAGGCCCGCGACCTCATGCAGACCCCCCACTGGAACTGGGAAGGCGCGACGCCGAACTTCGCGGAGCAAGACGGTACCCTGAGGAACCTCGCCGAGCCGTTCGGAAAGAAGCAGTCGATCAACAACTTCTGCGTAGCCATCGACACGAACGAGGCGCGCTGCACCATGTGCCACGCCGGCTACGGCTGGGGCTACAGCGATCCCGACAACCCGTCCAAGGCCGGCAACTACGTGCCCGCGGGCGAGAGTGCGGTCGAGTACTACGCCAGCCTCGCCAACCCCATCGACTACTTCGACGACCCGTCCCGAATCGACTGCCTGGTCTGCCACAGCTCGTCGAGCAAGTACCAGAAGGGAAGGACCTGGGCTGGATATCCGGTCGAGTGGGACAACAACGGCTTCCCCGGTGACGGCCGGCCCTCGAACCCTTCGGACCCGACGATCACCAACGCGAGCGAGGCCGTGCTGCTCGAGACGGCGACCAACCTCGTCGGCAGCCCCGGCGTCGGACAGTGCGGACGCTGCCACTTCGGTGCGGGCGGTGGCGACAACGTCAAGAAGGGCGACATTGGCTCGACGCTCCGACTCGCCGACAACAACAGCACGGACCCGGTGTTCGCCGCGGTCCCGACGTCCCTGCCGAAGAACGAGATCGACGTGCACCTCGGCGCCGGCCTCACCTGCACCGACTGTCACCGGGTGCCCGAGACGGAGCAGAACCGCCACCGCATCCTGGGTCAGGGCGTTCACAACGTGCCGACCGCCGGTCGGCTGTTCTGCACCGACTGCCACGACGCCGCACCCCACGGCGATGCAAGCCTCGACAACCACGCCCTCGACGTGGCTTGCGCGACGTGTCACGTCCCGACCTACAGCAACGCGCAGCCCACCAAGATGTACTGGGACTGGACGGTGGCCGGCGACCGGACCGGCGCCTATGACCCCGTGGTCGAAGGCATCGTGAGCGCCAACCCGGCCTTCGACAGCGGCCAGACCCGCGGTCAGTACGACTTCAAGAAGGGCGCCTTCTTGTGGGGCGAGAAGGTCAAGCCAGACGTCGCCTGGTTCGACGGTCGGACCTTCCACCTCTCCACGACCGACACCTTCGACGATGCCGAGAAGGACTCCACGGTGCTCATCGCGGCGCCAGTGGCCAACTACGCCGATATCGACGCGAAGATCTACCCGTTCAAGGTCATGAGGGGCAAGCAGTTCGCCGACGTGACCACCGCGAACAACAACTTCCTCATCGTGCCCGAGCTCTTCGGTCCTGGCGGGCTGTGGGCGAGCGTGCCGGCCAGCGAAGACCGCAAGCCCGGTGCCTCGCCGACTGCCGACGCGATGTGGGACACCGTCCTCACCCAGGGCGCCCAGGGCTCGGGTCAGACGGCGTTCTTCGGCAATCCGGGCGACGCCTATCCGACCGAGCGGAGCTGGGACTTCGTGGAGACCGAGATGTGGATGCTGATCACCCACGAGATCGCCCCTGCGGCCAACGCGCTCGGCGGCACGCAGAACAACTGCGGTGCCTGCCACGGCGTCACCGGCTGGGGTCCCGAGGTCTGGGCCGGTCTCGGCTACTCGTGTGACCCGCTCCTCGACGCCGTGGGCTGCGGGTCGCGCAACCTCTAGGCAGACCGTCGCGAGGTACCCGGGGCGGGGCGGCCTGGTCGCTCCGCCCTTCTTTTCGACCGCCCCATCCCTTGCCCGACCATCAGTTCGCGAGTCCGGAGTCGCGCCAGCAGCACCGTGTTCGTTTCCGCCCGGCGCAGTGTTCAGACAAGCCCTATTCGGGCCCAGCTGCCTGATCGAAGTCCTGGACGACGTCGAAGTACTCGTAGCCACCGGAGCCCGCCGGAAACGCGGCGACGGTGAACCGCTGCAGAGTGCTCACCTCGGCAGACAGCGTGCACGGCGACGCCTGACAGTCCGCGAGGTCGGGGCTGTTGCTGACGAACACCTTCGGATCGGTACCCTCGAGCCACGATGCCGCGGGGATGACCGAGAGAAGCACGCTGGTCTCGACAGGATCCCACTCGTCGGTCTCGCTGTAGGCGACGCTGGTCGTGACCAGGGTCTCGAAGGTGCCCCCGAGAGACTCGTCGTCCTCGAGCGTGAGCGTCCACGTCTGCGAGGAGCTCGTGGTGCTGTCGCCCGCGTACAGGCTGTCGAAGGTGGTGGTCACCGTCTGGCTGGCGGAGTCCTCCCAGTCTGCGGTGAGGACGCCACCGTCCACGCCGCCGGTGAGGACCTGCTCGAGGAAGTTGACGAACACGACACCATCGGCACCCCGGCGCACGTGGACGTAGAAGCCATCGGGCGAGGTCTCGCGGGTGGTGGTCGTCACGGGCACCCCCTCGTCGACCTCGACATCGTCGACGATGGGCTGTGCGTCAGCGAAGTTGTGCTGCACCGTGGTGGTGCTCTCGGTCGCGTCGGGGTCGGTCGTCAGCTCGAACCAGTAGACCTCGTTCGTGAAGTTGCTGCAGCCGACGAGGAAGACGGCGGGAATCATCCAGGGACGCATGAGGCTCGGTCTCCTTTGAGGGGGTTGGGTCGGGCGTTCTCGCCAGGCTGGCGAACGCCTCCAGGGATCGGTTGTCGCGCTGGCCTGCGTCGCTTCGCTCCGGCAGGTCCACGCAAGGATTGCAGTCTTCGTCGATTCGCTCCGTCAGACTGCGGGATCAGAAGGTCACGTCACCCTCGGGGGGCTCGAACCCTCCCAAGGCATCGAACTGTTCGGAGCCGCCCGCGACGGGCACCGCGTCGACGGCAAACGCTCCGCGGGTACGATCGATCACGGAGAGCACACACGGGTCGCGAAGGCACTCGACGACGGCCGGCGTGTTCTCGACGAACAGGAAGTCAGCGTCGGGGTCGGGAACGAGGAAGCCGTCCGATGGAATCGCGGACGTCGCGACGCCGACCGACTTCGGGTCCCAGACGTCGCTCTCGGTGAAGCTCCGGCGGCGCTCGGACGAGACCTCGAGCGTGCCCGCACCGGCGCGATCGAGCTGCAGCACGAACGACGAGTCGGTCTCGTCGATCGCTTCGGCCCGAAACAGGCCCACCCCCGCCGTCGCGTCCACGCGGTCGTCGAAGGCCGACCAATCCGCGGTGAGCACCCCTCCGTCCACGCGCCCCGTGAGCACCAGGCCCTGGAGGTGGACGAAGACCACACCGTCGTCGGCGCGCTGGACGTAGGCGTACAAGCCCCCATCGGACCGAGCCCGTTCGATGGTGACCGTCGGCTGTCCTTCGTCAGCGGGCTCGCTCTCGCCGTCCACCAATGCGTCGGCGAAGTTGTGTTCGACGACGCGCTCGGCGCCCGACGTTCCGTCGTCGGCCAGCTGCAGCCAGTAGACCTCGTCGTCGAACGCTCCCAGCTGACATCCCGTGAGCAGGGCCACCGCCCAGCAGTACCGCACCGGACCTCCTTCGTTCTGGCCCGGTGACGATAGCGCAAGGCGAACCACGATGGAGAGACTCTTCGATGCCGAGTTCGCCAAGAGTGAACCGCCGATGCAGTTCGACCCTCCAAGCCTCGATAATTGCGGTATCGTCTGGCGCGGAGGTCGAATGCGGACGGGACTCGGTGGTTGGTTGATTCTCGCGGTCGTCGCGGGGTGTGGCAGCAGCGGCAGCGCCGACGGACCGGAGGGCGAGGACCCGCGGCCCTCCGCCGCCGACTGCGTGGGCACGACGGTGTGCTACGAGCGCAACGAGAGCGGATCAGAGGGTCCGGATGTCTGTCTCTTCGGGGCCGGGATGTCGGCGACCTGGACCGAGCGTGGTGAGACCGGCCTCACCGAGGTGACGTTCGACAGCGGCGACGGGGCGGTGGCGGTTCGCGCCTTCCTCGACCCCGAGACGGGAGCGTTCCGCTTCCTCGTGGACGAGATCGCGGGCACGACCCTCCTGGCCCTCGAAGATCCCGAGGGGGAAGGTACCGACACGCTGCTGGTCAGCTTCGATGCGTCGGGAGCCTACCTCGACAGCTTCCTGTTCGTCTCCGACGGCAGCGACGTTCGCCTCGGCGCGATCGACGGCCGTCCCAGCTTCAGCGGACAGCTCACCGGCCAGCTCTCGCCCGCGTCGGGCCAGGGGCAGATCGGGAGCGGGAGCTTCGCGGTCGTCTCGACGACCCCGATCCGCGAGACGGCGGCCGGGGCGGTTGCCTTCTCCGACCAGGTGGTCGTGTCGCCCACCGTCGATCGGCTGGCCCGGGCCGCGGGCCAGGACCCCCAGGCCATCGGCCTGTTCGCTCTCGCGACGAGCGACCTCGGCACGCGCGACGGTCTGGTCATGCCGGCGCTCGCCCTGGCCGTCGCGTCCCTCTTGCAAGACGACGAGGCCATCTGGTCGGAGACGGGCCCCGAGAGTGGATTCGCCGCGCGGCAGGAGCTCCTGAACTGGCTGTTCGAAGTCCTGCGCGGGGACGGCGAGGCGGACGCGTCGCTGGCCGCGGCCCTCGAGCGGCTGGAGGCGTCGCTCCAGGGGTCGGCGACGTCCGCGCCGATCCTCGCGGCGGACGACTGGGTCGAGGCGGCCAAGGAGGGGCCGGCGGTCGAGAGCCTCGCGTGGACCGACCTCGACACCACGCCCGCCGGCCGCTTCGAGCCCGGAGAGCAAGGCGAAGTCGCGGTCGGGTTCGGGCTCGAGGACATCGAGATCCTCCCCCTCGTCGGAGGCACCGCCAGCGAGGTCGAAGGCCAGGCCGTCTTCCAGGACGGCAGCCTCTTCCAGTGCACGGGCACCATCGACGATGCGGGCACCGTGACGCTCTCCTGCACCGATGGCGCCGGGTCGACGCTGACCATCACCGGCACGATCGACGAGTTTGGCAACTTCGTCGGCACCTACGTCCTGGAGACCGAGGACGGCACGGCGATCGGCTCCGTGGATCCGCTCGGTGAGTGCGCGGTCGCGCTCGGCTCCGGGGGTCAGGGGACCTTCACCTTCGCCCACACCGTCGGCGTCGGTCCGGGGGTCGTCGACTTCACCTACGAGGCCTACAGCATCCCCGATGCCTTCGACGTGAGCGGTCCGAACGGGCTCGTCTTCACGACCGGGGGCCTGATCTCCGGGGGGAGCACGGTGGCGCTCCAGGTCGACGAGCCAGGGCCGATCACCTTGTTCGTCAGTGTGTCGGCGCCCAACAGCGGTACTGCGTGGGACTACACCATGGGCTGCATCGACTGACGCCCAGACTGCGCCCGGATCCGCTACTATCTCCAACATGGACAACGAGGACAGTCCCGGATCCGAGGCCACCTGGGCGCACGCCGCTGCGGTGTACGTGGACGCCGGCATCGTGGTTCACGGGCCTGACCTCGGGGTCCTCTGGGCCAACGCGAAGGCCTGCGACCTGCTCGGCATGACGCTCGACGAGCTGTTGGGCAGAGGGGCCTCGGATCCGGCCTTTCAGCTCCTCGACACCGACGGCACCACGCTTCCCCTCGAACGGTACCCGGTGGTGCTCGCGGCGCAGAGCCCCGACCAGCCGCTGCGCGACCTGGAGGTCGGCGTCGTCCACCCCGGTCACCACGGCACGCGCTGGGCTCGCGTCACCGCCTTCCCTCTGTCCGCAGGCGGGGTTCTCGATCGCGTCGTCGTCACGTTCGTCGACATCACGGAGCTTCGCGAGGCCCAGGCAGAGCGACTGCGGGCGCAGGCCGCGATGCAAGAGGCCGCCCGACTGGAGGGCCTCGCCGTGCTCGCGGGCGGCATCGCCCACGACTTCAACAATCTGCTGGTGGGCGTCCTCGGCTCGGCCGATGCGCTGCTCGACGCCCTCGACGAACCGGCCGACCGAGAGCTCCTCGAGGTCGTCCAGGACAGCGCGCTGCGGGCGGCGGACCTCACCCGTCAGCTCATGGCCTACGCAGGCCGGGCCCCGCTGCTCAAGGAGACAGTGGACCCCAGCGAAGTCGTCGCCGAGCTCGCACGTCTCGTCAAGGCTCGCTTCGAGGGCCGAGCGATCCTGAAGGTGACCCTCGGGGCCACGCCGCCGGTGGTCGCCGACGCCACCCAGCTCCGCCAGGTCCTCCTCAACCTGCTGCTGAACGCGGCGGACGCGGTCGAGGCGACCGGAAGCATCGGCCAGGTGCACGTCACGACCGGAATGGTGACCCGAGCCCGCGAAGACGACGTGGGCGGGCAGCGCTACGCGCGCATCCGGGTCGAGGACGACGGGGTCGGGATGGACGAGGAGACCCGGAGCCGCGTCTTCGAGCCGTACTTCACCACCAAGCGGCAGGGCCACGGGCTGGGACTCGCGGCGGTGCTCGGCCTGGTGCGCAGCCACGGCGGCTACATCGACGTGACGAGCGAGGAAGGTCGCGGCACGGCCTTCGAGCTCGGTCTCCCGGCCAGCCCCGATGCGGTGACGGACTCCGGCCGATCCGCGTCGGGACGTGCCGGCGCGCGGACCGGCCGCATCCTCGTGGTCGACGACGAGTCCCGGGTGCGAGCCGTCCTGCGGCACATGCTCGAGCGAGAAGGCCACCGCGTCGACGAGCTGGCCGACGGCGAAGGGGTCATCGAGCACCTTCGCGCGGTGCCCGCGGCGGCGGTGTTTCTCGACGTGATGCTCCCCGGACTCCGGGGCACCGAGGTCTTGGCCAACCTCCGCAGCCACGATGACCAGCTCCCGGTGGTGCTCATGAGCGGGCACGTGGGGGCCGGTGACCGCCTCAGCCTGCCGGCCGACGAGCCCACGTTCTTCCTGCCGAAGCCCTTCCGACTCGAGGGCCTGCGCAGTGTGCTCGCGCAGATCTCCCTCCGCGCAGACCCCAAGGCGACGTAGCTGCGTGCAGCGGGACTCCGGCTACCCGACATTCGCGGGCCGGGCGGTCGACGAAAGACGCGAGGCTCCAGCAAATGGGGGCCGAGCGCTCAGTCCAGCGCCTCGACCTCAACCCGGTGCCCGGTGAGCACCGCCTGCCCGCTCACCGGCTCGAGCTCGCGGGTCACGATGCGGTTCAGATCCAGTCCCGACGGACCTCCGTATGGCAGCGACACCACTCCGACGCGCATCGCGTCGGTGATTCGAGCCACGGCGCGAAGCGAGCCCTCCGAGCCGGTCACCACCACCTTCGACCCCTCGGAGAGCTTCCGCGAGGCGGCGTCGTCGGGATGGATCCAGAGGTCGGCTTCGCTGTCGACCCGGGCCCGACGAGGCAGCCAGCTGTTGTGACGCCTCCGCGAGCGGCGCCCGATCAGCTGCAGGCCGCCCGCAGGCGTGGCGACGTGACGCTCGAGCCGGGCCAGGTCAGCGACTACGTCATCCGGGGCGAGATCGACCCGCCCGCGGGGCACCCGCCTTCCGAGGAAGCTCCCCGGCTCCGTCGGAGGCAAGGCCACCCCTCGCGGATGCCGTCGGAGCTCACCGAGCGTCGTCTTGCCCCCCCAGCGGAGCAGCGGACCGAGGACCCGCTCGGGCGTGACCGGAAGTCGAGCCCCGACGCCGCACAGGGTGGGGCCAAGGGCCGAGGCGCCGCACGCCACGGCCAGGTCGCGAAAGATGCGCCACTCTTCGCGACGTTCCGCGCGTGGCGCGACAACGCGTTCGGTGAACTGAGCGTGGGGCCAGGGCTGCAGCAGGGTGTGGGCGAGGGCGAGGTCGCTCCGCTCCAGCATGTCGGTGGCCGGCAGCAAGAAGTCCGCCCGCGCCGTGGTCTGGTTCGGGTAGAGGTCGATGCCGACCAACAGCTCGAGCTCTTCCAGCGCCTCGTCGAGCTCCCCCGCCGCCGACCGAACCGGGTTCCCCGCGCAGACGAAGAGCGCCCGAACCCGGTCGGGTGCGTCGCTTCGGATCTCGTCCGCCAAGGCGCCCAACGGGAACGCTCCCGCCACCCGGTGGTACCCGCCCTCCCGGGTCCGGTGTTCGTCGAAGCCGCCGAGGCCGAGCCACGACGCGAGCCGCAGCGCGGGAAACGCCCCTTCGGGCACGAGCAACCCACCCGGGCGATCGAGCTGGAGCGTCACGAGGTTCAGCGCTTGCACCAGCCACGCGCAGATCGAGCCGAACGGACCCTGGTTCACCCCGGTCGAGGCATAGACCGCGCCGCCATCGGCATCACGGAGATCTCGCGCCAGGGCGGCGATGCGCTCGGCGGGAATGCCGGTGATGGAAGCCGCCCGCGCGGGGCTCCAGGGCTCTGCGGCCGCGAGCAGCGACTCGCGGCCCTCGGCGACGTCGTCGAGTCGAGTCACGACGTCGGCAGCCAACCCGTCCGCGGCGAGCACGTGGAGCATGGCGAGCAGGAGCACCGCGTCGGTACCAGGTACGATCGGCAGGTGCTCGCCCACCCGCTCTGCCGTCTCGGTGCGCCGGGGGTCGACGATGACGACCCGTCCACCACGCTTCTCGATGTCCTGCAGCACCGCGGTGGCGTGGGGCACCTGCACGACGCTCATCTGGCTCACGAACGGGTTCGACCCGATGCACACGAAGTAGCGACAGCGCGGAAGGTCGGGAACCGGCTGGACCAGCGACCGACCGTACATGCGGGTCGAGACGTGGAACTTGTTGTTCACGTCGACCGAGTGGGAGGCGTAGAGGTTGGGTGAGCCGAGCGCCTCGAGGAACGCCGATGACCAGAGGGTGGCGCCTGCGTTGAAGAAGGTGGGGTTTCCGGTGTAGGCGGCGATGCAGCGGTCGCCGTGGGTCCGCCGGAGGGCCCTCACCCGCTGTCCAATCTCGCGGATCGCACGCTTCCAGGAGACGGGCACGAAGCGTCCGTCGACGCGCTTCATCGGCGTGTCCAGGCGCTCCGGGTCGTGATGGACCTCCCCCGCGGCGGTGCCCTTGGCGCAGACATAGCCTCGGCTCACCGGGTGCTCGCGGTCGGGCCGCACCGCCACGACGCGGTCGCCCTCGGTGGTCACCAGCAACCCGCAGTGGGCCTCGCAGATCCGGCAGAACGTAGCCCGGGTCGTCACATGCCCGCCGCGAGCGCGTCGTGCCACGCGAGGAAGGCCCCGAGTACGCGCGCCGGAGCCTCGCACTGCGGGTAGTGTCCGATGTCGGCGAGCTCCTCGACGGCGGCGAGGCCGCCGAGCTCGCGGAAACGCTCGATCACGTGTCCGCCGCTGACCGGATCACGCTGGCCGTTGATGATCTGAAGGGGCACCGGCGCGTCCAGGATCGGCTCGACCCAGCGCGACCGGTGGCGACGTCGTTCCCCAAGGTAGGCGAGGATGGCGGGCAGCGCGCGTACCCCGTCGTGGGTGCCGAGAACCGACCACCAAGCATCGAGATCCTCGACGGAGGGCTGGGTGTGGGGCCCGAACACCCTCGGGAAGGACCGGAGGAAGGTCCGATGGGAGAAGAACCGGACCATCAGCGGCGCGAGAGGGCTCCGCAGCAAGCGCTGCACTGGACGGGCCCGGTGGGTCTCGGGGAACAGGCCGCCATTGAGAAAGCACACCGAGCGGAGCTGCCCCGCACCCCGCTCCGCCTCCCTCGCCAGCAGCTCCTGGGCCACCGTGTCGCCGTAGTCGTGAGCCAGGACGTGGACCTCGCGAATCCCACGCTGCTCGAGCAGGGCCTCGACGAGGTCGGCCTGCTCGAAGATCGAGTAGCGGTGTCGGGGGGGCTTGTCCGAGAAGCCGAACCCCAGGAAGTCCAGGGTCAGGCAACGGAACCTCTCGGTCAGTCTCGGCCAGACCCCAGCCCAGTCCCAGCTCGAGGTGGGGAACCCGTGGAGCAGCAACAGATCGGGCGCGTCGGTGGGACCTTCGTGGACCACGAAGAGCCGGTGGGACAGCGCACCCGGGGTCGCCGCCACCGGCACCCACGCTCCGCGGGCCCGCCAGCTCCCCACGTCCACTCGCACCTCCGCCGAACGTGGAGGTTACCCGTACCGACCCGATGCCGTCGAGAGGATGGCGAAGGAGGCCTCGTGTCGCGCGTCCAGGTGACCATCACCGATCACGTCCATCACCTGGTGCTCGACCGGGCCGAGAAGCGAAACGCCTTCGATCTGCAGATGCTCCGCGAGCTGGCCGAGGCCCTGACCGCCTGCGAGGACGATCCCGACGGGCGGGTGGCGGTGCTCTCGTCCCGGGGTGGGCACTTCACCGCGGGCCTCGACCTCGCCGAGGTGGGCCCTGCCGTGCAGTCTGGCGCGCCGCTCTTTCCGCCCGAGTCGGTGGATCCGCTGTCGATCGGCCCCCGCCGGCGGACCAAGCCCTTCGTGATCGCGGTGCAGGGCTACTGCCTCACCATCGGCATCGAGCTCGCGCTCGCCGCCGACATCTGCGTGGCTGGCTCCGACGCCACCTTTGGCCAGATCGAGATCAACCGCGGGATCTTTCCGTTTGGCGGGGCCACGGTGCGGCTCCCCCAGGTCGCGGGGTGGAGCAACGCCATGCGGTGGCTGCTCACCGGAGATCGCTTCGACGCGGCGGAGGCTCACCGCATCGGACTCGTCCAGGAGGTGGTGGAGCCTGAGGCCGTCACCGACCGGGCGCTCGACCTGGCGCGGACCATCGCGTCGCGGGCGCCGCTCGGGGTGAAGGCCACGCTCGCGTCGGCCCGGCACGCGGTCGAGCACGACCCCGCAGAGGCGCTCGACCGTCTCGCCGACCAGGCGCGCGCCATCATGAAGACCGAGGACGCCGCGGAGGGCATGCGCAGCTTCCTCGAGCGGCGCGAGGGCAAGTTCGTCGGCCGCTGACGGCGGCGAGCGGGGTCAGCGCGACCCGGAGGCGTGCAACGCGGTGGCGCCGTCGCCATCGACCGCCCCGCCGAACTCGTCGGGCGTGCCGTGGCGAGTCCACCCGAACTGCGCGTCGTTGGCGGGGGCGGGTCGCTCGATGCCGTCGGGCAGAACGTAGCTGTCGACATCGCCGCCCGAGTCGAGGAACAGGCCGATGCTCGGGGCCGCCGTGCGTGACGGACTCTCGCACTCGGAGCTGTGGTTGCCGAGTCCGATGGCCCGCTCGCGAAGCGCCTCCCAGGTGTCCGCTCCGTCGTTGTCGACGGCAATCCCGATCCCCTGGCAGTTCGAGGCCCCGGCGGCGAGACCCGCCAGGCGCACGGTGTCGTCGCCGCGCTCGTTGACGTAGAGCCCGACCGAGAAGTCGTGACCGGACCCGACGGTCACGTTGATCGGCTCGAGCTGCTGGTTGAGGGCGTCGTCGCCGTCACCATCGTCGAGCAGGGCGCCGATCGCGTAGTGGGCGGCGCCCCCCTGCACGTACCAGAGCGCATCGTAGGTATCGGCGCCGTCCCCGTCGAGCAGGTAGCCCGCCCCCTGCCAGTACCCCGCGCCCTGCGCGAAGATGCTCGCGGTGTAGGAGTCGTCACCTCGCCGGTCGCGGAGCACCCCGAGCCCCCCGGACAGGAACACGCCCAGGTCGTCCCGTCGGACCCCGAAGCCCATGCCCTGGGACAGCGAGCCGTTGGAGTCCCCGGGCCGCTGGGCACTCGGGTACAGCGGCACGCCCCCGTCGGACTCGCGCCCGGGATCCACGAACCAGACGTCGTCACCATCGCCGTCCCAGGCGAACCCAGCCCCGAGGGGACCGCCGAACCCCTGGCTGCGCACGAACGAGCGGTAGGTGTCGGTGCCGCTCGCGTCCATCAGCAGCCCGATGCCCAGGATGCCCGCGCCCTGACCGCCGGCCTCGAGCGCATAGACGTCGTCGCCTTCGGCGTCGTAGAGCACCCCGACCCCGAGGTGGCCGTAGCCCTGGCTCGTGCGCAGTGACGTGTACCGGTCCGCGCCGCCGAGGTCGAAGAGCATCCCCACGCCGAAGCGTCCGCTGCCCTGGCGGCCCTGCACGGACAGGGACACGCGCCCGAGTCCGCCGCCCCCGATGTAGCGCCCGTCCTCGTCGGAGGGGAGCAGGCCTTCTCCGCCCTCGCCGTTCTCGACGTACCCGTAGACGTCGTTGCCTCCGACGTCGACGTGGACCGACACCGGCACCCGGGCGGAGCTGGCGCCGGCCTCGTGGACGTAGACGTCGTCGCCGCCGAGGTCGAGGTAGAGCGCCACTCGGGGCACCCGCCCGGGGGCGTCGGCCCCGGGACCGGCGACGACGACATTGCCGAACGGCAGCTCCCAGGTGCCCGAGAGGTCGAGTCCCTCGAACCGACCGAGGTCGGCGTCTTCGATGGCGAAGGCAAGCACACGGGCGGGATCGTAGAGCGCCGGAACGCGCCGCTCCGCCCACCGAAGCTCGTCGTCGGCGGTCAAGTCGGGGGTCGCGTCGGTCCCCACGAGCTGGCCGAGGTGACCGGTCTCCACGAGCGCTCTGGGAGACGCCGGCGCGTCTGACTCGAGGTCCGCTCGCACGGCAGCCACCTGCTCCATCGCGACCAGGATCGGGGCGAGAGCGGCCTGAAGCTCATCGGGCATTCCGGGCAGCGGCTCGACGACCGCGTCGCTCACCGGCGCGAGCTCGGGCAACACGTCGAGCCGGGCCATCGCCTCGCCGAGCGCGATCGCCACCGGGTGCTCGGTGGTCCCCGCGTGGTCGAGATCCGCGGCGACCTGCCCCGCGTGACAGGGCAAGGCGAGCGGATCCCAGTGGACGTCGCGAAACCAGTCGAGGAGAAATCGGTCGTCCAGGAAGTCTCGGTAGCTCGCGGCCTGCCAGGTGGTCTCGGTGTAGCCGACGTCCGCTGCGGCGAGGCCCGCATTCCCCAGTGCCGCATCGAGGTTCGGAGCCTCGCTTCCCTCGGCACACGCGATCGGCGCTGCCTCGTCCTCGAACCGAGGTGCCTCGAGCACCGGATCACCGCCACACCCGAGCACGACCAACCACATGGTGTTGTCCTCCGACCCCCGATTGTGTCATGACGGTCCGTGACGCGACGGGACCAACCCTGGTCTTACGCCGGGACCGCCGCGAGCGACTGAAGTGTCGTGCAGGCAGTTTTCGGAGGTCTCGTGTTGCTGATGGCGACCCTGGTGGCGCTCACTCCCACCGCAGACGCAGGTTGGCTGCGGGTCTTCGCCCCGGCCGACAGCGACGGCGACGGGATTCCCGACAAGCACGACCGGTGCCTCGCCATCGCCGAGACGGTCAACGGCTACGCCGACGACGATGGCTGCCCCGATCACCTGGCCGTGCTCGACGTCCTGCCCCGGATCGGCAGCACTTGGGTGCGGGCCGAGGTCGAGCTCACCCGGGCTTCGGGCACCACGCAGGCGAACGGCGTCCCGCGTGTCGCAGACGACCTCGTTCCCGGCGAGGTCGTTCAGGTCGAGGCCCGCGCGCTCTGCTACACGGCGCAGGGCCAGGTCGTGGTCGGCCAGGGCCGCAACGAGCTTCGACTCGAGCTCACCCCGCGCTACGACGAGCGCATCGACTGGTCGCTCACCGATGTCGACGGCGCCCCGCTCGTCGACGCCACGATCCAGTTCGACAGCCCCTGTGCGCCGCAGCAGGCCATCACCCTCGCCCACGGACACGGCTCGGTCCGGGTCGGGGAAGGCGAGCACCGCGTCCGCATCGAGGCGCCAGGCTACGAGCCCGAGGTGCGCGTGGTCAGAGCCGGCGCGGGGCCGGTCGTCGTCTCCCTCGCTCCGATGCCCTCGGATCCCGCTGACGCGGTCGCGGAGATCGTCGACGAGCCCGAAGACGACACGTTCGTGGAGCCTGGCGGGGTCTGATCGTCGCCCCCCCGGGGTGGTGGAGGGTACGAGGCGGGCGAACGAAGGAGCCCATCATGCCCATCCTCCGACGCGACTTTCTCCGCTCGGCCGCGGTCTTCACCGCATCGGCCTCTCTCCTGACGCTCTCCCGCAAGGCCGCGGGCGAGGCCCGTTTCGGTCCCCTCCAGGAGGACCCGGACGGCATCCTCGACCTGCCCGCCGGCTTCTCGTACACCGTTCTCCAGACGGCCGGCGACGAGATGTCGGACGGTGAGGCCGTGCCCGTGCTTGCCGACGGCATGGCGTGCTTCGAGGGCGAAGACGGTGACTGGGTGCTCATGCGCAACCACGAGGTGGGCACGGGCGAGAACGGGCTTCCCGACGTGGCCTACCGTGCAACCGCGCTCGGTGGCGTGACCCGGGTCGTGATCGACCCCGAGACCCTCCAGGTCCGCTCCAGCAACCTCGTGCTCACCGGGACGCTCCGCAACTGTGCGGGCGGTGAGTCGCCCTGGGGCTGGCTGTCCTGTGAGGAGACGGACTTCGAGGAAGCCGACCACGGCTGGGTGTTCCTGTGCCCCACCGATGCGTCGGAGGTCCGCCAGCCCGACCGCATCGACGCCTACGGTCGCTTCAAGCACGAGGCCGTGGCCGTCGACCCCAAGACGAACATCGTCTGGCTCACCGAGGACGAAGGCGACGGCTGCTTCTATCGCTTCGTGCCCGACCGGAAGCGCGAGCCCTTCGTCGGCCAGCTTCAGGCGCTGGCCATCGTGGGCAACGACATGTTCGACACCGGCCGCGACCTCGCGGTGGGCGACAGCTTCCAGATCCGCTGGGTCGACGTGGACGACCCCGCGGCGACCGAAGAGCGCACCTCCGTGCAGGCCCAGGCCAAGGGCGCGGCCATCTTCGTCCGCGGTGAGGGAATCTGGTACGACGAGATCGAAGAGACCGTGTTCTTCACCTGCACGTCGGGCGGTCCCATCAGCTTCGGTCAGGTCTTCCGACTCGACCCCGACGACGACGGGGGCACCCTCACGCTGGTGGCCCAAGCCGAGGACGCCGAGGGGCTCGTGTTCCCCGACAACCTGACCGTGACGCCGTGGGGCGACCTCATCATCTGCGAGGACAGCATCCTCGCCGACAACCACCTGCGGCTGCTCTGCACCGAGGACGGCACGGTCCACCCCTTCGCCCGCAACCGCCTCGCAGGCGGCTCGAGCGAGTTCGCGGGCGCCTGCTTCAGCCCCGATGGCCAGGTGCTCTTCGTGAACATCCAGGCCGCGGGGATCACCCTCGCGATCCAGGGTGACTTCCCGGAGCCGCGGCGCCGGGGCTGCTGACCGCTCGGGCGGTGTGGAGGAATCGTGATTGTCTGGCTCGCCTCCGCGCTCGCCCGCCCGCTGGTCGTCGTCGACGTGCCCTTTCCCACCGAGCGGATCTTCGACAAGCCCGACCGCGTCTGCCTGCGCGTGCCGCTCCCGGTCCCGGACACCGACTCGGAGACCACGCTCGGCGACTTCTCGCTTAGCTGCACCGTGCGCTCGGGCATGCTGTTCGCCTGCGTCCAGCTGGAGGTCCCCACCTGGCCGGAGAAGGTTCCTCCGCTGCAGTGCGGACCCGAGAACGCCTCGGTCCGCGTGCGGCCGGTGCGCGCGTTCGACCCCACCGAGGACATCTGGGACGGGGTGTCGCTCGTGCGCGACCTCGCGGTGCTGCAGGCGACCTACCGGGTCGATCACCCTGACGCCCCCGGCATCCTCCCCGGAGGCCGGTGCGCCATCCAGGATGGCCGCTTCGAGTTCAAGACGAAGAACCCGGAGAAGCGTCAGACCTGCACGCTGGTGCTCGGCGAAGACGTCGAGCGAACCATCGAGATTCGGCTCGTCCGCAGGCTGCCTGCGTCACCGTAGGCGGAGGCGACCCGAACCGAGATGCGGTATGCGGACGTCCCCTGGAGGTTCGCGTGGCCCGATGTCTCTTGGCGCTGCTCGTGATGGTGGGGCTCTTCGTGGGCACACCCGCCCCTGCCCAGGACGCCGACACCGAGCCCCGACCCCTGCGGGTGGCGACGGTGGAGCGCCCTCCGTTCGCGATGCGCAGCGGCGACGACTTCAACGGGTTCTCCGTCGAGCTCTGGCGAGAGGTGGCGACCGCCATCGACCGCGAGACCGAGCTCGTCGAGGCGCCCGACATCCCGACGCTCCTCGAGCAGGTGAGGACGGGGCAGGTCGATGCGGGAATCGCCAACATCACGGTCTCCTCGAAGCGTGAGGAGGTCCTCGACTTCTCCCAGCCCATGTTCGATGCCGGCCTTCGCATCCTGGTGCGGTCCGACGGCTCGTCGTCGTCGGTGCTCCAGGCCCTCTTCAACGCCGAGATCCTGGGTCTCGTGGGGCTGGCCACCGTACTGCTGTTCGTGATCGGCAACGTGATGTGGTTGCTCGAGCGACGGCAGCAGGAGTACTTCCGGCACGGCTACGGCGAGGGCGCCTTCCGCGGGTTCTGGTGGGCCCTCAACGTCATCGTCAACGGGGGCTTCGAGGAGCGCATGCCCCAGACGTGGCTCGGCCGATTCTTCGCCGTGTTTCTCGTGGTCGGCTCCTTGTTCATCGTCTCGGCCTTCGTGGCGCAGATCACGGCCACCATCACCGTGTCGGAGCTCCAGTCCCAGATCGGGGGGCTCAACGACCTCTACGGCAAGCGCGTGGGGACGACCCGCGGCTCCACCGCGGCCGACTTCCTCGACCAGCGGTCGCTGCCCCACGAGGAGGTGGGCGACATCGAGGAGCTCTTCGACGGGCTGCGCAACGGGTCCCTCGACGCGGTGGTCCACGACGCCCCGATCCTGGCGTACTACGCGGCCACCCGGGGCCGCGGCGAGGTTCGCGTGGTCGGAGACCTGCTCCAGCCCGAGAAGTACGGCATCGCGTTCCCCCAGGGGAGTCCGCTCGTCGAGCCCGTGAACCGCGCGCTGCTGAAGCTCCGCGAGGACGGCACGATCGCCAACATCCACGATCGCTGGTTCGAAGCCCGATAGGAGGTCGCCCGTGTCCCACTCCGTGAGCGTGATCGCGCTGCTCTTCGGCGGTTGCGCCGCCCGGAAGCCCGCCGTGAACGTCGCCACGCCGCCGGCCGTGCAGGCGGCGGCCTGTCTGCAGCCCACGCCGCTGACCGGGTCGGTCGACAAGGACCCGCCCTCCTCCGCCGAGGCCATCGCCCCGGGTCGCTACCTGTACGTGGAGCGCACGAGCTTCGAAGCATCCGCTGATCCCTTTCACGACGACGTCGCCGAGGTCTGGGTGGGCGTAGAGGACGCCGCGGGCGGACACCGGTTCTGGCCGGTCGCCCAGGTCGCGTTCGACGTCGATGACGTTGGTCGCGCCGAGGTGGTGGCGAGCGCCGACCTGACCGGCGACGGCATCGACGAGCATCTGATCGAGATCGTGTCGCGCACGCGCCAGCAATCGGGAATGTTGGTCGCTGTCGAGGAGCGGCTCACCGCGTCACGGGTGCTGTGGGATCCTGCGGGGGCGCAGATCCTCGCTAGCGTCGAGACCGCCTGGGGGTCGTTCCAGATCGCGCCCCCCGCGTGCGACGACTGGTGCATCGACGGCATCGCGACCACCGAGGCCGAGGAAGCCGATTTCGACTGCACCACCTGCGACGACGCGGCCGACGAGGGCCGTCGCAGCGTGAGGCTGGACGGCCAGGACCTCGTGATCGGCGATCCCGAGCGGGTCAGCGGCGAGCACAGCCTGGACACGACCTGCCCGCCCGGCCGTTTCCGGTGGGCAGGCTCGGGTTTCGCCTGGCGACGGTAGGCAGAATCCGTCGATTCCCGTCCCACGGAGGGCTCACGTGTCACGCCTCGATCCGTCTCTTCCAGAACTCCCCTACGACGAGTGGGAGCCCACCAAGGCGGCGATCCACCTGTTCACCCAGATCCTGGGCAAGGTGAAGCTCGCGCTGCACCCCAAGCAGCCCCACTGGTGGCACGCCACGCTTCGGGTGTCGACCCGGGGCGTCACGACGGGAACGATCCCCGTGGGGGCTCGGAATCTCGAGCTTCGGCTCGACGTCCGGACGCTGGAGGTGGCGCTCACCACGAGCGAGGGACTCGAGCTCACCGTGCCGCTCCAGAACCGCTCGATCTCGCAGATCCACGCCGACGTGACCGGGGCGCTCGCCAAGGCCGGCCACCCGGTCGACCTGCTCGCCGCCCCGTACGACATGCCGCACTCCGATGTCCCGTTCTCGCGGGACGAGCTCGTGCGGTCCTGCGACGTCTCGGCCGTCGAGCGCTGGTGGCACGTGATGCGGTTCGTCCACGACGTGTTCGAGACGTTCTCGGGGCGTTCGTACGCGCGCACCTCGCCCGTCCAGCTGTTCTGGCACAGCTTCGACTTCGTGGTCACGCGGTTCACCGGCCGGCGGTCGCCCGGTCACGGACAGGGAGGGCGTCGCTCGGACATCGAGGCGTACTCCCACGAAGTCGTGAGCTTCGGCTTCTGGCCGGGTGACCCCAACACGCGCTTTCCCGGGTTCTACAGCTACACCGCCCCCGAACCCGAAGGGCTGGCCGAGCGCCCCCTCGCTCCGGCGGCGGCCTGGTGGCAGGAGCTCCCGAGCTCGCACCTCGCCCTCCTGAAGTACGACGACGTCCGCACCGCCGACGACCCCAAGCAGGCGCTGCTCGCGTTCCTGCAGAGCGCCTGGGAAGCGGGAGCCGGTCTGGTGGGGCTCCCCGACTACGACGAGCTGGCGCCGATGCCCCTGTGGGACGAGCTCGACGAGCGGTTTCCCCGGACGAGAGGCCGCGAGCGGCGATGACCCCCGGGCGGGGCGGCCCATGGCCCCCCGCCCTTCGGGCGCCTCACTCCTCTTCGCAGACCCGCCAGCCGCCCTCGGTGCGAGCCCAGGTGGCCACGCAGGCGCCGCCGCTGCAGGCGTCGTCGGCCACTCGCGAGACGTCGTCGCAGCAGTGCTCGCTCGTGACGATGTCGGCGAAGCCGTCGCCCGTGACGTCGACCCCGGCCACCACCGTGTCGGCGACGATGGCCTCCGGCAGATCGGCCGGGATCGCCCCTCGCTGCGCTGCGGGCACCACCGGATGAATCACCGTGGCCCGGCCGAGCATCTCGGGCCGGTCGCCGGCAGGGGCGGGCGCTGCGAGCCAGGCAGGGTCGTCGGTGGTCGACGTGGTCATCTGAACGAAGAGCTCGGCCTCGGTGACCTCGACGACCTTGAGCGAGCGGGGTTCGAGGCCCTCGACCGCAGGAACCACGGTGAGCATCTCGCCCTCGCCGGGGTGGGCCTCCTCGAGGTTGGCCTGCACGAACGTGATGGTCGCCCCCTCGAAGGCCCCGGGCTCGCCCTCGCGGACGAGCTCCGTGCTGCGGACAAAGAGCTGGTCGAGCTGCGCCAGGTCTCTCTCGCTCGAGGGTCGCGCACGGGGCACGTCGGGGGGCTTCGGTCGACTGCCGAGCGATGCCCCCACCACGGCAGGCTGGGGGTCCTCGGACTCCTCCGAGAAAAGCCAACCGCACGCCGCCAACCAAACCCAAACCATGCACGCCTCGCCCGTGTTGCTGCGACGTATCGCGTCGGACACTGCCGATCTTCCGTCAGAGGACGAAGGGAACGAGCGCGCGTCGCTCGGGCGGGTAGTCGTCGAAGGTCTCGCGGTACCATCGGTGGTGCTGAAGCGCCCTCGGAAGCAGGTTGGCCACGCTGTAGACGGCAAACCCGAGTCCCGCGAGCGACCAGGTCGCGAGCGCCCAGCCCGCCCACTCGACGATCTCGCCGAAGTAGTTCGGGGCACTCACGTAGCGGTGGAGTCCCTGGTCGGGGATCCGATAGCCAGTGTCGCCAGGGCTCCGCATTCGCCGGAGCACCGAGTCGGAGTGCAGATTCACCGCCAACCCCACCCAGAACAGGAGCCCGCCGAGCACGAAACGCGGGTCGGCGAGCCACGCATCGGTGTAGTCCCCGAAGTGCCCGATCCAGCGCGCGTTGAGGTACGCGTTCAGGCAGTTGAACGCGAAGCCGAGCAGCATCACGAGGAGCGGCATGGGCCGCGCCGTGCGCATCTGCAGGGGAAAGACGAAGGTCCGGTTCGTGTAGTGGGCCTGCCACATCGCGAACAGCACCACGGGCGCCAGTCCCGCGGAGAACCCTCCGGACCACCAGAAGAGGAGCGCGAAGCCGACCCCCGAGGGACTCTCCATGAGCACCCACCCGAGCCGCGCGGGCACGGTAGGTCCCCAGCCCCGTCGCTCGTGGCGACCATAGGGGGCGCTGACGAACTGGAGCAGGGCAAACGTCACCGCCGCGAGGGCGAACATGGTGACGAGCAAGCGATCGTAGACGAGAGCCTCGGGCACGTTCCCTCACCGGCGGACTCCGACCGTTCTACCAGAGTCCCCGGTGACGATTGCCTCGCGCGCCACATTCCGCTGCAGCAAGTCGCGCGATCGGCCCCGTCGCGAACCCTGGGGTCCGATCGCCGCGAATGCAGAAGCAGACTCGCAATACGCCGAAATTGTCGGCGACATGTAACCGACGTGATGCGGTGGGCCTCGGGGGGCCCACTATGTAGCGGCGCGGGCCGTAGGGATGTTGGCGGCCCACTTCGTTGTCACCAAGACATGTCGTAGTCTCTCCGATTCCGCGTCGAGACGCGGAGCCGGTTCCGGCTGACGGCTGTTCGAGTGTGTCTGCACGATTGGATGGCGAACGTGGACAACTGGACGGAGCAAGACCTCGCGTGGGCGCAACGCGAGGGCGTAGAGCTGTCCGAGCTCGACGCGCAGATCGGGATTGCCCGGGACGCGCAGCTCGGAACGGAGCTCGTCGACCCCTGCCGACTCGACCTCGGCATAGAGCGAGAACGGCCCCCCGTCGACGAGCCCCTCGCGGCTGACGTCGGCGCGAGACTGACGCACTTCGTGCCGGCGAGCGGCGCGGCGTCGCGCATGTTCAAGGCGCTGGTCCAGGCACACCAGAAGGGCCTGCGAACGGAGGCCGACCTCGTCTCGGCCATCGAAGCCGGCGACAAGGGACTGGTCGGAGCGCTCGACGCGTTTCGAGGTCGCGCCCAGCTCGCGGTCGGGCAATCCGTGGCCGCCGCGGAGCTCGGCACGGTGCTGGAGCACTGGCTCGACGAGCTCGGGCTGCCGAGCCTGCCCAAGGGGCTCGTGCCGTTCCACCTCTACGCGGCCGACTCGCGAACCGCCGCAGAAGAGCAGGTCGTCGAAGCCGCGGCGATGAGCGCAGGCTCGCCGGTGAGGGTGCACTTCACGGTGCCCACCGGCACCGAGAGCGCCTTCGAGGCCGCCACCGCGAACGTGCGGGCCACGCTCGCGGAGCAAGGTCAGGTCGTCGAGCTCACGATGTCGGTGCAGCACCCCTCCACCGACACCGTCGCCCTCACCCCCGATGGCGCGGTCTTCCGCAAGGGCGACGGCACGCCACTGCTCCGTCCAGGCGGACACGGCTCCCTGCTCCGCAACCTGCAGGCCCTGCAGGGCGACCTCGTCGTCATCAAGAACATCGACAACGTGGTCCGTGACGACCACCGGGCCGACGTCCTCCGTTGGCGTCGGACGCTCGTGAGCCGCCTGCTGCAGCTCGAGCAGCAGGTCCACGCCCACCTGCGTGCCCTCGCCGAGGGAGCCGACGGCACCGACGCGCTCGACTTCGCGGAGCGCCACTTCGGCAGCCGGCCCGGCGACGGCTCCCCCCGGGAGCGCGCCGAGGCCGCGCTGCGACGCCCCCTGCGCGTCTGCGGGATGGTCCTCAACGAAGGTCAGCCCGGTGGCGGACCGTTCTGGGTCCGCGGCGCCGATGGCTCGCTCACCCCCCAGATCGTCGAGTCCGCGCAGGTCGACCTCGACGACCCTGGCCAGGCCGAGATCTTCGAGCGCTCGACCCACTTCAACCCCGTCGACATCGCGGCGAGTCTCCGCGACCCCGATTGGAAGCCCTACGACCTCCACCAGCTCGTGGACCCCACGGCCTGGATCCTCGCCTCCAAGTCCTACGAAGGGCGGCCGCTCCGCGCGCTCGAGCGCCCGGGGCTCTGGAACGGCTCCATGGCCGGCTGGAACACGGTGTTCGTCGCCATTCCGCCCCACGTCTTTCGCCCAGTCAAGCAACTCGCCGACCTGAAGAAGCCCGGCCACGCCGTCGAGGACCGATGAAACCCATGGTTGCCGAACCGAATGCCGACACGCCGCCGACCGATGACTCCGGCGAGGGCGAGACCCCCACGCGGCGCCGGGGCCCCCGGGGCTGGGTGCCACTCGTCGCTCTCCTGCTGGCCGTCGTCCCCCTCGGGGCCTACGCCACCATCCACCTCCCGCTCGCCGCGCACCTCGGCCTCTCGTTGGGGCTGATGGGCGTGGGGCTGCTGCTCCTCCGCCGCTTCCCCAAGCTCCGCATCGCCGCGCTCCTGCTGTCGGTGGCCGCGTCAGGCCGCTACCTGTACTGGCGGGGAACCGAGACGCTGTTCATCGAGCTCACGCCCGACGGCGTCCTCTCGCTCGCGCTGTTCGGCGCCGAGCTCTACGGCTTCGTCATCCTGCTCGGTGGCTACTTCCAGACGGCCATCGTGACCGACCGCAAGCCGCCCCCGCTCCCGAAGGACCCCGAGGAGCTTCCCTCGGTCGACATCTTCATCCCGACCTACAACGAGCCCATCGACGTGCTTCGCCGCACCGTCGTGGGGGCGCTCGGCATCGAGTACCCGAACAAGACGGTCTACATCCTCGACGACACGCCGAAGACCCACAAGAACCCGAAGAAGGCGGCCGATCTCGAGAAGCGGCGCCTCGCCGTCGCGGCGCTCGCCGAGGAGACGGGCGCCACCGCGCTGCGTCGCCCGAACAACAAGGGCGCCAAGGCCGGGAACATCAACCACGCGCTGCAGCACACCTACGGCGACCTCATCGCCATCTTCGACGCGGACCACGTGCCCGTCCGCACGTTCCTGCAGATGACGGTCGGCTTCTTCGTGGACAACCCGAAGATCGCGCTCGTCCAGACGCCGCACCACTTCTACAACCCCGACCCCTTCGAGCGGAACCTGTTCCGCGAGGGTCGGATGCCTCCCGAGCAGCACCTGTTCTACCACCGCATCCAGAAGGGCAACGACTTCTGGAACTCGGCCTTCTTCTGCGGCTCCTGTGCGGTCATCCGCCGCGACGCCCTGCTCGAGGTCGGCGGCATCGCTCAGGAGACGGTCACCGAGGATGCGCACACGGCGCTGAAGCTGCACGGCCGAGGCTGGGAGTCGCGCTTCGTCGACGTGCCGCAGGCGGCCGGGCTCGCGACGGAGAAGTTCGGCTTCCACGTCCAGCAGCGCATCCGCTGGGCGCGAGGCATGGCGCAGATCCTGCGGACGGACAATCCGCTCGTGCGACCGGGCCTCACCCTCGCCCAGCGCTTCAACTACTTCAACGCCGCCGCGCACTTCCTGTTCGGGATGCCGCGCATCATCTACCTCCTCGCGCCCTCGCTGTTCCTGCTGTTCGGGCTTCACCCCCTGAACGCCGACGTGCGCCAGGTGCTCATCTACGCGCTGCCCCACCTGTTCCTGGTCTTCGCGTGCACCGCATCGGTGAACCGGAACACCCGGATGAGCTTCTGGCCCGAGATCTACGAGACCTCGATCGCCTGGTACACGGCTTGGGTCACGACGGTCGCGCTCATCGCTCCGAAGATCGGGACGTTCAACGTGACGCCGAAGGGCGACATGGTCACCAAGACCGAGTTCGACTGGCGCAGCGCGCGGCCCATGATCGTGATGTTCCTGCTCACGGTGGTGAGCATGGTCGTGGTGCCCTGGCGAATCGCGTCCGAGCCCGCCCACTGGGACACCATCGCGCTTGCCGCGCTCTGGAACACCTACAACCTGGTGGTCCTCGCCGCGAGCCTCATGGTCGCCATCGAGCGGCCCCAGCGGCGGCAGTTCGACCGCATCCCCGTGGGGTCCACCGTCGAGCTCACCCCCCAGGTCGCGGTGGGACAGCCGCTGCGCGCGAGCGCGACCCGGTCGGTGCCCACGCCCGCGCCCGCTCCCGGACGCACGCACACGCCGCCTCCCCCGCCTCCGCACGTCCGCTCGCTCAAGCAGATGCCGGTCGTGCTCTCGGCGGTCCACCGGCAGGGCCAGACGGCCACGCTCGTCGACCTCTCCGAGGGTGGGGCCCGCCTCGCGCTCGAGACCGCCCAGCGCCTGCCGGACAAGGTGACACTGCGGCTTCGCGACCCACTCGACGACGAGATCGTGGAGCTCGAGGCCTGGGTCCGGTCCCAGCGTGAGGAAGGCGACGAGGAGAGGCTCGTGGCGGGGCTCGAGTTCGACCGCGTGACCCCGGAGCAGAAGAACCGGATCATTCGGGTGATGTTCTCCGATGCCGACCGGTGGACGCGGGACCGCTTCCAGGACGACTCGCCGCTGCTGTCGGCCCTCGACGTGGTGTGGTCGCCCGTGCGCGTCATCGGCAACCACCTGTTCAAGCGCAATCCCCGCAACGTGCAGAAGGGCCAGTCGCTGTCGGTGTTCTCCGACACCCAGACCTGCGGGAAGTGCGGCGCGTCCCAACTCGCCGTCCTCACGAGCTGCTCCCGCTGCGGTGCGATGCTCCCGGCCAAGCCCGCCGAGGAGACCACCGCACTGTCCACCTTCGATCGGGTCCGCAACGTGGTCCGCGGAACGTGGGCCGTGCCACTCGTAGCCCTTGCCGTGCTCATCGCCATTGGCTGGAAGCCCATCGCCGACCCCGCCTCGAACCTGCTGGACCAGGTCCAGGAGGACCGCGTGACCCCCTCGCGGGTCGGCGAGCTCGCGGCGGCCCACCGTCGCTTGACCGAGCTCAAGAACCAGATCGTGTGGTCGCTCTACCCGATGGCCCCGCGTCTCCGCCTCGACTTCAGCAAGCGCCTGTGGTCGACCCGCTACGGCGGTGAGCTCGACCGCCGCGACGACCCCGAGTATCGCGAGGTCGTCGTGCTCCTCGACGAGGCCTCGGGCATTCTCGAGAACGCCGGCCAGGCCTACCGAGAGGGCGAGGATCGTGCGTCGATCCAGGCCCTCGTCGCAGACGTCGAGGAGCGACTCGACCATGCATCCCACCTGCTCGCCACCGCCCTGCGGGACCAGGAGTCCTCGTGATCGCCTCCCTCTTCACCCTGCTCGCCACCTTGGCGGGCGCGCAGGAGCCGTTGGCTCCCGCGGGCGCTGACGTCGCGGACACCGGCGCCGAGCTCGTCGAGGATGCACAGACGTTCGACGTCACCTTCGTCGATGGCCTCTACGTCGACAAGGACCTCGTGCTTCACGGCCTCAAGGGCTACGCCGGCGTCGGCTTCAAGGTGCCCCGCACCTGGACCCTGGTCGACGACCCGGAGCTCAACCTCTACTTCGCGCACTCCGAGGCGCTGCTCGGCGACCAGAGCAACCTCACGGTCCTCCTCAACGGCGTGCACCTCGCGTCGGTCCCCCTCAACTCCGAGAACGTGACCGAGGGCGTGCTCAAGGTGGACCTGCCCCGCGGCAGCCTCAAGGAGTACAACGAGCTGACCTTCGCCGGGACCCACCGCAAGACCGACAAGTGCCAGGACCCCTACGACATGGCGCTGTGGACGCGGGTCAACCGGTATTCCAAGATCGTGTTCGACGCCGTGGAGAACCCGATTCAGGGTGAGCTGCTCGACTACCCCTACCCGTTCCTCGACGAGCAGGGCTTCGGTGCCGTCGACCTCACCTGGGTGGTCGGGGAGCAGCCGTCCGACGACACGATGACCGCTGCAGCAAACCTCGGCTTCGGCTTCGGTCGGATGGCCGACTACCGTGGCGTCGAGATGCGGCCCGCGGTGACCGATCTCGCGCTCGCCGAGACGCACGCGCTCCTCGTGGGGACGCCCGAGGAGCAGCCACTGATCGGCCAGCTCGTCGATCTCACCGAGGTCGGCAAGGTCAAGGGCCTCGTCGGGATCGTTCCGAATCCCCACAATCCCTCGCTCGCCGTCCTCGTCGTCACCGGCTGGACGGGCAAGGACGTGATCACGGCCGCCCAGGCCATCTCGGCCAACCCGCGCTACCAGACCTTCGCAGGCCCGACCGCACTCATCGACCGCGTGCCCGACACGCGGCCGCCCAAGAGCCGCCAGGTGCCTCGTCCCCTCGAGGAGAAGCGCGCCACCCTCGCCGACCTCGGCATGGAGGACCAGACGGTCCGCGGCTACTACGCGCCTCAGTTCCGCGTCCCCCTCCAGCTCGCGGGCGACGCGGTCGTGAAGCCCTCCGGCGGGGTGGCCTGGCTCGAGTACGGGTACTCGGCCGGGCTCGACACGAGTCTGTCCACCATGGAGGTCCGGCTCAACGGCGTCACCCTGCGCTCGGTCCCGCTGGACCGCGCGAACGGCGAGCCCCAGACCTACCTGCGCGTTCGGCTGCCCGCCGAGATGATGTCGCCTCACGCGTTCCTCGACGTGGCCTTCCACCTCTTCCCGAACGGCTACGAGAGCTGCGAGGTCCGCACGGACGAGACGCACTGGGCCACTCTCTACGCCTCGAGCGAGGTCAGCATCCCGCGCGACAACTACGCGCAGATGCCCGACCTGGCGAGGCTCAGCTACCGGGGCTGGCCGTTCAACCTCGAGGAAGGCCCCGTCGAGATCGTGCTCCCCGACAACCCGAGCGGCGACGAGATCTCGGCCATGTTCGCGCTCTCCGCGAGGCTGGGCGCGTGGTCGGTGGCCGACGAGCCAGATCTGGTCGCACTCTCCGCCAGCCAGGCGGCTCGCTCCACGGTGATGGCGCACCAGGTGCTGCTGGTCGGCTCGACCCCCAACAAGTGGTTCAACCAGCTCGTGACCGACGACGTGCTCTCTCCCCCCGGCGACGTCTCGAAGCCGAGTCCCGGCACTCGGGGCTACTCCGGAGTCAACTACATCGAGCAGCGCCTTCGCGAGGGCCTGCGGGACCGGGCGGTCATGGTGCTCCGGGGTGACGACGACCGCGGTCTCCTCGAGCTGGTCGACAGCCTGTGGGAGGGTCGCACGCTCTCCAAGCTCAACCGCAACCTCGCGGTGTTCACGGCATCGGGGCGGGTCCAGACCAGCAACACCCAGACCCCCCGGCAGGTCGGGACGGTGCCCGTGCTCACGCAAGCCCAGCTGATCATCCAGCGAAACTGGGCCACCTGGGGCATCATCGCCGTCGTCGGCGCGATGATCTTCGCCCTGGCCGTACAACGTTGGGCGCTCGCACGCGGCGGCGAGGTGTAGTCGTGCAAAGGTTCCTCCTCGTCACCGCAATCCTCGTGGGTTGCGGAGGGTCTCTCTGCGCCAAGGCGACCTCCCCGCCCGGTCGCTCCGAGCTCCGTCGAGCATTCAGCGACTACATCGACCGGTTCATCCAGGAGGATGGGCGGGTCGTCGACCCGGCGGGTGGGAACATCACCACCAGCGAGGGTCAGTCGTACGCGATGACGCGCGCGGTGTGGTCCAACAACCGCGCGAGCTTCGACAAGGTCCGCGAGTGGATGAAGAACAACCTGCAGGGTGGAGACCCGAACGCACTTCCGTCCTGGAAGTGGGGCAAGAAGCCCGACGGCAGCTGGGGGATCCTCGACCCGAACCCCGCCACCGACGCCGACCTCTTCGTCGCCTACTCGCTGATCCTCGGGGCGGAGCGGTGGAGAGAGCCCGAGATGCGCACGCAGGCGCTGGCCATCTTGGAGAAGGTCTGGGAGACGGAGACCGCCGAGGTGGCCGGACGCCGCGTGCTGCTGCCCGGGCCCTGGGCTGCCGGCAAGCCGGTTCTCCGGCTGAACCCCTCCTACAGCCTGCCGTTCGCTTACCGGGTTTTCGCCAAGGTCGACCCCAAGCACGACTGGACGGGCTTCGTCGACGACACCTACTGGATGTTCGAGGCCGTCACCAACGACCTCGGGCTGCAGCCCGACTGGGTGTGGATGGACGCGAAGACCGGCGCCATCGTGCCCGCTCCCGACGGCGAGCCCGAGCAGCTCGGCTTCGGCTTCGAGGCCATGCGCATCCCCTGGACGTTCGCCGCCGAAGCGCGCTGGTACGACGAGCCTCGCGCCAAGAAGCTGCTTCAGGGGTACCAGTCGCTGCGGGAGCGGTACCACCGCAAGGGCGGAATCCCCGCTGTCATCGAGCCCGACGGCTCGGCCGGTCGCGACCACACCTACCTCGGGCTCTACGGGGCGCTCCTCCCGGCGTGGGGCGTCACCTTCCCGTCCGACGCCGAGATGCTCTACAACGACGTTATTCGCCCCGTGAGGACCGCCAGTGGCTGGGGAAGCGCCGACGACTACTATGCCCACAACTGGGTGTGGTTCGGTCTGGCGCTCTGGAGTGACAAGACCGGCCGCGGCCCCACGCCGATCGGCCGCTTCGAGGGAACACAATGACCCTGTTCACCTGGCTCCTCGTCTGCTTCGGCACCGCCATCGGCGCCGAGATTCCCATCGACTACGACGACCCCTGGTCCAAGCTCGCGTTCGCCCGTAGCCTCGACAAGCAGGCCGAGCCGGCGCGCGACGAGTACGCGGTGGCCCTGCATCGCCTCGTCGACGACCCGGTCGTCGGCGAACAGGCTCTCGACGAGCTCTACGGCCTCGTGGTCACCGAGACGGTGCGCCCGGGGTGGCGCGACCTCTACGACACCCTGCGCTCCCGGGGAGCAAATCGGTCTGACGAAGGCAAGCTCCTCCTCGCCCTTCGCTCGCTGCAGGCGCGTCTCGCCGATGCCGGCACGCGCCCCGACGCCGTCAAGAAGCTCCAGGCGCTGATGGCACGCAACCCCGATCGCGACGACGTCCGCCTGGCGACGGCGCAGGGCCTCCTCGCGAGCGACCGCGCAGACCAGGCGGAGCCCATCTTCGCCAGCATCGACGGTGGGGTGGCGACCCGCGGCCTGCTGCTGAGCCTCGTGGCGCTCAATCGACTCGACCAGGCCAAGGAAGTCGTCAAGGCGCTGGACCTCCCCAAGCAGGACCCCCTCGCCAAGGCCATCTCCGATGGGTCGCTCGAGGCGAGGATCCGTGTGTTGGTCGACGGCGGC
Source organism: uncultured Enterobacteriaceae bacterium (assembly GCA_964655065.1). Classification (GTDB taxonomy): domain Bacteria; phylum Myxococcota_A; class UBA796; order UBA796; genus DRPG01. Next base: position 155,653 of record CAZZLC010000002.1, on the reverse strand, counting down.
TACGTCGACGCCGCCGAGGCGATGCTCGAGCGCTTCGACAGTGATGCAGCCGAGATCGCCGCCTGGGAGGCCGTCGCCGAAGCCCGCCTGCGCCAGGGGGCGTCCGGCGCCGCCGGGGCTCTGTATGCCAAGCTCTCGAAGGCCCAGCCGAGCTCGACTCGCATCCGTCGGGCCTGGGTCTCGGCGCTACTCGAGGCCAACGATCGGCCGGCGGCGAAGCAGGCTGCAGGGACAGACGAGGGCTCGTCCCAGCTCTTCTATGCGGTCACGCTCTTGATGGACGCCACGGAGCCCGTCGACGAACGCATCGAAGAGATCGAGCGCGCCTTCCGTCTCGCACCCGACCACCCCGAGGTGGTGCGGCAGCGCGCCGAGCTGCTGCTCGCGCAAGGGCGGTCCAAGGAGGCGCTACAGGTGTTGAAGCCGGCCATGGAGGCTCGTCCCCGCGCCCACCAGCTGCAGGCGGTCTTCGACCGGGCAGCCATCGCGAGCGGCCAGCCGGAGATCCTCCTGGCTTCGCACCGCGAGGGCCTTCGCCGCGCGGGGCCCTGGGACTTCTGGTACAAGGTCGGCGGGGTCGCGGGCATGCACACGCTCATGGCCGAGAACGCGAAGGAGAAGGACCTCTTCGAGCAGGCGACCTTCCACTACCGTGCTGCCATCGCGCTTCTCCCCGAACAGCAGAGCTACTACAAGGGTCTCGGCGGGGTCCTGTGGGCCGCCGGCCGCTTGGACGTGGGCCGCGCGGTCTACCTGCACGCCCTCGAGCTCGATTCGGTCGATATCGACGCCCTGCGTAGCGCCGTCGGCATCATGCTCGCGGCCGGAGACACGAGGGCCGCGCAGGACCTGCTCGACCGGACCGACCTGCGCTCCCCGGCCGCTCGGGAGCTCCGGCAGGACGTGTCGGTGGCCATTGCCCTGTCCGACATCGAGGAGGCGCTGACCAGCGGCCTCGCGACCGACGTTCGCTCCGCGTTCCAGGAGCTCCTCGTCCGCTATCCGGACAACCCCCGGGTCCTCCACGCGCTCGGGGACATGCTCCTGCGCTTCGACAAGCCGGCCGACGCTCTCGCGGTCTACCAGCGCGCTCGCGGGTTCCGGCCCGAGGACCCCTGGCTGACCATGGCAGAGGCGACCGCCCAGATCCAGCTCGGCAAGGCCGACGAGGCGCTCGTCATCCTGGGCGAGCTCGACGACATCGAGGACGACGCCGCCATCATCCAGCGCGACCGCATCAAGGCGGACGCGCTGCGAGCCAAGGGCGACGCGCTGTGGCACGACCTGGGCCGCGAGGAGGAGGCCTTCGAGGCCTACCGCAAGGCCCTTCAGCTGCACCCCGGCAAGTGGACGCTCGTGTCGATCGGCGGCCTGTACCTCGAGCACCGCCAGCCGAGCGTCGCGCTCGCCTTCTTCGAGGCCGCCCTCGACCTCGACTCGGGGCTGAAGGAAGCCTCGATCGGGCGGGTGAACGCCCTTCAGCAGCTCGGCCGGCTGGACAGCGCGCGCACCTCGCTCGACGAGCTCGGCCGGCGCGACGTTGGCGCCGAGGTCTTCGAGATCCAGGACTCGATGGAGATCCAGCAGGCCCTCGAGGAAGTCGATCGGCTCGGCATCGAGGGTGATTTCAAGCGAGCGCGCAGGATCCTCGACGAGGTGTCCAGCCGCTACCCCGATTCCCCGCACGTCGACGCGGCCATGGGCTCGCTCATGCTCGTGCAGGGTCAGCCCGGCGTCGCGATGAAGCGCGCCGAGCGCGCGCTCATGAACGACCCCACCCACGGACGCGCGCTCGCCGTCGCCATGGACGCGGGGCTTCAGCTCGGCCGCATGGACGAGGTGGTGGCCCTCATGGAGGCCGCGCTCGACGCCGGCGGCGGGGAGGCCGCGCGCACCGCCCTCGAGAACGCCATGTTCGCCTCGCGGGTTCAGCACGCGACGGACCTCGCCAAGCGCGGGCGCCGTCGCCAGGGCGAGCAGGAGCTCGAGGACCTCCGCGAGTCCTTGTCCGACTATCCGGACCACTGGGCGCTCCTCGGCGGCGGGTACCTCGAGCTCAACCTCGCGGTCGACGCGAACGAGGTCTACGGCCGCTCGCTCGAGATCGATCCCGACCACGTTCCGTCCATCATCGGCAAGGCCACCGCGATGGAGACGCTCGGCAACCTGCGGGGCGCGGGACGGTTCCTCAAGCAGAGCTACGAGCGCGTCCCCGACCCGCGCATCGGCATCGCGCTGGCCAGCGTCCAGGGCCGCCTGGGGCGGTGGAACAAGGGCGTGAAGACGCTCGCGTCGGTGCGAAGCGGAACGGTCCAGGAGAACGCGGACCCCGCCAATCCCCGGCGGAAGGTGCAGCTCGAGGCCCTGCCCGTGATGCCCCTGCCCGACGGCACCGTGCCCGAAGACGTCCCGCCCGTCGCCGACGACGGCCTCTCCGGTCGCGTCTCGCTCGCCGAGGTGGAGACGCTCGAGGAGGATCTCTCCGCCAACCACTTCCCGTACGGTGACCTCGGAGGCGGGTTCTTCGGCCGGACGGGTGAGTCGGGCGAGAACCAACTCAACAGCGTCATCTTCGGGGCGGCGGTCAGCGAGTTCTTCCTCGGACCGCTCCGCGCCCAGGCCGACGTACTGTCCGTCGGCGTCGACAACGGTGTCGAGAACAACCTCGGCGTGTCGGCCGCGATCGGGCTCGCCACGCCGGCCCGGAGCCGGGTGGGCATCGAGGCCAAGGTCGGCACCAGCCCGCTCGGGTTCGACGTCGGCAACTACCTCACCTGGCTCGGTCGAGTGACCATCCAGTCCGGCCCGTACATCACGCTGGGACTCGACACCGGGCGGGTGCCCGTCACCGACAGCCTCCTGTCGTGGGCGGGCAGCTTCGACGCCGCCGACGGACAGGCGTTCGGGCAGGCGTCGAGCACCTGGGGCGGCGGCTTCGTCTCGCTCGCCAATCCGAAGCTCACCGACGCCGGCGCGCGCTTCACCATCGGCGCGGTCGAGGCGCTCGAGATGGAGGCCGTGCCGCGACAGGAGGTCTCGGCGTGGGCCGGCCAGGCCTTCGGCTCGGACGCCATCAAGGTGCGGATCGGCGCCAACTTCACCTGGTTGTCCCACCAGCGGCAGATCGACCGCTTCGTGGTCGGGAGCGCGGGGGTGTTCAGCCCGGAGACCTACGCCGTCGGCCTGGTGCGGGGCTCGGTGCAGTGGGAGCCCAACTACAGCGGCACCCAGCTGCACGCGACGGCCGCGCTCGGCATCCAGAACATGACCGGCGTGGCCTCCCCGTACTTCCAGCCCGGCACCTTCCAGGCCTTCTCGCTCGGCGCGGGCATGCGCTTCGCCCTGACCGACGACGGCTGGAAGATCGGTCTGGACGCCCAGAACGAGACCACGGGCAACTTCTGGAGCCAGACCACGGTGCTGTTCCGCGTGGGCTTCATCCCCGAGTGGACCGGGATTCGGTCCTTCCGTCCAATCTCCTCCATCCACGGCACCGGCGTCGGTGCGCTCTCGGTGGTGCAATGATTGCGCTGTACGTCCTCCTCTCCTGCCGCGGCGGCGTCGAGACCCGCGAGGTCATCGAGCACACGCACGCCGCGCTCGTCGACGACTTCCGCGTTCAGGGTCCCGAGGGCCAGGACCTCGGCCGCTCGCGGATGGACACGACTCGGGCCTTCGTCGGCGACGTCAACCTCGACGGTGACGTCCCGATCCTCAACGACGGCGCGGAACCAGGTGGGCTCCGGTACTTGCTGCCCGTCTCGCCTGCCCAGCTCGGAACGGGGATCACCCTCGACCAGCTGCTGGGCCCCACCATCGAGTCGGCGATTCAGCCGGATCTCGTCGGGATCTCGGTGCGACTCACCGGGTCGGGCGACCTCACCGCGCACCTCGACGCCGCGGACGGCTCGATCGTCTGGGCCGAGACGAAGCCGATACGGCGCCGGACGACCGAGGTGCTGTTCAACGTCGATACCGAGCCTTCGAACCGGGTCAGCGTGCTGGGCATCGATCTGGCGTCGGGGTTCGCGGAGCTCCGCGAGATCAAGCTCCTCTTCCAGGAGCGCCGCCCGTACGCCGACGTCCTGGAGGAGGCCTACGTCTTCTCGCACGCCCAGCTCTCGCGCTGCTGGGATGCGGACGTCGGGCTCGCCCGCGTGCGCTGCACCCCCGACGAAGCCGATGCCGTCTACGGTCCGGACGTCACCGGCCTCTACGCGCTCGCGTCCGCCGTGGGCGCCGATCTCGGCATCGTCCCCGAGGACGAGGCGCTGCAGATCGTGACCGCGGCTCGCGACGCCCTGCTCGCGCTGCCCCGCGACCCCACGGCGGGTCTCCTGCCCGAGCGGACCGACGGCACCGGACTCATCGCAGGGAGCATCTGGGGGTCGCTGTCCACGGTCGTGGCGCTCGACGCCGCGATCCTGGCTGCGCAGCACTTCGAGCTGCGAACCACCGACCTGCAGGTGCTGCTCGAGACCATCGACTGGGCCGAGCTGACCGCACCCAACGACAGTCGCCCCATCCTCGCCGGCTACGACGACCGCGGGGTCGCGCTCGACTTCCGGTACGGCGTGTTCGGCTCCAAGTCCGCGCTGGTCCAGATCGCGCACCACGGCGCCACCGGCGAGTTCGCCGCGATGGAGTTCGACGGCGAGGAGCCGACCTGGGAGGGCTCGGGCTGGGACAACGAGCTCGCCTCGCTCCTCTTCCCCATGGAAGGCACCGACTGGGTCGGCAACGACTGGTTCGCCTGGCGGTCGAGCGCCCACTGGCAGCACCAGACCTACAGCCGCGACACGCCCGCCGGCGACCTCGGCCTGTTCGGGTTCTCCCTCGTCGAGGTGCCCGAGCCCTGGCGGCTCGAAGACTTCCAGGAGCCCGTGGGGGTGTTCGGGGTCGGGGGCCGCAACGAGCTCGTGGCCGACGGAAGCACCGAGGCAGGCTACCCGTTCTTCGCCCCCCACTATCCGGCGACGACCTCCGTCGTGTTCCCCGACACCGCCATTCCCATGTTCACCACGCTCAAGGACAACGGGCTGCTCACCCCGTTCAACGCGGTCGAGAGCGTGGGGGTGGATGCCGAGGGGGCGATCCGGCACAACCATCGGCTGAAGGGCTTCACTCTCGCGATGCAGACGCTCGGACTCGCGCGAGCCTACTCGTCCGAACGTTACCTGCCGTATCGATTGCTCGACACCCTCCCGCTATTGCGAGAGGGCCACGAAAACGTGCTTCCCGAGGGCAGTAAATGACGACAGCGCTCCTTGCTGCGATGAGTTTGGCTTTCGGTCAGGACGAGCTCGTCTATGGCGAGGAGCTCGCGCAGGGCTGGGTCGACGCCTCCTGGTCCGTCGCCGGCGGTGTGGTGGACTACGCGGCCGAGGGAGACGCCCACACCGGGACGAAGTCCATCCGGGCCAGCCTGCAGCGCGATGGCGGCGTCTCCTTCGAGCGGGGAGCCGGATTCGGCAACGCGAGCGCACTGCGGTTCTTCATCAAGGGCCAGGCCCCGGGCATCGGGCTTCGCCTCTACAGCACCACCGACGACCAGTACGAGCAGCCGATCCCCGTCACCAACGAGTGGCAGGAGTACGTGATCCCGCTCGACGAGCTCGAGGCCGTCAACTGGTACCGGATGGCCTGGTACGACTCGAGCGAGTCCGGCGCCACCCTGTTCATCGACGACGTTCAGCTGCTCGAAGACGACCCGAACGTCATCGAGTACCGGGGCGCAGAGCCGCTTCCCCCCAACCGCATCGTGCTCTATGGACCCGGCGATCCCGACGCCGTCACGGTCAGGCTCGATGGCAACGAGCTCGCCATCGCGTCGGTCGACATCGCGACCGGCCCCAACCGGACCTATCTCACCCTGGAGGCCCCGCTCGAGGAGGGCGTCCTCGAGGTCGAGACCGCCACCGGCACGTTCGAGCGCACGGTGATCGCCACGTCCATCTCCGTCGAGGACGTGGTCTCGCACGTCATCCCCGACGAGGTCTACGGGGCCAACTTCCCCAACCAGCCGCCCTCGCCCGAAGAGCTCGCTCGGTACGGCTACGGCGCGATTCGCTGGGGCGGGAACGCTCGGGCGCTCTACAACCCGTTCCTCTTCACGACCAACGTGGGAGAGGACTACTTCTACCTGAACGTCTCGGTGTTCCCCGATCTGCTCGTGTGGCACCGCCGCGTCGAGCCGGTGCCCACCGTGGTCACGGTTCCGAACCTCGACTGGGTCGCCGACGGCACGCAGCGCTGGCTCTACAGTGTCGACAAGTACGGACCGCAGGAGGAGGTCGCCCCGATCAACGAGGACGCGGGTAACGGCTACGACCTGGACGGAAACCCGATCACCGCCGACCCGACCGACTCGTGCATCCCGTGGACCCCCGAAGACGCCCGCGAGTGGCTGGATGGGATGCTCTTCACACCCTCCATGTTCGCCATCGGCAACGAGACCGACATCGCCCACATCACGCACCGGGCGGTGCACCCGGACCCGGCCACCTACGACGAGCAGCTGCAGCGCTTCCTCGACTACGCCAACGTCGTGAAGGACGAGTTTCCGAACGTGCCCGTGTCGGGTCCGGTGGGCTGCTGCTGGTTCTTCTACTGGAACAGCGGCGACCCCGACGACTTCGCCACCAAGGGCGACTTCTTGCCTTGGTTCCTCTCCGAGGTCGCGAAGGCCGACGCCGCCTCCGGTCGACGCACCCTCGACGTGCTCGACATGCACTACTACCCCGAGAACCTCATCGCGAAGGACTGGAAGAACCAGTCCAGCCCGGCCATCGACGCGTGGCGGCTGCGGTCCACGCGCTCGCTGTGGGACCCCGACCACATCGACGAGAGCTACGTCGGCGACAGCCCGCCCGTCACCGACCAGCCGCTTCCCGACCGGGTTCACCTCATCCCGCGGCTGCGCGGGCTCATCGACGAGCACTACCCAGGCACCAAGCTCTCGCTGTCCGAGTGGGGCTTCGGTGACCTCGGAGGGATCAGCGGTGGCCTCGCGGCGGCGGATGCCCTCGGCATCTTTGGTCGCTACGAGGTCGACTACGCCTTCATGTGGCCCGGGCCTCCTCCGCGGAGCTACGGCGCGGCGGCCTTCGAGCTCTACCGCGGGGGCGGGGTCGAGTTCGGGGCCTCGAGCCTGCCGGTCACGGTCAGCGACCTCGCGCACCTCGGCGCCTACGCGTCCCTCGTCGACGCCGAGACGACCGCGCTCGTCCTCGTGAACAAGTCGCTCGACTTCGATCTGCAGATCACGGTCGATGGGCTCGAGCCCGGCCGGCTCCGGGTCGAGCACTTCGGCAGCCTCACCGGTCCCCGCGTGGTCGAGCACCCCGCGGGCGACTTCGAGGGAGTCGTGACCATTCCGGCCTACTCGGCGGTCATGCTGGAGATCAACGTCGACGAGGACCCGCCCGTCGTGGTCGAGCCCCCCGGAGAAGACACCGGGGCGCCCGACGGTCCCGTCATCTCGGGGACGCCTCCGGCGACCGGCTCTTCGCGCTGCGGCGGCTGCGGAACGCTCGACGGGGTCGGAACCTCCTGGCTGGCCCTCGCGGGGATCGCAGTGGTGCTCCGCCGCAGGCGTACCTCGCGGCGGTAGCGGAGCCGAGTTGACGCGGACGCGCGGTCGCCGGATACTCTCGAACATGCGACCCCGTCCTCGGTACGAAACCCGATCGTCCCTCTCCCGGCAGGAGATTCGGGAACGGTTCCGCGAGGTCCTCGCGAGCTCGGACGACGTCTGTGCGGGCCAGGTGTCCGAGCGCCACGTGAGCCTGCGCATCGCCGATCGTGACCGGCACCTGTGGTCGCCGTGGATCAGCGTGGAGCTCGTGGACGAGCCCGAGGGCACCAAGCTGCAGGGGTACTTCGGGCCGCAGCCCTACCTCTGGGGACTGTTCACCGCCGCCTACGCAGCCCAGGTGTTCATCTTCCTCGCGGGCACCATCCACGGCATGGTCAGCTGGACGCTCGCCATGCCGCTGACCGGGTTGTGGGTGTCGCTGGCGATGGTGGTCACGCTCGGCTTCTCCTGCGGCCTGAACATCGCCGGCGAGTGGGCCGGCGAGCCGCAGATGTCGCTCGTTCGAGCCTTCGTGGCACGGGTGCTCGGCGATGCCGAGACCGCAGAGCCCCCCGCTGCGGCAGTGGCCGAGGGATGACCAGGGTCGCGCTCGCGATGCTGTCCTGTGCGTCGCTGTTCGGTCTCGAGGTACTCGACGACGTCCCTGACGATTTCCCCGTCGCGCTTCGGGGGGAGGTCGGCCGGGTGACCCGGACCGAGGGCGGACACGTCGCAGTCGACGAGGTCCACGAGTCGGAGATGGAGGCGAGGACGGCCTGGGCGGCGCTTCGCGCCGAAGCGCTGGCCCGAGGCTTCGCACAGCTGGGCACCGAGCGCCGGAAGAAGCGTGAGGTCGTCGTGCTCGAAGGCGATCCGGGGCGCCTCGAGCTCCAGTGCTGCGCGAGGCGTGCCGACGGTCGTTGGCTCGTTCTCGTGAGCTGGTTCGGCGAGCGCAGCGACTGAAGCGTGGGCGGTTCCCCGACTCCCGGGGGTGGCTCAGAGCGACTTGCCCTTCGTGTTCATGCGCTCGATGGCCTCGGCGGCGCGCTTGACGTCGGGATGTCCCTCGGGCCCCATCGCCGCCTTGCGCAACAGCACGAGCGCCTCGTCGGAGCGGTCGGAGACCCGGAGCAGCGTGGCCAACGCGAACAGCGCGGAGGGGTCGTCGGGGCGCCGGTCGAGCGCTTGCCGGTACTTCTCCTCGGCGACCTGGAGCTCGCCCTCGAGATAGGCCTCCTGACCTTGCTGCACGAGCTCGTCGGCTTCGTGCACGAACTCGACGTCGAGAATGGCCCGCGCCCCGAGGTTGGCGAGCAACGCGGCGAGCGGTGAGAGCAGCCAGAACGTCACGCCTTCCGCGGCGAGAAAGACGGGCAGGGGGATGTCTGGCCCCAGCGGGCGCCCCCGGTAGGACAGCCGCACCTTGGTGTAGCGGCCAGCCTCGATGGACTCCCGGATCCGCTCCTGGACCGTCTTCAGCGTCTCCTCGACCCTCTCGGGATCGATCTCGATGCGGAAGCCACTGAACGGCCCCTTGGGACCTTCATTCTGGCGCTGATCGTCGTTGTCGGCCACGTAGGTGCTCCTTGATCGTGAGGCGAGAACCTGTTCAACTTCTAACTTGCCCATGGTGGTCCAGACCTGGCACAAGCCTGCGGGCATTCCCGTGTTCCCCCCGCACGCGGCTCCCGATGGGGACTGCGTGCTCGCGCGCCTCCTCCTCGCCGAGCCGTGGCGCGTCGAGGTGCCCTGGCCAGACGGCTTCGCCGGCGGACTCGCCCACCGCCTCGACATCTCCACCTCCGGTGCGGTGGCCGTCGCAGCCGACGTCGATCAGCTCGGTGAGCTGCGGCGGCACTTCGCGTCTCACCGGCTCGAGAAGCGCTACTGGCTGTGGGCGGCCCGAGAGCCTCGGTGGGAGACGAACCAGTGTGACCGTCCGCTCGCCCACGATCGTCGTCACAAGCGGCGCATGGTCGTGCAACGCTCGCCGACGACGCCGCACCGTGGGCGGTGGTACCCGGCGCACACGCGCTTTCGCCGGGTCGCGGGGCGACTCGTCGAGGCCGTGATCACCACGGGGGTCACCCACCAGATCCGGCTGCACGCTGCCTTCTTGGGCATCCCGATCCTCGGCGACCGGCTGTACGGCGGCGGATCCACCCCCGAGGACGCCCCGGCGGGACTCACGTTCTACCTGCATCACCGCGGGTTCACCGGCCCGGTGGAGACGGCGGGGGTGCCCGAACCAGCTTGGTGTCACGAGGCGCGGCGATCCTGACCCATCCCGAGGATCGCCGGGGTACCCAGGATCGAGATCCCGCCTGCCCCGAGAGAGGAACATGACCTGGGACGAAATCCGGACGCACATGCGGGCCAAGTACCGCCTGCACGACGACCAGCCCGACATGATGAGCATGGTCTGGTCCTACGACGACAACCGCAAGCAGCGCATCCTGGTGCGACGCTTCCACGCCGCAGACCGGGAGATGCTCGAGTTCAAGAGCCCGTTCGCCCGCAAGGGGCAGGTCGAACCGCACGTCCTGCTGCACGACAACGCCCGGCTGCCCCTGTCCACCGTCGCACTGTCCGGGGACGTGTACCTCGTGATCTACAACGTGCTGCTCGAGAACCTGGTGCTCGAGGACTTCGACTTTCTGCTCGCGCGGATCGCGGCCGTGGCCGACACGCTCGAGGAGAAGTACGTCCGCGCCGATCAGTTCTGAGCGCCAGCTGCGCCATCGGCAC
>CAZZLC010000002.1:63909-145229 GCA_964655065.1 uncultured Enterobacteriaceae bacterium | reverse complement strand
GAGGAGAAGTACGTCCGCGCCGATCAGTTCTGAGCGCCAGCTGCGCCATCGGCACCAGCGAAGCGACGAAGACCGCGACGGGCCCGAGCGGCGCCGCGCACATGCGGCTCTGCCCGTTCGTCCCCGTCGCCGGTGGGATCCGCGCCACGGCTCTCGCCGCAGAGCTCGGTGTCACCAGGCCAGCCGCTGGTGCGGGACCTCACGACCGCGCCCTCACGGGACTCGTCGATCTCCTCGAGGAGTGACCGCCTCGAGATCAGGCTCTTCCGACCATCTCCACGTCGCCGGTGGTGATCACCTGCTCGACCCCGCGGTCGTCGCGGATCCGGAGGCCTCCGGTGGGCTCGATGTCGACGGCCTCACCCTCGATCCCTCCGATGCGCACCCGACGGCCGAGCGTCACCTGGTGACGCCGCCACGCCGCGAGTACCATACTGGAGTCGGCCACGAGCTGGTCGGTCCAGCGCACCACGCCGCTGACCAGCGCCGCGGCGAGCGCCGTGCGATCCCTCGGTCGGCCATCGACGTCCTCGAGGAACGTGGCGGTGGCGAGGGGCGGTGCGGCGTGGACGTTGAGGCCGACGCCGAGAAGCGCGAAGCGCAGGGAGCCATCGGGTCCTGGGTCACCCTCGGCGAGGATGCCCGCCACCTTTCGGCCGTCCGGAGCGAGCACGTCGTTGGGCCACTTGATGCCGTAGCCCGGCCCGATCGCCTCGGCGACGGCCACCGCTGCCCCGAGGCACAGCAGGGGCGCTCGCGAAGCCGGAACGGCTGGCCGCACCACCACCGTCACGAGCACCGCCGTGCCCGAGCCCCCCTCCCAAACCCGACCGAGCCGTCCCCGCCCCGCCGGCTGGGACTCCGCGAACACTGCAGTGCCGTGGGCCGCGCCCTCGAGGGCCAGCGCCTTGGCCCGGGCCTGCGTCGAGTCGAGGGCGGGGTGCACCTCGACGCTCGCCGGGAGGGCGGCGGCGAGCCGATCGGCATCCAGCGGCGTCACCGACGCAGCTTCAGCGACAGATCGGCCCACGTCGCCTGGTGGATGAGTCCACCGGCCGAGACGAAGTCGAGCCCGACGCTGCGAAGCCCTCGGATGCGCTCGGGCGTCATGTTGCCCGACGCCTCGAGGAGCACGGGCCGGACGTCGCGGGCACGGTTCACCGAGGCCTGGAGCGTCGCGTCGTCCATGTTGTCGAGGAGGATCACGTCCGCGTCGGTGGCGAGGGCCTCCTCGAGCTCGTCGAGCGAACCGACCTCGACCTCGATGCGGACGAGGTGGTGCACGGCGGCCCTGGCCCGCGCGACGGCCTCGGTCAGGGACCCGACCGCGGTGACGTGGTTGTCCTTGACCATCACGCCGTCGAACAGCGCGTGTCGATGGTTGCGCCCGCCCCCGCAGCGCACTGCGTACTTCTCGAGGAGGCGCAATCCGGGCGTGGTCTTGCGGGTGTCGACGACCACCGGACCGTCGGGACCCGCCGCCTCCACGTAGCGCTGCGTGTTCGAGGCGATGCCGCAGAGCTTCATGACGAGGTTCAGCGCCACCCGCTCTCCGACGACGATGCAGCGCAGGTCACCCTCGACCTCGGCGATCACGGTGCCCGCGCTCACCGACTCGCCCTCGTCGCAGCGAGCGGTGACCGTCACCTGGCCCCCGAGTCGGTCCCCGACCTCGTCGAACACGGCCCGAACCACGGGGACGCCGCACACCACGAGGTCGGACTTGGCGAGGAGGTCGCCGATGCCCTGTCGACCCGGCGGGATCGTCGCGTCGGTCGTGAGATCGCCGTGACCCAGATCCTCGTCGATCGCCCGAGCAATGAAGGTGCGGTCGATCACGACAGCGCCTCCGCGAGCCGGTCCCGGCTCGCGCGCAGCGTGTGGAGGCGCTTCTCGGCCGCCGCCAGCTTGTCGCGCACCTCCTGCACGACCTCGTCGGGAGCCCGGTCGACGAAGCCCTTGTTCGAGAGCCGCTTCTGAAGCTGCGCCACGTCTTTCTCGGACTTCGCGAGGACCTTGTCGAGCCGGGCGACCTCGGCCGAGATGTCCACCACACCCTCGAGCGGGACCACCAGGGTGTGACCGCGCACCACCGCGGTAGCGGAGGCCCGCGGCGCCTCGTCGGTGGCGACGACCTCGACGCGCCCCATGTCGTGCAGGGCCCGAGCGTGCGAGGCGAGCCGCTCCGCGAGTCCCGGATCTGCCACGTAGAGCTTCAGCGGCGTCTTGAGCGCGATCTCCATCTCCCCTCGGATGCGGCGGATCTCGGTGACCGTCTCCTGCAGCTCGCCGATCTGATCGAGGATCGCGTCGTCCGCCTCGAAGTCCGAGGAACGGGGGTAGGGCGCGGTAGCCACGAACCCCTCGGTCTGGGGCAGCGCCTGCCAGATCTCCTCGGAGAGGAACGGCATCATGGGGTGGAACAGGCGAACGATGACGCCCATCGTGTCGAAGAGCACGTGCTTGACGCCGTTGAGCCGCGCCGCGCTGGCCTCCTTGTCGTAGATCGTGGTCTTCGACAGCTCGAGGTACCAGTCGCAGTACTCGCCCCACACGAACGCGTAGATCTCGCTCGCCGCCTCGTTGAAGCGGTAGTCGTCGAGCGCCGCCCGCACCCGGGCCACCGCGGCGGCAGTGCGGGCACGACACCACCGCTCGTAGGGGCCGAACTCCATGGGGGCATCCGGGTCGTAGCCCTCGATGTGCATGAACCCGTAGCGGAGGGCCTGCCAGACCTTGTTCTGGAACTTCGAGTAGCCCTCGACCCGCTTCTCGTCCCAGAGCACGTCGCGGCCCTGCGCGGCGAAGGCGACCAGCGTGAACCGGAACGAGTCCGCGCCCCAAGTCTCGATCACGCCGAGCGGGTCGACCACGTTGCCCTTGGTCTTGGACATCTTCTGGCCGTCCTTGTCGCGGACCAGGGCGTGGATGTACACGTCGGCGAACGGCGGTTGCTCCAGGAAGTGGATGCCCGCGAACATCATGCGCGCGACCCAGAAGAAGATGATGTCGAAGCCCGTGACGAGCACCTGGGTAGGGTAATAGGTGCGCAGATCCGCGGTGTCCTCGGGCCAACCGAAGACCGAGAAGGGCCAGAGCGCCGACGAGAACCACGTGTCGAGGACGTCCTCGTCCTGGCGGAGGTTGCTGCTCTCGCACTGCGTACACGAGGTGGGCGTCTCGCGCGCCACGATGATCTCTGCGCAGTCCTCGCAGTACCAGGCCGGAATTCGGTGCCCCCACCAGAGCTGGCGCGAGATGCACCAGTCGCGGATCTCGCGAAGCCAGGAGAAGTAGGTGTTCTCCCACTGCTTGGGAACGAAGCGGGTGCGCCCCTCTTCGACCGCAGCGAGGGCGGGCTCGGCGAGCGGCTGCATCTTCACGAACCACTGGGTCGAGAGGTAGGGCTCGACGACCGCCCCCGAGCGCTGACTGCGCCCGAGGTTCATGGTGTGGTCCTTGGTTCCGCGGAACAAGCCGACATCCTCGATCTTGGCCTTGACCGCGTCGCGGGCCTCGAGCACGGTCAAGCCCTCGAACTCCGCGGCGGCGTCGTTGAGCGTGCCGTCGGGGTTGAGGATGTTGATCGTGGGCAGGTCGTGTCGCTTGCCGACCTCGAAGTCGTTGAAGTCGTGGGCCGGGGTCACCTTGACGGCGCCGGTCCCGAACTCGGGATCGACGAGGATCGCGTCACCGACGATGGGAATGCGCCGGTCCACGAAGGGGTGCTTCAGGGTCTTGCCGATGAGGTGCCGGTACCGTTCGTCTTCGGGATGCACGGCCACCGCCGTGTCGCCGAGCATGGTCTCCGGGCGCGTGGTCGCGACCACGATCTCGCCGCCGCCATCGGCCTCGTCGATGGGGTAGGCGAAGCTCCAGAGCTCGGCGGCCACACCCTCCTCGTACTCGACCTCGAGGTCGGAGAGCGCGGTCTGGTCCCGCGGGTCCCAGTTGATGAGACGCTGTCCGCGATAGATGAGCCCGTCCTCGTACAGCCGCACGAAGTGCTCGGTGACCGCTCGCTGCAGATCCTCGTCGAGGGTGAAGCGCTCTCGCGACCAGTCACAAGACACGCCGAGCCGCTTGAGCTGGGTGGTGATCTTGCCTCCGGCCTCGGCCTTCCACTTCCAGACGCGCTCGACGAAGCGCTCGCGACCAAGCTCCCAGAAGTCACCGCCCTCGGCCTCGATCTGGCGCCTCACCACCCACTGGGTCGCGATTCCCGCGTGGTCGGTACCGGGGACCCAGACCACGTTGTAGCCGTCCATCCGCTTGTAGCGAACGAGGACGTCCTGCAGGGTGTTGTTGAGGGCGTGGCCCATGTGCAGGGAGCCCGTGACGTTGGGCGGCGGGATGACGATCGAGTAGGGCTCGCCCTCGGCTTCGGGGTCAGCGACGAACAGCTTCTGCTCGTCCCAGACGGCACTCCACCGCTCGGCGGCAGCGTGGGGATCGTACGACGAGGGCAACGCATCGGCGGCCATGAAACTCCTCCGCCCCGTGCCCTAACCCCTCTGCCGACCCCGGCTTAGTCCTCCAACGAAGAGCGGAGGGCCTTGAGGCCGCTCTTCCACTCCTTCTCCATGGCCGAGCGCGCTTCCTCGTCCTCGAGGATGCCGCCACCGGAGTGGATCAACGAGACGCGTGTCTCGTCGCCGTCGCGGGCCACGCTGAACGCGACGCGCGTGCCCTTGGTCTTGGCCGGGCTGTTGGCATCCCACGCGATCTCGAGCTTGCGGGTGGGCCGGACCTCGTGGAACACCCCGCGTTCCTCGACGGGCTCCCCGTCCTCGCCCTCGACGGTGAGGACGATGCGACCGCCGTTTCGCGCCTCGAGCCGTGCCTCCTCGGCCCACCACTGCTTCCAACCCTCGGCGCTGGTGAGGGCGTTCCACACCATGCGCGACGGCGCCGCGATGTTGATCTGCTGACGAATGGACGCCATGGATCAGAGTCTCCGACGGGCCCCTCGCCCGCTCGCGTCTAACGCGGCGACTTCAGGATGCCCGGAAATTGCACGCCTGCACGGGGATCGATGCCCTCGTACCGAGCCTCGCCCACACCGAACGTGGGCTCCATGCGAAAGACGGGAAGGTGTACCTCCCCATTTTCGTCGATGAGACCGCTCGGGGGGTTCTCGAAGGGTTGCGCGAGCTCGAAAGCGGTCACCAGCGCCTGGTCGATCGGAACCGAGCCGCTCTCCTCGACGACGCGAATGCTGACCACCGACCCCCCGTCGTCGAGCACGACCTCGACCCCCGTGATGTACGTGAGCTTGGAGAGCCGCAACCCAGACGGGAGGTTGTTGAGGCGTTGCTCGTACCAGAAGTTGATCTGGCGGCGGATGCGACGCATGTACGCCTCGTAGGGGTACCGACGCGCGTTGAGCGCCACCCGGTCGCCGACCTTCTCGTCGAGCTTGTCGTTCTGGGGAGCTCCGGAGAGCCTCGCCCGGAGGGAGGCGGCAGGAATCGGATCGGCGGGCCCCGGCCGGTTGGTCACCCGCCACGGCGAGGGAACGGAGGCGAGCGAGCCGTTCACGCTGGGGTCGAAGCGACGGTTCCCCACCGTGGCGCCCGTGGAGCGCTTCGTCATGTTGAGGTCGACGACGTCCTCGGCCTGTGCCTCTTGCTCCTCGGAGAACTCGGGCGCGAGGATCTCGGGGTTGATTGCGTACCGCTCGGTCCGCGTCTCCTCCTCGACCTTCACGTCCGCGGCGGCGAGGTAGTCCGCCTCGGTGGGAACCTCCTCCTCTTCCGGTGGCGGGAGCTCCACGATCTGGCCCCGGTACTCGGGCTCGGGAGGCTCTTCCTTCTCCTTCTCCGGCTCCTCCTCCGGCTCGACGATCACGAGCTGCACCGCGCGCCGCAGCGACGGGTCACGGTCGGGCCGCGGAAAGAGCGTACCCACCGCGTAGAGCGCGGCCGCCGCTACCACGTTGGCGAGCAACGCGAGCACGAAGAAGAACACCCAGCGAAGAGGCGACCGCCGGGGTCGACTCGGCCACTGGGCGCGTGTGGCCGGGCGGTGGATCAGTCCCTCACCTCCTGACCGACACCGTACCTTCTGGATGATGCAACACAACAGGTACGTTCGTCCGTCTCGTCCTGTCGTGTCCTCGGATCATCTGGCGGAGGAGCGGGCTGCGTTTCGTGAGCCCGCCCCTCGGGTGATCACTCGGCCGGCGCGCCGAGGAAGGCGATGACCGTGGCCTGATCGGGGAAGCCACCGAAGGTCACGTCACCAAAGGCGAGCGTGCCCGAGGTGTCGGTCGCCGACCAGGCGCCGATGCCCGCGTTCGGGACGAGGAACGCGCCGACGAGCGGCTGAGTCTCGGTGTTCAGGCCCGACTCGCCCGCGAACGGACCGAAGCCGGCCTTGTCGATCGCGGCGTCGAGGTACCACACGGTGGGCTCGGGGTTGGTGGAGACGGTCACGCCAGCCACCGGCAGGGCAGGGGAGGTGGTCCCGTCGAGGGCAAAGCCCATCATGAAGCCACCCGCCGAAAGGTCGACGGTGTCGTCGATGGCGGCCGCCGCCTCGGTGAGGCCCGCGAAGAGGGTCGTGGGGAGGCCAAAGGCCGTGACCTCGACCGTCGAGCCGTCCTTGGCGTCGGCGTACTGGGCGTTGAGGACGCCGGTGCTGGTCGCGATGCCGATGGTGTCCTCGGTCGAGTCCGGGCAGTCGTCGAGGCTGATGATCATGCCGATCGTCGGCATCGCGGTGATGCCCTCGAAGGTCACCGTGCCCTCGGCGTTGAACTGGCCGGCGGCGAGTTCGATCGCGTCGCCGTTCGAGAGGATCGGCGTGGGATCGATGAGCGTCGCACACAGCGTCGACGTGTCGGTCACCTCGGGCGCGGTAACGGTCAGCTCGACGAACTCCGCCTCGATGCTGTAGGTCAGCGGCGGGGGCGGCGGAGCGGTGTCGTCCGGCATCATCTCCATGCCGGTGTCGTCACCGGTCTCCTTGTCGTCGTCATCGCCGGTGCAACCGACAGCAGCCACCATCACGAACGGCAGAAACACTCGCATTGATTCCTCCAGGAATTCCGGGAGTCTACTCGATCGAGGGCTCGTGATCCCGTCCAGGACGTCTACTGCCGCGAAAACTCGGTCGGGACCGACGAAACGCTGATACACAATCGTCACGCGCTCGGCTCGGGTGGCGGGCGCGAGGTTAAAACGCGGCGCATGGGACCGCTTCGCTGGGGCCGTGCCGCGGCTCGTGTCGGATCTTTCGGCGCCTGGACCGTGCTCGCCACCCTCGCGTGGCGTGCGTGGGTCCGCGTGACCCCGAGCGACGACACCTGGGCGAGCAAGCAGCGAGCGGTGGCCCGCTGGGCGCGCGGCGTCGTCCCTCTCCTCGGGGTCGACCTCGCGGTCCACGGCGAGGTGCCCGCCGAAGGTCCCTTCCTCGTCGTCAGCAACCATCGCTCTCCGGTCGACATCCTGCTCGCCATCCGGCTCGTGGGCGGGGTGGTCCTCGCCTACGACGGGGTCGCCGACATCCCGGTGATCGGCATGGGCGCCCGCATCAACGAGACCATCTTCGTCGACCAGACGGACCGGGCGAGCGGGGCCAAGGCGGTCCGCGCCATGCGACGACACCTGGTCGCCGGGCACAACGTGATCGTGTTTCCCGAGGGCGACACCTTCGCCGGCGACGAGGTGCGTCCGTTTCAGGGCGGCGCGTTCACCGCCGCCCGAGGCCTCGACGAGGTGAGGGTCCTCCCGATGGGCCTCGCCTACGACCCTGGCGCCGAGTACGTCGACGAGACCTTCGAGCAGCACGTGCTGCGCAACGCCGCCAATCGCTCCACACACGTCACCGCGGTGATCGGCGCCCCCCTTCCCGTCCCGCCTCGGGGCGGCGAGGAGGCCGTGCGCACGCAGGTCCAGTCCCTGGTCGACAAAGCGGCTCGGCTCCGGGACCTCCGGTCTTCCTGATTTCGGCCGCCCCGTCCGCAGGCAGTGGCGACGGGCCTCTCACAGCCATACGGCTTCCGACGGACGGCGCTCCGGGAGGGCAAGATGCCGGTGTCGAGATGGGCCAAGCTCGGCGAGCTCACGAGCAGGCTCGCAGGAGACGCGGTCGCGGAATCGATGGCCAACGCGCTGCGGTCTCCCGTCGAGCGGCTGCGCGCGGCCAAGCAAGCCCAGCAACGACGTGCCGAGAAGCTCGTGGCCGGGCTGTCGAGGCTCAAGGGCGCCGCGATGAAGATGGGTCAACAGGCCGCGCTGCTCGCCTCGAACCTCGATCTGCCCCCGGAGGTCCAGGAGCAACTGTCAAAGCTCCACGACAAGGCCGAGCCCGTGTCCTGGGAGACCATCCGCTCCGCGCTGGAGGCGGAGCTCGGCGACGCGCTCGAGGCATTCGCGACGATCGACGAGTCGCCGCTCGGCACGGCGAGCCTCGCCCAGGCCCACGCCGCCACCCTGCACGACGGCTCCCAGGTCGTCGTCAAGGTCCTGCACCACGGCATCGACGAGTCGGTCGAGGCTGACCTGCTGGCCATGAAGGCGTTGATGTCGGCCGGTCGCCTGGTGGGCCGCGGCCGGGCCGAGACGAGCGGCTTGTTCGAGGAGCTGGCGGAGAAGCTCCACGAGGAGCTCGACTACACGCTCGAGGCGGCGAACCTCACCGAGTTCCACGAGCGCTTCGGCAACGACGAACGCTTCCGAATTCCAAAGGTCCACCCGGACCTGTCGACGAACCGCGTTCTCACGATGGATCGCATCGTCGGCAAGCCGATCGGCGAGTTCCTCGAGGACGCCTCCCCCGAGGCCCGAGCCCGGGCCGGGCGAAACCTCGCGGACCTGTTCTTCGAGTCGGCCTTCCGGCACCGGGTGCTTCACGCCGACCCGCATCCGGGCAACTTCCTCTTCGAGCCCGACGGTCGGGTCGGCGTGCTCGACTTCGGCTGCGTCAAGCGCTTCGAGGCGTCCTGGATCGGCCGGTACGCGAAGCTCGTGATGGCCGCGGTCGACGACGACCGCGAGGCCATCCTCGCCGAGACCCGCGCGCTCGGAGCCTGGGAGGGGGAGGACCCTCGCGCGGCCGAGGTTATCGTGGACTTCTGCGAGGCGGTGATGGGTCCCCTTCGCAACGGTCCCTACACGATCGGGTCGGAGGACCACCTGCTCGAGCGGGTGAAGCCCGTGGTCGAGCGCATGTGGGGCTTCACCGAGATCAAGGGTCCTCGCCACCTGTTGTTCCTCCATCGGACCCTCGGCGGGCTCTACTCCATGATGCGGCAGCTCGAGGTCACCGAGGACTGGCCCCCGCGCATGCGGCCCCACCTCGAGGCCGCGGCCGAGGCCGCCTGATGATGCGGCCGTCCCACCGACTCGACGTGCTGGCCGTGCCTGCGTTCGCGGACGTTGCTCCCGTCGACGGGCTGCGTCGATTCGTCAGCGAGCTCCTGAACGAAGGAGTCATCGATGCTCGGGGCCGGCCCGGTCCTCTGTTCGCGCGGTGGATGCCCGAGGGGTTCCGCGGGCTCCGCCTCGACCTGCCCGACCGCGTCACGCTCTACGGCAACCGCCAGGGCGGCTTCCGGGTGCACTGCCCCGTCGACGACGCCATCGTCACGGAGGCCTTCAGCCGTGCCTACTCGCAGGCCCGGAGCACGAGGCGTCCCGACCTCGGGACCTTCGTGTGTCCGTCCTGCGGCGCTACCCACCGACTCGACGAAATGGTGGGCAAGCCGCCGTTCCGGTTCGCTCGGACCGCCCTGCAGACCATCGACGCCGAGGCGCTGCACCCCACGGCCGCGATGATCGAGCGGCTCGAGCGCACCGTGGGTGAGGTCGCGTGGGTGGGCATCCGGGTGTGAAGCCTCGGTCCCGGTCAGTAAAGAGACCGGTGCTCCCGGGGAGCCCTCGATACGACAACGACAAACCGCGGCCAGTCGCCGCAGGGAGTGTCTCGTGACTGGGGTCTGGTCCTTCAACGCTCTCGGGTTCCGCGTCAACGTGCAGTCGACGTTCCTGATCCTCGTGGGGATCTACGCGCTGTTCGGACTGCGCTACGGCCACCCGCTCGTCTCGCTGCTCACGTTCGCGATCGTGGTCTTCCTGTCGATCGTCTGGCACGAGCTCGGGCACGCCGCGACCGCCCGCTATCTCCGGGTCCCCGTGGGACACATCGAGCTGCACGGGCTCGGCGGCCACGTGACCACCGCCCGGACCGATGCCCGCCGCCAGCTCATGATCAGCCTGGCCGGTCCCTTCGCCGGGCTGGCCCTGGGCGGGGTGGGCATCGCCATCGCCGCGGCGATGGGAGTGAACCCCTGGCGGCTGATGTTCGTCGGACCGTGGGGTCTTCCCCTGGAGCTCGTCGTCCTGTCGCAGATCCTCTTCGTGAACGTCGTGTGGAGCCTCGTCAACCTGCTCCCCATCCGGCCGCTCGACGGCGGCAACGCCCTGCTCTCCTTCCTGCACGTCAACCTGGGTGACTTCCGCAGGGCGAACCTCTACACGGCCATCGTGGGCCTCGTGATCGGGCTCACCGCCACCGTCTACGCCTGGCAGCAGGGCATGATGTTCCTCGCCCTGCTCGGCGGCTACCTCTCCTACCAGAACTACATGACGTACGATCAGGCCCGGCGCTGACCCGCCCGCGGGAGCACCACGGTGGCGTGCGTGCCTCCGTCCTGGCCGGGCTCGATGGAGACTCGGCCGCCGAGCTCCTCGACCCGTTGCTGACTGATGAACAGGCCGAGCCCCGTGCCCTCGCCGGGGGCCTTGGTCGTGACGAACGGGTCGAAGAGCCGAGGCCGCACCTCGTCCGGGACGCCGAGCCCCGTGTCCTCGATCACGATCCACACTTCGTCCCCGGCCGATACCCGGATGACGATCTCCCGCACCCGCGCCGGTGAGACGGCGTCGATCGCGTTCTTCAGCAGGTTGAGGAGCACCTGTCGGAGCGCCGTGGGGTGGCCCTCGACACGGACGGGCTTCGCCGGCTGGTCGGCAGAGACCACGATGCCGGCGGACTGCGCGCGAGGCGTCAGCAGGGCGAGAGCCTCCGCCACCGGCACGCGAACGTCGAAGCCGCCGCGGGGTCCAGGCGGGCTGGAGACGCCGCCGTAGTAGTCCAGGAGCGACTCGATGTGGTCGAGCTGATCCTCGAGCTCCCGGAGGCACCCCGAGCCGACCGCCCCGCGCTCGTGAAGCAGCTGAAGTCGGCCTCGCAGCGCGAACACGGGTTGACGCAGCTCGTGCACGAGGGACGAGGTGCTCAAGGCCGCATCGGCGGGCCGGTCGTCGGTCACGGTCGGTCCCTCGGTCCGTGCTCGACGGCCACGGACTGCCGGCACGCCGGGGCGCGAGCGCCCTGGGCGTCCTCCGCGCTCACTTCGACCTGGTAGTCGCCGGCCCCGACCACGAGCCCCGACTGGCTCCGGCCGTCCCAGGACAGCGTGGTGCTCGCGGCGCCCGCAGGGGCCCGTAGGTGGCGCACCCGTGCCCCCGACCAGTCGAACACGTCGACGATCCACCACCGGGGCACCCGGTTCGCGTCCACGACCAGCTGGACCTCGTCGGCGTCGATGCCCGACCCCGGGTCGCCGTCCGGCCGGAACCGCGTCGTCGATGGCGTGCAGCTCACCTCGAGGGGTGGGGGCGATGCGAAGGTGAAGGCGCCGTCGTAGGCACTCGCGGTACCGTCGTAGGCCCCCTCGAGTCGATTGCCCGCCACGTCCGACACGTCGGAGAGCACGGTGACGACTCCCTCACCGTCGGTGAGCGCGAGTCCGAGGTCGAGCCACACCGTGCGCTCGTCGTCGACCAGGTCGGCCCCCAGTACGGGCACGGCGCCCTGCGGACCCCGAACCTCGAACGCGCCGGGAACCACCGTCGATGCATCCAGCGGCTCCGAGAAGTGGACAGCCAGGAGCTGCAACTCGGCCTCCTCGACCTCCCCCGTGGGGTCCTGGCCCACGACCACCGGCCGCACGCTGTCCCCGACGAGCGGCAGCGTGAGCGAGCCCCCAGCGGATCCAGAGGCGGTGTGGACGGTCACCGTAGCCGGACCATCCTGGAGGCCGCCCGCGGTCACCAGCCGCACGCTGGCCCGACCCTGGCCGTCGAGAAGCACCCCGAGGCCCTCCCCGGTGGGCGTGACCCCGCCGAGCTCCCCGGCCGAGCTCCGGACGAGCACCGGGGTGAAGCCGACGGGCTGTCCGCCGCAGTCGAGCGCGCCGAAGAGGTCGACATCGATCGCATCGACGTCCGAGAGCTGACTGGCCGCGCTGACCACGGCCAGGGGCCCGGTCGGGGTGCCATCGTCGAGCCCCGTCCAGGGACTCGCCACCGCGACGTCGGCGCAGAGTCGGTCGTCCACCACGAGGGCCGACACCTCGACACGCCCAGGTCCCTGCACGATCACGTCGGGTCGAGTCCCGAGGAGCGGGAAGGACTGCCAGGCACGCCGCTCCCCGTCGACCGCGACCACCAGCACGTCGAGGTCGGTGCCCCCCGCGGCCGAGCCCGAGGGATCGACCGTCACCTGCGTCGAGAGGGCGCCCGGATCCAGACAGATTCGGTCGTCCGGGACTCCGAGGAGCGCGACCCGGGCGGTGGGACCGTCGCCGCAGGCCGTCACGACCGGCAGACTGGCCGAACCGGTCAGCCCCACCTCGTCGACGAGACTGACGGTAGCGAAGTCGGTCGCTGCGCCGAACACGACGGCAATCTGGCCGACTCCGCCCTCGACGAACGACGACAGCGGCTCGATGCCTCCGGTCTCCGACTCGACCGTGACCACGGCGTCGCGGAGCGCGGTGTTGCCGTAGGCATCCCGAGCGCGGACCCCGATCGTCGAGGCCTCGCCCACGAACGCCCACGGCGTGACGATGACCTCCCAGTCGACAGCCTCCGCGGGCTCGACGTGGATGGGGCGCGAGCTGCCTCGGGGCTGCCCCACGATCTCGAAGTGAAGCTGCGTGGTCCCGGCCCGCTCGAAGATGCCGGAGGCCCGAACGCGAGAGCTCGCGAGGAACACCGCACCCGACGTGAACGTTCCCGACGGGTCGACGAGCTCGCCTACCGGCGCAGGCATGGGCGGTGTGACTTCGTTGCCGAAGGCGTCTCTGGCCACGACCTCGACCGAGACGACCTCTCCCGCGACGACCCGCTCGGGCGCCAATACGTCGACACCAGAAAACGGCCCCGGCATCACCTCGAACGGCGACGACAGCACGGGGCCCGCGCCCGTCGCGGAGAAGGTGACGGAGAGGCGTGCGCCCTCGCGACTGGTGAAGAGCTCGCACGACAGCTGCTGACGGGTGCCCGCCGGGACGTCGGCCACGCAAGCAACCTCGCCCTGGTCGTCGCTGACCGACACTGCGGAGGCGCCGAACCCCGAGGCATCGATCGGGTTGCCGTAGCGATCGTAGGGCTGGATCTGGACGACGAACGGCACGCCCGCCAGCGCCTGCGAAGGGACCACCAGCTCGGCCTGGACGGGTTCCGGTCGGGCGACCACGTCGAGATCCGAGCGCGTCCCCGTGCGCACGCCGCCCTCGTCACGGACCTCGATGGTTCTTCCGCTCCCCGCGGAGGTGGGCACCACCACGCAGCGACGCAGCTCTCCGCCGCCGGTGGCCGGTGCGCAGGACAGTCCCTCGGGCTTGGTGTCGGGGGCGCTGACGATCAGAGGCTCGACGAAGCGGGTGAGGTTGCCGTAGTCGTCGAGGGGCACGACCTGGACGTCGACCGGATCGCCGGCCGGTACGGGGTTCGGATTGAGCGAGACGATCTCGAACCGCGACGCGGCCCCCGGAACGACCGCAAACGGCTCCGACTCGCCCCGCGCGGCGCCGGTCGCCTCTACGATCCGATCCTCGGTGCACCGACGCTGGGGCACCACCTCGAACTCGGTGGGCTCCGCTCCGTCGAACACGACCTCTCCGACCCAGAAGGTGCAGGGTGCGGTCAAGGTCAAGGTCAGGGGCTCGGCCACCGGGCGGGACAGCGCGTCGACCGCGCGCGCGCGGACGCGGATGGGCTCCCCCGCCCGGAAGCCCTCTGGCGTCGGGGGAAGCGGCAGCGAGTCGAAGAGCAGCTGAAACTGATCGATGGCGCGAAACACCACGCGCTCACTGTCGCCGACGATCCCGGGCTCGGTCTCGTACGGCACGACCCGCAGCTCGACCTCTCCGGGGACCTCCCGAAACACCCAGATCGTGGCCCGTCCCTCCGGCATCGTACCGATGAGGCCGTCCCCCTCTGGCGTGTCGCGGACGTTCTCGAGCTCGTTGAGGGTGGCCAGAGACTCGGGAACCGGTCTTCCGACCTCGTCGAACGCCGAGATCTGAATGTCGACCGGCACGTTGACGGGCTGATCGTCGAAGTCCCGCACCTCGAGGTCGAAGAAGACGGGATCTCCAGTGGGATAGACCGCGGCTGGACTCTGGAGGGCGACGTCGACCCGCGCCGCCTTGGTGTCGGTGACCGTGTAGCCGCTGCGCAGCGTGACCACGCGACCTGTCGGGCCTTGCAGGCGCACGTCCCAGACCCCGGGGGCCGCGCCGGGGGGCACCGATCCGACGAGACGATCGAAGCCGGTCAGCTCGAGCGCTCCGAGCGAGTGCGGGGGCACGCCGGAGCGTACGAGCCACGCTCGGTAGTCCACGTCGAACTCGGACTCTCCGGTGCGGGTCGAGATCTCCAGGGCCGGGAAGAACTTGCGACCGAACAGTGTGACGGGAGTGGTGTCGCCCGTGTAGCCGAAGCCGGGCTCCACCCGATTCAGCTCGAGCCCGGGCAGCGCCACCGGAGTGCAGCCGAGGAGTCCTCCACCGAGGAGCAGTGCCGTCGTGGCCCACGGACTCATCAATAGACCAACCGATACCCGAAGCCGATGCTCAGACCACCCAGGTTCCCGGTATACCCAATCTCCGACCGCTCTGTCGCGGGGACCCAGTAACCACGGGCTTCGAAGAGCCACTCCCCGAGCGGCGCGCGGCGCGAGAGACCAGCGAGCACCATCGGGCCCCCGACCGGCGTCCGTCCCTGCAGGGTTCGCGTGTCGCCGAAGCGGACGTCGTCCCACTGGATGGCGACGGTGCCGCCGAGTCCGAGCCACACCGAGACTGGCCCTCGGTCGTCTCGGACCGCCGCCGCGAGATCGAACGACGTGAGGTTGGTGCGAACCTGCGCGTCGACAATGCCTGGCAGCGTGGCATCGGCGCGATGCCAGACCGTGTGCAGGCCCACGCGAATCGCGAGGGAGTCGCGCAGGGCCCGGGTCCGCAGGTCGACGTCGATGCCGAGAAACGGGCTCTGGAGCTCCCCGAAGTTCGTCTGGAACCCCAGGAACGGCCCAACGGACACCCGCGCGGGGCGAGACTCGATCTCGATCTCGGTCGACGAGCGGAAGCCCTCCGTCGTGGCCGTGATCTGGACCTCACGGGCCTCGCGGGTGCCCGGCTCGGGCAGGTACTGCGCCACCAGCGTACCGTCGGGCCGCACGTCGATGGGAAGGATGATGCGACCCTCGCTCGCCTCGAGGCCCACGGGCTCGTCGGTGACCGGCCGCCCGCTGCGATCCTCGAGCCGGACCACGATGTTGGCGACGCTGCCGGGCGCCGCGCGGAGGATCTTGGGCTCGACGGCAACCGTGACGGCGGCGATCCGACCGGCCCGGACGCGTACCGGTCGCCGTACCGCGAGGTCGGACGTCTCGGGGCCTCCGATCCCCCCCTCGCCCGGGAGCGCCACCGCGTAGCGCGACGCTACGGCCGTCGAAGCCGACACGACGTGGGGGCGATGGCCGGCCGGCACCTCCAGACTGGTCGAGGCCCACCCATCGGCCTCGCTCATCACCGAGCGGGTCCGACCGTCGACCGACAAGTTGAGGGGAACGTAGGCCACTGGCTCGCGCCGCGCGTTGAGGGCCCTGGCGTGGACGACGACGGGTCCGCCCTCGGGACCGGGGACCTGGTCGAATCCGACGTTCAGGGCGGTCACGGGTCCGGGGCCGGGAGGACGCCGGTAACGCGCGATCACGGCGTCGGTTCCGTGCTCGACGGCCGACTCGCCACGATACTCGCCGCGCAGCGTGCTCGCCGCCTCCTGGACCACCACCCGACCGTGTTCGGCGTCGATGGTCAGCCCCTGCACGTCAACGCGGTCTCCGCGGGCGTCGTACGCAATCGCCCGCAGCTCGGCGACCGGGAAGTCGCCCCGGAGGTCCTCGGGCCACACCTCGAGGGCGATCCGAGCCGGGATCCCGGGCTCGACCTCCACCCGAACCGTCCGCGTGACGGCGCCTACCGAGCAGGCCACGCGGAGCTCCCCCGGCGATCGACGCCAGGCGTCGCCGCCGCTCGGGAGCACCACGGACCACCATCCAGGCTCGATCTGTCGCACGGCAAGCGTGGTCCCCTCGGTCTCGCAGCGCGGGGTCTCACTGATCGGGGCCCCGTTGGGGCGCATGGCGATGACGCTCAGCGGGGGTGGAGCCTCACCGGGCAGCCAGCGGCCGGACGGGACCACCAGCAACGACGGCTGCGCCGCGACCGCGAGGGGGAGCTCCGAGGTGTTGGTGTTCCCGAGGTCGTCGCTCACCCGCGCCACGGCCGTGGACTCTCCGGGGTACTGGTCGACCCGCAGTGCGACCGTGCCCCCGTCGGGCACGGTCACTGGCCCATAGGTCCGCCGCCCCACGCTGATCGTGACCGCGCTCCCGGGGGTGGCGTTGACCGTCAGCCGGGGGCGGGCCCGCAGCACGACCGGAACCAGCGTGGGCCGGCGCGCCGCCCGGTGGTCCACGACCACGACCGGGATCACGCGAGGGGTGGAGCTCGGATCCGGGGCGAGGGTGAGTTCGAGGGTGTCGGGCGCGCCCCCCCGTCGCACCGTCACCTCGCCCTCGCTCGCCACCACATCGACGTCGTCGACGGTGAGGGTGGGGGTCGTGGTCGAGGTCACCGTGAAGTCCACCAGGTCGTCGACGGTGGTGGCAGCCACGCGTCCAGCGTGGGCGAGCGGGGTGACTGGCTCCGGCGACACGGGAAGTCGATAGCGCTCGTTGCCGAGCCGAACCTCGACCTCGGTGGCATCCAGCTCGGGCACCACCTCGAGGTCGACGACCCCGGGTCGCGGGGAGCGGGCTCGCAGGAGCGCAGCTCCCGCGAGTCGGAGGTCCGAGAGGTCGGGGGCCGTCCGGGTCGACGGCGGCGACAGACTCTTTGCCACCTGCAAGGTCGCGATCCGGCCCGGGGACAGCCTCCCCTCCACGACGACCACCTGGCCGAGCTCGACGTCGCCAGCCAGCGCGAGCGGTACCGCGAGCCACCCGATCATCTGGGATACTCCACGTCTCCCCGCAAGACCGGGGCCGTGGTGTCTCGTGCGGGCAGCGGCGCCTCCGTCGACCCGGCGGCCCCGAACACGTCCCGAACCTCGACGGTGACGGCATTCTCCCCCTCGACCAGCCGAACGGGCGCGACGAAGCGTCCCTCTGCGTCCGCACGAACGCGCTGGGTGTCGGCGGGGCCTCTCAACACGACCTCGGCCCCAGGGGCAGTCTGGCCCCGCACCAGGTGGGTCTCGGCGGTGGTGCGCGTCACGCCCGGGGGGGCCACCGACAACAGCAACGACGCGGGCACCTTGTCCACCTTGGCCCGCCGGCCCTCCACGACAGCCTGCTCGCCCTCGGCGAGCCTCTCCCGGTCGACGCCCTCGAGGGCGACGTTCCCATCGACAGCACGGATCTGAAGGACGTCGTCTCGGACTCCGACCGCCACCTCACCATCGCGAGTCACCGCGGACCGTCCCTGGTTACCGATGCGGACCTGGCCCGAGTCTGGTCGAACGATGGCCCGCACGGTCCCCTCGTCGAGTTCGAGCGACAGCCCTTCGTCGTCGATACTCGCGACCTCGACCGACGAGGTGGGTCCCACACGGATCTGGGTCGACGGGCCGAACTGGAGCACCGCCTCGGCGCCCGTTCCGGTCGTGACGTGGTCTGCGGCCTGAAGAGCGGATCCCTGCCTCGCGCGGACTGGCTGGTCGAGTCCCACCCGAGCGAGGCTTGCCTCTCCGGTCACTTCGGCCACGAACAACCGAGGGCTCGCCGACAGCTGCCGCCAAGCCATCAGCAGCCCGATCAGGATGACGAGGCCGATTACGAAGCTGGTCCGTCCGTGACGCATCGTCTCACAATACCCAATGCCAGACCCGGCCTTCCTGGGGCCGCCGGAGATCGCCCCCCAGACGGTCGATCAGCTGGACGGTCACCCACATCACCCGGCTGGCGGTGAGCCAGTCGTCACGGTGCTGAGGCTGCTCTGCCACCCGACGGTCGGCTTCGACTCGTATCGTGGGGCGATCGTCGTCGACTCCTGTTGACCCGTCGCGGCGCTCGGTCGCGACGCTGACGGTGACCCGGCTGCCGTCGGGCAAGCCCGAGCGGACGCTCTGAAGGATCTGCGCGAGGATTCGGGTGCCGTGATCCGGGTCGATCGCCGCCTCGATCGACGAATGGGGCCGTTCGATGACGAGCGTCACGCCGCGCTGGGCATACGTCGGGGCCACCCACTCGGCGGCCCGACGCACCATCTGCTCGAGATCGGTGGTGAGCGCCCGCGAGGGATCCACCTCGAGCGTGGTGGCCCGCTGCATCGCGCCCACGACGTCCCGACACCGCTGGGCTTCCTGCTCGAGCGCGCCGACGAGGTCGTCGTCGGGGTACCGCTCCTCGAGCACCTGGGCGATACCGAGCACGCTGGTGAGGGGGTTGTTGAGGTCGTGCGCGAGCCCCGCTCCGAGCTCGGCCACCGCTGCGAGCTGGCTCGTGCGTACGAGCTGTTCCTGGGCCTCCTCGAGCTTGCGGGTCCGCTCCTCGACCCTGGACTGCAGCTCGGCGTTGAAGGCCTCGATCTCTGCCTGCTGGACGAGGATGTGCTCCTGGTCGGCGCGCAGCCGGGTGGACAGATGGTCGAACGCGGTGGCCAGGTCGCCGATCTCGTCCGAGCGTTCGATGCCCATGCGAACCCCGAGCTCGCCGTCGGCGAGCTGCAGCGCCTTGCGTCGCAGCCGGTCGACGGGCCGCGACACGGTCAGCGCCATGGCGAGCGCAGCGAGCACTCCGGCCAGGGTGGCCAGCACCGCCACCGCCAGGATCTGGCCGGTGATGCGCTCACCGAGCCGGAGCAGCGCGTGCTCCGGCTCGACGAGCACGTAGGTCCACCCTGGGCTTCCCGGTACAAAGGCGAGCGCGCCGTGGGCCGCTTCGGGCTCGTCCATCTCGAACTCTTCGAACACGCCGAGCAGCGGGGTCAGCTGGCGCGGCTGGACGAGATCGCCATCGACGAGGATCGGAGCGCCGTCGCCGCGGAGGAGTCCCACGGAACGGGGGTCGTCCGCGGCCTCCCGAACCACCGGAACGGCGAGCTGGACCACGATGATCCGAGGCCCGCGACCGGTGTCGGCGAGGTGAACCGCGAGCGGCACCGACGGACCCGATGCCCCCGCCCACGCCGTGCCGACGTGGGCTTGCTCGGTCTCGGAGAGCGCCTGTTCCAGCGGGAGACCGGCAAGCAGCGCATCGATCTCCTCGGTGGAGGCGCCGTCGGGCACGGAGGGGCCGACCGCCCGTCCGTCCTCGTCCGCCATCACCACGAGCTCCGCGTCGACGACGACCCGGTAGACGAGCCGGAGCAGGGCGAGCTCGTGCTGCTCGTCGAGGTCCTCGAAGGCAAACGACGCAGGAACCTCGCGGACGAGGTCCCGGCGGTCTGCGAGCCAGGTCCCCAGCTCCTCGGCCCGCTGCCGGGCGTCCCGGCGCACCCGCCGCTCGCTCGCTTGGCGCCACTCGTGGTCCACGGTCGAGACGGCCACCCACCCGAGCACCGCCGCGGGACCTCCGGCGAGGAGAGCCATCACGAGCGCGAGCTGGCGCCAGAGCCGCACCTCACGCCTCGGGATGGGCGGCGCTGGACTCGGTCTCCGGGGCGTCGGGGTAGGCGGGCAGCCGCACGGTGAACACCGCCCCTCGACCGGGCACGCTCTCGACCGAGACCTGTCCCCCGTACTTGCTGACGATGCGGTAGACGATGTTCAGTCCGAGACCCGTGCCACGACCCGCTGGCTTCGTCGTGAAGAACGGGTCGAAGATGCGCGAGAGCATGTCGGGCGGGATTCCGGGCCCCATGTCCTCGACACTGGCCACGATCTCGTCGGCGTACCGGTGGGCACGGATCTCGATTCGCCCCCCCTCCGGATCGTGCTCCACCACGGCCTGAACCGCATTCTTCACCAGGTTCACGAACACCTGCTGCAGCTCGGAGGCGTGGCTCTGCACGACGAGCGCTCTACCGAGGTCGAGGCCGATGCGGGCGTCGTCGAAGGACACCGACCGAGTCACCAACCTCACCGCGTCACGAACCACGTCGCCAAGGTCGAGCGGCGCGATTCCGTCGTCCTTGGCGGTTCTCGAGTAGCCGGAGAGCTGGACCACGATGTCCTTGATGGACTGGCTGTAGTCGACGATCTCCTTCGCATAGTTGTGCACCAGCGAGAGCTCGTCCTCGTCGAGGATGGCCTCCGCGAGGCCCATGATGCCGAAGAGCGGAGAGCTGACCTCGTGCGCGATGCCCGCGGCGAGAGTCCCGATGCCCGCGAGCTTCTCCGACTGGATCAGCTCCGCCTGGACCTCCTGCAGCTCCGTGAGCGCGTTCTGAAGGTCCTCGTTGCGCTCCTTGAGGTCAGCGAGCAACGCCCGGTTCTCGCGGGCCATCGACTGCTTCTCGAGGGCCTTCAGCACCTTGCGCCGAACGTCCCGGATGTCCTTCGGAGGCTTGACGATGTAGTCGTAGACATCGAGCTCCATGGCGAGAAGCGCGGTGTCGAGCGACGCATAGCCGGTGATGATGATGATCTCGACGTCGGGATGGTGCGCTCGTGCGTGGCGTGCCACCTCGAGCCCGCTGATGTCGGGGAGGTTCTTGTCGGTGAGCAAGACGTCGACGCCTTCGGCCATCGCCTCGACGGCCTCCTGACCCGCCGGGCAGCTCACGACCTCCAGCTCCGTGTCGGCGAAGACCGAGGTGAGCAGGGAGAGGATGACGGGCTCGTCGTCGACGATGATCAGCCGTCCACGCGGAGACGCCACGCACTCCTCCAGGCCGGGGCAACGAACGGTTCTATAGCTCGAACGGCTGCACGTCCGCGCGAAAGGTTCGCAGCTCCTCGCCGATGGGGCTGCAGCGCTCCAATCCCCGGAGGCGACGTGCCGCTCTTTCGACTGTGGTCCTCGTGGTCGATGCTCTTCGTACTGGCTTGGGGTTGCCCCAGGAAGGCGCCCCCCGTGGATCCCACGGAGGAGCTCGACAAGCGCGTGGTGGAACGCGTGACCGACCTCGAGGAGGGCCTGATCCAGCAGGACATCGACTACGACGAGGACGGAATCGCCGACATCCGCAACCACTTCCGCGAGCGCCCCGACGCCCCCCGCCTCCTCCTCAAGAAGGAGCAGGACCTGAACTTCGACGGTCGATACGACGTCGTGACCCACTTCGACGACGACGGGAAGCTGCTCCGCGAAGAGATGGACTCCGACTACGACGGACGCTTCGACTGGACCGATCACTACAAGCGCGGCCTGCGCGTGATGTCGGAGTACGACACCGACAACGACGGGCGCGCCAACGTCTTTAAGTACTACGTCGCCGGCGAGGACGGGAATCCGCGCCTCGAGCGCAAGGAACGCGACGAGGACGGAGACGGACGAATCGACCTGTGGGAGCGGTTCTCGGCCGACGGTCAGGTGGTGCGCACCGGTCGCGACACCGACGGAGACGGAAAGGTCGACGAGCGCATGGAGTGACCCACCGGAGGTATGCTGGCGACCATGGAGATGGTTGCCCGGCAGCTCCTCCGCGCCATTCGCGGACGCCGCTCCCAGGAGGCCCTGTCGCGCAGGCTCGGCTACACGAGCAACCCGGTGAGCGACTGGGAGGCGGGGCGTCGCTTTCCCACCGCCGCGGAGGCCATCCGCGCGTGTCGACTCGTCGGCATCGACGTATCCGCCGCCTTCGCCCGCTTCTCCCCCGAGGAAGCGCCCGCCATCGGTGAGGGTGACGACGACGGCGTCGCTGCCTGGCTCCAGGCGCTGCGCGGCAACACCGCGATCAAGACGGTCGCCGACCGGGTGGGGGCCTCTCGCTACGCGGTGTCGCGCTGGATCGCGGGCACCACGCGGCCTCGCCTGCCCGACTTCCTGCGGCTCGTCGATGCCCTCACCGATCGCCTCTCCGACCTGCTGGCCGAGCTCGTCGACATCGAGCGCATCGAGGCCCTCTCGGATGCCCACCGGCGGCTGCACGCGTCCCGTCGCGTCGCCTTCGACGAGCCGTGGGTGGCCGCGGTCATGTGCGTGATCGAGACCCCCGCCTACCAGAATCGACCGACCCACGAGCCCGGCCGCATCGCCGCCATCCTCGACATCGACGAGGCGATCGAGCGTCGCTGCCTCGAGCGGCTGGAGGAGGCCGGCCACATCGTCAGGGTCGGCAATCGGCCCTACCGCACCCGTGACGCCCTCACCATCGACGCCCGGGCCGATCCCGACGGAACGAAGCGGCTCAAGGCCCACTGGGCGGCGATGGGCGCCTCCCGGGCGACGGCACCTCACGACGGCGACATGGTCAGCTACAACGTCGTGGCCGTCTCGCGGCAGGACCTGGAGCGCATCCGGGAGGCCCACATCCGCTACTTCATGGAGGTGCGGTCCATCGTGGCGGACAGCACCCCGGAGGTCGCGGCCCTCGTCAACGTGCAGCTCCTGACCTGGGACCTGCCGGAGTGACGCGTCACTTCGCCAGGACGGGGTCCTCGGGCTCTTCCTCGACCACGGTGAGCGGAGTCGTCCAGCGCTCGAGGAGCCAGGGCGTGGCCATGTGGGAGAACACGTTGCGAGGCACCGTCACGTCACCGATCCCCACCTCGGCGGGCTCGCCACCCGGCAGGTGGAACGTGCCGAACACGTGGTCCCACACCATCAGGTTGTTCCCGTAGTTGGTGTGGCCCTCGTCGAGGTCGGTGGAGTGGTGCCACCGGTGGGCCTCGACGGTGGCGAACACGTAGGAGAAGATGCCGAGCCGCTGGGCGATGTTGGCGTGCTGGAGCTGACCGTGCACCGCGGTGAACAGCGCGTGGAGCGCGAGGACCTCGGGAGGCGCCCCCAGCAGGACGAGGGGGCCCGTCTGGGTCACCCAGTTCAGCGGAATCTGCAGCGGGTGGATCCGCACCGACGCGAACAGGCTCATGTGCTCGGAGCTGTGGTGGAGCGCGTGCAACCGCCAGAGCGGCATCCACTCGTGCGCGAGGCGGTGCATCCAGTAGATGCCGAGGTCGCCGATGATCAGGGCCAGAGCGAGCTGCAGCACCCACGGCCAGTCGGTCGGCCAGGGCACTCCCCCGAAGCTCGACGTCACCAGACCGTGGCCCGCGATGGCCAGCGGGAGGAAGGCGGCGCGCGCGAGCGAGCTCGCGAGTCCGTTACTGAAGAAGAGGTGCACCAGGTCGACGGGGAAATCCGACTTCCAGTGCGTCCAGTCCTCGCGGTGGGGAAGCCACCGCTGCAGGCCGAGCTGGGCGAAGAAGCTGACGGTGATGACGCCCATCACCACGATGGTCTCGTAGGCACCCTGCAGAGAGGCAGGCCACGCCTCGGGGACTCGCGCGAGCAGCACTCCGGCGGGGATCATCGTACCGAGGATGACCAGAGGGAACACCAAGGTTTCTGCCCAGATCCGGATGCGAGACACGGTCACTCCTCGTGGTTGCCAGAATAAAAACCGACCAGTCAGTCACTTCTGTAGAGCTTCTATCGGGAGGGTAACCCGAGACTTGCGTTACACGAAGGAACCAACGCTCTGTGACGAGGGCTGGAGCAACGTGTCAGGCGATTCGCAGGATTCTGTGAACCATTCGGTGCGGCTGCGGCCGGTCTCCCCCGCGGACGACGCCGCGGTTCGACAGTTGATTCACACCGTGATGCCGGAGTTCGGGGCCACCGGACCAGGCTTCGCGCTCTCGGACCCGGAGGTCGACGCGATGGCCGAGGCCTACGCCGGACCGAGGTTGGCCTACGTCGTGCTCGTCGACCTCTCGGACCGGGTGGTCGGCGGCGGCGGCTACGCTCCCCTGCTCGGGGGGCCTCCGGGCGTGGCCGAGCTCCGCAAGATGTACCTCTACCGCGAGGTCCGGGGGCAGGGTCACGGAGCCCGGCTTCTCGCGCACCTCGTGGAGCGGGCCACCACCGACGGCCACGAGCAGCTCTACCTCGAGACGATGTCCAACATGACGGCCGCACGCCGCCTCTACGAGCGGTTCGGCTTCGTCCGGCTCGAGGGTCCGTGGGGCAACACCGGCCACGGCGGCTGCGACGTGCACTATGCGAAGTCGCTCTCGCGGTGACCGGCGCGTTCCGCGCTTTCGGCCACGGTCTGGAGGACGCGCTCCGACATCGCCCCCGCCCGTGAGGTGGGGTCGGGCACGGAAGAGCCCGACACGTAGAGCACGGACCGCGCCCGGGTGAGCGCGACGTAGAGGGCCCGCGCCAGGATCCGCGGCGGTTCCGCGCTCCGAGCCACGAAGCGCTCGACGCCGGGTACCGCGACAATCTCGGCCTCGTGCCCCTTGAACGAGTGGGCCGTCGTGACCACGATGGTGCGCGGGGAGGTGGACAGGGTCTGGCGGGCCTGCCCCTCGACCACCACCCCGAGGGGCCGAAGCGACTTCGTCAGAGCCGCGACGACGGCCTGCCGGACCTCGGACGAGTTGGCGAGGATCCGGATGTCGCCAGGCATCACCCCCTCGTGGTCCACCCACTCGACGATGCGGTCACCGAGGGCCCGGAGCTCGGTCCGGCGTTCGTCGAAGCGCTCGAATCGGGGCGGGGGCCCGTCGACCTCGTTGAACCACACCCGCAGGCCCTCACCCTCGCGGTCGGACACCTCGACGAGGCCTCGGCGCACGAGCTCGCGATGATCGGGGTCCCGGCGGAGATCGACGAGCCGATCGAGGACGTTGAGCGCCAGCTCCGCGATGGGCCGGGTGTTGCGGTACGACGTCTCGAGCACCGTCGACCGACCCCGGACCGGGATGCCGAGCTCGGACCAGCGCGGGGTGCCCCGACCGTAGAGATTCTGGGCGTTGTCGTAGAAGACGTGGATGGGACGGTGCAGCGCGCGCGGGGTCCTCGGCCGCACCAGGCCCGCGAGGAGCCGCAGGGTCTCGGGTCCGACGTCCTGGGCCTCGTCGACGAACATCACCGTGCACCGGGGTCGGTGGGAGAAGTCCGGCACGGCGGCCTGGTAGCGCAGTGCGGCCGCGTCGAAGTCGTACCCCTCGACGGGGGGAAGCCCCTCCTCGTCGAGGAGCTCGTCGAGCAGATCGCGGACGTGAACCAGCCGAAACCGCCCCCGAGGCAGCGGCCCCCTCTCCGCGGTCGGCTCGAGCTCGCTCCACGCCCGCGCGATCAGGTCGTCGAGCATGCCGTGGAGCGCGCGGTTCGCGTAGATCACGAGCGCACGGCCCTCGAACGACGATGCGCGCACGGTCCGGGCCACCCAGTAGGCGAGGACCCAGGTCTTGCCGCTGCCCGCCACCCCCCTCACGAGTCGCGGCCCTCCGTCGAGCTTGAGTCGGCACAGCCGCTCCTGCTCCCGGCTCAGAACGGGACGCATCGCCCGGCGCCTCGCGATCTGGTCTCCGAGTCTCGGCCCCCGCCGGTCCCTCGCCGGACGAGGTCGAGCCGGCGCCAGACCGGACACCTCCCGCCACGCCCAGGAGGTCCCTCGGCGCTCGAGGACCCTCGGGGGCAGCTGCTCGGCGAGCGTTCTCAGGTAGGGCTCCTGCATCTCCAGCCGGCTCGCGATCACCACGAGCTGGTGCTGGGCGCGGCTCACCGCGACGTTCACCAGGCGCCGCCACTCGTCGGCCCCCCACGCCGTGCTCCCCGCGTTGACGGGGTCGAAGAGCACCACCGGTGCCTCCGCGCCCTGCTGGGCGTGCACCGTGCAGGCCTCCCAGTTCGCCAGTCCCCGCTCCGCGAGCTGCCGGGCCACCGCCTGGGCCTGTGCCCGAAACGGTGTCATGACCAGGGTCCGGTGCTGAGCGAGCGAGGGATGGGCACGCAGCAGCTCGTCGAGAACCGCGAAGGTCCGCCGACGAATCCAGCTCCGCTGACCCGGGCCCCGCTCGGCTCGGATGTCGGCGAATCGACCGCCCGTGTCCTCGTCGAGGACGTACCACAGCGCGCGGGGCTGGGCGAGGAGAGCCCCGTCGGCCACGAACGTCCGCTCGAGCACCGTGGGCGCGTCCGAGAGGCGTCCGTGGTAGGCGTACTCGCTCACCACCTGGCGGATCGCGGGCCCCATTCGGTGCTGAACGGTGAGTAGCTCCACCTGGTCGGGGACGGGCTGCGCCGGGTCCAGGTGCGACAGCCCGCTCGCGGCGAGCCATCGCGCCTCGGTGGAGGGCAGGACACGGGCAACCCGGGAGATTGGCGCGAGCTGCTGGGGGTCCCCCACGAGCTGGACCCGTCGGGCAGCGAGCTGGGCGATCGCCGCCGTCGCGGCCCGGCTCGACAAGCCCGCCTCGTCGAGGATGACGGTGGTGAACGGCGCTCGGCCCGCGGCGAGCAGCGGCCCCACGAGGGGTCCGACCACCTGGGAGACCGCGTGGAAGGCAGTGCAGACCACGACGCGGGCCTGCGGGTCGACGAAGACCCCCACCGTGTCCCGTATCTCGCGCCGGGCCTCGTTGATCTGGACGGTGAGGCGCGCTCTGGCCTCGGGATCCGCGGCGCGACGGCGCATGGCGAGCAGCCGGGCGAGCCGACGTCTCGCCTCGGCTGCCGAACCGACAACGAGGGACTCGGCGCCACGGGACTCGAACCGCCGGAGGTCGGCCCCCGCCCCGATTCGCCTCACCCCATCGAGCGACGCGCCACGCTCTCGCAGAGCATCCGCAATCTGGAGGGCCACCGCGTCGGTGGCTCGATTGGTCGTCGACGCGACCAGGACACGCTCATCCGCTTCGGCCTGGGCCACCCGGCGGCCGATTGTCCACGTCTTGCCCGTGCCCGGCGGGCCCCAGAGGATGCTCCAGCCCTCGCTGCCTTCCGGTGCCGCTCGCCGTCGCGAAGCGCGGTTCGCTCGGTGGTCTGTCCCTCCCTTCGCTGCCGCGGGAGCGCGGGATCCGGGTGGCTGCGGTTGCCCGAGCGTCGCTGCGAGCGCCGCCTCGAGGCTCGAAGCGACGCGGGGACGTTCGATGGCCTGAAGGAAAAGCGTCTGCAGTGCATCGAGGAATCCAAACGGACGAACCCACAGCGGGCCCTCCACCACCTCGCCCGATCCCCGGGCCACATAGATCTGGCCTCGGTCCTCGTCGACCTGAACCACCTCTCCCGACCACGTGCGATCGGTGGGGTCGTCGGGATCGTGGAGCTGGTAGGCGAGGGATCCCTCCCAGGTCCAGTCGAAGCGCACGGTTCCCTGCAGGTGCAGTCGGAACAGTCCTTCGTCGGCAGCTCCGACGGGCTCGACCCGATGAGCCACGAACCTGGCGTTGCCTCCTGCACGCCGCGCCTCGGCCCGAACCGCTTCGGCTGCGTCCGTGCGCAATCGGTCGTTCTCGGCGCGACCCGGCGGACCACTCGGCGACGTCGCGTCGGAACTGCGGGGAAAACCGTTGAACAAGGGTCACGCTCGCGCGTCGGCGGCGCCCGGAGCCCTCTCGCGATGCGCAAAACGGCAGCGGGTGCCTCGAGGCCTGTCTAACCGGCCACGCCGTACCGACGGGGGTCGTCGAAACACGGCGGCTTGCGCCGACGGTGAACCGCTCCCCTGGCGAGTCCGTGACCCCGCTCGCCTCAAACGAAAATTGGTCTGGTCCGAGAACAGGGCCAGATCCGGAGGCCGCGATTTCCAGCATGACCACCATCTTCCTGCTCCCGGTTGCCGGGGCCTTCGAGCTGCAGACGCTCTCGAACGGCGCCGAGCTGCACTGGGGCACGATGCCCGTGACCTGGGCCTGGGTGGATGACGGAGCTCCCGCGCTGCCCGGACTGGCCGAGGCGGTCGATGCGTCCTTCGCCGCGTGGGCCGAGATCGATGGAGCCTACGTCAGCGTCGAAGAACGGGCGACCGCCCTCGCGCCGACCATCGCCCTCGACGACGAGAACCTCGTGTTCTTCACCGCCGACTGGCCACCCGGGAACGAAGCCCTGGCCATTACCACGACGTGGACCGACGACGACGGCGCGATCGTGCAGTACGACATCTACGTCAACACGAGCGTCGCGTGGTCGACCACGGGGGACCCGAAGGCCTACGACGTCCAGGCCGCGCTCACCCACGAGGTCGGTCACGTATTGGGGCTCGGACACAGCACGGTCGCGGACGCCACCATGTTCGCGAAGCACGAGCCCGCAGACGTCCATCGACGCGACCTTCACGCTGACGACGAAGACGGCGCCCGCTACCTCTACGACGAGCCGCCGCCTCTCGCGGGGGACAGCGGCGCTCCCGGAGACGACGAGGCCGACGGTCTCTGTGCCACCGGCCCCGCGAGCCCTGCGAGCGCGGGTCTCCTCGGCCTGACCCTGCTCGGGATCGCCCGACGGAGGTCCCGATGATCGTCCATCTCCTGTTCGGCTCCGCGGTGGCCTCGACCTTCGCCGAGGTGCCCACGATCGAGGTCCTCACCCAGCGCAGCGCGGCCGTGGTGCGGGGCCACGTGGCCGGAACCCACACCAGACCGTGTGCACTCGGACTGTGCACGACCTATACGGTCGCCGTCTCCGACACCTGGCGAGGACCCGAGCGCGAGATCGTGCGAGTCACGCTGCCCGGTGGCCGCTCGGGAGGCCTCACCCAGCGGGTGGCCGGCCTGCCTGCGTGGGCCATCGGCGACGACGTGCTTCTCTTTCTCGACGACGAGGGACTTCCGAGCTGGACCAGCGTGTTCACCGTGCGAGGGCCATCCTCCGCCACGCGACCCGCAACGGAGACGACCCACCGTGAACTCAGCGATCCGCTCGGCAAGCGTCGTTTGACGTCCCTCCAAGCCCTTCGCGACCAGGTAATCAGGGCAGAATCTACTCAACCTTGACACGGGGGCTTCGAGGCCACCGCACCGCCAATCTTCTCGCGAAGTCCCGACCTGGTTCCTGCCAACTCTCCCCGATTTGTTGTCATTGTCATGTTTGTCGTGCTATCAAAACCAGCCGTGAAGAGGCACCACTGTGGAGATTCAGGCCCATCCCTGCAATCATCCTGGAGGAACGAATGTCTTTCGGAAAGCAGGTCGCTTCGCGGCTCCGCGCCATGCGCCGGGCCCAGCGAGCACCTCAGGACATCGTCGC
This sequence comes from uncultured Enterobacteriaceae bacterium, assembly GCA_964655065.1. Classification (GTDB taxonomy): domain Bacteria; phylum Myxococcota_A; class UBA796; order UBA796; genus DRPG01. The sequence goes on along the minus strand of CAZZLC010000002.1, from coordinate 115,841 downwards.
GAAGGCCGTAGGCTCGTCCATCTCGGCGGTTTCCCGTCTGGAGCGCGGGCTGCGTAGCCTGCGCGTCGAACAGCTCGTCGCCTGGGCGGGCGCGCTCGGCTATCGCATCGACGTCGTGTTCTGGAAGCCCGTCACTCACGACGAGGTCTGGGATCGGAACAACCCCGACCGCGCGATGGGCCTCGACGACGAGTGCGCCGAGGTGCTTTCGGAGGTCGCATCCGCGCTCCCGCACCTGCCCGAGATCAACCGCAAGTCCCTCATCGCGGAAATGCGGCTGTTCAAGGACGAGGCGCGCAAGGCGGCGGCCGTCGCGGCCGGAGCCGAGGCCGAGCAGGTCGCCTGATCGTCAGGATGTAGCCTGGGGGCTCCGCGGCAGCGTCACGACCATCGCCGCGCCGCCCTGCGTGCGCTCCCTCACGACGATCGTGCCGCCGTGCGCCTGGACGATCGCCCGGGTCAGGGCAAGGCCCAGGCCCGTCCCGCCGTCCCGGGTGGTGACGTAGCGATCGAAGATCCGTTCGCGCAGGTCTTCGGGCACCCCGGGTCCCGTGTCTTCGACCACCAGTCGGGCGCGTTCCCCTGCATCCTCGACGGTGACCCACACCGCGCCACCTTCGCCCGCGAACGCCACCGCGTTCGAAACCAGGTTGTGTAGAGCGGTCTCCAGCCGCTCCAGGACGGCCGGAACCACGATGGTGGGTCCTCGCACCTCGAGGGTGATCCCCGCGTGCCGCTCGTCGGCGCCGTAGATGGCCAACACCGCCTCGGCGAGCGCGCGCAGGTCCGTCGGCTCACGCTGCGCATCGGGCAATCCGGCTTCGGCCCTGGCGAGATCGAGGAACTTGCCGATCACGTCCTGCAGCCGGCGGGCCGACGCGGTGAGCACGCGCTCGAGGCGAGCGCGGCGCTCCGGGGTGAGCGGCCGATCCCCGCCGATCGTCTCGGCGGCGGTTCGCACTGCAGCAACCGGGTTCTTGAGCTCGTGGGCGAGATCGGCCGCGAACTCCACGTTGGAGCGATTGCGGTCCTCCAGGGCGCCGAGGAGCGCGTTGAAGGCACGGGCGAGCTGGCCGATCTCGTCATCTCCAGCCACCTCGATGGGCTCCGTGGCCACCGCGCCCTCGGTGCGCTCGATCACCTGATCCCGGAGCCGCTCGATAGGGGCGACCATTCGCCAGGAGAGCCACAGCCCCACGATGAGCCCGAAGCCCAGGACCGCGAGGGTGACCGCGGTCAGCTGGAAGCGCTCGTCGTACAGGGATCGGACCAGCCGCGGTGAGCCTCGCATCGCGTGGACCCGAGCGCCGTCCTCGCGGGCCACGGCGGCCACACAGACGAGGAGGAGGCCATCCTCTTCGACCGTGCAGCTCTCCGTCGGGGTCGCGGTGGCCGCGCGCAGCTCCGGGCGTTGGGCCATCGGAGGCAGGGTCGTGTCGTAGTCGGCGAGCTCCGGTGCGCCGTCGGGACCGAAGAACGGGTCCTCGAAGAAGGCGACGAGCGAGTTGCGAGCCGAGTGATCGTGGTCCTCGACCGTCTGGCCCGCGGCGTCCACCACGCGGAGTCGCACCCCCTGTCGGCGCGCGATTCGGGCGAGATCCGCCGTGGGCTCCTCGGCGGCCTCCAGCGCTCGGTGGAGCCGCCAGCGCATGCGCTTCATCTCGCTCTGCTCGAACGGTCCGGTGAGCCACACCCACAGCAGCGGCAGCACCACCACGAGCACGACGACGGCGAGCGCGCGGTAGCGCAGGCTTCGGGGCTCCGGGGACGGGAGCAGCTCTCGGAGCCGCCGCCACGGTCCAGTGGCGTCGCCCCGATTCACGGGTCGCGCCACCGATATCCAGCCCCGATGACCGTCTCGATGCCGCGGAACCCTGAATCGATCGACTCGAGCTTGCGCCGGAGGCGGCGCACGTAGGTGTCGACGAGGCGCTCCACGACGACGCTGTCGTCTCCTCGCATCTTCTCGAGGAGCTGCCCGCGCGAGAACACGATTCCCGGGTGACCCGCCAAGGCCTGGAGCAACCGGAACTCCGTCACCGTGGTCTCGAAGAGGGTGCCCGCCCAGCGGGCCTCGAGGCGCCCTGGGTCCAGGTGCAGCTGGTCGACCACGAGCGGCTCGGGACGCTCCGGATCGGTCCGCAGCCGCTCCCGTCGCAGCAGGGCTTCGATCCGGGCGAGCAGCACCCGCGGCGAAAAAGGCTTCACGACGTAGTCGTCAGCACCCAGATCGAGCCCGAGGGCCTCGTCGATCTCCCCGTCGCGAGCCGTGAGGAGGACGATCGGGATCGTCACCCCTTCCTCACGAAGTCGCCGGCAGAGGGCAAACCCGTCGATTCCCGGCATGTTGACGTCACTCACCACGAGGTCCGGTGCGTCGCGCCCCACCGCGGAGTAGCCCGCGAGCCCGTCGGGCGCGGTGAACGCTTCGTGCCCGCCGTCCTCGACCGCCATCGCGAGGGCATCGAGAAGCGCAGCGTCGTCGTCGATGAGCAGCACGCGGGCCATCCGACCTCCCGCCAGACGATTCGGTATCTCGTTGCCGGAGGACCGGGCTCGGCGATAGAGCGCCGGCCTCGATGGAGACACCATGACCCTCTACGTGCTGCGCTTCGCACACTTCCTCTCGATGGCGATCTGGATCGCTGCCGCTCTGCAGGTCACGGCGCAGCTCCGCGCCCTTTCGAGCGACCCGAGTCCCGACAGTCCTGCATTCAAGGCCAGCTCGGGGTCCACGGGGCCCCTCGGTCACCTGGGCGCGGTGGGCAGCCTCGCGACCGGCGTGGGCATGATCGTCTCGCTCGGGGGCATGGGGGCCGTGCCGTGGCCGATCCACGCGTCGCTGTTGTTCGGCCTGGTCATGTGGGGCTTGCTCGCCTTCGCCGAGCGCGGACTGAGCTCGGTCCACTCCGCCATCGGCGCCGGTCGATCCGACCGCGACACGCTGGCCGGCTCCCTCCGCCGCTACCGGCTGGTCACCGTGGGCTTCCACGTGCTCTGGACCCTGACCCTCGGGTTCATGGTCTTCCGGCACGTCATCGCGTGACTACTGGATGCGCCGCATCTGTTCCCGCTGTACCGCGAGGCTGATGCGCGTGAGCGACTTGCGCAGCGTCGTGCCGAGGCCGTCTCCGCTGTCGACGCAGCGCACGCCGTAGCGGTGCTGCCCGTCCGAGATCTGGCGCACGCTGACCACGATCACCGGCCCGCGGAACGTCTCGCCCTCCCAGTGGAGCTGGGCGGTGACCGCAGATCCGGTGTGGAAGCGCGAGGCACAGTGCACGCCGAAGCCGGTGGCCGAGATGTCGACGACCTCGCAGTCCGTCTCGTTGTTCATCGTGGCCACGATCGGGACGGTGAGGCACGACACCCGGTAGACCTGCCGCTGTTCGGCATTGACCGCCTCGCCGAGTCGCTCGAGCTCGATCACGAGGCCCTCGTCAGCGGGCTCGATCGCGCGCACCCGCGCCGCCTGCTGCACGAAGGTCTGGCGTTCGTCATAGTAGACGAGCAGCGTGGCATCGACCTCGAGGCTCGAGAGCACCTCGGAGGTCTCGACGGTCCAGCGGGTACCCTCCTCCTCCTTGACGGTGCAGGGATGGAGGACTCGATGGGGCGTCACATCGGGCAGCTGGATGTAGATCGTGGTCGTGGAATCCAGGGTCAACGACATGGAGGTGCTCCGGGACAGGGCGCTCTCCCTTCGGCCGTCGATCCGCGCGCTTGAGTCGTGTCCCGCGCACCGAAGCCCGTCAGAGGTCGCGAGACCACGTTCCCGAACGCCCACCCGACTTGCGGAGCAGGACGATCTCCGAGATGACCATGCTGCGATCCACGGCCTTGAGCATGTCGTAGATGGTGAGCAGCGCGGCGCTCACCGCGGTCAACGCCTCCATCTCGACCCCGGTTCTTCCCTCCGTGCGCACCGTGGCCGTGCAGGTGACCCGGCTGTTCACCTCGTCCACGGCAAAGGTGACGTCGGCGCCCGATAGCGGCAACGGATGGCAGAGCGGAATCAGGTCGGCCGTACGCTTGGCGCCCGCGATGCCCGCGATCTGGGCGATCGTCAGCACGTCACCCTTCTTGGCGGTCCGCTCGACGATCGCCCGCAGCGCCGCGGCCGAGAGGGTGACGTGGCCGGCGGCCGTGGCGGTCCGAGACGTGACCTCCTTGCCTCCGACGTCGACCATCCGGGCGTTCCCCGCGGCATCGACGTGGGTGAGATCGTCGTCGCTCACGCCGCACCGTCGTCGGGCGGGCCTGCCTCGAACGGTGCGAACCCCGGGGGCAGCGGCAGGAGCAGAGGGGCATCGGGGTCGCGCCAGAGAAACCCGCAGATGTCGGTCGTGGTCACGATTCCCGCCAGTCGGCCTCGCCGAAGGACGACCGCCGCGTCGTAGCCCTCGCTCGCCATGCGCCGAACCACCGCGTCGAGCGGGTCGTCGGTCTCCACCATCAGCGGCTCGTGCACGCACAAGCGCCCCACCGGCAGCTCCGAGGTGCCGGCGAGCGCAGCCGCGAGCTCGAGCTCCTGCTCCCGCACGACGCCAATCACGTTCCCGTCGCGTACGACCGGGAGGTGTCGAACGTCGTGTCCCTTCATGATCGCCTGCGCTGCCACGAGCGACGCATCGGCCAGCACGTGGACCGGGAACGGCGTCATCACCTGGATGACGGGTACGCTCCGGCGCCGCGGTCTCATCGAACCTCGACCTGCTCGACCGACGGCAGCGCCGACCCGACGGGAAAGTCGTCGATCCCTTCGGGTACCGAGCCCACGAGCCGGGCCTCGATGGTCGCGCCGAGGAGCTGGGTCCGGTAGCGGACGAGGAACCCGTCCGGCGAGTAGTAGTACTCGGAGCGACCCTGAGGCGACGTCCAGGCGTAGCCCGAGACCTGCAGCGCTTGCCCCCCGGCCGACCACTGGCTCACTCCCAGCTTCTCGACCTCGCCGAACGCGACCTCACCCGACTCGGTGGACAGGATACGGGCCTGCTCGAAGTGGGACAGCGGGAGCCGGGTGTAGGGATCGAGCAGATCCGCCCCCGAGAGGTTGACCCGGGGAAGCTCGAACTGCGTGGTGCGCGAGCGCCCGTTCGCCGTGGTGGTCACCACCCAGTTGGACGGCGTCCACCGCCCCTGGACCTCGAGCTTGCTCCCATTGTTGTCGACGACGGAGTGAAACGCGGCCGGCTCGCGGGCGTCGACGTGGGCGGTGAGCCGCTGTCGGAAGCGCACCGAGACCGGTCCCACCTTGCCGTCGACATCGGTATAGGACTCGAGGATGCGGTTGGTACCCGCCTCCCCCTCGAGGTAGCGGACGGTCAGCGTACGCTTCCCGATCGGCTGACCGTCGACCGAGAGTTGCCACTCGAGTTGGTGAATGGGATGAGCCGCCCAGGCGGATCCCAGCAAGGCAATCAGACTGACCATGCTGCGCACTCCGATCCTGCCGGAGATTAACGCGCAACCATCGCAAGGAGACCATGGGCCGACGTTCGATCATCGATGCGCTCGTCGCCCGACGCCAGGCCGAGCGCCTCGTCGGACCGGAGGGGTTCGTGCCGGGTCCCCACCGGGTCGCGATGGTCTACCCCTCGCCGTACCGCGCGGGAATGTCCTCGCTCGGCTATCAGCGCATCATCGCGCTCCTGCGTGCCGGGGGACTCGCCGTCGAGCGGGTGTTCCTCCCCGACGACGTGTCGTCCCACGACGAGGCACGGGTCCCCCCGCTGTCGGTCGAGACGCTCACTCCGCTCGACCAGTTCGACCTGATCGCGGTCTCCTTCGCCTACGAGACCGAGCTCGTGGGCCTGTTCGATCTGCTGCGACTCGCCCGCATTCCCGCTCGGCGCGAAGACCGGGGGCCGCAGCATCCGCCGATCCTCCTCGGGGGACCCATCGGCATGGCGAGCCCGGCCTTTCTCGCCGAGTTCATCGACGCCGCGATCCTGGGCGAGGGAGAGGACGTCGCCCTCACCGCGGCCGCGTCGGCGTTCGATGCGGAGACGCGCGAAGGCTGGCTCGACGCCATCGAGGCCCTCCCGGGGGGCTGGGTACCCGAGCGCCACGGAGCGCGACTCCCGGTCGCGACCACCGCGAGCGATCGCCACCTCCCCGCGCGCTCGCTCTGGCTCTCTCCCGACGCCGAGCTCTCCGACATGTTCCTCGTCGAGGGGGAGCGGGGGTGTCACCGCATGTGCACGTTCTGCGTGATGCGGCGGACCACCCACGGCGGCATGCGGCTCGTGCCGCCCAGCGAGATCCTGTCGTACGTCCCCGACGAGGCGCACAAGGTCGGGCTCGTGGGAGCGGCGATCAGCGATCATCCGGAGCTCGTGGGGCTCATCGACACGCTCGTCCGAGCAGGCAAGCGGGTCTCGCTGTCGTCGCTGCGGGCCGATCAGATCGCCCGCAAGCCCGACATCGCGAGGCTGCTGGCCAAGAGCGGCGCCCGATCGCTCACCACCGCGAGCGACGGGGCATCGGAGCGCGTCCGCAAGCTCCTCAAGAAGACGACGACCGAGGCACACCTGCTGCAGTGCGCTGCGCAGGCCGCCGAGGTCGGGTTCTCGCACTTCAAGCTCTACATGGTGATCGGCGTTCCCGGCGAGACCGACGAGGACCTCGCCGAGCTGGCCCGATTCACCCGGGAGCTCGCCGCCGCGTGTCGTCCAGCCCGGCTCGTCATGGGCATCGCTCCCTTCGTCGCCAAGCGAAACACCCCCCTCGACGGCACCGCGTTCGTCGGCATCAAGGAGGTCGACCGGCGCATGAAGGGCCTGCAGCGAGCGCTGAAGGGCGCGGCGGAGATCCGCCCGGTGTCCTCGCGGTGGGCGTGGATCGAGTACGAGCTCGCGCAGGGCGGTGCCGAGTCGGGGCTCGCGATGCTTCGCGGCTACGAGGCGGGCGGTCGCTTCGCGGACTACCGCCGGGCCCTGTCGGGCGTCGACCCTTCGACCCGACGGCCCTGGGCCGTGCACGAGGCGGCGCTGGTGGACCCCGTGGTGCGCCGCGTCAGGACAGAACGAGAAACACCGCCAGCGTCGTCAGCCCCAGCACCCCGCTGACGAACAAGCCCCACAGGCTCGCCTGAACCGCGATCCAGCCCGGGTCCGACGCGCCGGGTCGGGGATCCCGGGAGCCGGCCGTGGTCTCCACCGCGGAGCTGGCGGACCTCTGCTGGACGTCGCGCGGGACCACTGGCGCGTCGGTGACCGAGGGCTCCAGGCGCACCTCGGCGGAGGCCACCGGGCTGGTCACGGACGGGAAGCGCTTCTGGGTAGGCGCCGCGGCAAGGCGCTCGGCGGGGGGGCCTCCGGAGGTGCGTCGGGGACGGGGCAGCTCGTCGACGCCGACCCGAACGGTGTCGCCCTCTTGGACCTTGCGGACCACCGTCGAGGAGTTCTGCAGCGCCTCCTCCATCCAGCGCGCTGCCCGATCGCCGCGCCCTCGCGGGGTGCTCACCACCGTCTGGCCGTGCTTCAGTGCCTTCTCGAGCTCGTCGACCGGAAGTCGGCCGCTGAACTCCTCCTCCAGGAGGATCCCGGTATCCGGGTCGTCATCGTCGCCGGGCAAGGTCCCGCCCATCGCTGCCCTCCGTGGTCGGTGTCCACCCGGGTAACCAACCTCGGTGCGCGGCGGCTCCCTCGTGGTTACCGCACGCCCCCATGACCGATCCGCCGCGCGAGGTCCCTCCGGACGCACCCACCGAGGGGGTAGACGACTCCATTGCCCCCGGCAGCCTGGTCGCGGGTCGATTTCGGCTCGCCACGCCGGTCGCGAGGAGTCCCGACGCCTGGATCGTGAACGGGCTCGACGAGCGCTCGCGCCGTCGGGTTCGGCTGCGTTTCTCGTCGACCGAGCCCAGCGCCACCCGGCTCGCGCTCCGCCACCCCGCGCTGCCCGCGGTGCTCGGGCACGGCTCCGAGGCCCCCGGCCGCAGCGCTGCTCGTCACTGGGTCGCGCTCGACTGGTTCGACGGGCGCCCCCTCCCCCTCGACACGCCCCCTGGGGATGCGCCGCGTACCCGACGTCGCACCGTGGTCGTCGGGATCCTCAGTGTGCTCGACGCGCTCGAGCACCTCCACGAGGCAGCGGGACCTCACGGCGCGCTGTCACGCGCGTCGATCTGGCTCGGCGAGGACGGGCGGTTGCGGATCGTCGATGCCACGGCCCCCCCGGTCGACCCCGCGGGCGGCGCGACCTGGGCCACTCCGGAGGGTCTGCGGGACCTCGTCAGGACCGAGCGCACGGACGTCTATGCAGTGGGTTCGCTGCTCGTGGGCTGGCTGTCCGGTCGCGCCCCCTTCGGCACGGACCCTGCGGGAGCACGCGCCGGGCACCTCGTGCGACCGCTCCCCGACCTCGTGCCCCCGGAGCCGCCGCTGCGCGAGGTGATCGCCCGCGCGATGCAGAAGCAGCCCGAGGACCGCTTCCCCTCCGCCGCCGCTTTCCGAGAGGCGCTCGCGGCGGCCCTCCGCGACGTCGAGCCCGTCGCGGTACCGCTGACCGGAGCAGCGACCGTTCCGGTCGGTACTCCCGCGGACGCGCTCGCCCCGGACCTCCCCCCACGGATGCCCATCGCCCCTCCGCCTTCACTCGACGACCCGTTCGAGCCCTCGGAGCGCGTGGCGGAGCTGACCTCCCCTCGTCTCGCGATCGCGGGCACGCTGGTGATGCTCGGGGCGCTAGGGCTCGTGCTCGCCTGGTTCCTGTCGATGGTGGGTCTCGCGGCGGTGCTTCCCTGAGCTACCAGGGCCAGACCACGTCCTCCAGCACGACGGCGAGTCCCGCGACTGCGATCGAGGCCCAGAACCAACGATCACCCGGTCGCGTGTCCCGCGAGAACGACGCGTAGACAGAAGCGAGCGCCGCTCCCACCATTCCCAGCGCGAAGGGAACCGACCAGGGGTCGCGCCAGTACAACCACGTTCCACGGGGCCCCAGCGCCTGCGACGCGATGAAGACGTGCAGAGCAGCCGTACCGAAGCACCACAGCGCGACCAACAGGCGGAGCAGCCGAGGACGGACGTGTGTACCCGTGTGCGCCGGACGGGCCCACGCCGACTGGCGGCGTGACCCGGGAGGCGCGAAGGGGTCGCTCACGCCTTGCGGACCACCTTCACGAGACGCCCTCCGTTCCGGCGCTTCTTCAGGCGCCCCGCCTTGCGGAGCCGCTCCTTGCCCTTCTTGCGCTTGAGCATGGCCTTGAGGCGAGCGGTCTTGTTGCGACGTCGAACGAGCATGGGATCTCCGAGAGGGGATCGGACCGGTACGGGTCCGAGGGGGTAGGCGAGTAACCAAGGTACCGCAGGAAGCCCAGCTCAACGACCGTCCTGGCGATCCGAGGAGCGCATCGAGGTTTCGGGGATGTGATGCGGCGCACCTTTGCCATCGGCGATATTCACGGAGAGCTCGATGCGCTGCTGGAGCTCCTCCAGCACATCGGGCCCCTCGGACCCACCGACACGCTCGTGTTCCTCGGGGACTACGTCGATCGGGGTCCCCAGAGCCGAGAGGTGATCGAGTTCATTCGATTCGACCTCCCCCACTGCGGGGCGCGCATCGTTCCACTCCGGGGCAACCACGAAGACGCCTGGCTCCGGGTGCTGACAGAAGGCTGGGACGGCTTCGTGCTCCCTCCGTCGAACGGCTGCCTCGCCTGCTACCGGAGCTTCGTGGGGGGCGCTCGCGACTCGGCGCCGGCCACCGACGAGGAGTGGGAGCAGCTGCTCACCGGCTCGTTCTTCCCTGACGACGTCGTGGAGTGGCTCCACGGCTTGCCCCTCTACTTCGAGGACGAGCACGCGATCTACGTGCACGCCGGCCTGCCCAAGGTCGACGGCCGGTTCTTGCACCCCTCGGAGGTGGAGCAGACCGCCAGCCTCCTGTGGACACGCACGCTGGACTTCTTCCGCAACTACCAGGGCAAGACCTGCATCGTCGGTCACACCGTCACGAGCCTCCTCCCTCGAGAGCTGTCGAGCTACACCCCCGAGGACCCCACGGACCTGTGGGCGGGCGACCAGGTGATCGCCATCGACACCGGGTGCGGCAAGGGCGGCTTCCTGACCGCGATCGAGCTCCCCGAGCTGTTCGTCTGGGAGTCGCGGCCTCCGGTGCGTCACGCCAAGCGGGACGACTACGAGCGCGCCGAGACGCCACTGTCCGTCCCCGTGGTTCGCTGATCGATCAGGGGCGGCGCTCCTCGACGGGCCCGCAGCAGGTTCACTGCGCGAGACACGACGTCGAACGAGAGCAGCCACCGCGCCGCGCGCTTCTTGCCCCGCACCGGACTCACGATGGCTGCCGCGAGGATCGTCAGCACGCCCTGGCCGGGCAGCAGGAGCATCGCAAGGCCGGCCAGGAGGAGTCCGGCGGCCAGGATCCCTCGGAGCGCGACGCGGACGGAACCTCCCGGTGGCGCCTCCGGCGTGGTGAGCCAGTCGGCGGGAAGCGCAGCCAGCAGCCGAGGCAGCGCGAGCGCCGCCGCGACGAGACCGAGCCCCGACCCCACGGAGAGCAGAGCCAGCACCGGGCCCACCCATCCGGAAACCGTCAGCCCCTGGATCCAGGCATCCATCCCCCAGTCGTAACCACCGCAGGGTTACGGCCCCGGCATGAGCCCGCTCCTCGCCGACATCGTCGACGTCAACCAGCGCGTTGCCAGCACGCGCTCCCGCAAGGCGAAGGTGAGCGCACTCGCCGAGCTGCTGGACGGCACCGCCCCTCGCGTGTTGGCCATCGTGGTGCCCTGGCTCGCGGGTGAGCTCCGGCAGGGACGCATCGGGGTCGGCTATGCCACGCTGTCCGAGCTCCGCGGGACCCCTCCGGCGACCCGCCCGGCCATCCGGGTCATCGAGCTCGACGACGCGCTGACGTCAATCCGGGACATGGCGGGCCGAGGCAGCAAGGCTCGCCGGCTCGAGGCGCTCCGAGCGCTCTTCGCACGCCTCACCGAGGTCGAGCAGGGCTTCGTGGCGATGCTGCTCGCGGGCGAGCTGCGACAGGGCGCGCTGGCGAAGGTGATGGCCGAGGCGGTGGCTGCGGCCGCCAAGGTCCCCGCCGAGGCCGTGCGGCGAGCGGTCATGCTCACCGGCGACCTCGTGGCTCCCGCGCTGGCGGCGTTCGAGGGCGGGGAGGCGGCGCTGGGCGCATTCCGGCTGCAGCTGTTCCGGCCTGTCCAGCCCATGCTCGCGCAGACCGCAGACGGCATCGAAGACGCCATGACGAGGCTCGGCGCCGTCCACCTCGAGGCCAAGCTCGACGGCGCGCGGGTCCAGGTGCACCGGGAGGGCGACCGGGTCGAGGTGTTCAGCCGACAGCTCCGCCCGGTGACCAGCGCCGTGCCGGAGGTGGTCGAGGCGGCCCTCGCCCTGCCGGTCGAGTCGATCGTGCTCGACGGAGAGGTGCTCGCCCTCGACGCGGGGGGGCGCCCCCATCCCTTCCAGACCACGATGCGCCGATTCGGTCGCAAGCTCGACGTGTCCGCCCTGCGACAGCAGCTTCCCCTCTCGCCCTTCTTCTTCGACGTGCTCGCGCTCGACGGCGAGCCACTCGTCGACCACCCGCTCTCGGAGCGCCATCGTGCGCTCGCGGAGCGGGTACCCGAAGCAGCACGCGTGGCCACCTGCCAGCCCGCTGACGAGTCCGAAGCCGCAGGCTTCGTCGACCGGGTGCTGGATGCCGGTCACGAGGGAGTCATGGCCAAGGATGGCCCATCGTTCTACGAAGCCGGCACTCGCGGAGCGTCCTGGCTCAAGCTCAAGCCCGCGTGGACGTTGGACCTCGTGGTGATCGGCGTGGAGTGGGGAAGCGGACGACGCAGCGGACTGCTCTCGAACCTCCACCTGGGGGCGCGGGACCCCGCCTCGGGTCGGTTCGTGATGCTCGGAAAGACGTTCAAGGGCCTCACCGACGAGCTCCTGGCGTGGCAGACCGAGCAGCTGCTCGCCCGAGAGACCAGCCGCGATGGTCACGTGGTGTGGGTCCGGCCCGAGCTGGTGGTCGAGATCGCCTTCAACGACGTGCAGGGCTCACCGCGGTACCCCGCAGGGCTCGCGCTGCGGTTCGCCCGGGTGAAGGGCTACCGGCCCGACAAGTCCGCCGTCGATGCCGACACGATCGACACCGTGCGGGCGATCCACGAGGGTACCCTGACGCGACAGCCCTGACGCCGATCAGGCCGACATCGCCTCCTGCAGGCGCAGCACGATCACGGGCACGGTGGCGTGCCGAACGAGGCGCTCGGAGACCGAGCCGACGAACAGGTGGCCGAGGCCGCGACGGCCGTGGGTGAACACCAGAATCGCGTCGTACCCACTCGCGATCGCGACAAGCTCTTCGTGGGTCTTCTGGCCCTGGACGTAGCGCGCTTGACCCCGCACGTCGTCCTCGAGCACCTCCAGGAGCTCCTCGAGCGCCGCACGATGATGGTCCTGGATTCGTCCCCACGACTGCACCACGAGACGCTGGATCTCTGGATCGCGAATGCCGTACGCGGCGTCGTGTGCCTCTTCGTCCACGTAGACCAGATCGAGGCGACCGCCGAGTGACCGAGCCCAGCGACCGCCTTCGGCGACCACGGATTCGGCGTTGTGGTGATGGATGTCGATGGCCAGCAGCAGGTTCATGGCGCGCTCCCATACCGGACCGTCCCGCCACCGGGGCGGACTGCGCTCGGGTCAGTGAGCTGACACCGAGACGAGACTGCAACTCCGGTACCAGGAATCGACGGGCGCGAAGAGGAGGAAGGAGAAGGGAGGAGACGGAGGGAGAACAGGCAGGTTCGGACGGACGCGACTCGCCGTCGCGAGGAGTTCCGAGTGGACCAGGTCGGCCGACGTCGGAGTTCCTTCGCGATGTTACCGAACGCGCCTCTCGTGGGCAAGCGCGACCTGGCGGCACTCGATAGGCGGAAACTCCATGACTCCGCCCGTCAACCGGTCCCGCCCGCATCTCCGACACGCGCCACGCACGGTTCCCGCGGTCGTCTCCGGTCCGCGGTTCTTCGTGGTGAACTCGTGAACCGACCTGTCTACCTGGACGCCGTCAACGAACGCACCGCCTCGCCGCTCGAGCTGCTCGCCGCGCTTCTCCGCTTCAACCGGGACCGTCACGAGTCGTTTCGGCGCCAGTGCCGCGACCCGATCGGCCAGGCGGGGCTCGCGCGGGCGCGGGAGTACGTCGCGGCTCGCCTCGAGCACGCCGAGACGTTCGAGCGGATCGAGGTCGACCCGTTGGTCACCTGGGTCCAGGAGGCCGCGCCGCTGACCGACGTCATGGCGGCTCGCGCGCTGGCCGAGGCCCTCGACGTGGTGGTGGGGCGGGAGCTCGCGGACCAGTACGCGGACCGTGGGCCTCACGATCTCGAAGCCGACGACGTGTTTCCACGGTACGCGGACCCCATCTTCGATCTCGTGGGGCGCTCCAACATCACCTCGCACCCCGATCTCCACGGGGCGGTGGCTCCCCTGCGCTCCGATCGCCGACGCATCCTCGCCACCCGCGAGCCCGACCGCCTCTCGCACGTCACCCTGGTGCCGCCCCTGGCGGGCTTCCGGGTTCGCTACGAGCCCTGCCCGCCCGTGCTCGTCCGCCTCGTCGACGGCATCACGATCACCGGTCTGTTCCCGCACGGGCGACTCGAAGCGCTGCAGTGGTCCCACGAGCAGATCGAGGGTCAGTCCTTCTTCCACTCCGTCCGCCCCCGCCAGCCCACTGGCCCCGTCGACGACCGACTGCTCGGCGCTGCAGCCGACGTCGGCGCCTCTATCGCGGTGTTCCCCGAGCTCTCGGGCACCGAGTCCGACGTCGTGAGCCGGATCCAGCGCGCCCACGCGATGGCGATGACCCTGACCGTGGGTGGCTCGTTCCACCGACCCGACGAGCAAGGCACGCACACCTTCGTCAACGAGGCCCTGACGCGGCTCCGAGGCGCCGACACCTTCGCCCACCACAAGTTCAACCCGTTCGTGCACCCGCTCCTGGGAACCGAGCTTCTCGCCTACCGACGGCAAGTCACGCTGCTCGCGAGCGCAGGCTGGACCGTGGCGACCCTCATCTGCAAGGATCTGCTCGAGCCCTCGGTCGTCGGCATCCTGGAGCGCCTCGGGGTGTCGCTCGTGCTCGTGACGTCGTTCTCCGAGCAGACCCAGGAGCTCGAGAGCCAGGCGCGCCACATGGCGACCACCGCGCAGACCATGGTCTGCATCGTCAACTCGAGCACCGAGCACGCCGACGCCTTCTGTGCCTCGATGATCCTGGTGGTCCCCGACCGGCGCCGCATCGTCCAGCGGCTGGGCCGCGCGGGGGTGACCTTCCCCGCGGTGGGACGCATGCAGTTCGAGCCTGCTCGGTCCAGAATCCCCCCCGACTGGCGGTCGGTGGCAGATGGTTGATAGATAGTTGATCCGCACCCAGCCGTCAGCCCCGCGCGACGGCGCGATCGGAGACGTGTGAGATGGCCTTTTCCGAGTTGATCGCCGAGCTCGAGACCGCCGAGGACCAGGAGGCCGCGTGGCGGCCGGTGGCGAGAACCCTCGCCCAGCTCGCCAGCCAGGGTCGCGGCCAGCTGCTGCGCGCGTTGGTGGCGGAGCTGGCCGAGCTGTCGCCGAAGACGGAGTGGGCAGCCGGCTTCGCGGAGGCCCTGCGGACCGTGGGGACGGCGCTCGATCGCTCGCTGCGCGACGATCAGTCGCGAGTCGAGCTCCTGACCATGGCTGCCAGTCAAGACTGGCAGCGGATCCTGCCCCTGCTCGGGGACTGGATCACGCCGACCCAGCTCGCCGACCGCACGCAGATGCACAAGGCCCAGCTGTCCCGGGCCCTCGCGAACATGCACGCCAACGACCTCGTCGAGGTCCAGAGAGGACTCACGGACGCTCGGCGTCGGTACTTCCGGCTCACGCTGCGGGGCCAGCGCCTGGTCCAGGAGACAGGGCTCGGCCCCGCCGAGACGGATCCGGCCGAGCGACTCGAGGCCTGAGCCGACAGGCGCGTCATCTCGCCATCGGGCGCGCCCCGAGGACGGCTGCCCCGGCTGCGTGAGGCCAGTAGCCGACTTCGTACCATTGCTATGGCGAACACCGACCCTCTGGCACGGGACGTGCGAAGGTGCCGAGCAGACTGGAGGACGACGATGGCCGCGAGGGTGATCCAGACGGATCGAGGCCTCATCAAGGCGTGGACGGACGGGGTACCCGTCGAGGACGCCGCGTGGGCACAGCTGCGCCGCATCGCCGATCTGCCGTTCGTGCACCGTTGGGTGGCGGCGATGCCCGACGTGCACCTCGGCAAGGGCGCGACGGTGGGCTCGGTGATCCCCACCGAGGGGGCGATCGTGCCGGCGGCGGTCGGGGTCGACATCGGCTGCGGGATGATCGCGACCCGTACGTCCCTCACGTCTCACGATCTGCCCGACAACCTCGCCGCAGTACGCGCAGCGATCGAGCGCGCCGTCCCGCACGGCCGAACCGCGAACGGCCGTCGGGGTGACCGAGGGGCCTGGGCGGACCTGCCCGACGAGAATGCTCGCGCGTGGTCCGGTCTGCTCGCCGAGCGGTGGGCCGAGATCACCGACAAGCACCCGCGCCTTGCCCGCGGCAACACCGAGAACCACCTCGGCACGCTCGGAACCGGCAACCACTTCGTAGAGGTCTGCCTCGACGAGTCCGACCAGGTCTGGGTGATGCTGCACTCGGGGTCGCGCGGAGTGGGCAACCGGATCGGCAACCACTTCATCTCGCTCGCCAAGCGCGAGATGGAGCGCTGGTTCGTGACGCTGCCCGATGCCGACCTCGCGTACCTGCCCGAGGGCACGCAGGCCTTCGACGACTACTGCCAGGCCGTGAAGTGGGCGCAGGACTTCGCCATGCTGAACCGGACGCTGATGATGGACGCGACGCTCGAGGCCCTGTGGACCGAGCTGCCGCCCTTCGAGCCAGTAGGCACGGCGGTGAACTGTCACCACAACTACGTGCAGCGCGAACGCCACGGGGGCCGCGAGATCTTCGTCACCCGCAAGGGGGCCGTGCGGGCGGGTCGCGGCGAGTGGGGCATCATCCCGGGCTCGATGGGCGCGCGCTCGTTCATCGTGAAGGGCAAGGGCAATGCGGATTCGTTCGAGTCGTGCTCGCACGGGGCGGGTCGCGCGATGTCACGAGCCGAGGCCAAGCGTCGCTTCTCGGTCGAAGACCACGCCAAGGCGACCGAGGGCGTCGAGTGTCGCAAGGACGCGTCCGTCATCGACGAGACCCCCATGGCCTACAAGGACATCGACGCGGTCATGGCGGCGCAGGCCGATCTCGTCGAGGTGGTGCACACCCTCTCGCAGATCGTGTGTGTGAAGGGTTGATCAGATCCGAGGGGACCTCCGGAGGTCCCCTTGGTTCACGTTGTCGATCGATCCGGGTCCCGAGCCCAGACTGCAGAGTTCGAAGAGCCCGAGGACGACCAGGACCCACGAACGGTCCTGTTGCCCAGTGCGGCCGCCATCACCTCGGCGGCCGCGCTCGCCGTGAAGCCCGCCGAGAGCGAGCCGATACCGCCCGAGGCGTCATCGCCCCAGATGCTCGTACCGCTGAAGACGAAGCTCACCTTCCGGGGCCGCGGCGACTGGGTCGCCAAGGTCACGACGGCCGCCGGCGTCGCCGTCGTCATCGCATTTCTCGTGGTGGTGGCAATCGTGGGCATGGTCGGCGGACTCGGGATTGGCATCGCGATCGCCAACGTGATCGGCTGACCCGAGGTCAGTCGGTGAAGTAGTTGACCTGGGCGTTGATGGAGCCCAGGTAGAACTGGTAGTACTGGCTCGCCACGGGCAGCGCGCCGCCGACCTTGGCCTCGAGATCACGCTCTTCGGGGCGACTCCGGTCCAGCTGCGGGTAGAACGTGAGTCCGAGCGACACCGCGTTGAACGAGAACAGGCCGCCCGCGAACGCGCCGTCGGGGCCCTGCGGCTTGAACAGCAGCAGCGTCTCCGCGAACACCGCCACGCGGTCGTTCGCGGACCACTGCACCTGGGCCCCACCCGTGTACTGCACCTGCAGCGTCGGTCCGTCGACGTTGCGGATCTCGAGCTCGGGACCCCCCTGAAGCTGGACCTGCACGCTGCCGAACTTCTTCCCGAAGCCGAGGATCGGCCGGACCGCCGGATAGAGCGGCCCCACCGACAAGCGCCCGTCGATCGAGAGGGTGAGCAGGGTCTGCGACTTGGCCGACTTCACAAGGGCGAATCGCGGTCCGGCCTCGATGCCGAAGTCCCCGAACCGACCGCGCAGGCCTCCGTGCAGGGAGACCCGGCGCGAGAACGCGTGCTCGTAGTCGATCCCCCCGTCGATGTAGACCGGGGCGCCGAAGGCCACCGCACCCTGAAGGCGACTGCGCGGGTTGATGTTGTCGAGCAGGAGTCCCTGGCTGAACTCGATCTCCTGTCGAAGGGCATCGACGGGACCGTCGTCCTCGGAGCCCGGAGCCTGCCGGCCCTCGGCGTACAGCTGGTCGAAGAGCCGGTCGATGCGCTCTTCGATGTCGCTGCGGTAGATCGTCTCCGGGAAGCGCGCCAGGTAGCTCCGAAGCTCCTCGATCGCACCGTCCGGCGGCAGATCCCGAGCCCGAGCGAGCGTCTCGCGGTAATCGGCCTCCGTGTCGTCGTCGCCCTCGATCTCCTCGGGGTCGTCCTGCAGGAGATCGACCTCGTCTTCGGCGTCTTCGAACTCGGTGTCGAGGATCTCCGTGTCCGTCTCGTCGAGAGGAGGCGGCTCGGCGGTCTCTGGCTTCTCCTCTTCGTCTCCGGGCTTCTCTTCCTCGGAGTCCTCGTCTTCCTCCTTCGGGAGGTCGACCGGCTCGTCGAACTCGAAGTCGTCGATATCGTCGAAGTCCTGCGCGAGGGCGGGGGAGGAGAGCCCTCCGAGAATGGCCCACATCGCCCCCAAGGCCGACAACCCCATCGTCACGCGTACCTCCGCCCCTCTGCCGGGCCGCTGTCCCGGCGGAGGCCGATCCTAACCGATGTGGCTTCGGTGCCCGTCAAACCGATGTGCGGATCGGGGGGGCCCACGCTACGCGAACGAATCCACCTGCGGGCTTGGAGCGGGCCATGCGGCCAGACCCTGTCGAGGTCCCGGAGTCCTTCAAGGAGGCCGCCGAGACCGTGCGCGACCACTTGTGCACCCTCCGAGGCGGCGCCCCGTTCCTCTCCTCGGCGGACGCCATGCAGCTCCTGCGCTGGTTCGAGGGTGGCGTCTCCACGACCGCGATCCTGCTCGCGCTCGAGCGCGCGGCGGAGGCGCGTCGGAAGCGCCGGAGCCGGGTACCGCTCCACCTCGCCCACGCCCGACGCCACATCGGCCGGCCTCCCGCCGCCCTCCACCTCCCCCCACCGGCGGCACCGATCGAGGCCAACGGCCCCTTCGCGCCAGTGATCGCGGCGCTGCCGCCTCCGTCCTCTCCGGCGCTGGACGAGCTCGTACGCGAGCTCACGGCGATCGACGCCGCTGGCGAGGCCGCGGTCACCGTGGCTCTGGGCCACGTCCGCCGCTTCCTCGAGCGCGAGCTGGCTGCCCTCGGCGACGACGGGCTCGCGGCGCTTCGCGAGCAGGCCCGGGAGAAGCTGGGCGATCTGGTGAACGAGGTCGACGAGGGCACCGCGGCCGCGTTGATCGACGAGACGGCCCGCGACCTGCACCGCGCGCACTGGCCCGCGCTGAGCGCCGCGACGCTGTGGGGCTGCGTGGAGCGCTCATGAGCGACGATCTCCGCCATCCGGGCGCACGGCCCGACTGTCCGACGTGCCGGGGGCTCGGTGCGACCGTCGCCCGCGAGGGGGAGTGGGCTCGGGGCGTGACCTGCTCGTGCGTCAAGGTGTGTCCCGTCTGCAAGGGCAGCGGCCTCGTGGCGTCGGGCACGGGCTTTCGGGCGCCGCGTCGACGCTGCGAGTGTCAGCGGGTTCACGCTCGCATGCGGGCGTTCGACGCGGTCGGGATTCCCGGGCGCTACGCCGACAGCACCTTCGCGAGCTTCGTGGTCACCGGGAAGGTGCAGCACACGCTGATGAAGAACCTCACGAGCTGGCTGTCCTCGTTCGACCCGGCGGAGCGACCGGGAAGCATGGTGCTCTACGGAGAGGTGGGTCGCGGCAAGACCCACCTGCTCGTCGCGCTGCTCCGCGAGCTCGTACTCTCGAGAGGGATTCGCGCCCGATTCGTCGAGTTCAGCCACCTGCTCGCCGATCTGAAGGCGGGCTTCGACGTGGGCCAGGGCATGTCCTCGCTGATCGACCCGCTCGTGGAGGTCGACGTGCTCGCCGTCGACGAGCTCGGAAAGGGACGCAAGACCGACTTCGAGGTCACCGTGCTCGACGAGATCGTGTCCCGCCGGTACAACGCGATGCGCGCGCTGCTCGCCACCACGAACTACGAGCCCGGCGCGGCGACCAACCGGCCGGTCCCGAGCGCGGCGGCCGTGCAGGTGGGGGTCGCCACGCGCGAGACGCTGGCCGATCGTGTCGGTGAAAGGGTCTACTCGCGGCTTCGCGAGACCGCTCAGTTCCTGCCCGTGCTCGGCGACGACTTCCGGGAACACCGCGGTCGCAGGTTGCGCAGCTCGTCCGGATGACTCAAGGTGGACCCGCGGAGCGAAGATGGCCTTCACGGTGACGTTCCCCTCCACCAGCCCCCCCACCCCCGTCGGTACGCTCGGGGAGTGGCTCACCGACCGAGGTGAGCCGTTCCTGCCCGATGGCGAAGACTGCCTCGCCCTCCGGGCCCTGCCGATCCGGTTCGTGGCCTCCCCGGGCAACGCCACGCTCAAGGCGCAGCTCGAGGTGCAGGCGCGCTCGCCGGTCACCCGCATGGTCGACGTGCTGTTCGAGGTGAGCGTGAACGCTCACGCGGACGTCGTGCTCGCAGGTGTCGGCGAGGTCAGCCGGTCCACGCTGTGGATGCACCTCGCCGACGAGCAGGATCGCGTGCGCCTCGCCGAGGCGTTGATGCGGGCGCGCGAGCACGGTCAGCACGACGAGATCCACAAGCGATTGTGGTCGGTGATCGCGGTGCAGCGTCCCGGCCACGACGACCGATGGGACGCGCAGCAGGAGCGGATCGTCGAGCTGGTCGAGGTGGGCGCCGGAATCACGCTGGAGCAGGCCGCCTGGCATGCCGAAACACCTGCCGAGGGAGACGTGATCCCCGTGCCGGTCCACGGGGCGCTACACATTCTCACGTGGCGCTGGCTCTCTGAGGCCTACCCGGGCATCGCGGAGTCGGGGCACCCTCTGCACTGACCGCCGGAGGCATCATGATTCGCTCCCTGGACCACATCGCGATCGCCGTGCCAGAGCTCGACGAGGCGATCACCCGATTCGCCACCGATCTCGGCATCACGTTCGATCACGTCGAGGACGTCAGCCAGGCGCAGACGCGCACGGCCTTCCTGCCCGTCGACGGCCCGACCAACATCGAGCTCATCACGCCCCTCGACGGCGCGGGCCCCGTGAAGGCCTCGCTCGAGAAGCGCGGCCCCGGACTCCACCACATCTGCTTCCGCACCGACGATCTCGATGGTGACGTTGCCCGGCTCCGTGAAAAGGGCTGGCGCTTCACCACCGAAGCGCCGACCTCGGGCGCCCACGACACCCGCGTGATGTTCGTCCACCCCAAGTCGGCAGGGGGTGTGCTCATCGAGCTCGCCGAGTACCCCGAGGCACGAGGATGACGATGGCCCTCGGCGAGGGCACCTCGCTCGCCGACCGCAAGCGGCGGGCGGGCCAGCGTCTCCTCGTCGGCTTCGACGGGCTCACCGCCCACGAGGACCTGCGCAAGCAGATCGCGCTGGTGAAGCCCGCAGGGTTCGTGCTGTTCGGGCGCAACATCGCCGAGGTCGACCAGCT
Organism: uncultured Enterobacteriaceae bacterium; assembly: GCA_964655065.1. Taxonomy (GTDB): domain Bacteria; phylum Myxococcota_A; class UBA796; order UBA796; genus DRPG01. Next base: position 94,951 of record CAZZLC010000002.1, on the reverse strand, counting down.
GATCGAGCTCGGCCACGAGCTGCAGAGCCTCTCCGACCCGCACCGTCCGCCGATCCTGGCCATCGACCAGGAGGGCGGTCGAGTGCAGCGCCTCGTGGACTTCGGGATCCGCTGGCCGTCGATGGGCGAGCTCGGCCGCGCGCCTCACCTCGTCGGCGACGTGTCGCGCGCGATGGCTCGCCAGCTCCGGGCCCTGGGCCTCCACCTCAACTTCGCTCCCGTCGCCGAGCGCCTCGCGAGCGACGAGAGCCCCATCGGTGATCGGGCGTTCGGCTCCGACCCGTCCGCGGTCGCCAAGGCGGTCGGCGCCTTCGTGCGCGCCCACCAGGACTGCGGCATCATGGCCTGCGCCAAGCACTTCCCGGGGCACGGCCCGTCGTCCGTCGACAGCCACCAGGGTCTCCCGGAACGCGACGGCGACCCCGAGGTCTGGCGGGCCGACGACCTGGAGCCCTTCCGGGCCGCCGTCAGAGCCGACGTCGCTGTCGTGATGACCGCGCACGTGAAGATCCCGGCCCTCGACGAGAGCCAACCGGTCACCTTCTCCGACCGCATCGTTCCCGACTGGCTCCGTCGCGACCTCCACTACGACGGCGTCGTGTGCTCGGACGACCTTGTCATGGGGGCGATCCGGGACCGACTGTCCGTCGAGGATCAGGCCATCCGGGCCACGCGGGCCACCGTCGACCTGCTCCTCGTAGGCAAGGAACCCGAGCGTCAGGTCGCGTTGTTCGAGGCCCTGGTGCGCCTGCAGGAAGGGCGCCCGGCGATGGAGCGCGCGAGCGTGCGCGCCGAACAGCGGGTCCACGCCCTGCGCGAGCGCTTCTGGCTCGCGCAGTCCGACGAGCCGCCGGACCGCTTCGTGCTCTCCGATCCAGCTCACCAGAGCCTCGTCGAGCGGATCCGACGCGAAACCTGAGGTGTGCTCAGGAATCCGTGGCTGGGTTATCCACGCGCCATGTGGATGTTGATGACCCTCTTGGCGTGTGGAAGCTCCACCGAGACCCCCAACCCTGCGGGCGGCACCGCCGAGGTGCTCGCCGAGGCCGACGCGCACGACGGTGTGCTCGACAAGACCGTGTCGGACTGCTCGGGGTGTGGGCTCGGCATGCCGGGTGACCCGGCCCATGCCGTGGAGCACGAAGGCTACGAGCTGCACTTCTGCTCCGAGACCTGCAAGAGCAACTTCGAGTCCGACCCCGCAGCGGGCGTCGAGCGCATCGAAGCCGCGGTGAAGAAGACCCACTAGGCGTCGCGACTGCTGCCGACCGAGGAGTCGACGTGAAGCGCTGGATCTGCCCCCGATGCCAGAACCAGGGCGACGCGTCGCCCCCCGGGCCCGACACTTGCGGGTCCTGCGGGCTCACGCGGCCGTCGGCGGGGTGGGCGTGGCTGCTCGAAGTCGGAGAGGTCCTCGACCGGAACTACCGGGTGGAGCGCGTCATGGCCCCGAGCGGCACCCACGCGACCTACCTCGCCCGCGAGCTCGGGCCCGACGGAACCCCCGTGGACCCGACCCTCGCCATCAAGGCGCTGTTCCCCGCACGGGCCGAGGGCCCCTTCCTGCGACAGCTCCAGAACGAGGCGAGCGTCCTGCAGCAGCTCGACCATCCGCACATCGTTCAGCTGCGGGGCTTCGTGCATCGGGCTGGCCACGCGCCCTACCTCGTGACGCGCCACGAGTCCGGAGGAACGCTCGCCGCGCACGTGGAACGGGTCGGCCCGCTCCCCGACCCGGTGGCGCTCGCCATCGCGAGCCAGCTCGCGAGCGCGCTGGCCGCGGTGCACCGTCATCGGGTCGTTCACCTCGATCTCGCGCCGAGCAACGTGGTCTTCGAGGCCGAGGTCGGCGTCGACGCCGTGCCGCACTGTCGGCTCACCCACTTCTCGCTGGTCGGTTCGGTGGCCCAGGGGTTCGGGACCCCCGAGTTCGCAGCTCCCGAACAGTTCGAGCCGCATCCCGTGACGCCTGCTGCCGACGTCTTCGCCCTGGGTGCGCTGTTGTGGTGGATGCTCGAGGGGGAGCCCCTCGTGAGGTTCACCGACCGCACGAACCCCACCCGCTGCCTCGACGAGTGGGTCACCGCGCTGGCCCGGCGGCCCCGGGGTCGACGTTCGCCGGAGGTCGACCGCTGGCTCGACGAGACGCTTCAGGCGGTGCCCGACCGCCGTCCTGCCGCCCATGCCCTGACCGACGATGGCGACGCCACCCTGGCCCGCCACGGCGACGACGGCCCCGCGTTGACGTCCCAGTCGCTGGGCATCGCGATGGGAACGCGCCTCGACCAGGGCCGTGTGCCTCCGCCTGCGGCCGATGACGACCAGGTCGACGAGGCCGACGCGCTCACCGAGGTCAACGCCCCCTGGCCGGCCGTCCTGGGCGCGGGAGGTCCGGAGACGCCCGCAGGCATCGGCTCGGGACCGCGGGCAGGGGCCAGCTCGGGGCCTCGGGCCAGCTCGTCCCCGGGCCTGCAGTCGGCGGTCTCCGAGACCACTCCGAGCCCGCTGTCGAGCTACTCGGGGACCTGGCAGACGCCCTCGGGTCCGCGCACGCTCGCGTCGGGGATCTCAGCCGTCCGAGGGCGACCTTCCCTGACCTCACAGAGCCAGATCACGGGCTATCGCCCGCCACCCAGCCCAGCCCGATCGGTCCTCACCTCGGCAGCGGTGGTGGTGGTTGCGTTCCTCGTGGCGGCCGCGGGAGTCGTGGCCGGCTATCTCGCGATGATGACGTGGGGGGCCTCGTAGTCCTCGGTCCCCGATCGGAGGGCGCGTGACCGACGAACCGACCCCGACCGCGGGAGCCCGCGCCAGCGGCCTCGCCGTGTTCTCGTGGGTGCTCTACGACTTCGCGAACTCCGCGTTCCCGACGCTGGTGCTCACCTTCGTCTTCTCGACCTACTTCGTGAGCGTGGTCGCCGCGGAGGCGGCATTGCCGGGCGACACCATCTGGCAGTTCGTCATCGCGGTGTCGGGCATCACGGTGGCGGTGGTCTCCCCCCCGCTCGGGGCGGTAGCGGACCGCGGTGGGCTGAAGCGCCAGTTCCTCATCGGAGCGTCGCTGGTGAGCATCTCGGCCACGGCGCTGCTCTGGTTCGTGGGTCCGGGCGACGTCTGGCTCGGCATCGTGCTCTTCCTGGTCGCGAACACCGCCTTCGAGACCGGGCTGGTCTTCTACAACGCCTTCCTCCCGGACCTGAACCGCCCGAGCCAGATGGGCCAGATCTCGGGCTACGGCTACGCGCTCGGCTACGTGGGCGGACTGCTCGCGCTCGCCATGGGCCTCGTCGGCTTCGTTCTGCCCGACGCCTGGTTCGGCTTCGACCAGGAGTCCGGCGCCAACATCCGGGCCACCAACCTGCTCGTGGCGGTCTGGTTTCTCGTGTTCTCGATCCCGCAGTTCCTCTTCGTGCGCGAGGTTCGCCACGCCCCTCCAGAGGACGTTCCCGTCGGCGAGCTCGTCGGCCAGAGCTTCGGCCAGCTCGCTGCGACCTACCGCGAGGTCCTCCAGTACCCGCAGGTGCTCCGGTTCCTGATTGCGCGGCTCCTCTACAACGACGGTCTGGTCACGATCTACGCCTTCGGGGGCATCTACGCGACCCTGGTCTTCGGGTTCGACAGCGAGGAGCTGCTCTACTTCGGCATCGCCCTCAACGTCACCGCGGGCATCGGCTCGTTCGCCATGGGCTTCCTCGACGACGTGATCGGGGGCAAGCGTACCGTCATCGTCTCGATCCTCGGCCTGCTGCTCGCGACGATCGGCACCATCGTGGCCTGGGACAAGACCTCCTTCTTCGTGGCGGCGTTGTTCCTGGGCATCTGGGTCGGCCCCAACCAATCGGCGAGCCGCTCGTTCATGGGCCGCATCGTACCTGCCGACAAGGAGAACGAGTTCTTCGGCTTCTTCGCGTTCTCGGGCAAGGCCACCTCGTTCATCGGGCCCCTGCTCCTCGCGTTCGCCACCTGGCTCACCGGCGATCAGCGGTTCGGCGTGGCCGCGATCGCGGTCTTGCTGATCGCGGGCCTCGCCATCCTCTGGCTCGTCGACGAGGAGGCGGGCATCGCCCAGGCGCAGCGGTCAGAAGGTTGACGGGTCGAAGCTCGGCTTCTCCACCACGGTGGGCACGTCGTCGGTCTCTTCGTCGTCGACGGTCTCCTCGCGGAGCTCGCTCACGTCGACGATCAGCGTCGTGATGTTGTCGCGGCTCCCGAGTCGCTTGGCGAGGTCGGTGAGCTGCTCCGAAGTTGGCTGGGGCGGACCGCGCTCACCGAGCATCCGGGCGATGCGCTCGTTGCTCACGGCCTTGGTGAGCCCATCGGTGCAGAGAATCACCCGGTCACCGGGTTGGACGTCGACCGATCCGGTGTCGAGGCCCTCCTCGATGCGCAGCAGGGTGTTGTCCCCGAGCCCTCGGGACCCGTAGATGAAGTTCTGCACCAGGTGATGGCCGTCGGGCGTCTCCGTCTTGCCGTCGCGCCTCGCGAATGCGTTGCGCGTCTGGTCGACCGTAAGCTGTTGCAAGGTGCCCGATCGCCAGAGGTACAACCGGGAGTCTCCGACGTTCACCCAGTGCAGCGCTCCCCCTACGACCCAGGCCACCGTGACCGTCGTGCCCATGGAGACCGGACCGTCCTCCGACACGGCCTCGTAGAGCTGGCGATGGGCCCCTTCGACGTACTTGCGCAGCACTTGCTCCGCGTTGCGAGGCAGCCCGGGACGGTACAGCTTGGCCAACACCTGGACGGCCGCAGCCGACGCCACGTCGCCGTCCTCGTGGCCCCCCATGCCGTCGCACACCGCCACCAGCGTGCCCTCGCCCCACTGGATGAGGCGCTGCTCGGAGTGCTCGAGGCGGTAACGCACCGACCCGTTGTGGCAAACCAGGTAGTTGTCCTCGTTGCGACGACGCCCGCCGAAGCGCTCCCCGACACCAAGGTCGCACACGAGCCCAATCTGTAGAGCGGTCAGCTGCGGGTCATCGACCACGGGTCCCTCGAATCCGAAGCCTACCACCCCTTTCGGCCCGTCATTCCTCCCGCAACACGTAAACCGCGTTGCCGATGACGAGCCGATCACCATTCACCAGGTCGAACGGGGCACCATCCTCGGGAGCCGTCTTGAAGCGCCCACCGTTCTGAGAGACGAAGAAGGGGTAGAAGCCTGAGCTGCGCCGGTAGCTCTCGAGATAGTTGAGGACCGTGACGCGGTCGTTCTCGTAGAGCAGGTCGAACTCCAAGCCGGCCACTGCGAGCTGGCGGGCGGTCCCCACGGGCAACCCGATGGTAACCAGAGCTGCTGCGAGTGGATCGTCGAAGTCCAACGCCACGAACCGAGCACGCGGGTCGGGCAGGCTCGGATCTTCGACCACCCGGAGGCGCACGGCGAAGTCACTCTCGCCCCGATCGTCGCGCCGAACGATGTCGATGACGTGCGACCCCGGGTCGGCGTAGACCTCGAGCTGCGGAGTCTCCTCGTCGACGAGGACCTCGCTGGGATCGAGGATCGTGAGCTCACCGCGACGCCCGCGAATCCGGAGCCGGAAGTAGTCGGTCGAGCGGAAGGTCTGGCCCTCGACGATGCGATTCTCGGGCACGATCAGGTTGGCACCCTCGTGGTTGCCGCAGACGACCTCGCCGTTGACCGACCACCCGGCCAGGATGAGGTGCATCGGGCGACCGAGCTCGAACTTCGCGGCGGTATCGTCGGTGAACACGACGCCCTCGGCCGTGCCCGTCGCCGGTACGGAGTTCGAGGTGACCTCGTCCTCGTACATGCCGGGGTCGGTCGGTCGCGGCAGCCCGTTGGCGGTCACGTCGGGGAACGGCTTGGGCACCTCGGACGGATGCTCGTGGACCCCGTTGAGGTCGCCGAACGACGTGGAGGCAGGCCGGTCACCCTCCTCCGACCAGTCCTCGCCATCCCACTGGCCGCCGGTCGCCCCGCCGCCGCTCGCGGCGTAACCCCCGAACTCGCGCTGATAGGTGCCGCCCGCGGGCTCCGGCGTGCCGTAGAGGCTCTCGCCCGCCGCCCGACTCGGAGGCGGGGAGCCGGGGTGTGTGGCGTCCTCGCTGCCGTCGAAGTGCACCGAAGGGTCGCGGTAGGAAGACGAGCCCATGCTCGGAGGGGTTCCCGGGTGCGTCGCCTGCTTCGTGACCGAGGGCTCACCCGCGTCGAGCGAGGCGAGATCCGGGTCGGGCACGTGGTCGGAGAGCAAGCCAGCCGACCGAGGCGCGTGCGGGCTCGGCGCGGCCGCGCCTTCGGCCGGCGAGTAGCCGACGTGGAAGAGGCAGTTGCCGACCAGGACCTCGTCACCGGGCAGCAGCTCCGCCGACTTCGGGTCGTGGGTGGACGAAGAGGGATTGAGCGGCAGCACCTCGCCGTGGCGACGCACGTAGACGTAGCAGTGGCGAGCCGTGCACACGGCCCTGGGGACCTCGCCGCGCAGGTCGATGGTGGCGTGCTCCGATGCCACCATGATCGAGTCGGTGTAGAAGCGGGCCTTGGGAATCTCCCCCGTGCGCGCACGAATCGTGGCGCCGTCACCGACCGAGGGCTTCCAGTGGATGTTCTCGTTGCGAGGCTCGTCGGGCAGCACCACCCGACACTCTCGGGAGCGACCGACCTGGTAGTCCTCGCCCCAGATCATGTAGGTCGACGACGCCGGGCGGCGGATCTCGCCGACGTAGGGCCAGCCCTCGACCTTGATGTGGCGCAGGTCGCGGTACTCGAGCTGCTGCCCTGCCACCTCGATGCGGACATCCCCCTCGATGGGGACCTCGAGGCCCGCGGGCACCGTGCGTCCGCCGACCATGACGCCCTCGACGTGGGCCACGAGCGCCACCGAGCGCTTGCGGACCTGGAAGGTCGCCGCGGGGTCCTCGACGTGGGTGCCGAGCTCGCCGCGCGAGCCGAGGTACACGTCGTAGCCGAGCATGAACGCCGAGAAGTGGACCCGCTGGAGCAGCGCGCCGCGCTCCTGGAAGGTGAAGATCCGCTCCGACGGCGTATCGGGAATGATCGTCTTGCCGCCCAGGTTCCTCCTCTTGGTCGAGGGCTCGCCCGGCGTGCTGGCCGCTCCGCCGTCGTCGTCCTCGTCCATGAGCATGGGCGGCGCAATGGACGGCACGCCGTCGACCGCACGGTCTTCGGCCCGGGGAGTGGGCTGCACCGGCGGCTTGGGCATCTGGATGCCGGGACGGGCCGGCGGCCGGGCGGGGCGGATGGCCGGCGGGTCGATGACCGCCAGCACGATGTAGGCGAGCGGAACGCCGTCGCGGGTGCTGAGCGTCAGGACGCTCGCCCCGCCCTGCTCGGTGCTCGTGACCTCGTAGCGGTCCTGCAGGTCGGGATTCACGATGTGGACGAACGACCCATCGGGGTACTGCCGGAGGCGGTAGAGGGCGGCCTGCTCGAGTGACGGGTGGGAGAAGTTGTCGAGCCAGTGGTTGCCGAGCGTGAACAGCACCTGGTCGTTGTGGAGCCGACCGACCTCGTGGTAGCCCTCCCACACCCCGGGGAGGTTCACGTGAACGCCGATGACCGGGTAGCTGCCGCGCACCGGACCCGTGTAGAGGTTCGGCAGCAGACCGGTGACGAATTCACCACGCTGCAAACCGAGGGTCTGGCCCCCCATGCCATGCGAACCGTCCTCGAGGATCGTGACCCCGAGCGGGCGGTGGGAGTGCAGCCGCGAGAAGTTCTCGCGCCGGCAGAAGTTCTCGAACTCCTGCTGCAACGTGCGCACGACGCTCTGCTGCCACTCCGTGGTCGAGCCGGCAAAGTCCTCGCGGGAGATGATGAGCAGCACGTCGGTGTAGTTCGCGGTACCGTCGCCGACTTCGGCTCCGACGTGCGTTCCGAGACCGGTGCGCCGCTTGACGTACGGCGACGTGTACCACAGCAGCCCGGGGTCCTGGACGATGTCCCCTTCAGCTTTGTGTCGCCGCAACCGGTAGTTGTAGTACGGGTTCGAGTCGTCGAGCGCCACAGATTGGGCATTATCTCCGGACAAGCCCCGAGTCTGTTGATTATCGCCCTGGAACAGGCCTGCTACCCATTCGAATGCCATTTCCCCGCGCTCCCACCGTGCCGACCGGCCCCAACGGAGCCATCGTAGCCGCTGGTCCAACGTCTAGCCAGCATCGCTGGCGGGCGGATCATGCCCGTTCACGGTGGTTCGCGAGCACCGTCATCGGGTCTTCGCCCTCGGGAACGAACACGAGCGCGAAGCCGTTGACACAGTGGCGAAGACCGGTGGGCTGGTCGGGTGCATCGGCAAAGATGTGCCCGAGATGCCCGTCACAGCGGGCACATCGCATTTCGGTCCGCACCATGCCGTGAGTCGTGTCGGTCAGGGTGCGGATCGCGTCTGGCTCGACCTCCTGGAAGAAGGAGGGCCAGCCACAGCCAGAGTGGAACTTTGCGCCGCCGTCGTACAGTCGCTGACCGCAGCCTGCGCAGTGGTAGGCGCCGGGACGCTCCTCGTCGAGGTAGCGGCCGGACCCCGGTCGTTCGGTGCCGTGTTCGCGCAGGATCGCGAACTCGATGGGAGTGAGGACCGTGCGCCAGTCTTCGAGCGTGAGGCCGGTCGCATCGAGTGAAGAGTCGAGGGCGGGATCGCTTGTCACCGTGTGCTCCAGGCGGCCCAGGGACGGCCGCTGACGTCGTCGTACCGTCGTGGGGCCGCTCCGCCAGGGGTCCGGCCGCGCCCCCCCGCGTGCCCGCCGACAACGCCGAGAGTAGGGTAGGTGCCTCTGATTCGGAGCGATGTATGGCCGACGTCCGTCCCTTCCGCGCCTTGAGGCCGTCCCCGGCGCTCGCCGAGCGCGTGATCGCGCCCCCCTACGACGTGCTCTCCGACGCCCAGTGCCGCGAGCTCGCCCGGGATCCGGTCCACTTCGTCCACGTCACCCGTGCCGAGGTGGACCTCCCCCCCGGTCGGGACCCTCACAGCGACGAAGCGTACACCAAAGCCCGCGACAACCTCGCCGCCCTCGTGGATCAAGGGGCGCTCGTCGAGGACGACGAGCCCCACTTCTACCTCTACGGTCAGACCATGGGGGACCACACCCAGGTGGGGGTCCTCGGGGCGGCTTCAGTTGCCGAATACGACGCAGGCAGGATCGCGAAGCACGAGTTCACTCGGCCCGACAAGGAGGACGATCGGACGCACCACATGCAGGTGATTGGCGCGCAGGTCGGGCTCGTGTTCCTCGCTCATCGGCCCGAGCGTGACCTGTCGGCCCTCGTGGACCGACTCGCAGCCGAAGCCCCCACCTGGACGGTGACCACCCCCGACGACGTGGTGCACCGGTTCTGGGTCGTGCCGACCTCCGAGTCCGCGGCCCTGCGCGCGGCCTTCGCCGCCGTGCCCATGCTCTATGTCGCGGATGGCCACCACCGCTCGGCGGCCGCCTCCCGCGTCCACCGGGCCGAAGGCACCGAGCGGACCGCGAGCTTCGTGGCGGGAATCTACCCCTCCGACCAGCTCAGGGTGCTGGCGTACAACCGCGTGGTGCAGGATCTCGATGGTCTCGACGAAGCGAGCTTCCTCGACCGGGTCCGCGAGACCTTCGAGGTCTCCGAGACCGAGACCCGCGAGCCTGACGAGCGGGGAGTGCTCACGATGTGCCTCGGCGGCCGATGGTACCGGCTCGTGACGAAGCCCGAGCATCGATCCGACGATCCCGTCGACGGTCTCGACGTCGCAGTGCTCCAGGACCAGCTGCTCGGGCCCGTCCTGGGCATCGACGACCCCCGGCGCTCCGAGCGCATCGCGTTCGTAGGGGGCATTCACGGAGCCGATGCGCTGGAGCAGGCGGTCACCGAGGGAGCCGCGGTGGCCTTCCACCTCTTTCCGACCGGCCTGGATCAGCTCTTCGCGGTGGCCGACGCAGGCCGCGTGATGCCGCCCAAGTCCACCTGGTTCGAGCCCAAGCTCCGTGAAGGCGTGGTCAGCCAGCGAATCCGGTGATCACATCACCAGGTCGCGTCGAGGAGCCCGCTCCGAAGGCATCGCCCAGTAGTAGCCCTGCATGAGGTGGATGCCGCAGCTCAGCAGCGTGTGGACTTCGTCCTCCGACTCCACCCCTTCGGCGATCACCTGGGTCTGCGTCGCGTCCCCGAAGGTCTGCAGCAACGACACGAGCCGCTGGCGGCGCGGGGAGTGGTGGAGGTTGCGCACCAGATCCATGTCGATCTTGAGGTAGGCGGGCTCGAGGTCTGCGACCATGAGCAGCGAGGAGTAGCCCGCGCCGAGATCGTCGACGGCGATGGAGAATCCGGTCTCGTTGATCCACCGGATGGACTCCTCCCAGCGGGGGACGTCGTGCAGCCGGCTTCGCTCCGTGATCTCGAGCACCACCCGATCCGCGTGCGGCACGAGCTCCGCGAGGTCGTCGGCCAGCACTTCGGGGTGACCGAGCTGGGCCGGGTGGAGGTTCAAGAAGAGGTTCACCCGAGGGGGAAGCTCGGGGACGAGGCAGCTCGCAATGCCGAGGACCCGGGAGCCGAGCACGCCGATCTGGCCATAGCGCTCGGCGAGAGAGAGCACCGCGTGCGGCGTTCCGAGGATCGGGTGCTTGGGTCGGAGGAGCGCCTCGTAGGCCACGGGCACGCCCTGGTGGGGACCGCTCACCGCGACGATGGGCTGCAGTGCGAGGGCGAGGTGGCTCGTCTCGATCGCGACGTGCAGCAACCGCTGCTCGGCCTCCATCTCCGCCCGGCGCTGCTCGGTCGTGACCTCGCGATCACGCCGCGCTGCGTCGAGGGCGTCCGACACCCAGCCCGTGATCTCGCGCGTGGAGAACGGCTTGCGGAGGACCCGCGAGATCATCCCCTCGTTGACAGCGTCGACGAAGATGTCGGCGTGCGACCGACCCGTCATGAGCACCCGCAGGCAGCGGGGGCGGATCGTCTGCAGGGCTGTCAGCACGTCGAGCCCCGATTCGCCGAGCAGCGAGTAGTCGACGAGCGCCACGTCGAGCTGCTCGGCGCGCGCAATCTGAAGGGCGCTCGCCACGGTGTTCGCCTCGAAGACGCGAAAGCACGCGCTTCGCAGCACCTTCGTGACGGACCGGAGAACCAGGTAGTCGTCGTCAACGACGAGAACGCACGGAGTCACGCTACCCCCGCGGGACCACGCCATCCCATAGCGCAGTTGGATGCGAGCTCGAATCCAGGTTTGCCAACCGGACCGGTATGCGAGCTTCCGGTGGACATCCTGGCGATCTTCAACCGAGATCCTGGCCCGACGACGGAGATATCCTCCACTCGCGAGGAGGAGTGATGCGCGTCCTGATCGCCGACAAATTGCCCGACCAGACCCGGACCCGACTGGCATCCCGCGGATTCGAGGTCGTCGCCGAGCCCAAGCTGAAAGGAGAAGCGCTCACCGAGCGCCTGCGCGAGTTCGACCCCGACATCCTGGTCGTGAGGTCCACGAAGGTGACAGCCGATCACACCACCGCCTGCGACTCGCTGTCGCTGGTGATCCGTGCCGGCGCGGGAACCAACACGATCGACACCGAGGCGTGCTCGTCGCGCGGGATCTTCGTCGCCAACTGCCCAGGCAAGAACGCGGTCGCGGTGGCGGAGCTGACCATCGGCTGGCTGATCGCGCTCGACCGCTTCCTCCCGGACGGAGTCGCCGATCTGCGGGCCGGGCGCTGGAACAAGGCCGCCTACTCCAAGGGCCGGGGCCTGCAAGGCCGGGTGCTCGGACTCCTCGGTCTCGGGGCGATCGGTCGGGCGGTGGCGCGCCGGGCCCAGGGACTCGGCATGACCGTGGTGGCGTGGTCGCGGAGCTTGACCCCGGAGCGCGCCGCCGAGCTCGGGGTCGGGTTCGCCGGCACCCCCGAGGAGGCGGCGCGAGAAGCGGACGCCGTCTCCGTGCACCTTGCGCTGACGCCCGAGACGAGCAAGCTGATCGGGGAGTCGATCTTCGGCGTGATGCGGCAGGGGGCCCTGTTCGTGAACACCGCCCGCTCCGAGGTGGTCGACGAGAACGCACTCGCCCGGGCCCTCGAGGCCAAGGGTCTCCGGGCCGCGCTCGACGTCTTCGACGGCGAGCCCGCCGACAAGCAAGGGCCCTTCGACCATCCGCTCGCAAAGCACCCCCAGGTCTACGGCTCCCACCACACCGGCGCCTCGACCATGCAGGCGCAGGAGGCCGTCGGCGAGGAGGTCTGCCGCATCTCCGAGACCTTCCGCGACCTGGGCCGGGTGGAGAACCTGGTGAACAAGCTCGACCGGAGCGCAGCCACCCACCGCGTCGTGGTACGACATCTCGACCAGGTGGGTGTGCTCGCGCAGGTGCTCCGCCCGCTCTCGGAGGCCGCGGTCAACGTGCAGGAGATGGAGAACATCGTGTTCCCCGGCGGGGCGGCGATCGCCCGCATCCAGGTGTCCGAGCCACCCAGCGAGGACCTCGTCAGTGCGCTGCAGGCGCTGCCTGCGGTCTTGCACGTGGCGGTAACCCCGCTATGACCCGAACACCCTGAACAACGGGAGACCTTGCCATGGCGCGCATCCACAACTTCTCCGCGGGTCCGGCGATCCTTCCCGAGCCCGTGCTGAAGCAGGCCCAGGCCGACCTCTGGGCGTTCGGCGACACCGGGCTCGGAATCACCGAGATGAGCCACCGGTCCAAGGCGTTCGACGGCGTGGCCCAGTCCGCGCGGGAGCGGGTCGCCCGGCTGCTCGGGGTCTCGCTCGACGAGTACGGCGTGTTGTTCCTCCAGGGAGGGGCACGAGGCCAGTTCTTCGCCTTCCCGATGAACTTCCTGCAGGGTGGTCGCGCCGCCTACCTCGACACGGGCCGGTGGTCGGACCTCGCGGTCAAGGATGCCCGTCGCTACGGCCAGGTGGACGTGGTGTGGTCGAGCCAGGAGACGGGCTGGAACCGCATCCCGACCGACGACGACTACCGCCCCGAAGACGGGACCCTCTACCTGCACTACACGTCGAACAACACCGTGGCCGGCGGCGAGTTCCACCACGTGCCCGACGCGAAGGGGGCCTGGCTGGTCTGCGACATGTCGAGCAACTTCCTCTCGAGGCCCGTCGACGGGACCCGCTTCGACTTCATCTACGCCGGCGCCCAGAAGAACGTCGGCCCGTCGGGCGTGACCGTCTGTGTGATCCGACGGTCGCTACTCGAGCGCGTCAACGCCGAGCTGCCCGACGTCCTTCGTTACGACAAGCAGGTCGAGAAGGACAGCATGGTCAACACGCCCTGCACCTTCGGCATCTACGTCATCGATCAGGTCTGTCGCTGGCTCGAGGAGGACGTGGGGGGACTGTCGGGCATCGAGGCCCGCAACGTGGCCCAGGCGGGCAAGATCTACGATCAGATCGACAGCACCGACTTCTGGCAGGGCAAGGTCGAGACCAGCGCGCGCTCCCGCATGAACGTCACGTTCACCACGGGGAGCCCCGACCTCGACAAGGCGTTCGTCGAGCAGTCCGCCGCGGCCCAGCTGTCGGGGCTCAAGGGTCACCGCTCGGTGGGCGGGCTGCGCGCGAGCATCTACAACGCGCAGACCGACGAGGCCGTGGACGCTCTGGTGGCGTTCATGGCCGAGTTCGAACAACAGCACGGCTGAGGTGTGCAGTGCCGGGAAGCCCCGAAGACGAGAATGGTGCGGGACACGTCGACGGCTTCGACGACTCCGAGGAGATCAGCGACGAAGACATCATGGGGTTCGTAGACGAGCACGGCAACGAGCGAGACGGGCTCATCGTGGCCGTGATCGAGCACGAGGGCGTCGACTATGCGGTCGTTCAGCCCCTCGACCAGCTCCAGGACGACGAAGACGACGAGGTGGAGATCGAGACCTACGTGTTCGCCGTCACGACCAACGAAGCCGGCGAGCAGGGCTATGGCGAGGTCGAGGACGAAGCCGCCTTCAACGCGGTGTGTGAAGCGTTCTCCGAGCTCATGGACACGGTCGACGACGAGGACTGAATTGCGGCCAGGGAGGATCCCCGGCGAACGCGAGTGATCGCGTCGAAATCGACCCGTTGCTCGGGAAGCGCGCGAAACGACCGGGGACGGGGTAGACTCGCCCCCGACTGTTTTGGAGGCACTTGTGCGGCTCGCCATCTCTCTCGCCCTCATCGCCGCGACCACGACCGCCTGCACCGTTTCTACCGGCGACGACGCCCCCCCTCCCGTGGCCGGAGGGGTCGGGGAAGACCCCCAGGACCCGGGCAGCGACGACACGGGGGAGGCGCCGGTCGAGGAGACCGGCAATCCCATCGTTCCGTCGGGTGACGATGCCGACTCCGACGGCTTCGGCATCGCGGAGGACTGCAACGACAACGACGCGAGCGTGTACCCCGGTGCTCCCGAGATCGCGTGCGACAACATCGACCAGGACTGCAACGGCCTCGTCGACGACGGGGTGGACGCATGGTGGAAGGAGGTCGAGCAGACCGACTTCGGGGCGGATGGTGAGATCGACCAGGTCCGAACCACGTCGTTCGACGAGAACGACTTCCCCGAGCGCATCGAGCTCGACTCCGACATGGACGGCGCGGCCGACCAGATCACCTTCAAGACCTGGGACCAGGGACTGCACGTCGAAGACTACGTCACGCCGTCGGGCCTGCGGCTCACCTTCACCTACGACGATGACCGCCGGTTGATCCTCGAGCAGAGCGAGATCTTCGTCGACGGGTTCGGTCTCTTCGAGACCGTGGCCGAGACCGTCTACGACGACGACGGGAACATCGTCATCGAGCGTGAAGACAACCAGAACGATGGCGTGTGGGACATCGTCACCGAGAAGGAGTGGTCCGACGGCAACCTCGTCCGCGAGACCCTGGAGAACGACGGTGACGACGAGCCCGACTTCATCGAGGAGACCACCTACGACGACGACGGCAAGGTGATCGAGCGCCGCACCGACTATTCCGGCAACGGACTCGACGTGCAGATCGAGACGTTCACCTACAGCGTCGACGGCCACCTGACCGGCCGGGAGGTCACCCGACCGGATGGCGGCGAGGTCTTGCGCGTGGTGACCGTGATCACCGACGACCAGGGGCGCACCACCCAGCAGACCACCGACCACGGCGGCGACGGGAACATCGACCAGATCGAGACCTACACCTGGAGCGGCACCGAGCTCGCGAGCTACGGCCTCGACCTGGGTGGCGACTCGACCTTCGAGTTCTTCGAGGAGTGGACCTTCGACGCGTTCGGCAACCTCGAGTCCTACCGGAGCGGCACCGCGCCCGGCCAGTGGAACCTCGAGGAGACCACCACCTGGTCGTGTCGCTGACGCGGGACGCCTCGCGCTACAGAACGACGCCCTCCGGCCGACCCTCCCTTGGGCCCTTCGCCCTCGGGAGTCCCCATGTTTGCGTACCTGCTCGCGGTCCTGGCCGGCTGCAACGACGCGCCGTCGCGGCCCGAGGTCGTCGTCGTGCCCGCCAGCCCCACGACCCTCGACGACATCGAGCTCGTCATCACGGAAGATGCCGTCGACCCTGATCCCGGCGACTCCTTCACCTACGAGATCCGGTGGACGCGCAATGGTGAGCGCGTCGAGGAGCTCGACGGCGAGATGATGGTCCCGGCGGCCAGCACCGCCAAGGGCGAGACCTGGACGGTCCGGGTACGCGCCATCGACGGAAAGGTCGGCGGAGCCGAAGCCGAAGCCGCCACCACCGTGGTCAACACCGGCCCCGTGGTCGATGCGGTCACCCTGCCGCTCCTCGTCGACGAGACCACGGTCGTGGTGCCGCAGGTCAGGACGACCGACGTGGACGGCGACACGGTCACCTGGTCCACCACCTGGTTCGTCAACGGGACCCGGGTGTCCGGGGCGCCCGACGGGCTGACGGGCGACGCCTTCGACCGCGACGACACCATCTTCGTCGAGGTGAGCCCCCACGATGGCGAGCGCTTCGGACCGCCGGTGCGCAGCGCCACCGTCACGGTAGGGAACGCGCTTCCCACCTTCACCGACGCGACGGTGAGCCCCGAGGTGATCACCGAGACCTCGATGGTCTCGTGCATCGGAGCTGGATTCGCGGACCTGGACGACGACGTCGAAGCCTACGTCGTCCAGTGGACGGTGAACGGCGGCGCCCCGTTCTCGACCGAGACCCTGACGGGTGATCACTACGACAAGGGGGACACGGTCACCTGCACCCTCTGGGCGTGGGACGGCCTCGACTGGAGTGACGCCTCCCGAACCGTCGGTCCGCTCACCGTGCAGAACACTCCGCCGAGCGTGCTCGGGGTCGTCGTGGCTGGCGGCAGCCCGACCGTGGCCTCCGACCTCACCGCCGCCTTCGTCTCGCTCGACGACCCCGACGACGACTCCATCACCGTCGACTACTCCTGGAAGGTCGACGGCATCGAGGTCGCGACCAGTCCTGCGCTCTCGACCAGCCTGTTCTCGCGCGGCCAGGAGATCACCGTCACCGTGACCCCGTCCGATGACGAGCACGCCGGCAACACCGTGACCTCGAACCCGGTGACCGTCGGCAACGCCCTGCCCACCGTGGCCACTGTGGCGATCACCCCCGCCGACGCCCGGACCACCGACGATCTCACCGCGCAGGTGGACACGATGGACCTCGACGACGACGACGTGACGGTGAGCTACGCCTGGTTCGCCGACGGCGTTCCCCTCGGCGAGTTCGGGCCCACCCTCTCGCAGTCCCGCATCGCCAAGGGACAGGAGATCACGGTGCAGGTCACGCCGCACGATGGCCTTGCGCCCGGGGTTCCCGTGCAGTCCGATGCCGTGACCATCGCGAACTCGACCCCGACCATCGCCGCGGTGAGCGTGAGCCCCAGCCCCCCGCGTGCGGTCACTCCGCTCACCTGCGTGCCCGCCGGGTGGTCCGACGCCGATGACGACGACGCCGGCTACACCTGGCGCTGGACGGTCGGGGGCGTCGACGTGGCCACCACCCAGACCCTCGACGGTTCGCTCTTCGAGCGCGGCGACAGCGTGTCGTGCGCCGCCACCCCGTTCGACGGCGAGGCGTCGGGCGACGAGGTGAGCTCGGGGCTCCAGGTCGTGCAGAACTCGGCCCCCGTCCTGACGACGGCCACGCTGTCGCCCGCCACGGCCAGCGAGACGACCACCCTGACCGCGAACCCCGGATCGGCCAGCGACCCCGACGGCGACGAGCCGATCAGCTACACCTTCCGCTGGACGGTGAACCAGGTCGAGGTGGGCGAGACGGGCTCGACCCTGGACGGCACCTGGTTCGACCGTGACGACGTCGTGACGGTCTCCATCACCCCGACCGACGGCATCGACTCCGGTACGCCGGTCACGTCGAACGCGGTGACCATCGCCAACACGGCGCCCACAGTGGCGAGCGTGGCCCTGTCGCCGGACGTCGTGAACACGTCCACCGACCTCACCGCGACCCCGGCGGGAAGCGACATCGACCCCGGCGACACCCCCAGCTACCGCTACCAGTGGTTCCTCCAGGACGCCGGGGTGGGCGACTTCGTCGAGCTCGACCGGACCGAGGCGACGCTCCCGAGCGACGCCTTCGATCGCAACGACGTGCTCTTCGTCATCGTGACCGCGACCGACGGGTCGGCCCAGTCGATCCCGCTCGGGTCGTCGACGGTCACCGTGGTGAACGCCCCGCCCGAC
Source organism: uncultured Enterobacteriaceae bacterium (assembly GCA_964655065.1). Classification (GTDB taxonomy): domain Bacteria; phylum Myxococcota_A; class UBA796; order UBA796; genus DRPG01. The sequence continues at coordinate 77,314 of CAZZLC010000002.1, read as the reverse complement.
GCACCCACCAACGTCACGTTGTCGTCGACGCTGCCCTCCCCCGACGACCACCTGGTGTGCAGCTGGGACGCGGCGACAGATCCCGACGGTGACACCGTGATCTACGACGTCACCTGGATCCGGGACGGCACGGTCGCGCTCGTCACCGAGGAGACGCTCCTGTCGTCGACCCTCGAAGGCACGGAGACCTCCGAAGGCGAGCGCTGGCGCTGCGAGGTCGCGGCCCGGGACACCGAAGACGAGGCCTCCACGGCCGGTTCCAGCGAGAAGGCCTTCGTCACGAGGATCGTCGCCGAACGCCTGGCCGCCGGGCGCGCCCACAGCTGCGCGATCGACGCGATGGGTGCCCTGTGGTGCTGGGGCGACAACGAGCTCGACCAGCTGATGGACGGGACGGGCAGCGACGCGACGGAGCCCGTGGCCGTCGGGGGTGCGGACGACTGGCTGGCCCTCGCGGCTGGCCTCGACCACACCTGCGCGATCAACCGCGACGGCGAGCTGTGGTGCGGCGGCGACAACGCGCACGGTCAGCTCGGGACGGGCTCCACCGACCCCGTGGTCGGGATGGTGAAGGTGGGCACCGACGACGACTGGACCCAGGTGGGCGCGGGCGGCGCGTCGACGTGCGGGATTCGCGGCGCGGGAGACCTCTACTGCTGGGGCGCAAACGACCACGGCCAGCTCGGGGTGGGGGACCAGGACGAGCGCTGGCAGCCCACCCGGGTGGGCGCCGACGAGGACTGGTTCGCGGCCGTCCCCGGCGCGTACCACACCTGCGCCTCCAAGCAGGGCGGAAGCCTGTACTGCTTCGGCGACAACACCACGGGCGCAGTGGGCGACGGCACCAACGACGCCACCACCGTTCCGGTGCCCGTCGTGGTGGGCGCCGACTGGCGCGACGTGGCGGTCACCGACCTCGCCACCTGCAGTGTCGACGGCCTCCGGGGGCTGTGGTGTTGGGGCAGCGACCGCTTCGTGGACGCCACCGTTCCGACGTCGATCCACGGGGCCAGCGACTGGGCAGCCCTGGCCGCGGGGCCCGCCCACGCGTGTGCCATGAGCACGGCCGGCGAGCTCGGCTGTGCCGGGGCCAATGCGGTCGGACAGCTCGGCGACGGCTCGACCGACCCCGCCGACGAGATCTCGAGCCTGGTCCCCGGCACCTGGTCGTGGATGGCCGTCGGCGGCCAGCACACCTGCGGCATCGACCTCGCAGGGGCGACGTGGTGCTGGGGCGGCAACGACGACGGTCAGCTCGGCGACGGCTCGACCGATGGCCGCGCCTCGCCTACCCCCGTCGACCTGCCCTGACCCGTCCGGGCCGCGGCGCTCAGGCCTCCGCGACGGCTCGCTCGAGCTCGTCGAGGGCCGCCACCAGCCGATCGTGACGAGCTCGGGCGCGTACGGGCTCGGGCTCCTCGGCCCACCACTCCCGCAGCACGAGCTGCCCCTCCGCGAGCCACCGCGCCGCGGCGGCGGTGACCGCGCGACGTGCCGCCTCTGGACCCGAGCCCACCTGGCGACCCGGGTTCACGTCGGGCTCGGGCATCAGCGGTAGCAGCCACGAAGGCAGCTCGGCGCGCAGTGCGCGTCGGGCCGGCTCGGCCGCTTCCGATAGCGCCCGGAGGGCGGCGCCCACGTCGCGGATCGCCGATCGCCCAATCGCGGCCTCGATCTCGCCCACTTGCTCGCGCACCGCCCTCGACCAAGACGCCTCGACCTGGTCCCGGCCCGGCGGCGGGTCCGGCAGGGCCTGTCGCGTCGCCGACACCGCGTGCTCGAGGATGCGACGCCGTCGGGGCGACAGCGTGTGTGGAGGACCCGGGAGCGCCGGCAGGCGCGGCACCGTGCGCGCGTTCACGAACGCCACCATCTGTGGGTCGAGACGCTCGAGCAGATCGCGTACGCGGTTCAGGATCGGTTCCTGCTCTTCCTCCTCGACGAGGTCGTGCTTGGTGACCACCACCGAGAGTGGTCCCTCCCCGAGGATCACCGCCGCCACGTCGCGCTCCGACGCGGTGAGCGGCTGCAGGCCGTCCACGACCCACACCACGGCGTCGGCCGCGTCGACGAGCGGCTGGAGATCGACGATCGCCCGGTCCGGATCGTCGATCCCCGGCGTATCGACATAGACACGGCCTCCGGCGTCGACCTCCCGGGGGCCCTCGGTGACCCCACCGAGCCCCGTCGGCCCGTCACCCCCGGCCACCGCGTTGATCCAGGTCGTCTTTCCGGCGGCCACGCGACCGATCACCGCGATGCGCCAGGGCTCGTCGAGCCAGCCCCGCGCCTCGTCGAGCGACTCGGTGCTCGCGATGCCGTCAGCGGCCGCGATGGCCTCGGTGAGCGCTCGTCGCCAGCTCGGGTCCTTCATGCGGGTCGGCGCCACCGCGCGTCGACCTCGAGGAGCTCCTGGACTGCTCTCTCGCCATCGGAGCCCGGATCGGTGTCGAGCCAGGCCGCCACGATCTCCTTGGCCACGTCGCCCGACAGCGTCCGGTTCGACAGGCAGAGCACGTTGGCGTGGTTCCAGACGCGCGCGCCGACGGCAGTGGCCGCGTCCCCGCACAGCGCGGCCCGGATCCCCGGCACCTTGTTGGCAGCCATGCTGATGCCGGTGCCTGTCCAGCAGAAGAAGATGCCCTCGTCACAGTCCCCGCTCACGATGCGGAGCGCTGCTGCCTCGGCGAGCGACCCGTAGGGGACCTCCCGACCGTCGGCCACCGCTCCCATCGGCACCACCTCGTGGCCTCGAGCCGCGAGCGCGTCCACGACCACGGCGTGAACCGGGTAGGGCTCGTCCGAACAGATCACGATGCGCACTGCCCCTCCTTCGGCCGTAGAGGAGCCGTAGCGCTCCTGGGGACTTCGCGCATCGGGTTGGCGATCCGGCGCCGCTCAGTCGGCTGACCACAGCGCGAGCGCCCCGAGCACCGGCCCCAGTGCGAGGGTCGGGAACGCCCACTCGAGGGGGAGCAGCGCCGTCACCGAGAGACTCACGATGGTGAGCGCGAACCCGATGCAGGTGACCATGGTGAGCGCCGAGCCGACCAGCGTCGGCGGCGCCTCCTGGGCCGTCAGCGCGGAGAGCTGGGGCGAGTCCCCGACGATGGTGATCCCCCACACCAACGACAGCCCGATCACCATCGGAGTGGGAAGGCCCCACCACAGGGGCGCGGTCGCGCACAGTCCCGCCGACCCGACCAGGTTGAGCAGCGCGACGCGCCGGCTGCCGAGCCGCACCGCGAGCAGACCGCCGACCGCGCACCCGAGCGCACCGGCCGCGATCATCGCGAACGCTCCGGGGCTCGGGTTCATCGTCGGGTCGTGGGCGAGCAGCACGGCGGGAACCAGGGCCCAGACGGTGTAGAGTTCCCACATGTGCCCGAAGTAGCCCAGCGCGGCGGCCCGGAATCGTCGGTCGCGGAATGCGGTGAACACCGCACCCGGCCTCAGCGGCTCGGTCGACCGCGCCAGGAATGGGCCGTCTCGAACGGTGAAGCCCACGGCGAGGCCCGCCCCGGCGGCGAGCGCCGAGGTGGTCGCGATCGTCGCCCGCCAGGGCAGGACCTCGCCCAGCGCCCGCAGGCCGTGAGGCAGGGCTGTCCCGAGCACGAGCGCCCCCACGAGGAACCCGAGCGCGGCCCCCAGTCCGCCCTTCTCGGGGTCCGCGTGGCTGGCGGCGAGCTTCATCCCCACCGGGTAGACGCCGGCGAGCGACACCCCGGTTCCGAAGCGCCACGCCGCGAGGGTGATCTGGTCGGCGGCCACGACCATGCCGAGGTTGGTCACCGCGGCGCCCAGCGCGGCGACCGCGAAGACCCAGCTCGCGGACCACCGGTCGGTCAGCCCGGACACGGCGAGGCCGAGCGTCCCCACGATGAACCCGAGCTGAACGGCGGAGGTGGTCAGCGCGACCGAGCCGTCGATGCCGAGCGAGGCCGAGAGCTCGGGGAGCACCGCGTTGCCCGCGAACCACGGGGAGGTTCCCGCGAACTGAGCCACGACGATGATCGCGAGAACCAGCCAACGAGGGCTGGTCCCCGCGGCACCAGCGCGGATCTGTGAATGCTTCACGGAGCTTCTCCAGCGTGGTGACCCTGGATCCCTGGACCACCAGCCGGTCGAAACATTACCGGGGGCTTTTGGAGGTTGCCTTGGACGCCCCGCCCGTCGTCAAGATCTTCGCGACCACCCAGGATCCCGACTACGAGTCGCCCTGGCAAGCGAAGTCGCCCGCGCGGAGCACCGGCTCCGGCGTCATCCTCGGCCCACACCGCGTCTTGACCGGCGCCCACGTCGTAGCCAACGCCACGTTTCTCCAGATCCAGCAGATCGCGGTGCCCGACAAGCCGGTCGCGAGGGTGGTCGCGGTGAGCCACGACAGTGACCTCGCGCTGCTCGAGGTCCCGGGGGTCGATCTCACGCACAACACCGATCCGGTGGTGCTGGGAGACCTGCCTTCGCTCCGCGACAAGGTCTCGGTGCTCGGCTTTCCCGTGGGTGGCGAAGAGATCAGCGTCACCGAAGGGGTGGTCTCGCGCATCGAGGTCCAGCGCTACACCCACAGCCAGCGCCGGCTCCTCGCGGTGACCGTCGACGCCGCGATCAACAACGGCAACAGTGGCGGCCCCGCATTCATCGACGGAAGCATGGTCGGGGTCGCGTTCCAGTCCCTGTTGGACGCCGAGAACATCGGCGAGCTCGTGCCCATGCCGCTGGTCCGGCTGTTCCTCGAGGCGGTGGACCGGGGGATCCCCACCGACATCCCGGGACTGGGAATCCACACCCAGAACCTGGAGAACCCGGAGCTCCGTCGGCGAAGGGGGCTTCCCGACGACCAGTCGGGCGTCCTGGTGACCCGGGTGGTCCACGGGTCCTCCGCCGACGGTCTCCTGCAGCCGGGCGACGTGCTCACCGGCATCGACGGGCTGGACATCGCCAACAACGGCACGGTCCGCTACCGCGGCCGCTACCGCACCCGATTCTCGGTGGTCCTCGGCGAGCATCACCTGGGCGATCGACTGCCCGTGCGCGCCTGGCGCAGCGGCCAGCCGATCGAGCACGTGCTCACGCTTCAGCGCAAGGTCGACCTCGTGCCCCGCGCCGAGTACGGCGTCGAGCCCACCTGGTTCGTCTACGGAGGGCTCGTGTTCCAGCGCCTCACGCGGAACTTCCTCACCACCTGGGATCGGTGGTGGAACAATGCCCCTACCGAGTTCCTCAACGAGTACTACATCGGCGCCCGCACCGAGGAACGGCAGGAGGTGGTCGTCCTCACCCAGGTCCTCGCCGACGACATCAACGTCGGCTACGCGCCGCTCTACGACGAGGCCGTGCTCTCGGTCAATGGTGTGGCCCCCCGCGACATGGCCCACTTCGTCTCGCTCGTCGACGGAGCCACCGACGTCGTGGAGATCGTGACCACCCGACAGGGGGTGGCCGTGTTCGATCCGGCCGAGGTGGCAAGGACGACGCCCCGCATTCTCGAGCGGTACCGCATCCCGCGCGACCGGTCGGCCCACCTGCCTCTGCCGCAACGCTGATCGGGGGCGCCTCCCTGTCGCGAGGCTACCCTCCGCGCTACCGTGCACGCCCACGGAGCAGGAGAGCGAGCCATGACAGGGTGGTGGGTGTGGGTGTGGATGGTGCTCGGCGCGGGGTTCGTCACCTCGCCGGCGCTCGCGCAGACGGTCGGGGTGGTCGCGCCCGACGAGCCTGCGTTCCAGACGACGGTGGACCTCTTTGGGAAGGACCACCCGGACGTCCAGGTGGAGCGGTTCGCTGACGTCGAAGAAGCGGCGAGCGCCGGCGTGGTCGCGGTGGTCGCCCACCTCGCCGACGAGGCGGCCGCCGCGGCCGCAGCGGAGAGCTCGAAGAGCGCCAAGATCCCGCTCGTGGTCACCAACGCGACCTCGCGCGCCGTCGCGAAGCTCGGCAGCTCCGTCTTCGTGGCCGACGCGACGCAGGACCGCCGGGCCGAGCACATCGTCGCCTACCTGAAGACCGTCACTGGCGCGGGCTCCCTCGCGATCGCTCACGACGCGGTCCTGAAGGACTACGCCGATCTCGTCTCCTCGAAGGCCTCGGCGGTGGGGATCGAGGTGAAGACGGTCGCCGCCTGGACCGACGCCCCCGACGAATCCTTCATGCAGAGCGCGTTCGAGGACTTCGACCGCGCGCCCACCCTGAACCGCCGCGCCCGCCGGTTCGCCCGTCTGTTCGGCGCCAAGCGCACCCAGTCCGCCATCGACCAGAAGCTCGGGGTCGACGCCATCGTCGTCCTCGGCGACGCGACGGACAGCGGCACCGCCGTGCAGGTCATGCGCGATGCGGGCGTCGAGCTGCCGATCTTCTGCACCGAAGCCGCGAACGACGATGCCTTCGTGGCCGAAGCCGGTCGCGACCTGGCCGACGTGCACGCGGTCACGACCCTGTCGAACGACTTCGCGAACGTCCGCTTCCGCGGCTTCCAGCGCCGCTTCGGCGGCGAACCTTCCCACGACCACGTGCTGCTCTACGAGTCGCTCGAGTTCGTGGCCGCGGCCGTCGGCGGCCAGGCCGAGCCCACTGCGGCGACCGTGCTCGCCGACCTCCAGGATCGCCAGGTCGCGGACCGTGCCGTCGAGGGTCTCGGTGGTCTGCTGTACGTCGATGCCGACGGGGTGATGCAGCGCGACCCCTGGATCCTCCTCCTCGACCGCGGGCGATTCCGGCCAGCGTACACCCAGCTCCGGCCGGTCGTGGATCCTCGCGAGCTGTGGGAGGCCTCGCAGGCCGAGGAGGAGGCCGAGCCCGACGAGCCGCAGGCCCGACGCGTCCTGCGGCGGGGGCTCCGCGACGAGGAAGTGGAGCTCGCCAAGGGCAGCAAGGTCAGCGTCGGCGGACGCACCTACCACCAGACCGCGGTGGTCTACGCCGGCATCGACTTCTTCCGCGTGAACGAGGTCGACATTGGGGGTCAGGCCTTCGACGTCGAGCTCTACCTCTGGTTCCGCTGGCAGGGCGAGGTGGACGTCGACAACATCGTGTTCCTCAACCAGATCAACACCGAGGATGCGCTGTTCGAGGTCGTACGCCAGGACCTCGACTCGACCACCAAGTACGTGGCCTACAAGGTCAAGGGGCGGTTCCTCACGCCGTTCGACCTCCACGACTTCCCCTTCGACTCGCAGCGGCTCCCGATCCAGCTGTCGCACGCCACGCTCGACAGCCGTGACCTGCTCCTGGTGGTGGACTTCGATCGGATCTCTCACGACGAGATCACGGCGATCTACCCCGAGGAGTGGGAGTACATCGGTCGCCGCGACGCGTCCGCGACGTACGCGCCGACCACCACCTACGGAGACCCGGCCTACGAAGGGCTCGCGAGCCGGAGCGAGTTCTCGGTCTACCAGACCGAGATCGTGCTCGACCGCATCCTGTTCCCCTACCTGATCACGCTGTTCCTGCCGCTCGCGATCATGGTCGGCATCAGCCTGTTCGTGGTCCTCATTCCCCCCTCGCAGTTCGACGCTCGGCTCACGTTGACCATGACCGCCCTGTTGTCGGTGGTCGTCTTCCACCTCGCCCAGGGCGAGGACCTGCCCAACGTGGGCTACCTCATGCGGGCCGACCAGTACTTCATGGTGGCCTACCTGCTGCTGTTCGTGCTCATCATCAAGACGGTGTTCGTGAACCTGCTGGTGCCGCGATTGCCCGGGCCGGTGATCACCCGAGGCGAGTGGGTGTTCGCCATCGTCTTCGTCCCCCTCACCATCGTGCTGTACGGCACGCTGTCCTTCGACAGCCCGCTCGAGTGGCTCGCCGATCGCTGGCTGCGTCCGCCGCCGGCCGAGGGCATCGACACCCTGGTGACACCAGACGAGCCCACGGACCTCGACGACCAGACCTCGGCGATGAGGACCGCGCCCGAGCCCGAGCCAGAGCCCGTCGTGGCGGAGCGCGACCCGAACGAGATCTACGTCACCTGCAACGGCGAGGTGGTGACCCTCTCCTCGATCGTGGTGCCCATCACCGAGAAGATGGCGTCGGTCGAGATCCCCTACACCCAGGCCAAGGCCGGCGGGGACCAGCTCCGAGACTGCTCCGGGAACTTCCTGCGCGTCTCGAGCTACATCGCCGGTCGGTGTGAGGACGCCCAGGCCACCCTCGCCGCCTCTGCCGGGGTCGTCGACTGGATCCCCGGAGGCGGCAAGAAGAACGTGTTCAAGGGCGAAGTTCGACACTGGACCGATGGCGGGACCGAGTACGCGGCACGGACCACCCGGGACACCGCGCGCTGGTACCACAGCCAAGGGCTCTTCACGCCGGTCTATACGGATGGCTCCAACCCCTCGAAGGGCCTCGAGGCTCTACGGAGCCAGATCAAGCCTGGCATGGTGATCTGGTACGGCCGGTCCGGACAGCGCTACTCGAAGCGCTCGGGCCTCGACAAGCTGTTCCAGTCCAGGGTCGGGATTGTTCACGTGGGCGTGGTTCACTCGGTGCAGCGAGACGAGACCACGGGTGAAGTCACGAGCTACAAGCTATATCACGGCCGCCGGCCCCTCCCGGGCGAGTTCGACAACGGCATCACGGACCATCCGTGGGAAGCGTGGTCGAACCATCCGCCCTTCGGGAACGGTCCGGACCCGGTCGTCGGGTGGGCCCCGCTACTGCCCGAGGCGAGCTGACCCCCCGAGGACCTCCGTCATGGCGAAGCGAGACCCGTCGCACCACCATGGGCCCCCGGATCTTCGAGAGCTGGCGCACCGCCGGCTCATCGACCCGGGCGAGATGCCGACCCAGGACGAGCTTCGCGAGCCGTGGCCGATGGAGACGGCCGAGGTGGAGCTCCTACCGACGACGACCGATGCCGAGCTGCCCGCGGTGCCGGTGTTGGCGCCCCCCGTGCACCGCCCCCCTGTCCCCGTGCTCTCCGCCGGCCAAGCGCGAGCCGAGCGGCGACGGTCCTCGAAGTGGGTGGGCAACCTGGTGCTCTTCTCGGTGGGCTTCGGCCTGCTCGGCGGCACCGCGTTCGCGGTGAGCGCGATCTGGTACGTCGAGCCCACGGGCACCGAGCGGTGGTTCAACCAGACCGTCGAGTGGTTCTCGGTGCTGACGGGTCCGCCCGCCCCGGGTGACGACGAGCTCGAGCCCGAAGTCGAGGGGGTTCTCGTCCCCTCGACCCTGCCCGAACGGCTCGAAGCGGAACCGCGACTCGAAGAGGCCATGCTCGGGGACGAAGTCGCCTTCGAGGACGACGAAGCCGCCGGAGGGGCCGAGGCCATCGACGAAGCGCCCGCCGAGGCGGCACCCTCGGAGGTGGAGCCCGAGCCGGAGCCGATGGTCGAGCCGCAGCCGGTGGTCACGCCGCGGCCACGGCCGCGTCGGCGACCGGTACCCCGGCCGATGCCCACCGCGAGCCCACGGCCCCAGCCCACCGTGCGTCCCTACCAGGAACGTCCCAAGCCCCGTCCGCCTGCGCCCGAGCCCCAGCCGGTCGACGAGAACGGGCTCATCAAGGAGCGCTGACCCTCGGCTTTCTCTTCGTGCGCCGTCGCGGGTCCATGCTCCCTGCGAACAGGAGGAGCGATGCGAGGTGCGCTGTGGCTGTGGGTCTGCCTGCTCGGGTGCGGCGACGAGCCGCCGGAGGCGTCGGACGACCTCTGCGTCGAGGGGCCCGTGCTCACCTGGGCGAACTTCGGCCAGGGGTTCTTGATCGAGAACTGCCAGGCGTGCCACGCGAGCACGAGCAGCGACCGACAGGGCGCACCCGAGGCGGTGGTCTTCGACACGGAGGAGGACGCGTGGGAGTGGTCGGAGCGCATCCTCGGTCGCGCGACGGGCGAGGCTCCGGACATGCCTCCCCAGGACGGCATCGATGCCGACGATCGCACCCGACTCGAGCTCTGGCTCACCTGCGGCGGGTGAGGAACCGCGACGACACCAGGAATCTGCGGACAGAATCCGACCGGGGACCCAGGTACCGGTTCCACGGAGGTCCCGTGACCCGTTCCATCAACTCCCCCGCCCACATCACCACCGCCCCTGCTCCCGTGGGCCAGAACCTCGAGGTCGCGTGGGTCGAGCTCTTCGACGGGCGCGTGCAGGGTGTCGTCGCGGCCACCCCGCTCACCGAACGCCTCCACGCGGTCACGATCGAGGCTCACACGGGCCATTGGTCCTGTGCGGGGCGCGGCTGCAGGGCGGAAGGCCCGAGGCCCTGCGGCCACGTGGCGGCTCTCGTGCAGGGTGCCGTCGAGGACTTCGGCGCCGAGCGCGTCGCCTGCTTCCTCGGGCGGCCGGATCTGCGAGAGGAGCCGTGGCGAATCGTCGACGCGCTCGGCGGCATCCGACTCGACGACCATAGCGACCTCGTGTTCGGACGCTTCCTCGACTACCTGCGCTACGTGCAGCTCCCCTCCGGGACCAACCCGGGCGACCTCACGTGGTTCCCCACCGGGTAGACTCTGCGCCATGTGGATGGTGTGGATCGCCTGTCAGCCTCCGCCCGAGGCTCCCGTCGAAGTCGGGGAGCTCGGCCGGTACCTCTTCGACCGCTTCGACGACGACGATCCCGTCGCACTCGAGGTCGGTCTCGCCAATCTCGCCGAGCTGCTGCGGGCCGAGGACTTCACGATCGACATCGACGACCGGGCCGTCTCCATGCCGGTTCTGCGTCCCGAGGATCTCGGGGGGCTCGCCCTGCCCGATGGCACGGAGTCCGACGACCAGGTCGGGATCGCGGGCTCGGCCGTGAGCGCGTTTCCGCTGGACGACCAGCTCGAGCTCATCCTCGATCCTGTCCAGACGTGCATCGAATCCGCGAGCACCCGCTGGGCGGGCCGAACGTTCGAGGGAGACCCGAGCTGCTTCTTCTCCGATTGCGATCGGCTGGTCACCGACAACGTCGTCCGCCGCGAGAGCCTGCTCGCTCGCGTCTGGTACGACCAGCCCAAGGTCTACCGTGCGTTCGCTCTCGAAGGCGAAGTCGACGCCATCGTGGGTCGGGCCCACATCGACCGCGTGTACGAGGGCGACGGCGGCAGCAACGCGTGGCGGCAGCTGTTCCAGCTCGACGTCTTCGTCCGCGACGGGCAGCGCACGCTGCGCTGGTTCGCGAGCTGGACCGAGGTCGACATCACCGGCCTCGGCGACGACCTGTTCGCGAACCTCGTGGTGGCCGGCCTCGACGAGGCGCTCCGCTTTGGCGACGAGCGACTCGGCGGCGCCGATTCCACCTGCCCCCACGATCGCGACGCGCCCATGCCGCCGCGACCTTGACGAGCGCCTTCAGGTACGATGCGCACTTCGCCAAGGAGTGCACTCGATGTCTCGGGGATCGATCCTCACCCTCAGCCTCTCGGCCCTGCTCGCCTGCTCGGGCGGCGATGCATCCGGCGACTCCGCCGCCCCTGCCCCCACCTTCTGCGAGGACGGGGTCCCGGTCTTGCCGTTCTCGGACGACGACGTCGGCGTGCAGTTCGGCGACCGGGCCGGTGACTTCACGGCCGAGACGCTCGACGGGACCTTCACGCTGTCCGAGGCGTGGAACGGATGTGACAGCTTCGTGATCGTCAGCCACTTCGAGAGCCCCGGGGGCGACGCGCTGTGGTCGTCGGATCCCTCCGACCTGTTCGCGAATGCGCCGGCGAACACGCAGTTCATCTTCGTCTCGGACGAGGGTGGCGCGCAGCGCCGCACGAATCGGATCCAGGCGATGAAGGACCGGCTGAACCTCGGTGCGCGGCGGGCCGAGCGCGCTCACTTCGTCACCGACCGACTCTCTCGCATCGAGGGCGGACTCGGCGACTTCGTTCGCGACTATCTGGACTACGTCCCGACCTCGCTCGTTCAGATCGACGAAGAGCGCGCTTCGCAGGCGCCGCTCCCCTATTTCCTCGGCATCGACCGCTTCCAGACCTGGGATCCGGGCGGCAACACCAACAATGTGGTGGGAGGCACGCCCGAGATCGAGATGGCCGGCTACCTACCGCACTTCTACAACCACAAGGCCACCCTCGCCCACCGGCTCGCGAGCGAGGACGTCACCGAGATCGTGATGCTCGACGAGGAGGTCACGGACCGCATCTTCGACGTCAACGTCGAGCTGCCCGCCGACCTTTCGAGCTTCGACACACTCGAGTTCGACGTCGAGGTCACCTGCAAGGGGCGCAACCCCTTCGCCTGCTCCGAGTGGGATCGCATCGCGCGGATCGCTTGGTGCACCGACGACACCTGTGAGGATCGTCGCGAGATCGTGCGCTGGATCACGCCCTACTGGCGGCGCGGCAACCGACGCTGGGCCATCGATGCCTCCGCATTCCTCGGTCTCGTCTCCGGCGGCTCGCAGTCCTTCCGCATCGAGATGGGTCCGGGTTGGGAGCGCGCGACGCCCCGTGACGTCCGCGTCGCGGCCCGGTTGTCGACCCGCGGTGTGCCCCGACCGTCTTCGGCGGTGCGCGTGTACACGGGGGGCAGCTTTGGCGAGTCCTACAACGACGACCATCCGCCGGTGACCCTGGACGTCCCCGCCAACGCGTCGAAGGTCGAGCTGGTCACCATCCTCTCGGGACACGGCCAGGACGGGTCCACCAACTGCGCCGAGTGGTGCGATCACCGTCACCGGTTCTCGGTCGACGGCGAAGAGGCGGTGCTGCTGCAGCACGACGGCTCCGTCGGTAGCGCCGACGGGTGTGCCCCGAGTGCCGCCCAGGGGGTCCCGCCGGGGCAGTGGGGCAACTGGGCGCCCGAGCGCGCCTTCTGGTGTCCGGGTCTTCCAGTGGCGCCAGTGGCCACCGATCTCACGAGCCTCGTCACCCCCGGCAGTGCGGCCGAGCTCAGCTACGAGGCGTTCTTCCAGGGGGCGTTCGGACCAGGCGTAGGCGGGGGCTCCATCTCGCTGTCCGCCTACGTCGTCTACTACGAGTGAACAGCCGCGAGAGACGGGACGCCACGAGGTGCCGTTGCCCGGAATCCGACGATATGTTCGCGACACGTAATTCGTACGTTGCGGCACGAGTGGAGGAAAGGCAAATGATGAACCTCTTTTTCCCGGCATTCGCCTTCGCTTGCAGTCCGATTGCTGGAGACTGGGAGGCCGAGTCCGTCTCGTCGGACGCGGGTACCAGCAGCGCAATCGGGATTCTCGAGGTGGACCTCGACGGTGAGACCTTGCTCGAGATCGACGCTTCGGGTGACGGTCCGACGGGGTCCTTGCGTGCGACCGGCTCGGCCGACCTGGGAGCGAGCAGGCTGTCGCTGCTCGGCTCGCTCGATGGCGAAACTGTGGACGTCCAGGGCCCGTGCACGCGAGACGGCCGCGAGCTCCTGTGCGATCTCGAGGTCGGCGACGCTACGTGGGAGCTCGACTTCCGGCGGGACTGACTGGGGCGTCGCCGAGAAACCGCCGACCGCAGTG
>CAZZLC010000002.1:0-63809 GCA_964655065.1 uncultured Enterobacteriaceae bacterium | reverse complement strand
CTCGACTTCCGGCGGGACTGACTGGGGCGTCGCCGAGAAACCGCCGACCGCAGTGTCTCGGCGCCCTCGGTCTCGGCCGACAGTCGTCAGGGGGTGAACGCTCGGATGGTCACCGAGATCCGTCGCCCTTCGTTGCGCGCGAAGTGCGGTACGGCGTGGGTGTAGCGCCGGTTCGTGGCCCAGGGGATCACGATGACGTCGCCGTGTCGGGCGGCGAGATCGACGGCCGGGGCGCCTCGCACGCCGTGGGCCCGCAGGCGAAAGGTGCGGGATGCCCCGAACGAGATCGTCACGATCGCGCTGCCGGGCACCCGCCCCTTCTCCGCATCGCGGTGGGGACCGATCGACTCGCCGAGCGCGCCGTCGTACCAGTTGACGAGCATGCCGTCGAAGCGCTCGTCGAGCCCTCGGGCCCAGGTGAGTGCCGGGACGAGCCAGGAGGGAGGCGGCGAAGCCACGCTGGTCTGCCCCGAGAAGCGGTAGTCGCGTCCGTACGCGCGCTGGCGACGGGGGATCGCGGTCTTGCGTCCGAACATCTGCAGGTACTGCACCTCGGGAGGCCGCTCGGCCCACCACGCGTCGAGGCCGCTCACGTCGGGGCACCACGGCTCGGCCAGGCGACCCTGGAACACGCCGGGCGCATCGGGAAGTGGCAGGAGGGTGAGCGAATTGCTGCCGATGACCATCTGACGGCTCTAGCCTACGCGACCGCCCCGACAAAGCCCGACCTGTGGGGGCCGGCAACTCCGGGTGCGGCGGGCTAAGCGCTCGGACCCAGCCCAGGAGCACACGTCGCGATGGACAGCATCCTCGGAAGACAGAGCCTCGCCTATGGAATCGCGCGCCGCGTCTTCGGCGCCTACGTGGTGCCCCTGGTCGCGTTCTCGATCTGGTGGGCGATCCGCTTGCTCGTGACGGTCGGACAAGCCCTCGACGCCATCTTCTTCCCTCGCCTCGCCCGAACGAAGGTCGAGCGGCCCATCGTGCTCGTCGGCAACCCGCGCACCGGAACCACCTTCCTCCAGCGCTTCATGTCCGACCAGGGCTACGGGGCGGGCAACGAGATCTACCGGATGCTCTATGCTTCGCTCACCCTGCAGGGACTCCTGAAGCCGTTCCTGCCGGTGCTCGAGGTGGTGGCCCCGACGCGCTGGCACAAGACCTCGGCCCACGAGACCGGGCTCACCAGCGTCGAGACCGACGACGTCACCATCCTGTTCCGGTACTTCGACGGCTACTTCCTCTACGGCTTCTTCCTCGCGTTCCACGACGAAGACCTGATGGACGGGTTCGATCCCAAGATCCGCGACACCGCGAAGCGGGACTTCGACTGGCTCGAGTCGGTGTGGCAGCGGTCGCTGATCGGGCACGACGCAGACCGGGTGATCGCCAAGGTGTTCAGCCTCGGGCTCCGCCTCCCCGACTTCCTCGAGCGGTTCCCCGACGCCCGGATCCTGTACATGGTCCGCGACCCGCTCTCGACGATCCCGTCCGGCATGAGCCTCGTCTCGGGCGTGCTCGACAATGCATTCGGTTTCTGGTCGCTGCCCGAGGCGGATCGCGAGCGCTGGCTCGAGCGCCTCTACCAAGGCCTGGTCACCCTGATGAACCGCTTCACCGAGGACTGGAACGCGGGGCTCATCGACCGCGACCGTGTCTTCATCGTGCAGTACGACCGCATGATGGCCGACTTCGACGGCCTCATGGCCGACATGCACCGCTTCTTGGACCACGAGCCCACCGAGGCCCAGCTCCAGGCGATCGCGGACCGGGCAGAGAAGCAGCGCAGCTACAAGAGCAAGCACAAGTACGACCTGTCGAAGTTCAACCTCGACGAGGACCGGATTCGGCGCGACTGCGCGCCGTTCTACGACGCCTTCTTGGCGTGAGGCGGGGGCCCGCCGGAGCGAGCCCCTCTCGACCTCGTCGCGGCGGTGATTCTACGTCGAGGTAGGATCCGCCGACTCAGCTCTGCGCGTTGTCCTTCACCCGGTCGCGCATCTCCTCGTTCACCATGTCGAGGAGCGACGCGGACAGCTCGATGATCTGCTCGTGCGAGAAACCCTCGGCCTTGAGCTGGCGGAAGAAGCTCTTCGCCACGGTCCGGTTGCGGTTCTTGAGCAGCTGGGGCGTGGACTGGTTCGGAGTGATCATGGATGCTCCCTCGAAGCACGTCTCGTGGGCGGTCGGTGGGGGACTCCCGAGCCGCCCGCAGTTCCGCGCCGACTCGTGCAAGACCTCTGCCAAGTGGGATCGGCCCGAAAACGGGCGTTCCCTCGTTCAGCGGCGATGCTGGTGCGATTCCCGGTACGCGCCCGTGGGGATGCGTGCGTAGCCCGCTTCGCACCGGTCCGCCGAACCGCGTCAGGGGCGCTTCTTTCGCTGCTTCTTCTTCTGCGCCATCGCCACGTAGGTGGTGAGGTTGGGGATGTCGGGACGCAGCTGCTGGGCGTGCAGCAGATCCTCGAGCGCATCGTTGTAGTTCTTGCGGTAGTAGTGGCTGATCCCGCGCCGGCAGAACGCCATCGCGTGCTCGGGATCGAGGGAGAGCGCCGCGTTGAAGTACTCGATGGCGCGCCGGTAGTCCTTCCGGGCGAAGTACAGATCGCCGATGGCCACCTGCGGCTCCGGGTTGTCCTGCGCGATCTCCTCGGCGACCATGAAGTCGCTCATCGCCCTGCTGTAGTCGCCGAGGTCGAGGAACACGCGGCCGCGCGCGACGTGGGCATCGAGATGCTCGGGATCGGCATCGATCACGTCCGAGTAGAGGTCTGCGGCGGTGCCCAGATCGCCTCCGGCGACCGCGTTCTCCGCTTCCTGGTAGAGCTGCGCGACCTCGGCGGGGGACACGGCCGGCAGCGTCGGAGGGGCCGCATCGAGGGCCTCGTCGAACTCGTTGAGCAGCTCGACGTCCTCTTCCTCGACTTCGATGTCGGGACCGTAGAGGTCATCGTCGTCGTGCTGGAGGGTGACCGAGAACCCACCACCGGACTCCACGAACTCGTCGTCGTCCTCGGCGGCGCCAATCTCGATGGGCTCGACGTCGTCATCGAGACCGATCACGCGTCCCCCCACGCCGGACGTGTTGAGCTGAACCGCCGCCGCTCGAGGTCGCGTACTCGACGGCCGAACGCTCGGCACCGACGACCCGCCGTACAGCCCACCGGTGACCCGCGCGTGGGACTCGGGCTCCTCGGAGGCGGCCGGGGTGGGGGTCTGCCGCGGCGAGGGGGGCGGCGAGACGTCACGGGGGTCGCCTACGACGGTAGCGCTGTCGTCGCCGAACAGCTTCTCCTCGTCAGGGTCGAAGCCCCCCACCCCGGCGCTCGGGGTCACCGCGTTCTCCTCGACCGACACGAGCCCCTCGTTGCCCGGAGCGAGGCCCGGGGTGCGCGACTCGGGGCCCCGGCCCCACCGGGCCGCTCCGGTGCGGAAGGGCTGCGAGGGCGTGGCCCGGGGGGCACCGGGACCCGGCGTGAGGCCCCGCGCGCCGGCCGGACGCGCCCCTCGGTTGGGACCACCCGTGCTCGCTCGCGGAGGGGCCCCGCGCGAGTTCTGAGCGGGAGGAGGGGTCGGCTGGCGGGCCCCGATCACGGTGCGGGTCTCGTCGTCACCGTCGTAGGCCACGTAGGCAGAGCCTGCGTCGTTCGGCGGGTCGTCGAAGCTCACGAGGCCCGACCGGCGCCCTCCTCGTGCGGCGGCTGGCGTCTCTCTCCGGGGGGCCGGTGCACCGCTCGCGGGCGCGGGATTGCGGGCCTGCCGACGAGCCATGGTGACAGGCCGGACCGAGGTGCTGTGGGAGCCCGCGGCCGTGGCTCGCTTCAGGCGCCCCATCTCGATGCCCAGGCCGGTCAGGAGCTCGTGGCAGCGCTGCTCCGCCCGGGTCTCCGCCCGCCACACGTTGGCGAACGGCAGAGCCCGACTCGCCGCGACGCGCAGATAGGTCTGGGTCGCCTGCAGCTGGGCGATCTGTCGGCGGAGTGCCCGCGTGAGGTCGTCGGTCATGGCAGCTGCCCTTGCAGTTGGTTCAGGTTTCCGATCAGCTCTTCGCGCAGGGCGAACAGCTCGGCGACGCGGCCGCGACACGTCTCGAGCCGGGCCATGAACGCCTTGGCCTCTCCGGGCGGCTTGCTCTGGAGCTGGGGTAGCTGGAGCTCGAGGTGGTTCTGCAGCGCGCTCTGGCGACGCAGCTCCTCCTCGACCAACAGGAGCTGCCGGCTCACTTCCTCGGCTGCCCGGACAAAGCCGAGCAGGTCACCGAGGCGCGCCTCGAGCTCGGGGTTGGTCGCGACCTGACGCTGGGCCTGGACCGCTTGAAAGAGGTCGTCGACCCGCCGTTCCAGGGAGCGCTGCAGCTCACGCTGGACGGCATCCAGTCGCTCGGAAGGGGCGCTGCTCATCGAGAGACTCCAGGCAGGAAGCAGGAAGCCCGGTAACCAAGGCGTCCAACCTGCGCCAAAGGCCCCTCTCCCAACCCCCTAAGTCGAACGAATGCCGTGCCGCTTGAGCATCCGTGCAATCGTCTTCCGGTCCACGCCGGCATCGCGGGCGGCTCGGGACACGTTTCCCTCGCAGCGGTTCAGGAGGTCCTCGAGGTAGCGGCGCTCGAACGCGTCGATGAGCTGCTCCTTGGCTTCCTTGAGCGAGAGGTTGCCGCTCGGAAGCGGCACCGCCACTGCGCCCTCGGGCTGCGGAGCCGGTGCGGGCGGGGCCTCGGCGTCCGCCCGAAGGGCATCGGGTAGCGCCTGCAGGTCGACGAGGTCGCCCTCGCAGAAGGGAATGGCCCGCAGCAGCGTGTTTCGCAGCTCGCGTACGTTGCCGGGCCACCGGTACTGCTCGAACAGCGAGAGCACGTCCGGTGTCACGCCCTTCACGCTGTGGTCGAAGTTGGCGGACTCGAAGAGGTGCTCCACGAGCAGCGGGAGGTCTTCGGTCCGGTCGCGCAAGGGGGGAAGCGGCACCTCGACCACCGCGAGCCGATAGTAGAGGTCTTCGCGAAACTGTCCGTCTGCGACCCGCTTCTGGAGGTCCCGGTTGGTGGCCGCCACCACGCGTACGTCGACGCTGCGGACGCGTCGGTCGCCGATCCGCTTGACCTCGCGCTGCTCCAGCACCCGCAGCAGGGCGGGCTGGAGGTCGAGCGGAAGCTCTCCGAGCTCGTCGAGGAAGATCGTGCCGCCGTGGGCCTGCTCGAAGACGCCGGCCCGCGCCGCGACCGCGCCGGTGAAGGCGCCGCGCTCGTGTCCGAAGAGCTCGGACTCGATCAGGTTGCGCGCGACCGCGCCGCAGTCGAAGACCACGAATGGGCCGTCACGCCGTGAAGAGCGGTTGTGGATCGCCCGGGAGACCAGCTCCTTGCCGGAACCCGTCTCGCCCGTGACGAGCACGGTGAGCTCGGTGCGGGCGACGCGCTCGAGCACGGCGAACATCTCGCGCATCTGCAGGGACTGCCCGACCAGGTTCTCGAAGCGGGTGTTCTGGGTGGGGACGATGTCGATGACCTCGTCCAGCAGAACGAACTCGATCTCGCTCTTGCCGACGCGGAAGGTGCGGCGTTCTCCGAGGAACACCTCCTTGATCCGCACCTGCTCCACGAAGGTCCCGTTCGTGGATCCGAGGTCGCGCAGCACGATGCCGTCGGCGGTGCGAGCGATCTCGGCGTGACGACGGCTCACCGTGTCGTCGGTCAACACGAAGTGGTTGCCTTCCTGCTGGCCAACCCGGATCACGTCGTGATCGAACTGGCCCTCCAGGCCGACGTCGGCGCCGGTGAGCACCTTGAGTCCAATGCGACGGAGGCGCAGCTGCCGCCTTCCGGGGTCGGTCTCGGGGATGACAGAGGTGATGTCGGGCATCGTCTCCTGCGGGACCCTGCTCGTCGGATCGGTTCTTAATGCACTCGCCCACTGCGCGAAGCGATGGCGTCGTCAGCTCGCCTCGGGCGACTTGGCGCGCCGCATGATGCGCTGAATGGACCGACGATCCATGCCCGCGGCGCGGGCGGCCGCCGAGACGTTCCCGTCGTGCTCCTCGAGGATGGCCTCGACGTAGCGTTGCTGAAAATCGTCGAGGAACAAGCGCCGGGCCTCCATGTACGGCAGGTCGGTCCTGAGATCCCGAGCGCCGAACGACACCCGGAGCTGGGACTTGTCCACCTCGGGGGGCGGCCGGAGCAGCGCGGGGGGCAGGTCCTGCATGCGGATGCGGCTCCCCGGGGTGAGCGCCGCCACGTAGTTGGCCACGTTCCGGAGCTCGCGGACGTTCCCGGGCCACGGCCACCTTCGGAGGTGAACCCGCACGTCGGGTTCCGGCTCGGGAGGGAGGCGCCGCTCCCCGCACGCCAGCCCCAGGAAGTGTTCGAACAGCAGATCGACGTCCTCGACCCGCTCCCGGAGGGCAGGCAGCCGCAGCTCCACGATCGACAGCCGGTGAAAGAGATCCTCGCGGAACTGACCCTCGGCCACGCGCTCTCGCAGGTTCCGCCAGCTCGCGGCCACCACGCGGATCTCGGCGGTCCGCTCCAGCGTGTCACCCACCGGCCGGTAGGTGCCCTGCTCGAGCAAGCGCAGCAGGCGGGTCTGGGTATCGAGCGGCAGCTCGCCAATCTCGTCGAGGAAGAACGTCCCGCCGTTGGCCGCGTGCACGAGTCCCTCGCGGCGCTGGTGGGCGCCCGTGAATGCGCCTCGCTCGTGCCCGAACAGCTCGGTCTCCACGAGAGCCGGTGACAACGCCGCGCAGTCGATGGGCACGAACGGTCCGCTTCGACCCGAGCGATCGTGGAGCAGCCGCGCGCCCATCTCCTTGCCGGTCCCGGTCTCCCCGGTCAGCAGAACGGGCAAGGGTGTCGGAGCGACCTGCTCGAGCTGCTTCACGAACGCCCGCATCGCGTCCGAGGTCCCGAGGATCTGGGGTCCGGCCATGCGCAGAGGCTTATCCGCGGCGTCGGGTGGCGTGCCACCGCCCGCTTGGCACCTTTCGGCCGCCCCGCAGCCGGGGATCGTCCATGACGTAGACCCAGGCGGCCTCCAGCCGGAGCCCGACGTGCACGTCGATCTCCACCCGTTGGTAGAGGCCCTCGTCGACGCCTTCGTAGGCATCGAGCACCGCGAGGCGCCGCTCGTCGACGCCGCTGATCACCTCGCCGTGGACCACGTCACTCCCCGGGCCCAGCGCAGGGTAGCCCGCGGGAAGGTCCCACAGCGTGCCCCTCACCGTCGCCGGGCGACGGGCGAGCCCGCCGAGGAGCCCCGCCTGGGACTCCCCCTCCATCAGCGTTCCGTACACGAACAACGAGCCCGACACCTGGCCCTCCCGCCGACACGGCAATATCGCAGGCACACGGGGAGGAGGAGTGGAGACCGACCGCTTCGAACGCCGCAAGGTGATCCTGAAGGGCAAGCGCCACCGCGCGTTCGACGTCAACCAGCCCCACCTCGAACGCGCGGCCCGAGGGAAGGTCGCCCGCAAGGCGCGCCATCACCTTCGAGCCATGCGCCCCGTGGTACTTCGCACGCCCCGCTTCAGCCTCCCCGAGCGCTTCCTCGACGACCTCGCCGTCGATCTGCGCCTCGGCAAGCCCGCCGTCCTCTGCCGCACCCTCTCGCTCGGCCCGCTCGACGGGTGCACGGCCCAGCAGGCGCGATCGTGGCTCATGAATGCCTTCGGGACGTTCTGCCTGCTCAATCAGGAGCATCGCGAGCTCCTCAGGGTCACGAGCAGCCACGACTTCCGCGTGCTCATGAAGGAGATGTTCCGCCGGGCGGAGGCCACCGACCGGCGGTGCCTGCTCGTCCACGGCATCGAGCACCTTCACGCGGAGGCGCTGCGCGATCTCGTGGCCGTGTTCGAGGACCACGTCCACCTTCGCCGTGGAGCACCCGGTTTCAACCTGTTGCTGGCGGGGCGCCGGGTCCCCGAGTGGGCTGCGCACCCGTCCGTCGTCTCGCTCACCCTCCCCGACTTCTCCGAGGACGAAGCGATCGAGGCGCTCGTCGAGCTGCTCGGACCGGAGGACCACCTGCAGTTCGGGGCCCTGGTGGCGACGGTCGGCGGCATCCCCGAGGTCATCGAGGCCCTCGGCACGGAGCGCTCGGCCCACATCGCCCGCATCGTGCGCGACCCGAGCGCGTTCTGGAAGGTTCTCGGTCCGCTCGCCGAAGCCCTCGGATCAGCTCACGACTCCGTCGTCGGCCAGCCCGACCTCGCGCACCGCCTGCGCACGCTCGCTACACGCGGACCGCTCCCTCCGTACCCGGAGCTCGATCAGGCGCTCGTCGACGCGGGATTGGTCGAAACGTCGGGTCGAACGCCCACGAGCATGCTGACGTCGCTCCGAGCCCCCGTCCTCGCTGACGTCATCGCGAGGCAGTCGATCCGGTGACTCGTCCGAGGCGTGCCCTCGTCAGGTCTCCGTGAACTCGAAGTCGATCTCCTCGCCCAGCTCCTCCTCGAGGTAGGCGCGAAGCCGCTTCTTGAGCCGCGCCTCGATCTGGCGAACCCGCTCCTTGCTCACCCCGAAGTGCTCGCCGAGCGACGAGAGGCTGACCGGCTCCGGCGCGATCATGCGTTGTTCCCAGATCATCTGCTCGCGCTCGTCCTTGACCTGGTTCGCGGCGAACGTGGCGAGCTTCTCCTGGACGATGGACGACAGCTCGCTGCGAGCCGCGCTGTCCTCGGGATCGTTGGCGTCGGGCTCGGGTACCACCTCGGACAGGGTCCGTCCCTCCGGATCGTCTCCAGCCGGGGCGTGCAGCGACAGGGCCGGGGCCCGCATGTGCTGGTCGACCGCGTCGACCTCCGACTCGGACACGCCCAGGTTCTCCGCGATGAGGCGGCTCGTCGGGTTGGTGCCCTCGCGCAGCAGCCGGTCCCGCTCCTTCTGGAGCTGGAAGAAGAGCTTGCGCCCCGCCCGCGTGCTCCCCAGCCGGACGAGCCGGAAGTTGTCGAGCAGGAACCGCAGGATCATGGCCCGGATCCAGTACTGGGCGTAGCTCGAGAACCGGATCTCGCGAGATGGATCGTAGCGAGACAAGGCCTCGACGAGCCCGACGTTCCCCTCTTGGATGAGGTCGAGAACGTTGGCCCACTGGCGGTGGTACTGAAAGGCGATCTTGATCACGAGCCGCAGGTTCGCCGTGACGAGACGCTCCGCGGCCTCGCGATCCTGCCCTCCGGAGTCGACGAACCGCGTGGCGTAGACCTTCTCGTCCTCCGCCGACAGCAACGGATAGCGCCGGACCTCGCTCAAGTAGAAGTTGAGGAGGTCCTTCGAGCGGGTGCCCGCGGGCGGGGCCTTGAGGCTGGGCAGACCCGCGGGCAACTTGCGCTGAACGGGGTGGGACTCCTCGAGTGCATCGGGCTCGTCACTTGCCATCAGCTCTCCCTCCGCTGGCGCCGCATCATGGACGCAGCCCAGTCGTCGTCGGTGAGCCTCCGCACGGCGGACTCGGTTCCGGCCAAGAAGGGGGTCCCTGCGGCCTCGGCCTCGGGGACGACGGGTGCGCCTGTGTAGTCTCGTATCACGAGCCCTGCTTCACGGACGAGCAGAACCCCGCAGCCGACATCCCACAGCGCCCAGTGGGGCATCGCTGTGAGGACACCGTTACCTGCGGCCACGAGCGCGAGGTGTGCGGCACCCGAGCCGAGCGCCCGGACCTTCCCCGGCCAGGGGACGGGACCGGCGAGGTGCACCTTGGAGGGCGCGAACAAGATCGACTCGGAGTGAATGCGCGGGTCGGGAGGCGGTCGCAGCGCCTGGCCGTTGCGCCAGGCCCCCTCGCCCCGCGCAGCGTAGTAGTACTCGTCGAGACGAGGAACGTAGAACGCCCCGACCTCGAGCTCCCCGTTGCGGATCCGACACACCGTGGGTCCCCAGTAGGAGAGCCCGCCGACGAACGCGCTGGTTCCGTCGATGGGGTCGACGTGCCAGGTTCCCCCACCACTCCGGGGCTCCACCCGCGCGCCTTCCTCCGCGACGATCCCGTCCTCGGGAAACCGCCGCGACAGCTCGTCTACGAGCAGGGATTCGACCGCTCTGTCACCGTCGGTGACCAACGAGCCGTCACCCTTGTGCTCTGATGCGGCGTCGCCGAAGTAGCGCAACGCCAACTCACCGGCGTGCGAGAGCAGGCTTCGAAGCTCCTGGGCGAGCGCAGTATCCATGCCTGCGGCCATAGCTGACTTCCTGGCGCATCGCGATGGTGAGCCCGTGTCCGAGAGCACGAAACTGAGAATCGAGGGACCGCTGAGGCGCTGGGGACCAGAGGTTGCGCTGGTCTCCACTCCCGTCTCCGACCGGTCGCTCGCGATGGTCTTCGGTCCGCAGGTCGTGGATCCCGCGGCGGTGAACGAAGCGGTGACCCTCGCTCGCGACATCGTGGGCATCGACGTTCCTGGCCTGCTGCCGCTCCGGTGCGTCGAGGCGCTGGGGGGGCGCCTCGGCTACGGCTACGACGTCCCCGACGCCGCATCCCTCGTCGCCCTCACCGAGCAACGCCGGTCGGTGCCGCCGACAGCCGCCGCGGGGATCCTCTCCGCGATCGCCCAGACAGCGTGCGATCTGGGTCCCCTGGCCCTCCACCACCCGGGCCCGACCAAGCGCGACGTGTTGGTCGAGCGGTCCGGGAGGGTGTGGCTGGCCGGTCTGGCCGGTCCTCGAAGGCCCGACGACGGCCACCAGGACGAGGCGTCACTCGTGGAGCAGCTGGGGAGGCTCCTCGCGGAGCTGCTCACGGGACGGGCCCTCCCCATCCGTCGTACGGCGGGTGGCCAGCAGGCCAGCCTCCGCTCGACGTTCGAGCTCCTGGCCTCGCGCGGTTGGCGACTCGAGGACGCGTATCGGCGGCTGTTGTGGAGCGGCTTGGCCTGGGAGCCCTCCCAGCGGCCGTCACTCGCCGAGGTGGTGGAGACGACCCGCGCGCTCGCGGTGGCGCCCTATGGAGAGTCGGTCGCCGAGTGGGTGCGGCACACCTGGCGTCTGGTCGGCGCCCGCAAGCCAGAGCCATCTCCGGAGGCTCACTTCGACCCTTTCGTTTCGGACCCCGACGCCGTCGATCGGCCTACGGAACCCGACGGAGACGAGGCCCGCCTCCCTGCCGACGACGGAGAGGACGACACGGCGCTGTCCGAGCATCCCGCGCCCCCGATGCCGCGGATCGAGCAGGGCAGCATCCCGGTCGGCGTCGGACCGCCTGCGGAGGCCGTGCGCAAGCGGCGAGTGCCCGACGATCTCTTCGGACGCGGAATCACGAACGAGCTGCACCGTCGGCGGCCCGCTCCCCTTCCGTTCCCGCGAACCCTCGTGGTGACGGCCATCGTCCTCGGCGTTACGGCCGTTGCGTTGGCGACGGCGCTCGTGTTCGGCCCCTCGTGAGGGGAGGCGAGTCGTGCCTTGTCAACCGCCCGGGATTCGTTACCTTCCCGAGGCACGGTGGGTGTAGCTCAGTTGGTTAGAGCACTGGATTGTGGTTCCAGGGGTCGTGGGTTCAAATCCCATCACCCACCCTCGTCGCGGGCCTATAGCTCAATTGGTAGAGCACCGGACTCTTAATCCGTTGGTTCCAGGTTCGAGTCCTGGTGGGCCCATCTCGCTTCTCTCACGGACAGACAGAATGAAGGTGGATGTCGAGTCGCTCGGGTCCTTCCAGCGGAAGGTCACGGTCTTGGTAGACCGGTCCAAGGTCCAGGCCCAGCTGGACCGCGCCTACCGGGCGGTTGCCAAGAATGCACGCATCCCGGGCTTTCGTCCCGGCAAGGCCCCCCGCAAAGTGCTGCAGGCGCACTACGGTGAGCGCGTCGAGGCCGACGTCGCGAACGACCTCATCAACGAGGCGTGGCGCGACGTTCAGCAGCGCGACGACCTGAAGGTGGTCGGACAGCCGAGCCTCGGGGAGACCGGCCCGGTCGACGACGCCGAGGGCTTCCGGTTCACCCTCGACGTCGACGTGCAACCCGAGATCGAGGTGCAGACCTACCAGGGCGTCGACGTCCACTTCCCGCCGGTCGAGGTTTCCGACGAGGAGATCGACGCCGAGGTCCAGTCTCGGCTCGAAGGCCACGCGCATCTCGCCGAGGTGAAGGACCGTCCCCTTCAGAAGGGTGACATGGCCATGGTCGAGCTCCACGTCTTCGACGGCGACGAGGAGATCCAGACCGAGTTCGGGACGATGGTGCGGACCGAAGGCGACCCCTACTACCCGGGCATCGAGACCCTCCTCGAGGGCCTCGAGGTCGAAGGGGAGCGCGAGGGCACGGTCACGTTCGGCGAAGATGCCCGACAGGAGGTCGTGGCCGGTCGCGAGCTGAGCGTGAAGGCGAAGCTGATCCAGATCCAGCACTATCAGCTGCCCGAGCTCACCGACGAGTTCGCCACCGAGACGCTCGGCTACGAAGGCGGGATCGAGGCCATGCGTTCCGCGCTCGCCCAGACGCGACGCACCGCCAAGGAGGAGCAGTCGCGCAACCAGGCGCGGGCCAACCTGCTCGAGGCGCTGATCGAGAAGAACCCGTTCGAGGTCCCGCAAGGCATGGTGGACCGAAGCCTCGACATGCTGACTACGCAGCTCCGCCTCATGGAGGCGCGGTCGACCGGTCGCGATCCGAAGAGCATCGGCTTCTCCGATTCTCAGCTGGCCGATTTGCGTCAACGTGCGGTCTACGCGGCAAAGGCCGGGCTGATCCTCGATTGGGTGGCCGACAAGGAGTCGATCGAGGTCAGCGACGAAGACGTTGCCAGTGCGCTCAACCAGAGCGTCGAGGCGGTCCGGGCGTATCGCGAGGAGCAACTCGAGGAGATCCGCGGTGAGGTTCGTCAGGAGAAGACCCTCGACTGGTTGCTCGAGCGTGCCAACCTCGTCGACGCTCCGGCCGCCGATTCCGCGCCTGCCCAGGAGTGACGTCCCCCCGGTCGGTCGGGTAGTCGCAGGGTCGAAGGGCCGTGGTTACGGTGCCGAAAACACCCACGAGGACTGGCCATGGACAAGCCCTTCGTCGATCCGATGATGTACACCCCGTTCGTGACCGAGGTGACGCATCGCGGTGAGACCCGCAGCGACATCTGGTCGCGGCTTCTCGTCGACCGGATCGTCTTCCTCGGCACGCCGATCGACGACCACGTGGCGAACCTGATCGTCGCCCAACTGCTCTACCTCGACTCGCAGGATCCCGACAAGGACGTCCATCTGTACGTCAACTGCCCCGGCGGATCCGTGTCGGCCGGACTCGCCATCTACGACACCATTCAGCACATCAACGCCAACGTCTCGACCATTTGTGTCGGGCAGGCCGCGTCGATGGGTGCGGTCCTCTTGGCGGCGGGCACGAAGGGCAAGCGTCGGGCGCTCAAGCACTCCCGGGTGCTCGTCCACCAGCCGCTCTCCGGCATCCAGGGCCAGGCGACCGACATCGACATCCAGGCGCGCGAGCTTCTCCGCATGCGCGACGTGCTGAACGACATCCTCGCCGAGCACACCGGCCAGCCGCTCGAGCAGATCCAGAAGGACACCGAACGCGATCACATCATGACCGCCTCCAACGCCCTCGAGTACGGCCTCATCGACGAGGTGATCGTGTCCGGGGGACGTGGTGGTTCCGACGGGGACGAGTGAGCTTCGACGAAGTCGGCAAGGGAGGGCCCGTGAGACGCAAGTCGAGCAACGGCAAGGATCTCTGCTGCAGCTTTTGTGGCAAGTCCCAGAAAGAGGTCCGAAAGCTCATCGCCGGGCCATCGGTGTACATCTGTGACGAATGCGTCGAGCTGTGCAACGACATCATCACCGAGGAATACGAGCGGGAGGACTTCTACTCCACCCGGGGCCTCGTCCCGAAGCCGAAGGAAATCTACACGTTCCTCGACGAGTACGTAGTAGGCCAGGACCGTGCCAAGCGGATCCTCTCCGTCGCCGTACACAATCACTACAAGCGAATCGACTCCCGAGCGTCGGTCGACGACGTCGAGCTCCAGAAGTCGAACGTGTTGCTCATCGGCCCGACGGGGTCGGGCAAGACCCTGCTCGCGCAGACCCTGGCCAAGTTCCTCAACGTCCCGTTCACCATCGCCGACGCCACGAGCCTCACCGAGGCCGGCTACGTCGGCGAGGACGTCGAGAACATCATCCTCAACCTCTTCCAGGCCGCCGAGTACAACGTCGAGCGCACCTGCAAGGGCATCATCTACGTCGACGAGATCGACAAGATCAGCCGCAAGGGCGAGAACCCCTCCATCACTCGCGACGTGTCGGGTGAGGGCGTTCAGCAAGCGCTGCTCAAGATCATCGAGGGTACCGTCGCCAACGTGCCGCCCAAGGGCGGCCGCAAACACCCGCAGCAGGACTTCCTGCAGATCGACACCACGAACATCCTCTTCGTCTGTGGGGGCGCGTTCGTGGGGCTCGACAAGATCGTCGAGGCGCGACTCGGGCAGCAGCAGGTAGGGTTCGGGACCGAGGCCAAGGGCAAGCGCCGCTGGACCAGCGACGACCTGCTCGCGCGCGTCGAGGCCGAAGACCTGATGAAGTTCGGTCTCATTCCGGAGTTCATCGGGCGGGTGCCGGTGGTCGCCACCCTGGACCAGCTGGACGAAGACGCGCTCGTCCAGATCCTCACCGAGCCGCGGAACGCGCTCACCAAGCAGTACCAGAAGCTCTTCGAGATGGACGGCGTCCAGCTCAAGTTCACCGACGGCAGCCTCCGCCTCATCGCCCGCGAGGCGCTCGAGCGGAAGGCCGGCGCACGGGGTCTTCGCGGCATCCTCGAAGAAATCATGCTCGACGCGATGTACGATCTTCCGAGCAAGTCGAACGTGCGCGAGTGCATCATCAGCGAAGAGGTCGTCGAGGGCAACCAGCCCGCGATCCTCGTCTACGAGAACGAAGCAGGCTGGGGCTGATCCGGCCAGAGAGGACGACGACGCATGGCCTTGTTCGGTGAGTCCGGGCCAGATGGGAGACAGGGTCGTACGTGGCCCATGCTCCCCCTTCGCGAGGTGGTGGTCTTTCCCCACTCGCCGATGTCGCTGATCATCGGACGGCCCAAGTCCCTGGCGGCGGTCGAGTCGGCCGTGGCGTCGGCAGACCGGGAGGTGTTCCTCGTGGCCCAGCGGGTCGGCGACAACATCGACCCCGCCACGAGCGACGTGTTCACGTTCGGCACCATCGCGACGATCGAGCAGGTCCTCAAGCTTCCCGACGGCAACACCAAGATCCTCGTCGAGGGGCGGCGTCGGGCGCGGGTCGTGCGCTTCGTCGACGACTCGCGGATGTTCAGGGTCGAGCTCGAGGAGTTCGACGACCAGTCCACGGTCACCGTCGAGATCCAGGCGCTGGTCCGTACCGTGAAGACCACGTTCGAGCGCTACGTGAAGCTCAACCGGGCCGTGCCGCCGGAGATGCTCCTCGCCGTGAACGCACTGGAGGATCCCTCCCGCCTCGCGGACACCCTGGTCACGCCGCTGCAGTTCAAGCTCGAGGAACGCCAGGAGCTACTCGAGACCACCGACACGGGCAAGCGGCTCGAGCGCATCTACAAGGCGCTTCTCGCCGAGATCGAGTTTCTCCAGGTCGAGAAGAAGCTCAAGACCCGGGTGAAGCGCGAGCGCGAGAACAACAGCCAGCGCGAGTACTGGCTGAACGAGCAGATGAAGGCCATCCAGAAGGAACTGGGCGACAAGGAGGGCCGGTCCGACCTGGAGGAGATCGCGCAGGCCATCGCCTCGAAGAGCCTGCCCGACCAGGTGCAGGCTCGCGCCGAGAAGGAGCTCCGCAAGCTCAGCCAGATGAACATGATGAGCGCCGAAGCGACGGTCGTGCGCAACTACCTCGACTGGATCGTGGCGCTACCGTGGACCGAGGCGAGCGACGACGTCGTCTCGTTGCGCGAGGCAGCCGAGGTCCTCGACACCGACCACTTCGGGCTCCGCAAGATCAAGGACCGCATCCTCGAGTACCTCGCCGTGGCGACGCTCGTGGAGAAGATGCGGGGACCCATCCTGTGCCTCGTCGGGCCGCCGGGGGTGGGCAAGACCAGCCTCGCGCGGTCGATCGCGAATGCCACCCGGCGGCCGTTCGTCAAGATCTCGCTCGGCGGGGTTCGCGACGAGGCCGAGATTCGCGGGCACCGCCGCACCTACATCGGCGCCATGCCAGGCAAGATCCTCCACGCGATGAAGCGCGCCGAGACCGTCGATCCGGTGGTGCTCCTCGACGAGGTCGACAAGATGAGCGCCGCCTTCCGCGTCGACCCGTCGGCGGCGCTCCTGGAGGTGCTCGCCCCCGAGCAGACCCACCAGTTCCAGGACCACTACCTCGACCTCGACTACGACCTCTCGAAGATCACGTTCGTGTGCACTGCGAACTCGCTCCAGGGCATCCCGCTCCCGCTGCAGGATCGGCTCGAGGTCATCGAGCTCACGGGCTACACCGAGCGCGAGAAGATTGCGATCGCACGACGCTATCTGCTTCCGCGGCAGATGGAGCTCAACGGCCTCACCGACGACAACCTGATCCTGTCGAACAAGGCGTTGCTTCAGGTCATTCGCCACTACACCAAGGAGTCGGGGGTCCGGAACCTCGAGCGCTCGATCGCGATGGTGTGCCGCAAGATTGCCCGCCGCGTGGTGAGCCACGGGCCACAGACCAAGGTCAAGGTGGTCACCGCGAACCTCGCCCGCCTGCTCGGTCCTCCCAAGTTCCTGGTGGGTCATCGTGAGAAGCACGACCAGGTCGGCCTCGTGAAGGGCCTGGCCGTCTCACCCTGGGGGGGAGAGCTCCTCAACATCGAGGTCGTGCCGCTGGTCGGAAAGGGAAACCTGCTCCTGACGGGCCGGCTCGGTGACTGGCTCAAGGAGTCGGGCAACGCGGCCTTCACGTACCTGCGCTCGCGGGCCGAGGCGCTCGGCCTCGACCCGGACTTCCACGAGAAGACCGACCTGCACATCCACTACCCGGGGAACGCGCTGCGCACCGACGGTCCCTCCGCCGGCATCGCCATGGCCACGGCCATGGTCAGCGCGATGACGGGCATTCCCGTCCGCGCGGACACCGCGATGACCGGAGAGATCACGCTCCGCGGACGCGTGCTCCCCATCGGGGGGCTCAAGGAGAAGGTGCTTGCTGCCCACCGCGGTGACATCACGCGCGTGCTGGTGCCCGACGAGAATCTCAAGGACCTCGAGGACATTCCGCAGGCCATCAAGTCTCAGGTCGAGATCATCGGTGTGGGCCACATGGACCGGGTGCTGAAGGAGTCGTTGCTGGGTTCCGAGGCCCAAGAGCTCTTCGCGCAGGTTCCGTCGGGCGAGGAGTCGACCGAGGCGCTTGACACCCCACTGCGCAGCCCATAGATAGTCTCGGTCGGCAGGCTCCCTGGGCGGATAGCTCAATGGGAGAGCATCGGCTTTACACGCCGAGGGTTGCAGGTTCGAGTCCTGTTCCGCCTACTCACCTTTACGGGGTGGTAGTTAAGTTGGTTATAACGCCGGCCTGTCACGCCGGAGGCCGCGGGTTCGAGTCCCGTCCATCCCGCCACTTCCCGAAGCCCGTCTGATGACCGTCAGACGGGCTTCACGCTTTTGGAACGCAGCTGAACCCCCATCGGATGCGAGCGATGGCCACGACGATCCGTTAACGCTCGGGAGAGGTCGCCAATGTGGTTGTTGATGGCTCTGGTATCGGTCGGTGTCGCTGGCAAGCAGCCGAGCAAGCGCCCGACCGACGAAGCGCGAGGCAAGGAACTCTACGAGCGGCACTGCTACGCGTGCCACGGCGCAGGGGCCCGGGGCGACGGCCCGGCCACGGCGGCACTTCGCGAGGGCGTGCCCGTCGTGCGTGACTTCGACGTCACGCCCGAGCTCATCGAGGTGGTGATGAAGGGCCGGCAGCGCATGCCAGCCTTCGGCAACACGTTCGACCGCCCCGATACGCGAAGGGTCCTCCAGCACATGTCGCGCCTGCCTGACCGAGCCACCGAGCCACCGAGCCCCCCGAAGGCCGAAGACTGATCAGCGCCCGGTGTAGCGGACGGGGAACTCGAACGTATAGCCGTCCGAGGCCCCGTGGGCCGGAAAGTGTGCGGCGCGAAGCACGTCTCGAGCGCACGCCACGACGTCGTCGGGCCAGTCACCCTCGTCGACCACCTCGATGCGCGACGGCGAGCCCGTGCAGTCGATGGTGATGGAGAGGTGCAGGGTGCCTGCGGGTACGTCGCGCGTCTCCTTGAGGCAGGGCATGAACTGCGGGGTGACGGCTCGGAGCCGGGAATGCAGGGCCTCCGGTCCGGGGCCCTCGGGAAGTGAGGGATCGCAGGTGACCCTGTCGACGTCGAGCTGCGCAAGGCCGGTCGCCGCCCACTCTGCCTCGAGGGGCACGGACGGAGACGCCTGCAGGAACGCGATCGTCACGCTGCCGACCGCGGTCACGAGCCCAATAGCCGCGATTGGGGCCATCGTACGCATTCCCTGCCTCCGGCTGAACCCGTAAGGGCCCGGAGCGCTCGTCGCCAATCGGTCCTTCGCGACGAGGAGCTGCCGTGGATCGTGCGCAGCCTTCAAGAAACCCGCGATCCCGGCCGACTGGCCTCACGGCGTGGACCTCGACAACCCGAGCCCATAGACGAGGCTCGCCGATCGGAGGATGGACGACATGGCAGGCGACACCGGGAGTGCACTGGGAGCGCTGATCCTCGGGGTGATCCAGGGACTCACCGAGTTCTTGCCAGTCTCGTCGTCGGGCCACCTGGTCTTGTTCCAGCAGTGGATCCCCGTGTCGGGCGACCACTTGCTCTTCGACCTCGTGCTGCACGTCGGGACACTGATCCCCGTGCTCTACTACTACCGGGAGTGGGTGCTGAAGCTCGTGATGGACCCCTTCGTGGGCGAGGGCCCGGTACTCGAGCGCGAAGGCGTGCGCTGGCTCGGCCTCATCGTGCTGGCCTCGGTCCCGACCGCCATCATCGGGCTCACCTTCGAGGACCTCTTCGAGACGCTCTTCTCGACCCCGGCCACCCTGGCCGTGTCGTTCACCTGCACCGCCCTGCTCCTGCTGGCGACGTCCCGTTTCGACCGCAGCCACCTCGCGAGTCCGCTGTCGCCAGCGATCGTGCTCGCCCTCGGCGTGGCCCAGGGATTCGCCATCACGCCGGGGATCAGTCGCTCTGGAGCCACCATCGCCGTCGCGTTGCTCCTGGGCCTCGAGCGCGAGACCGCGGCTCGATTCTCGTTCCTGATGAGCGTGCCCGCCATTCTCGGCGGCCTGCTGCTGCAGCTCCGCAAGGCCGAGCTCGGGGCGGTCGACCCGGTCCAGCTCACGGTCGGAGGGCTCGCCTCCCTCGTCACCGGCTACCTCGCTCTCGTCCTGCTGGTGCAGGTCGTGCGGGCCGGCCGCATGGCCTGGTTCGCGGGCTACCTCTTCGCCGTGGCGCTCTTTGCCCTGTACCTGGCCGTCTCGGCCTGATCGGCATCAGAAGTCGTCGTCGATGGGGTCGTAGTCGTCGGAGGGCTCGACATCGTCGGGGGGTTCGTCGTACCTGCGGCGTGTCGGCTCCTCGACCGTCTCCGGCTCGGGCGCACCGTCGGTGTAGAACGACAGCCGGTAGGTCGTACGATCACCGCCACGGGAGCGGAGCACCACCTCGCGCCGTGCGATCGTCTCCACGACGTGGCCATCGATGCGATCGCCCTCGTGGTAGATCCCCGCCACCGCGCGGTCGGGACGCCGGAGCATCGCGCGGTGCAGCTCGGGGTCCGCACTGACAGAAGTACCGATCAGCGCGAGATCGGGAGGTGGACCGTCGACCGAAGCCCGCGCACGTCTCGGTGCCGGGGGCTCGTCGTCCCAAGCTCCGACCTGCTCCACGTCCTCGAACTCGTCCCACGCTCCGGTGTCGGCTGTCCGCGCGTCGTCGTACTCCTGACCGGGAAGCGTCGCGATGGCCGCCCCCACCAGGGCAGAGCGGGTGACCGCGGGCACCTCTCGCGGTGGCGACGGACGCATCATGGAGAACGCCCCGAGACCGGCCAGGAACGCCAGTGTGACGAGGCCGAGGGTGCTCTGGTCGGGTTGGCGGAGCGCGCCGAGGATCATCGGTTGCGAGTATCGCACGCGTTACCTCGCCGAACGTGCGTACCACGGAGACCGGCCTGCCCGGCGCCTGCCGTCAGGAGTGTTGGCGATCTGTCACCGGCTGGGCCGCGAGCGGAGCGACGCGCGGAACTCGGCGCTGGAGATGGCGCGCGCGATCGCTTCGCCGAGCTGCGGCGGCACCGCATTCCCAATCTGCTTCACGATCTGGCTCGAGGTGCCGTGGAGCACGAACCGGTCGGGAAAGCTCTGGAGCCGCGCCCCCTCGCGGATGGTGAGCGCCCGATCCTGGCTCGGATGGATGCACCGGTTGGAGGCTGGATGTACGAAGTTCACCGTGATGGTGGTGCTCGGCCGATCCGCCTCGAGGCGGCTGTAGCAGGAGCTGAACCCGCTCTTGACGAGCCCCGGCGGTAGCGCGTGGATGTTCGCGCCGGCGTGACGGATGATCTCGAGCATCTTGGGGGTGTGTCGGGTGGCGCGGTGGAGCGTCAACCCAGGGCTGTCGCGACGCATGGCGACCTGGAAGGGATGGGCGGGCGGCGCGGCGTAGTGGTGGGCCTGCTCACCGGCAGCGACGGCGGGGAGGTCGCCGATCGCCTCCGCGACGGTCACCGCCAGAGGGGCGTCGTGGGTCGCGCGAACCACCTCGGGGCGGGCCCCCGCCATGCTCTGATGCCGGTGGTGGTGGGTGGGCCGAGGCCACCTGAAGTCGAGACCTAAGCGGTTGCCCACCACGAGCACCCGCTCGCGGCTCTGGGGAACCCCGTACAGCGCGGCGTTCACCACTCGCCAGCTCGTGGCGTAGCCAGCGCTGGCCAGGCCTTCCACGAGCTGCTGCAGCCGCACGCCGCCCTGGTGGGTCAGCAGGCCGACGACGTTCTCGAAGACGAACCAGCGCGGCTTCAGCTTGCCGATCCACAGCACGTAGTGCTCGACGAGCGAGTTCCGGGGGTCGCCCTCGGTGAGGGCTCGAAACGGCCGAATCGAGGAGAACCCCTGACAAGGGGGGCCGCCGACCACGACGTCGACCTCGCCGGCGAGCTCTCGGAAGCGGTCGACGCGAAAGGTCGTGAGATCACCGCTGATGCCGACGGCAGACGGGTGGTTGGCGGTGAAGGTGCGAACGCGGTCGGGGAGGAGGTCGATCCCCGCAGTGGTGACGTACTCGCCGGTCTGCTCGAATCCGTAGGACAGCCCGCCCGCCCCGCAGAAGAGGTCGGCCACCCGGTAGCGCCCCGCCGGCGGCGGCTGCGTGCGGGGGACCAGCGTTTCGTCGCCCGGGACGGCCGTGGTGTAGCCCTCGCCAGGCGTCGCGCGACTCGCAAAGGCGGTGTGTTCACGCTCGAGCTGACCGGCTGGGACGTCCAGCGCGGCCGCCAGCCGGGTCCACACCCGTGGGGGCGGCGCGGCGAGGCCCCGCTCCCAACGGGACAGATCGCGGACCTGCACCCCGATGGCCTCGGCGAGAGCCCGCTGGGCCAGACGTCGGGCGAGTCGGTGTTCACGGATGCTCATCGGCGGGGCCATATTCCCGGATGCGGACAGCCAGTGGCCGCCACCAAGGCGCTACGCCTGGTCGGCGCAGTACCGCTCGATGGCGAGGCGCACTTGGGACACGCCGTAGCCAGTGTCGACCAGGCAGAACGGAACCCCCACCTCCTTGCACACGGGACGGATCACGTCCTGGTGGAGGTGGGGCAGGAAGCGGCGGAGCGCGATGACGACGTCGACGGTACCGCCGCGCACTCGATCCGCGACCGTGAGGCCGCGGCGGACGTCGGCCTCCTCCCACACGACGTCCGCGAAGCGAAAGGCGTCGCGGATCCGCTCGGCCGCGAGGGGCCTCCGGTCCCCGCCGAGAATCACCGCGCGCTTGCCGCTGGTCACGGACCACAGCGGCCAGTCCTCGGGAAGTACGCCGGCCGACTCGTCCTCGTCCTCGTCCTCGTCGCGATTGGCGTCGCGGAGGTGCCCCTTGAGGGTCTTGAGTCCGGGGGCGGGGTGAAGGCGCTCCGCGTGCGGGGCGAGCAGCTCGATCAGGCGGGGCTCGCTCTGGGAGGCCCCGACGTCGATCGCGTCCTGCACGAGCTTCGAGAGCAATTCGTCGTCAGCGATGCCGTCGTCGAGCGCGACGGTGACGCGCTCGATCGCCTCGTCGACCGTCATGCGCGGCGGACGAGAGGGAACGTAGCCGAGGATGGCGCCTCGCCACGCCACCGCGTCCTCGAGCCACGATCCCCGGTTCGGGGGGTTGCTCCTCGACAGGCCAGGCACGTAGCCCGGCTGGTGCGTCTTCGACCAGGACGTCATCTGGGAGAAGGTACGCGCCAACGCATCACTCTCGGCCGCCCCGAGGTCGACGGGGCTCTCGTCCTGCAGGAGTCGGGCGAGGCTGGAGACGAGTCCGAGCATGGCTCGTTGGTCGTCCCTCGGGAAGCCACGCCAGTCCTCCATGCGCGCGACGGCCTCGACAATGCGGTGAACCTGCTCGCGCGCCTCCGTGTCCGTGTCGACGAGGCGCGGCTCGCCGAGCGCGCGGGCGAGCGCCTGGAGCTCGGAGCGCGGTCGCGGCTCGGGATCGCCGGTCCACGAGGGCCCCATGCCCTGGCGAACGAACGCCACCAGCGAAGAGGCATCCGCTGGCGGGCCCTTCGAGGTCTCGGGGATCGCAGGGTCCACCTCGACCTCCGAGGTGTCCCCGCCGAGGGCGAGGGACGCAGGCGGCTCGGCGGCGGCGACGGTGACCCGTCCGCCACCCGAGACGATCCGCAGTACGGCGTGGCCGAGCTGTGTGGCGAGCCGATCTCGCTGGTCCATGCACGCTGCGAGCTCCTGCTCGACCTCGCCCCCCGGATCGGGGCGATCCGCGAGCTGCCGGTGAATCCCGCGAATCCGCTCGAGCAGATCGCGGGAGGTTTCCTGGAGGCGCCAGAGCTCGTCCGGATTCTCGCTGCGCTGTTCGCCGTCCACGTGCCTTCGGTCCCGGTAGTGCGGCGAGAGGGGCGACTGCCGCAGAGATCCCCAGTACCCCAGTGTATCGGGTCATCAGAAGTAGGTGCGAACCGAGAGGAATCCCGCCGGCGCATACGTGCCGAACTCGCTCCGCAGCACCGGGAGGTCAGAGGAGAAGTCCGGACTCGGCCCGACCCCGGCGAACAACCCGGCCGACAGCGTCGCGTTGCTCGCGACCGACCAGGCGACCCCCGAAGTCACGAGCAGCGACGGGTCGCCCAGGTTCCCGACGAGCCCCACGTTCAGGTTGACGAGCGGGGTGATCTCCTGGGCCACGGCCACGCTCGCGTACCACAGTCCGAGCTGCCACACCTCGCCTCTCGTGAAGCGGGGTCCGAGGAGCAGCGCGAGGAAGTCGTCGGGGTCGTTGCTCCCGAAGCCCTGGTAGTAGGCCTCGGCGGTCAGGGTCGTCGTGGGGGTAGGCCGCCAGTCCGCGCCGACCACGGCGCGCACGAACGGGTCGTCCTCCAGCGCCTCTTCGGGCGGCAGGGTCAAGGTCGCGTCCCCGTGGATCCCCACGGGCCCGATGGCCGAGATGAACCCGACCCCGAAGACCGGCTCACCGCGGACCGACGTGACCAACCCGACGAGGTCGGTCACTCCGACGGTCACCGTGCCGTTCAGCGCATAGATCACGTCGTCCACCGCGGACAGTTCGCTGCCCGAGTGGACGAAGGGACCGGCCCAGGCCGCAATTCCCGTCACCCGGGCGCTGGTGCCGAAATAGGCGTCGATCCGCAGGGCATCGACCCCGGGTTTGTACTCGGTGTCGATGACCGCAGCCGAGAACGGGTTCACGATGTCCATCGGCGTGAACACGAGCCCCGACCCGAAGGTGACGGGCTGCCGACCCAGCGTCACGTCGAGGCCGCTGCGGCTGTACTTGACGCTGAGCCGGTCGGTCCGCCCCCGCACCAGCAACGACGGGCCCGTGTCGGGCTCCCAGGTCAGGTCCACGAACTCCGGCGCCTGCAGCCCGACCCCGGCGTTCGTGCCTGCGAGCCCCACACCAGGCGGCACGTTGAAGGTGGTCACCGTGTGGTGGGCGAGGAAGCTCCAGTGCTCGCCCGCGTCGGCCTCGAACTTCAGCCGGAGGTCCGCGATGCCCTGGGCCGTGTTGTCGAGCCCGTCGGGAAAGCTCGCGACGTAGAACGTCTTGATGTCGCCGTGAAACGAGGCGGGCGGCTCCTCGGCCGCCGCCACCGCGAACGCGAGGACGCCGATCACTTTCGGAGGTCCTCGTCGATCATCCCGTCCACCAGCCGGATGACCCGGCGCGCGGCCTCCATCACCTTGGGGTCGTGGGTGGCGAACACGAAGGTCACGCCATGCTCCTCGTTGAGGTGCTTCATGAGCGCGATGAGCTCGTCACCGGTCTTCGTGTCGAGATTGGCGGTCGGCTCGTCGGCGAGCACGAGCGCCGGCCTGCCCGCGATGGCCCGAGCCACCGCCACCCGCTGTTGTTGCCCCCCCGACAGCTCGGACGGCCGCCGGTGCTCCATGCCGTCGAGCCCGACCGACGCCAGGGTCTCCATCACGATCTTCCGCCGCTCCGCCGCGGGCACTCCCCGCAGCATCAGCACGAACTCGGCGTTCTCGAGCGCCGACAGCACCGGGATCAGGTTGTAGCTCTGAAAGATGAACCCGATGCGCCGGAGCCGCAGGTCCGACAGCTGACCCGACGACAGGGTCGAGAGGTCCTGGTCCTCGATGAGCACCGTGCCCCTCGTCGGCTTGTCGAGCGCCCCGATCTGGTTGAGGAGCGTCGTCTTGCCGGAACCCGACGGACCCATGAGGGCGGTGAACTCGCCAGGCACGATCTCGAGATCGACGCCGCGCAAGGCCCGCACCGTGATCGCGCCCTGCTGATAGTCCCGCTCGAGCCCCCGCACCGTGACGATCGGGGTTCCCTGCGCCGACGGCTGCACTTCGGTCTCCATGAACGCTCCTCAGACGTGCCGCATGGCGGCGACGGGTTCGAGCCGGGCGACGTGCCAGGCAGGATAGGCGGCGGCGAGGGTGGTGAAGGCGATGGCGCCCAGCGTGTAGGCGGCCATGCGGTCGAAGGCGTACTTGCCCTTCATGAGGGTGGAGATGGCGATTCCCCCGCTATCGAAGGTCTCTCCACCAAGGAAAGAGGAGTAGTCGATGCCGTAGGTGACCACGGGGTAGCCGACGGCCAGTCCGACCAGGAGCCCGAGCAGGCTCCCCACGACTCCGAGCACGAAGCCCTCGGCGAGGATCAGGCTCGCGAGTCGCCTCGGCTTCAGGCCCAGCGCCATCATCACGCCGAACTCTCGAGTGCGCTCGAGCGCGCTCATGAGCACGGTGTTGAGCACGCCCATCGTCACGATGAGCCCGATGATGACCAGCATCACGTCGCCGCTCTGCCGGTCGACCTCGACGAGACCGTAGAGCTCCGGAATCGCCTCGGGCCAGGACAGCACCTCGAGGTCCCCTCGGCTCGCGAGATCCGCCGCCGCGAGCTCCGTCGCCTCGAACGCGGTGCGGGGCTCGGTGAGGTGAACCGTGACCTGGTGGGCGACGTCACGGCCTCCCAGCAGGTCCCGCCCCGCCGAGAGCGTCCCCATCGCGAGCAGGCCGTCCATCTCGGCCGACCCGGTCCTGAAGATGCCCTTCACGCGGAACAGCCGGCTCGCGACCTCGTCGCTGTCGCCGAACTGCCCCATGAAGACCACCTTGTCGCCGAGTGAGACGTCGAGCGTCTCCGCCATCTTCACCCCGATGAGGATGCCGCGATCGTCGTCGTCGAGCCACGAGCCCTCTACGATGCGGTCGTCGAGGTCCTGAACGGCGGCCTCGGCTTCGGGGTCGACCGCCGACAGCCCCGTAGCCACCGAGCTCGTCGGGCTGGTCAACAGCCCACCGAGCCGAATCCGCGGGGCGATGGTCGCGTCGGGAAACCGCTCGGCGAGGTCCGCCGCCACCGAATCCGCCCCCTCCACGAGCAGCTCCGGATCTTGTTCGTCCTGGTAGCCGTCCTGCTGGACGACGACGTGTCCCGCGAGCGTGCTCACGCCCTGACGGAGCATCGCCTCGTACGAGCCCGTCTGCAGCGTGATCGTGAAGTGGACCAGCACCAGCCCGAAGGTGATCGCCGCGAGGGTGATGAGCGTGCGTCGAAGGTTGCGGCCGAGATTTCGGAAAGCCAGATTCAGCGTCGACATGGTCACTCCGAGCGGATGGCTTCGACAGGGCGGAGGTTCGCGGCGCGGATGGCCGGCCACAGCGACGCGAGAACGCTCACCACGATGACCGCGACCACGATCTCCACGATCCGCCAGGGGTTGACGGTGCCCTTGATGACGGGGTCCAGGGTCACACCCGAGAAGTCGAAGCCCTCACCGGGCATGGTGCTGAAGTCGAGACCGACCGTGACGACGTACCAGTCGAGCAGCCCGCCGAGCACGAGCCCCATCGACGAGGCAAGCGCCGCGAGGAAGAGACTCTCGACGACGATCAGCGTCACCAGGCGGCCAGCCCGAATCCCGAGCGCCCTCAGCACGCCGAGCTCGCGGGTGCGCTCGAACACCGACATCAGCATGGTGTTGAGCACACCGAACGCCGCTGCTCCGAACACGATGGCGAGGAGCACCCCCACCGAGAAGTCCCGCGTCGCCATGAGCTGGTCGGTCTGGGGGCTCGCTACCCACCAGGGTTGAACCTCGATCTCCGCGGCACCAACCGCCGCCTCGATCCGTTCGGCGTACCCCTCGATGCCGTCGACGTCGGAGGTGAGGGCAGTGACTTGGTGGATCTGATCGGGCAGCACCAGCAAGTCCTGCACGTCGGTCAGCGTGAGGTACGCACCCGAACGATCCATCTGCGAGTTGCCGGACCGGTAGGTCCCGACCAGGTCGTAGACGGCGTTGCCGAGAGACCCGTCGGCCGACTGCGTGACGACGACCACGCTGTCACCCACCGCGACCTCCAGGTCGTCGGCCAGCTTCTCGCCGAGGAGGATCTGGCCGGGTCCCGTCAGAAAACCGCCAGCCTCGAGCCGTTCGTCGAGGGGAAACGTGGCGAGGAACCGTTCGGGGTCGATCCCGACGAGCATCGCGCCCGCCGACTTCGTCTCCCCGCCGACCAGTCCGAACCCGTTCAGCCGCGGGCTCACCGCGGCCGAGTCGTCCACCGCGTCGAGCGCGGCCACGAAGGCGTCGGCATCGCCAATCGTGTCGTGCATCCCCCGAGACCCTGGGTAATCGGGATGATGGATCTGGACGTGGCCGAGCTGCTGCTCGACCAGGACCTCGAAGATGTCGTCGTACATGCCGTCCGTGAACGCGACCATGACCATGCACATCGCGACGCCGACCGCCATCGCCCCTGCCGTGATGAGCGAGCGACGGGTGTGGCGCCACAGGTTGCGCCACGCGACCGAGACCAGGAGCTGCATCGCTACTTCTTGAGGGCCTGCAGTGAGAACAGCGCGTCATCGAGCTCGATGTTCAGCTCGAGCTCGGAGTACCGCATCTCGGTGAACTCACCGGGCTTGTCGAGCGGCACGAGCCGGAACCGCATGGGCGCGAGCTGTCCGTCGACCTCCTCGACATCGGAGAACTCCATGGTGCGCACGCGCTCGCCCTTCTCGTCGTAGTAGTCGACCTTGACCGGCACCTTGTCGGGCCGGACCTCGACGACCACCTTGCCCCACACCACCGGGGCGTCGGGCTTGGGCACACACTCGATCACGTAGTTGCCTTCCCCGTTCTCGGGCTTGCTCACCATCGAGAAGGTGTAGTCCTCGGACAGCCGATTCTCGCGAACCAGGTCGTCGTTGGTGAAGTGCGACCCCATCCAGGCGCCGCTCATCATGCCGGCCGGGACCTTCATGGTGCGGTCGACCTTGGGCAGGTAGTTCCAGAGGTTCTCGTCGACCTTGAGCGTCGCGATGCCCGCGTCCTTCGCGGGCTCGAGGATGCGGATGAGCGACTTCTCCGTGCCCTCGCTGAACGCCTGCATCTTCATCGACCGCTCGTAGCGGGAGGTCTTGACCTGCATCTCGATGGTCGCCTTCGACGACTTGCCGCGCGAGACGTCGTCGGTCGCCTCCAGCAGCTCCTCGATGGTCGGTTCACCGGCAAAGGCGCCGAGCGCCACGAGCAACCACGTCATTGCCTCTCCTCCTGATTCGGGCTCTGCGGACACCGGTCGATGACCGGGGGAATCTCACGTTCCAGGTACCGAAAGAACTCGCGCAACCTCTCCAGTCGACGTCGGCGCTCGGGCGGGGCGTCATCGAGCAGCGACAGCCCGTCGTCGGCCACCTCCACGAACAGGCGGAGAAACGCGAGCCAGCGTCGCAGGAGCTCTGGCCACGGGTGGTCCTGGATGCGCACGTAGGTCGCCCGACTGCTCGGCACCGCGTGCTTGTCCAGGATCCCGGCCCGCAAGAGCTGGCGAATGGCCGCACCGACCGCGCCCCGTGAAGCCCCCAGACGATCGGCGACCTCCTGGGCGGTCTGGTGAGGCGGATCGCAGACGAGCAGGTGCCCCACCACGCGGCCGAGCATGCGGGTCTCGCCCATCTCGGCCACGATCAGCCCCACTTCTTCTACGAAGTGCTCCTCTCGTACGTCTCGCTCGGTACTCACTCGGCCACCATGGTTCAGTCTCGACTGAACTTTCGATTACTTGTTAATCGGCATGAGATTCGGGAGCAAGCCGCCGCACGATGCCTTCCGCCGAGGGCTCCGGTCTGGTACAGTCCCCGTCCGGAGAAGTGCAGAACATGGGTGTCTTGGTCGGCGTCGACCTCCCAGCGGGAGGTCACGAGTGGCTCGTCAGGCGAGCGGGGGACTACGCGCGTCGGATGGCCACCAAGGTCGACGTGGTCTACTTCGTCACGACGAGCCAGGGTGCCGACGTCCACCTTCCCGCCCTGCGGAGCTACCTCGAGGCGCTCGAGGAGCCGATCCGTGGCGAACCTCGAGTGGTGGTCCACCCGTCGCCCGCCGAGGGGCTCGTGGAGCTGTCTGCAGACTACGATCTCCTGGTGCTCGGGTCTCGCGAACCGCCGGCGCTGGAGCGGCTCATCAAGGGCGCGATGGCCGGCAAGGTGCTCCGACGCTCGCACTCGGC
Source organism: uncultured Enterobacteriaceae bacterium (assembly GCA_964655065.1). Lineage (GTDB taxonomy): Bacteria > Myxococcota_A > UBA796 > UBA796 > DRPG01. The sequence continues at coordinate 34,620 of CAZZLC010000002.1, read as the reverse complement.
CGTGCTCGTTCCTCACGCGCAGTGGGGCTACCCGCCCGAGCAGCTGCGCCTCATCGTGGGCGTCGACGTGAACGGACACGACCCTGACCGGGTGCTCCGCATGGGGGCCGCGTGGGCGGGTCGGGTCGGCGGCAAGCTCGACGGCCTCTATGTCGAGTCCGGCCACCTCCCGCACATCCAGGATCGCGCCCTGCGCGACGCCGCAGAGCGCCAGTGGGCCGCGCGACGCCAGCCCTCGCTCGATCGCCTCGAAGCGCTCATGCACGCCACGATCCCCGATGGTCAGCGAGGCCGAGCCCTGCTCCGTCGCGGCGAGCCCGAGGACGTGCTGGTCAACCTCTCCGCCAACTACGACATCGTGCTCGTGGGCAACCGCGACCGCGAGGGGTGGGACCGGCTCGTCCTCGGCGCCGTGGCCCCCCAGGTCGCGCGCCGCTCGGGCTGTGACGTCATCAGCCTCCCGACGGCTGACGGCGACCGGAGCTGAGCTCGGCGTTCACCAACCATCGGCGCCCCTCAAAGCCGCGGCGGCTCAGGCGAACTTGAGCACCGGCTTCGTGAACTCGGACATCGTCGCCTCGAACGTGGCGGGCGTGAAGTCGTCGATGTCGACCACGCTGCCCTCGCCCTGCGCGAGGATGACGTCCCAGATGGCATCCTGGATGCCGTTGCTCGTGTTCTCGAGCAGCGCCCGGGTCATCTCCCAGGTGCCGAAGATCCGACGTCCCACGATGCCGTGAAGCTGGATGCCGTTCATGATGACGCGGTGGAGGTCCTCGACGTGGGCATCGCCGTTGGTGAGCCCGAAGAGCACGACGTGACCGCCTCGCCGCGTGATCTTGAGCGCGTTGTTCAGCGAGCTCGGGTGCCCCGACATCTCCATCGCGACGTCGACCCCGACGCCGTCCGTGTAGTCGAGCACCGCCTCGCGAAGCGCAGGGTCGGACTGCCAGGGCGCGTCGGCCGGCGAGCGCCCGGGAACGAAGACTTCGTCGCAGCCGAGCCGCTTCGCCTGCTCCCGGTGCTTCGCGGACGGCTCGACGCCGATCACGCGTCGCGCGCCCATCCCCCGCGCCACCAGCACCGCGAAGAGCCCGATCGTGCCGGTGCCGAGAACCGCCACTGTCTGGCCGCGCAGGTCGGTCGCCTGGCAGGCGTGCACGGCGTTGCCGAACGGCTCCTGGATCGCGGCGACCTCGGGCCGGATGCGCGAGAGGTCGGTGCGCCACAGGGCCTTGGCGGGCAACTTCACGTAATCCGCGAAGCATCCGTCCCTCGAAACCCCGATGATCTGCTCGTTGGCGCAGACGTGGAACTCCCCCCGCCGGCACTGGTAGCAGACGCCACACACGATGTGGGACTCCGTGCTCACGACGTCGCCGACCTGGTAGTCGTACTTGTGGGCGACGCGCTCGCCGAGCTCGACGATCTCGCCGAGCAGCTCGTGCCCGAAGACCCGGCGCTCCGACCCGGCCTCCTCGAGCGAGCCCAGCACCATGTCGCCCATTGCCTTGCGGGACCAGATCCCCCGGTCCGTACCGCAGAACCCCGCATACCGCACCTTGACGATCACCGACGACTGATCTTGGCTCGTCGACAGGGTGGGTCGCTCGACGTCTTCGAGCTGCATGCCACGGGACGCGGCCCAGTCCTCGCGGGTACGGTTGAAGGTCAACGCTCGCATTCCGCCTCCGAGCCGCCGACTGTAACATCGTCCCCCGCGCAGAGGGTGCAGCCCATGACCTGGTTTGGAGGACCAATCCGGCGAGATGGTTCACCATAGTCACTGAAGGGGCGCACATTTCGCTTGCCTGGCCGCAATCCGTGCTACGCTCGGGGTCATGGCGATGACCGACCGAGTTCGCTTCGCGGGCCGCTCGTTCGACCTCGTTCGGGTCGTCGGGCCCCCACTCTTCGCGCCCTCCATTCACGGGATCGTGGTGGTAGCCGGGCTGTCGCCGTGTCCTCGTGGGTTCTACGGGATCTACGACCTCGAGCCGCGGCTCACCCTGCAGCGTCTCCACGTTCGGCTCACCGACGACGCGCTGCCGGCGGCCCTCGCTGGTGTCCGCCCGACACGACGCGAGCGCCGGACCCGACAGCTCGTCGAAGGGCGGTGGACCCCTGGAGTGTGGCCCGCGTGGGACCACGTCTACCGGGGGCTCGAGCTGCCGCGTCGCTTCACGGGGTCACTCTGGCTGGGCGCCGACCGCATCCCGCGAACCGGGTGGCCCGACGAACCGCTTCTCGCCTACCGGACGGTGTGGGACATCTACGTCGAGGACGGAGGCCTCATCGCCGCGATCGAGCGTTCGTCCGAGGTGGCGGGGGCACGGGCTCGGCGACGACGCAGCGAAGCGACCCGCGCCGTCACCTTCGACCAGCTCCACTGACCGATCCGCTCTCGAGCGCCTCGAGCACGAGGTTCGTCGAGCATTCGATCTGTGGGTGCACGCTCTGGTACACGGGGCAGAACCTGGCGTGCATGCCGTGGACACGCTCCACGGTCGCGCGATCCACGTCGCTGTGCACCTGCAGGTGGTAGGTGACGCGGATTCGCTTGATCACCAGCACCCCGTCTTGCTTCTCGACGTCGCCCTCGGTCTCTGACCACAGACGACCATCGCTCGCGTCGATCTTCCGGGCCTCCAGCGCACCGCCGAAGGTACCGGTGAGTCAACCCGCGACCGCCGCGACGACGTAGTCGAGGGTGGCGGAGTGCACGGTCCTGCCCTCCATCGACACGCCGTAGTGCTCGGCAATCGCCCCGTGTACCCCGAACGGGACGTCCTCGCCCCCGGGCATCGTGGCGGTCCGGTCGGTCCCCTGGTGCCGCACCACGCGGATCTTCGAGACGTAGTGAACGCTCATGGCTCCTCCTGTCGTGCCTGCATCGTACGCCCTCGCGCCCCGCGAAGGGTGACGAACGAAAGAGGTGGCCTGGAGCGAGTCGGGCTCGGCAACCGAGATCTCCATCGGGCTGGGGTTGGAGCTCGGCTGCGAGGCGGCGGGGGGCCGCCGTCTCACGGACGTCTTCAATCCAGCCCGGCCGGGTCGGCGTAATCTGGGGTCCGCGACGATCCCGAGGAGTTGCCTTGGCCCTTTCCCAAACCGAGCCCCGGCCCTGGACGGGCGCCGTGCCCACCTTCCTCGCCGGCGGTCTGTTCGCCGCCCGGGAGGTCGCCGAGTTGACGTTCGCCCCCGTCCCCACGTCGGCGACGCGGATCGGCGACTGGGTGGAGGCCCACTACCTGTCCCTCGCGATCAGCAACGAGCTGCTCGGCGTCGCGGCCGTCCTCTTGGTTCCGACCGTGCTCGCGCTGGCCCGTCGGAGCTCGCTCGACCGAGCGCCGGCGGCGGCGGTCGGGACCGCCCTGCTCGGGAGCCTGGTGCCGCTCCTCCTCGGGCTGGTGGTCGTGCAGGGGCGACTTGTCTACCCCGTGTTCGGCATGCTCGCCGATGATCCGTTCAGCGCGAGGCTCTGCCTGACGGGCTTCTACGGCGGCCTGCACATCGCTTGGCTCGTCATCGCCGTGGCCGTAGCGTCGCTCGGGACGGCGCTGAGCCGCGACCCTCGCGCCCGGCCGCTCGCGTGGCTCGGCGGTGTGGTGGCCGTGGCATCGGTGCTCGGCAGCTTCCCGGATCGGATCGGTCCGGTGGCCACGTTCGCGTGCCGTGGCGCGTTCGCTGGGTGGCTGGTGGGCCTCGGCTGGCTGCTCCGCAAAGGCCCGCCCCCTGGAGCTTCGCTCGAACGCCCCCCCTCCCGGCGCAGGTGAACCCGCTGCGCCGACGGCGTTCCGCGACTGGCGGTCGACCCGCCCGAGGGCCGCCCAGCCGCGTGGCGAGGGCCTCGCCGGGACGCGGTCCTCGAACTGCGTCACCCGGCCGTGCTACCACCGTGGGCACAGAGCGCCGAAGGGCGCTCCAGGCACCCGAGGAGGCCGTGTGAGAGAGGATCGGGCCAGTGAGACCGCCTTGCTCGTGCAGCAAGCCCTCCTGTTCTGCGCGACGCGCTGGAGCACCGCCCACCTGGTGTCCCCAGCCAGCCGCGACGCCACCATCCGCCTCCTGGCCCGCCTCCCGCGAGGACAGCAGCTCCTGCGTGAGCTCGAGGCCCCCCGGCGCTGGCGGGTCAAGCTCCGCGAGCGGCTGATCCTCCCCGGCATCATCGTCCACCACGCGCTGCGCAAGCGTTGGATCGAGGACCGGGTCCGTCAGGCGATCGACGGCGGCGTCGGCCAGCTCGTCAACCTGGGCGCCGGCTTCGACACCCTGACCCTGCGACTCGCCGGTGAGCGCGACGACCTCCGCCTCATCGAGATCGATCACCCGGCCACCCAGGCTGCCAAGGCTCGGGCCCTCGAGGGCGAGCCCGCCGCGTCTCGCATCGAGCTGCTGCCCGTCGACTTCACGCAGGAGACCCTCCGCGAGCGCCTCCCCGCCGCCACGACCTTCGATTCGACCGTCCCCACCGTGGTCGTCTGCGAGGGGGTGCTCCCCTACCTCGACGAGTCGGAGGCCCGCACCTTGTTCGCCTCCATTCGGGAGCTGCTCGGGGCCGGCACCACCGTGATCTTCACCTTCATCGGCGAGCACTCCCCGACGGGCCGTCAGCCCTACGGCCCGCTGCTCAAGGTGATGCTGACCGTGTGGGGGGAGTCGATGCGGCTTCGGCTCGAGCCCGATGCGATGCGTGACCTGGTTCAGAGCGAGGGCTTCACCGTCCAGGCGATCGCACAGACCGCCGAGCTCCTCGCCCAGCACGGCGCCCCCGGCTACGACGGGCCGCTACACGACCTCGAGATGCACGCGCTCGCCTACGCCTCCTGACCGAGCTCGTCGAGCAGCGGCTTCAAGTGCTGGCGGTAGGGCTCGGCGCGGCCGAGGGAGCGCTGGTGGATCGGCTGTCGGACCTCGTCGACCGACGCCGTGGTCACGGCTCGGCGTTGCTGGTGGGGCGAGAGGCAGGCTCGCTCGAGCTCCAGGTCCATCGCGCCGAGCACCTTGCGCACCGTGGCCTCGGGCTGCCCCACGATCTCGGCATAGTCGAGATCGACCCACGGCAGCTCCACCACGGTCCGGTAGTGCTCGAGCAAGCGCAGCTGGGCCTTGTAGACGCGCCCGAGCCACGACTGACGGGTGGACCAGGACAGGCGGTCGCTGAAGCACTGGCGATAGCAGGACCAGAGCACGTCGAGCGGCTCGCGGTGGACCGCGACGATCACGCTGCCCGGCGCGATGCGGCTCGCGAGCCCCAGGCGGAGCAGGTTGTTGGGCATCTTGTCCGTGATCCAGCGTCGCCCCTGGGCCCGCTCGGCGTAGGCGCCCCGGAGCAGCGCCGCGAGTGACGCATCGGCGGGCACCCCTGTCTGACGACGGCGCTCCGCGTTGGCGAGGGTCGACAGCTCGCCGCCGGGGTGGATGGCCGAGTGGGCGCCCAGCATCTGCTCGAGCAGCGACGTCCCGGACCGAGGCAGGCCCACGATGTAGGCCACGCGGCACGGCTCGTCCGCTACCGCGCGACACCGCTCGGCAGGCCAGGCCTTCGCGGCCTGGGCGAGCTCGGCGTCGTGGCCGTCCGGGTCGAATGGCGCGTTCCGAGCGTCGTTGGCCTGGCGGAACGCGACGAACGCGTCGTCCCACTGCCCGAGGGCGTCGTGGGCGGTTCCGAGCGTGTGGAGCAGCCGAACTCGCGTGAACCCGGTCGCGCGGACCAACGCCCTGCGGAGCACCGCGACGGCGCGCTGGGGCTCCTTGCGGCACACCATCGCCCACGCCATCGCGATGTAGGGGTCGTCGTGGCCGAGGAAGGGGGCGAGCAAGGCCTCCGCCTCGTCGCGCCGGGACCGGCGAACGTGCACGCGGGCCAGGGTCGCGAGGGCGTTGGGATGGCCGGGCTCGAGCTCGCGGGCCCTCTCGATCGCCTGGACGGCGCCGTCGAAGTCCCCCGCCGCGAGGCGGGCCTGGCCGAGGAGAAGCCAGTGTTCGACATCGTTCGGCTCGAGGCGGGCGGCCTCCTGGAGCCACTCGACCGGCTTCTCCACCATGCCGAGGTGCACGGCGAGCTCACCGGCCACACGCCACGCGGGCGCGCGGTCCGGGGCCAGCGCGGTGGCGCGCATCGCGGCGACGATCGCCTCCTCGGTGCGGCCCTCCTCACGAAGCGCTCTGGCCATGCCGATCCAGGCGTCAGGAGACTTGGGCTGCCGTTCGAGCTCGCGCATCCGCGCGGCGAGTCGTGATTCCATGGTCCTGCATCGGCGGCGCTGCGCCGCCGCTTGACGAATCGGTCAGTCGTCGGCGAGGCGGGCCACGCAGGTCGCCATCTCGTGGACGCCCAGAGGACCGCCGTTGAGCCGACCCCGCCAGGTGTAGGTCCAGCGCTTCGCCACCTCGGCGACGGGTGGCGCACCGATCCCGGCGAGCGCCTCGTCGATCGACCGGCATCGCCCTTGGTCGAGGTGGCCGTGGTTGACCACCCAGTCGATGCCGTCCTCCCGGAGTCTCTGCCCGGCCGTGCCCGACCGGAGCGCCCGCAGCCAGGCGACGTCGTTCACCACCCCGTCCAGGTTCACCACCGGCCGAGCGGCGAGGTAGCCGACGAGCCCGGCATCCCAGGAGCCGACGAGGGCATCGGCGGGGAGGTGCTCGTCGATCCAGATCGCAGCCGCGGCGTCGGCTCGTCGCACGGCGAGCATGTCGGGTCGCACGATGCCCCAACCTGTCCACCCCGCCGCGACGACCATCGGTGCGGCGAGGAGAGCGATCAGGGGAGCCACCGCGCGGCCGGGGGAACGCTCGGGATGGTCGGCCCTCGCGCGGGCGGCGAGGTCGCGGACCACGGCGACCAGCGCAGCACTCGCCCACAGGAAGGTCGGCGCGAAGTACCACTGGCGCGCGAACGTCTGAAGGCCCGTGTAGTACCCCACGAGCACGACCTGGAACGCCAGGTGGGGCCAGGTGTGGCGAATCCAGCTCGAGGTCCGAGGGAACGCCTCGCTGTCCACCCGCGGGGCCCGCCATGCGAGCAGGGCGACGACGAGGCCACAGCCGACGAGGATCGCGATCCCGGACGCCCCCGGGGACACGCGCTTGAGCGTGCCGCTCACCTGCATCGGCGTGTCGAAGTACGCCTGGTTGAGGCCGAGGAAGGCGGCGAGCCCCAGCGTAGGCGGGAGCCCCACCGGCACGAGCGAGAGGACGCTGCGTTGGCGGTCTCCACCGCGCAGCGCAGCCAGCAGCGCCGCTCCGAGCACGATTGGGGTGAGGAGTGCGCCGTCGGTCCTCGCGAGCAAGGCCGCCGCGAGCAGGCCCCCGAGACCGAAGCCAACGGACACCGGCCAGGACGAGAGGTCGGTCCCCCGCAGCCCCAGGAGCCCGAGCAGGCCACCCTGAACGAGGATCACCACGGCGGACTCGAGCCCGTTGAGGCCCGTACGCACCACCGCCGGCACCGCGAGCCAGATCCCGAGCACCACGGCCGCCGCGACCCCGTCGATCGCGTGTCCCGCGGGCCTCACGCCACGCACGGCGAGGGCGATGCCGCCGAAGACGAGCGGCAGCTGCAGGATCAGCAGCGCGCGTGCCGTCGCGAGGTCGGCGGGAAGCCCCAGGTGGACGGCGGCGCAGACCGCCTGCCACAGGGGATGGTAGCCGTTGGTCGCGTGCAGTCCGTCGAACGTGCTGCCCTCGCCGTTCGCCAGGCGATGCCCGATCTCGAAGTAGTAGAAGGCATCGTCGAAGGGGAGGGCGAGCACGGCATCGGACCACCCGCCGACGAACGCGGCCCAGGCCAGCGCAGCGACGACCAGAGCACCGGCAGTGGGGCGCCCCACCGGCTCAGTACAGGGTCTCGAGCACGGCGCCGCGGAAGTAGTGGGCGAGGATCGCGTCGGCCGAGTACCCCTTCGACGCCATGACGGCCGCGCCGATCTGACACAGTCCGACGCCGTGTCCCCAGCCGGCCCCGCGCAAGCGGAAGCCGTCCTCGACCTCGTCCACGACGAATGCCGAGGAATAGAGGTGGGAGTCCGACAACAGGCGGCGGATCTCGAGCTCCTTGCCCACGTGCAGCCGCTCGGTCTCTCCGAGGATCGCGAGTTCGGTGAGCCGCCCGGAAGGCCCGCGCGAGATCGGCTCGAGCGCGAGGATCGGGCCCAGATCGAGCCCCGCCTTCTCCTGGACCCAGGCCCGCACCTGCTCGCGCGTCACCGTCGTCTCCCACCGGTAGAAGGCGGTGGTCTCGTGGTCGAGCTTGGGCAGCACCTGGTCGAGCAGTGCCCGGTCCGTGGTGTTGCAGTACGCAGGAGGCTCGCCGCGGACGAACGCCTGCGCGTTGGGCTCGTCGGTGAGGGGTAGCGCCCAGTGCGCCTCCTCACCGTCGACGAAGGCTTGCAGGTAGGGCACCGGGGTGTCCGCCCATGCCGACTCGAAGACCTCGGTCATGCCGCCGCAGGCCTTGCTGAACCTCGCGTCGGCCACCCGACCGGCGTAGGTCAGCACACGACCGCGCGTCCTCTCCACGGCCGCCGCCGCGGCCGCGGTGCTCGTGCGGGTGACGCCCTGGTAGCGCTGGCAGTGGTCATCGGCGCAGACGTCGAAGAACTGGTGGTCCTCGCGGTCGTACCAGCGGGTGAGCCGATGACCGCCGGAGATCTCCCGCAGTCCCGGCGCCGGCTCGCCGTGTCGCGCGGCGCCCTGGAGCTGGGCGACGAGCCAGCTCCGGCTGATGATCGCGTGGGCCTCGAGCAACGCATCGGGTGCCTCGGCACTCATCTCCGACGAGATCACGGACTTGAGGTAGGCCTCGAGCCCGATGGTGTTGACCACGTCGAACGTGTCGCCGCGAGGCTCGAACGACACCGCGCCGTCGAAGGTGAGGTCCTCGTCGTGCTCCCAGTGGAAGTCGACACCCACCGTCATGTCGTGGAGCACGAACGAAGCGCCCTTGCGCCCCGTCAGCGTGACCGCGATGTCTGGGCGGTCTCGGTGCTGGGGACCGGCGTGGTGGTCGATGGCGATCTGGCCGTCGGCGACCTTCACGTCGACCACCCCGGGTGGCAGCTCGGCGTCGTCGGCCGCGAACCCGTCCTGGAGGGTGAGCCGTGCGGTGGTTCGGCGCTGGGCGAGCCCGACGCGCAGCTGGGGCTCGGTCATCGGCCCGCCGGCGAGGTAGCTGCGCAGCGCATCCGTGGAGATGCGGCGCGACACCTCGTCGAAGATGGTCTCGAGGTCGGCGCCCGTGAGACGGGCGTAGTCGCTCTCGCGGATGGTCACGACCACACCGCCGACATCGATGGCGCCGGGGCTCACGAGGCGCTGCTCGTCACCGGTCGCATAGTAGACGCTCGGACGGTGGGCGGCGCGCGGGAGCACCATCAGCAGCACCCGGCCAGCGTCGATCGCGGTGGCGATCAAGTTGAGGGGCGCCTCGCGCTCGCTGCCTGCGGCGAGGAACCGCAGCACGCGGTGAGCGAGCCGCTCCACCCCCGACGGCGCGCCGCAGAGCCCGATCACGGTGCGCCCGCCTCGCCTCTCGTGGTAGCCGACCACCCCCTCGGCCTCGACCACGGTCGTGCCGACGGTCTCGCCACGTCGCAGCGCCTCCACCGTGCGCATCTCGAGCGGCATTCGGCCGGCCCGCACGGCCTGGAGATGGAGGTGGTCGGGAGCCGACGCCCCCGACGTGGGGCCATTGTAGACGCCGGTGAACTCGCCGACCGACCGCTGGGCGAACTCGACGAGGTCGGTGAGCGCTTCCAGGGCGTTCTGCGGGCGGTGCTCCCGGTGGGCGAGGACCAGGTGGCCCTCGAGGATGGGTCCCGGATTGGCCAGGATCACGAGCCGCTCACCGAAGGGAATGCCCTTCTCCTCGGGCGGGAGGTTCTCTGGACACAGGAAGCACTTCCGCTTCGCGATCGACGCCGGGTCGACCTTCGCGGTGCTGTTCACCGCGCGAGCGGGGTTGAACTGCAGCTGCACCGGCTCGCCGTAGACGGGTACGGTGCGGGTCTGCACGTCCGCCAGGCCCTCGAGCGCGCTCTGGAGCCGTGGCCAACGCTCGGCTTGCCAGGTGACGAAGCGAGGAATCCGCTCGCCCAACGAGGCGAGCACGTCGGCGCCGACCGTCTCCCAGTCGACGAGGGCGGAGCTCCAGTCGCTCACTGTGCGCGCTCCCGGTTCAGCCGCTGACGAATCGCGATCTCCATGGTCCGTACCCCGTCCTTGTAGGCCTGATACCGAGCCTTCGTCGCCGGGGGGAGGTCCGCGTCCGAGTTGTCCTCCCAGCGTCGGCACAGGTACAGCGAGTCGTAGATGCGGCCCACGCGGTATTCGCGACAGGCCCGCAGCACCGCAGCGTAGTCCTCACCGTAGCTCGCGTTGGGGAAGGGGGTCTCCCGGAGCAGCGCCGTCGCGTAGCCACGGGGTGCGCCGAGCCCTCCGATGCGGAGGGCGTTGTTGGCTCCGTTGTCGTCGGTCCACTCGCGGTGGTCGATGAGCCCGGGCGGGATCTCGTTCAGCTCCATGTTCACGAGGGTGTACGACCCGACGACCAGCCCGCACTGCCCGTCGCGCAGGGTCGACACCATGCGCCGGAGCGTGTCCGGAGATCCGTAGAGGTCGTCGCTGTCGAGCTGAACGACGTAGCGACCGACTTGCTCGTGGAACACGGCCACGTTCCAGCAGCCCCCGATGCCGAGGTCCTTGCGCACGGGGGTGACGTGGACGAGCCGGGGCTCGGTGGCCGCGAGCTCGCGGAGTGCCTCGGTGGTGCCGTCGGTCGAGTGGTTGTCGACGACGATGACGTTGAACGGAACGTCGACCTGCTGGGTCAGGGCCGAGTTCACGGCGTCCCGCACGGTGCGGATGCGGTTGCGCACCGGAATGACCACGCTCGCCTCGACGGCCCAGTCGCCGTCGGCCACGAAGGGCCGGAACGGACCGGTGAGCCGCGCTCCGATGCGGTCGAGGTGCTCGGTGCAGATCACCTCGGCCTCCACCTGGGCCTCCCGGGAGGCGGTGAGGTAGTCGAACACCTTCTCGCCCGTGCGGCGAGTGTCCCGCGGACGCAGGGTCGCGAGGGGCTCGGCCAACCGCACGAACGCGCCCTCGTGACTGGCCTTGAGGCGCAGGTCGTACCAGCCGTGCACCTTGCGCTCCCCGACCGGACCGTGCGTCGCCACCGCTCGCTTCAGCGCCTGCGTCGACCAGAGCTGCAGAGGGCCGAAGGGGAAGGTGTCCTGCAGACTTCCACCCTGGTAGTCGGACAGCGGAACCGTGGTGGTGGACCCATCCTCGTTCTCGGCCACGTAGTCGCCGTACACCAGCGCAGCCCCCGTTCCGGTGAACAGGTTGACCATGCGCCGGAGCGCGGTGGGATGCGGGTCGACGACCCCGTCGAGCCGAAGCAGGGCCGGAGTGGCCGTACGCTCCAGGATCGCGTGGACCGTGGCCCCCGAACCGGGGTCCCCGGTCTCGATCGTGTCCAGCGCGAAGTCGCCTGCCGCACGCGGCCCTCCCTGGCCAGGGGGGACGAGCAACAGGACGCGCTCGACCAAGGTCGGATCGAGTCGCGGAACGACGAAGTCGGGGTCGTCCTCGACGGACAGGACCACGGTCAAGGGCTTCAAGCGACCTCCTCGGGGGGCACCGGGCGAGCGAGCAGGAGCCCCGGCACGTCGTTTTCGTCGATGAACTCTCGGAGTGGCTGCTCGACGACCTTCCCGGCGCGTCGCCCGGCGTGGCGAACCCGCAGGGGAGCCGCCCCCGCGGGGGGCACGAGGATCCCCACGTGGAACGTGTCGAGATTCGGCTTGCGGGAAACGAAGGCCACCACGTCCCCCACTTCGGCCTTCTCGGCGAGTCGCTCCAGCGCCGAGACGGGGAACCAGGTGACAGGCCACTGCTGGGCCTCGTACCCGGGCAGGAGATCGAGGGTGCGGACCTCCCCGGTGGTCACCGACGCCTCCGGCATCACGACCCGGACCAGACCATCGCGGTGGTTGCGTTCGATCCACCGATTGAAGAAGTGGTTGCGAGCCGCCCAGTCGACCTTGCCGCCGTCGTAGCGGAGCCGGGCCAGCGCGGGCCAGAAGTCCTCCGCGGTGCGGCTGCGGGCCAGGGCGATCACCGACTCGGCGTAGGTCACGCAGTCGAAGCCGTCGAGCCGCGCCACCGGTTGTTCTGGCGTCGTGGCGTCGCCCACCAGGGTGAACGCAAGGTAGGGTCGGCCGAGGAAGTGGGCCGAGAGAAGGTCGAGGCGGGCGGAGAAGTCGGGAGCGTCCTGGACGTGCGCGAGGACGGCCTCGACCTCGGCGAGGGAGGACGGGTCGAGCATGGGCCCTCCCATAGCCGGACCGGTCCGACAAAGGAAGCGCGCGGTCAGGGGGCGATCCCCTCCCGAAGGACGGTCGCGTGGGCCTCGATCCGAGCGGGGGGAAGGGCCGCGTCGTAGATCAGGACCTCGTCGACCCGTCCGGGCACCGGGTTCGCCGGGCTGGCCAGCGACGGGTCGGCCCCAATGAACACCGAGCCCGCGCCCTCGAGGACCCACCCGGGCACCCCGACGGTCTGCGACGCGGTCCGGACGCCGTCGACGAAGAGCTCGAGTGACACACCCGGACGCCAGGTCCCCGCCAGGTGCACCCACCGGTGCAGGGGGAACGTCGCCGGGTCGAAGAGCCGCTGGCCAGGTTCGACGCCGGGTCGGTCCACCACGAGGGCGACCGCGCTCGACAGCCCGTCGCCGTCGATCACGAGGGAGACCCCGCTCGGGTCTCCATCCCCGAAGGCCCGGGTCACGACCGCGGCTTCGGCGCCGGGATGCCGCTCGAGGTACACCAGGCCCTCGAGGGTGACCGGGCCGAGGTGGGGCGACGGGTCGAGCACTTCGAGGCCCTCACCGCGGGGAGACACCGCCCGGTTGTCGGCCGGAGCCCCCACGAAGCCCGGCTGCGGTCCACCGCTGCCGAGCTGCACGCCACTCCCGACCTGGCCATCGAGGAACGCCCGCCCGCGGGCCTCGGCGACGGTGGTGCCGGTGGCCTCGGCGAACCGCCAGTAGGCGACCGGCTTGTCCTCGGTGATCGCGGACGACAGCTCGTGGTCGCACTGGGTCGCGGCCGCGAGGTGGACGGCCAGCTCGCGACGCAGGAGGGCCCGATCGAAGAGCGCGACCTCGTCGACGCTGCCAGGAAGGTGGTGCTCGGCCACCGACCGGTCGATGGTCGCGCCGAGCCACAGCGGGGAGGAGCCCTCGTGCAGGGCGCTCGGTAGGGCCGCGGTCCGCTCGGCCACGAGCTGCGCGTCCTGGTAGAGCCACGCCCCCGCGCCGGCCTCGTACACGCCGGCCACGTGCACCCACTGCCGCAGGGGCAGGGCGCTCGGCGCGATCAGCGCCGTGCTGGAGATCCCGTCGGCCGACAGCGCCAGCCCCAGGGCCCCCGTGGGGTCGACGAACAGGGCGTAGGCACGCTCGTCGCCTTCGAACTTGGCCACGATCCCGGCATCGGCAGCCGGCGGCCGGTCGAGGTAGACCAGCGCCTCGACGGTGAGCGCCTCGGCGAGGTCCAGGTAGCGGTGGTCGGCCACGGTCACCTGGGCGTCGGGTCGAGCGTCGAAGGCGACCGCCCGGTTACCGTGCTCCAGCCCCTGGAAACCGCTCGGACGAGGTCCAGCCAGCCCCGCGTCCGCCGTCCCGAAGGCCTCGACGCCGGAGACGGCATCCAGGAACCCATCCTCGCCGGACTCCTCGAGGGCGAAGTGGTGCAGCGGCGCATCCTCCGCGACGATGGTGGACCAGGTGGTGTGGGGCGGCTCACAGATCGCCTGGGTCACCGAGAGCATCGCCACGTCGAGCACCGCGGTCCCCGACTCGCCGAAGAACCCGTCGACGACGATCACGACCTCCTGGCCTTCGGCGAGCTCGACGGTCACGCGCGACGGCCCGAGCCGGCTCGACGAGATGGCGTCGTTGCAGGCGAGCTCGGCTCCCCCGCAGCCATCGAGCACGTACAGCACGGTGTCGAGCGCCGTCGCGGGGTCGTCGGTGTCGATGACGTAGATTCCGTCGGCGGGGGCCACGAAGCGGGCGGTCACTTCGGAGGCATCGGCCTCGAAGGAGCAGGTCGAGGGCTCGAAGTGGTCGGGATTGCCCACCGTGTCGAGCACGATCCGCGCCGGGAGGGGGCCCACCTCGAGCTCGGGGCACGCCGCGGCGAGGCAGCGCGGATCCGCGACGCAGCGGGTGTCGCGGCAGTCGACGTCGCCGTCACCGTCGTTGTCGAGTCGGTCTGCGCAGTCCTCGGGACAGGCCGGAGCGTGGGCGCACTGCGAGTCGGCACAGTCGACGTCCCCGTTGCGGTCGTTGTCGATGCCGTCGGTACAGTCCTCGATGCACTCGGGCGCGCCGTCGCAGTCCGGGTCGAGGCAGTCCAGCAGCCCGTCCATGTCGTTGTCGAAGTCGTCGACGCAGTCCTCGATGCAGGCCACCGAGCCGGCACAGTCCGGATCGAGGCAGTCCTCGAGCCCATCGGCGTCGAGGTCGCGCCGGTCGGCACAGCGGGTCTCGGTGAGCCTCCGCTTCGCGATGTTGAGCTGGAACCTTCCGAAGTGGACGTCGTCGAAGCCGTCGACGTTCACGATGACCGACTCGCCCGCCACCATGTCGAGGGTGACCTGACTCGGGCCCTCGGCGTCGAAGGCCTCGTCGTTGCACGCGAGCTCGGTGCGGTCGTCGCAGGACACGTGCAGGGAGAGGACGGTGTCGAACCTGGAGCCCACGGTGTCGAACACCCAGGTCCCGGAGCTGGGAGCCACGAACTCGACCTGGTGGTCGGGAGCGGCGTAGGCGCTCGAGCCGTGGAGTCCCTCTTCGCTGCACGAGGGCGTGAAGGCGACCCGGAGGGGCGAGGTCGTCTCGCGCAGGGTCCCCGGCGTCATGGTGTCGGCGGGGCAGTCGTCGAACGGATCGTCGATGCCCGAGTCTCCGGGACCGCTCCAGCCCGAGTCCACGCTGCCCGGCGAACCGCTGTCGACGGGGTCCCCCCAGCCCGTGTCGATGGTCCAGCCCGTGTCTCCCGTCTCGTCGGGCGCACCGTCGGCGACGGGGCACGCGACGACCCCGGCAACGTCGACGTCTGCGTCGACGCGACCCGCGGTCCCGTCGAGGCCGAAGTGGACGGCCCGACGCTTCTTCTTCGACGTCCCGCCCGTGCCTCCGTCCACGGCCGGAGTGAGTCCGCCCGCGGTCGTGAGGTAGACGGCGCCACCGCCGCCACCGCCGCCGCCTCCGTCCTTCTTCGCGAGCGAGTCGTTGCCGTCGCCCCCCCGTGCCTCGACCACGACCGCCGCGGGCAGGCCCTCGGGAACGTCGATCAGCACAGTCCCGCCCGCGCCGCCGCCCCCTGCGCCTTCGGCCTTCGACGCCATGCCCCCGGCGCCGTTCGCCCGGATCGCTCCGCTGGACGCGACCGTCACGCTCTCCGCCCGGAGGAGCACGAACCCGCCCCCGGACTGGCCGGACACCGCCGCGAGGCTCGGGATGGGGTCGTCGCCCGCCGCTCCGCCGCCTCCGCCGCCGAACAGCAGCCGGGTCACGCCGAGCTCGCCAGGGGAGACCGCGAGCGCGCCGTGCCCCGCGTTGGCCCGGTCGGAGTGAGCCCCCGCCCCCCCGGCGCCGCCAGCCCCGGCCAGGGCGCCGCCACCGCCGGCGGCGTCGTTGGTGAGCCGGGCATTGCCCCCGCCATTGGCCGGAGCGTGCGAGCCCTCGCCCTCGGGAAGAGCGAAGCCCGCGCGCGAGCGGACGGCGAAGACGTCGGAGAACGACGCGTACATCGCCTGCGAGGACCCAGCCACGCTCTCGCCCTTGTGGCCCGGCGCCCCGAGCCGTCCCGCCCCGTTGCGGAACGAGCTCGTTCCCTGGCCGCCCCGGAAGCCCGCCGCCGACGCGTCGATGGCGCCGCCGTCGAAGGTCAGGTTGCCTCCCACCTCCAGCGCGATGATCCCGCCGCTGGTGCCGTCCCACGCCTCGGGATGGACGTCGGCCTGCAGCGTCAGGTCGTCGAGCTGCGGAATGCGGACCGCCTGCCAGCGGGACTCTCCGCGACCATCTCCGGGAGACTGCGCATAGGCGTGGGCGAGGCCGCCATCGGGGCCGTTGCCCGCGACCGGGACCACCCCCTCGATGGCGGGCCCGGTGGCGACCACGATCTCCCAGGTTCCCGCCGTGAGCGAGCCCGGGACGAGTGCCAGATCCGCGGGGTCGAGCTCCGCCCCTTGTACCTGCACGACGAGGAGTCGGTCGCCGACGGCGATCCCGGTGGGCGCGCCGCGAAGGGTGCCCAGCGGAAGCGCCTTGTCGCCAACCGCGAGCGCAGCGGTGTCGGAGGCCGGAGAGAAGTAGGTGTTGAGCACGCTCGGCTCGGTGACCGTGACGTCACCGTCGACGCCCGGCGTACAGTCGGTGATCTCGACGGCTGGCTCGTCGTCGACGAGCAGTCCCGTGTCGCCGGCCGAGTCCGACCCGCCGCCTCCCGGTGGACGCAGCACGGGGCAGGCGAGCACGCTCTCGACCTCCACGCCGAGCCGAGACACGCCGGGCTGGCCGTCGAGCCCCAGATGGACATCGTTCCGGCCGATCGCCGCGCCGCCGACGCCGCCGGTCACGTCAACCGATGCCCAGGAGAGCCCCGAGAGGTGGACGACGCCACCACCGCCGCCTCCTCCCCCGCCGTCCTTCTTGGTGGTGGAGGCGTTGCCGGCCCCGCCGCGGGCCTCGACCACCAGCCCTGCGACCTCGCTCGGATCGGCGACCACGAACACGGTGCCGCCAGCACCGCCTCCTCCAGCGCCTTCGGCGGGAGCCACGATGCCTCCGGCACCGTTCGCGCGCACCGCTCCCCAGGACACCACGTCGATCGCTGCCGCCCGCAGCCACGCGATCCCCCCGCCGGACTGCCCGGAGCCCGCGGCCGCATCGGGGATGGGGTCGTCACCCGCGGCGCCACCTCCGCCGCCCCCGAAGAACAGGCGGTCGACCCCGATCGAAGCGATGGCCGCGCCCCCGCGTCCCCCGTTGGCTCGGTCCTTCTTGGCGCCGGCTCCGCCGATGCCTCCCTCGCCCCTGTGGCCGCCGCCACCTCCCGCCGCGTCGTTGGACAGCCGGGCATTGCCGCCCGCGTTGGCGGCCGCGTGCGTGCCCTCACCCGCCGGGAGCGGGATGCTCGGGCTGCCCAGCTCGACGAACCCGCCGGTGGCGGAGCTGTAGAGTCGGGCGGAGCTCCCCGCGACGCCCTCGCCCTTGCGACCCGGAGAGCCCGTGCGTCCCGCCCCGTTGCGGTTCGTGGTCTCGGCTCGTCCTCCGCGGAACCCGGCGTGGCTCGCGTCGATCACCCCGCCGTCGAACGTCACCGTGCCTGCGACGTCGACCGCGACGATGCCGCCCGTCCGCCCGTCCCACGGCTCCGGGACGATGGCTCCGCCGTCGACGAGCTGCAGGTTCCCGAGCTGCGAGATGCGGACGATCTGCCAGGTGGCGGGGCCCGCGGGGTCGTCGGCCGGGCGGAGGGCGTAGTCGTGGACGAGACCGCCGCCCAGGCCCTGGCCCTCGATGGGCAGGGTCCCGTCGACGACCGGTCCGGTGGCCACCACGAGCTCCCACGTGCCGGCCGAGAGGGTGTTCGGCACCACGGCGAGCTCCGCGTCCAGCGCCGCGCCCTGGACCTGGACCACGAGCAGTCGGTCCCCGGAGTCGACCGACAGCCCCGCGCCGTGGCTGGCGTCGACGGTCACGGCGGTCGCGCCCGACGCCGCCGAGCTGCGGGGCGCCAGGTAGCGATTGAGCACCGTCGGTGTGTCCACCACCCGGTCTCCATCAGCGGCGGTCACGCAGCCGAGGGCGGGGTCCTGGCTGGAAGCGATCAGCTCCGAGGCAGCCTGGGCCAGGGTCTGGCCACGGTCGTGGGGCTGCGAGATCCCGCAGCCCATCGACGCCAGCGAAAGCAATAAGGTTACTCGCAAGAGGCACGTCCAACGCAAGGGTTCCACGCGGGTCACATCGGATCGTGGACTGCAGCTTTCAGCGGGGGTCCTCGGGGACCCACGCGAGTCGGCCTCGAACCTGGCGACGGACGGAAGCGAGGAGCGACCCCGTGCAGTGGACGAACATCGAGTCGGTGGTCAACGTGCACCACGTCGTCGGCAGCGATGCCGCTCCCGACGCAGTCCCCGACGTCCTCGTCGAGGTGCCCCACGCGGCGGACCGACGTGCCCACTACGACGCGCTGCACGCGCAGCTCGAGGGCCCATTCCCCGACCGTCTGCACGAGTTCTTCCACGTCAACACCGACGTCGGCGCCTGGGCGCTCGGGCTCGCCATGGCGCGGCACTGGGTCGTCCGGCGGCCCCGCTCGCACGTCGTGCTGCTCGAGTGCCTGATCCCGCGCACGTTCGTCGACTGCAACCGCCGGGTCGACCTCGACCAGGAGGAGTTCGTCCGCACGGGCCTCTCGCAGGCGATCCCGACGTACGTGACGAGCAGCGCGGACCGCAGACGCCTGACCGAGCTGCACGCCGCCTATGTGGAGCTCGCGGACGCAGCCTACGCCGAGATCTGCGGCAGAGGCGGGCTCGGCATCAATCCCCACACCTACGGGCCGCGCTCGCTGCCGATCGGACGCGTGGACGAGACCATCGTCGCCGAGCTTCGCGCGGCTCACGAGCCCGAGGTGTACGCCGCGTCGACCCTGCGACCCCACGTCGACGTCATCGGCCGCGACCAGCAGGGCCGGGAGTACGTGCCGCCCGGCTCGACGGCGGCGGTGGCCGACGCGCTTCGCCCCCTGGGCATCGTGGTCGAGGACTCGAAGACCTACCAGCTGCACCCCGTGACCCAGGGCTGGCGCTTCGCGACGCGCCACGACCTCCAGGTCTTCGGCTTCGAGGTCCGACGCGACCTGGTGTGCGCCTGGTCGCCGTTCGCCGAGCAGGAGATCGACGAGCCGCGGGTGAACGCCCTGGCCCGGGCCTTCGTCGAGGGCCTCGACGCCGCCTGGCCGTAGCCCCGAACCGCCACCCGGGCCGTTGGTTATCTTGGCCGCCCCGTGGAGGAGCCATGGTCATCCTCGTCGCGTTCCTCGCCTGCACCCAGGAGCTTCGGCTCCAACCGCCCACCGGCGGCGGCGGTGTGATCCAGCTCGACGGCACGCCCGAGAAGGAGGAGACGGTGGCGCCGGTCCAGGGCGACCCCGAATCGCCCGACGTCACCACCCGGGGCGTCCGGTTCCCGCTGGCGTTCCTGCAGGGCCCGAGCCCGGGAAGCAACGGTCCCGCCGCGTTCGAGCTCTGGATCGAGAGCGAGGGGACGACCCAGGCCGAGATCGTGGGTCCCCAGTCCGGGTTCGCGCTGCAGGTCTCCCTCACGCCAGGCGTCAACGTCGTCCCCCTCCCCGACCCCCAGCTCGAGCCCATCTCGAGCGGGTTCGTGTTCGGGGTGGGGCTCGAGCTGCTCACCGATGCGCCGGTTCACGCCGTCGGGGTCCACCACCGGGTCGGGCACACCGAATCCACCCGCCTCCTTCCGTGGCGTGAGCTCGGTGTGAACTACGTCGTCGCTGCCGTCTCGGACGACTCCGAGTCGGGACCGAGCTCGTTCGTCGTCGTGGCCACCGAGGACGAGACGGACGTCATCATCTCACCGTCGGCCGCGACCCTGGACTTCCGGCCTCCGGGGGTCGCGATTCCGCTGACGATGCAGGCCGGCGAGGTGGTCCAGTACCAGGCGGACGGCGACCTGACGGGCTCCCGGGTCTTCGCGACCAAGAAGGTCGCCGTGTTCTCCGGCGGCCAGGAACCCGTCGTGGACTGCGAAGGTCCCAATCACGTGTGGGAGCAGCTCCCGCCGCTCACCCGGTGGGCCACCGACTGGCTGATCGCCCCCTGGCCCGACCAGCCCTACCAGTACGCGCTGGTGGTCTCGGCTACGTCCGGCACGGTCGTGACGCTGGACTGCGAGCCCGTCGCCTCGCTCGGCGCTGGCCAGTCCGTCCGCCTGCGTCTCGACGACCCGGGGCGCATCCGCTCGAACCAGCCCGTCCTCGTCACCCAGCTCGCGGTGGGCGGAGCGTGCGAGCGGGGCGACGACGAGCCGGCCCTCGGCGATCCCAACCTGCTCCTCGCCACCCGCGCGGCCCTGACCCGCGACGGCGCCGTGAGCCTGCGGCCGGCCGAGCACCCCACGCTGGCTCTCGGGCCAGGAGGTCGTTTCGATCGCGCGGTGTTCTTCCGCCGCAGCGGAGACGTCGCCATCTCCTTGACGCCGTCGCCCGCGGGGGTCGACCTCGCGACGGCCGACGACCGCTCGGTCGAGTTCTACGAGCTCTCTGCGACCACGACCGCCCAGGGCGACGGGCTGCAGGGGCACCTCCACGGGGTGACGGAGGGCAACGCCTATGCCCACGACATCGGCGTCGACTGCGAGGGGTGTGGGCCAGCGCTCGCCGTGCCCGCCATCTGCGACTGACCGCGAGCAATCGTTCGGATTGGGGTGAAATGCGAGCGCGGGTGATCCGAACTCCAGGACATGAACATCTCTCCGATCATCGCCATCCCTCCCCTGCCCGAGGGCGCCCCTGCGGGAAACGCGACCTCGGTGCCTGCCATCTCCTCTCCTCCGGCCATCCCGGAGGTCGCGCCGGTGCCCGCCGCCGCGAGCCTCGAGGCCGCGAATCGGGAGCGCCAGCCGTCCGAGCGGCACGACGAAGAGCTCCCGAGCCGATTCGTCGCTCCACGGGACTCGAAGGCGTCGGCGAACCGCGACGCCCGGACCGAGGAGACGTCAGGTCGACCCGCGACGGCCGAAGGCCCCACCCGACGGGGCATCGAGGCGTATGCGCGCAACACGAGCGAGGCTCTGGGGCGCGAGGCGATCCACCAGGTCGACGCCTCGGCTTGACGAGGTCGGGGCGGACGGCGCCGATGCCCAGGCAGCGAGAACCGAGCAGAGACTCGTGGCGCAACCCCTCGTCGCGAGCCACGAGGGGCACGGAGGGCGGATGGCGAGGCGGAAGGACCTTCGCGAGCGCATCCTCGACGCGACGGCCGAGCTGATCGCGTCGTCGGGCTACCACGCCGTCAACACCAATGCGATCGCCCGGGTCGCGGGGTGCTCGGTGGGCTCGGTCTACGTCTACTTCTCCGACAAGCACGCTGTGCTCGATGCTCTACTCGAGCGCAGCGGCGAGCGCCTCCTCGCCGAAGTCGCCGCCCCCGTGGCCGCCTGGTCGCCGGGAGAGGACTGGCGACCGCTGGTACGCTCCATCGTGGCCGTCTTCGTCAGGTTCTACACCTCCGAGACCGGCTACCGGGACCTCTGGGTCGGGGCTCAGCTCTCGGAGTCGACGCGGTCCGCAGGGCAGGCCTGGAGAAAGGCGGCTCGTTCGCAGTTCACCAGCGTCCTCCGCGGGATTCGCCCCGAGCTCGCGCTCACGGTGGCAGAGATGTCGGCCGAGGTCGTGATCCACGCCGTCTCGGCCGTGGTCGCGCAGGGACTCACCCGCGACGAGCCCGCGCTCTTCGCCGAGGCCGGGGCGCTCGCGGTGCGCTATCTCGAGCCGGTCCTGGAGCCGCGACCTCGATACCTCTGATTCAGGAACCAACGAGGTACGACCATGCGGATCCGGGGCTTCGAGGACGCGACCCTTCACGAGACGCACATCAGCTGGGTCTGGGTTGGAGAAACCCGGGTGCTCAAGCGCAAGAAGCCGGTCCGCTTCGGGTTCCTCGACTTCTCCACGCTCGAACGGCGCAGAGCAGCCTGTGAGGCCGAGAAGGAGCTGAACGACCGCACGGCCCCCGGCGTGACGTTGGGGGTTCGCCCCCTGACCACCACCAACGAGCCCGATCTCGTGGAGGTCGACGGCCCCGGTGACGTCGTCGACGTCGTAGTCGAGATGGTTCGCCTGCCCGACGACCGCAGGCTCGCCGACCTGGCCGAGTCCGGCCGACTGACCGACGCGCACCTCGTGGCGGTCGGCCACTTCGTGGCCGAGTTCCACGCACGGGCGCCGGAGGTCCCGGATTCCTGCACGCACGACGCCCTGGCCGCTCTGCTGGAGGAGAACTTCGAGACCACCGACGAGTTCGACACGGGGCTCACCGTAGCCCAGCTCGGGCGAGTCCGGGCCCTTCAGGAATCGCTCGTGGGCGATCCGATCGTCGACCAGCGCCGCGCGGCGGGGCGATGCCGCGACGGCCACGGCGACCTCCGGACCGACCACGTCTACCTGCTCGACGATCTCGACTCGCCACGCATCGTGGCCATCGACGGCGTCGAGTTCGACGTGGCCTACCGAGCCGGCGACGTCGCGATGGACGTTGCCTTTCTCGCGATGGACCTCTGGCTGCACGTCTCGCGACCCGCGGCCGAGCGGATGGTCGCCGCGTGGGTCGACGCGAACGACGACGCCGGCGTCTACGCGGTGCTCGACCGCTACATCGCCTATCGGGCCTGGGTGCGGGGCAAGGTGCGGGCGCTCGGGGGGCATGCCGACCAGGCGCGAGCACGCTTCGCGCTCGCGGCCGAGGTGGCGACCTGGAAGGCGTCGGCCCGCGGAGCCGTCATCGCGGTGGCCGGGCCCATCGCAGCCGGCAAGAGCACGCTCGCGGCGAAGCTCGCGAGGGCGCTCGCGGGGCCCCACTTCGCCGCCGACCGAGTCCGCAAGCGCCTCGCGGGCGTCACCGACGATACCTCGCTCGGCACGCGTCCCTTCGCGGGAGCCTACTCCGCGGAGGCGTCCGCCCGGGTCTACGAGGGCCTGGTGGACCGCGCCCGGTGGGTGTGGAAGAGCGGACGACTCGCGATCGTCGATGCGTCTTTCCACGACCCGGTGCACCACGAGCTGCTGCGTGCCGCCGCGGCCGAGGACGGCGTCACCTTGCGCTTCGTCCGTTGCGAGGCGCCAGTGGAAGTCCTCAGAGAGCGCCTCCGCGCCCGGACCTCTGGTCCGTCCGACGCGCGAGAACCCCTGCTGGAGCCCTTCCTCGCCCAGTACCGACCGCCGGAGGGTGATGACGTGGTCGCCGTCGACACCAGCGCCCCGGTCGCGATCGACGAACTGCTCGCCGCGCTCGATCTCCCCGGCACCAGATGACCTCCGAGGGTCTCGATCCTCCTCACGATCCGGTGACGTTGAAGGACGATGCCGCCGGATCACCGCCAACGCCGAGTCAACGTCACCGTGTCTGCCATCCTGGTGGCGAGCGCGTGCCTCGGCATCGCGCAGGTCCTTGCTGACTACGACAATCGGGCCGGCGTACTGATCTCCGCCCTGGTCATCGCGGCGCAACTCCCCATCGGCCTGATGAACCGCGCCGGCTGGACCAAGCTCGCATCGCTGCTGCTCGCGACCCTGTCCATCGTGGTGGTCCTCGCGCTGGCCTCACGGTTCTGGGGCATCGACGAGCACGTGGGCATGCTGCTCCTGCCCGCGATCCTGGTCGGAGGACTGCTCTTCGGCGCTCGAGGGGCGGTGGCCACCACCACACTCCTCATCGTGTACGTGGGGGTCGAGTTCGCCTACGGACCGGCCCCCTGGGCTTCCGAGCACCTGCCGTCCCGGGCCGAGCGAGCCACGGACCACGTGCTGTTCCTGCTGATCAGCGGCGGGATCGCCACCCTGCTCGTGCACGACTACCAGCGCTTCCTCCTGGAGTCGCAGCTTCAGCGCAGCCAGGCCGTGGAGACCGCGGAGCGGCTGGCCGCCGCCGAGGCGTTCCGAGCCGCCCTGGTTCGCGAGGCGCCAGTGCCCATGGTGGTGGTCGGGCCAGGCGGTGCCGTGCGGGACGGCAACCAGGCCCTCGAAGCGCTGGTGGGGAGCGGGACCCCCGTGGTGGGGCGACCGCTCGAGGAGCTCCTGCTGTCCACGGGCGAGGACCCGAGGTTGCTCACCGATTCGGGCCCCATCCCCGTCGAGGTCACGACCACCGAGTTCGAGCACGACGGAGGTCGACACTGCATCGTGGCCATCGTCGACCTTCGGCCCCGGCTGGACGTGGAGGCGGAGCGCGAGCGGGCGCTGGTTGCCCTCGAAGAGGCCAGTGCAGCCAAGAGCCGATTCCTCACGAACATGTCCCACGAGCTCCGCACACCGCTGAACGCGATCATCGGCTACGCGGAGCTCCTCGACGAGAACGAGGACACCACCGATCCCACCCGCGAGGACCTCGTCCGCATCCTGGAGAGCGGCCGGCACCTCCTGGGCCTCATCGACGACGTGCTCGACATGTCGCGCGTCGAGTCGGGCCAGCTCGACGTGACCGTCGACACCGTCTATGTCGAGGACCTCTGTGAGGAGCTCCGGACCATGGTGACGCCGCTCGCGGAGGACCGCGGTGTGGAGCTCGTGTTCCAGATCGCCGGTCCGGAGCACTTCGACACGGACCGGCTTCGGTGCCGTCAGGTCCTGCTCAACCTGCTCACGAACGCGGCGCGGTTCGCTCGTCGCGTGGTGCACTGCCGCGTCGGGGGCACCGCCGCGCGCGTGCACTTCGTCGTCGTGGACGACGGACCGGGCGTCGCCCCCGCGCTGCGGGACCGCCTGTTCGAGGCGTTCGCCAAGGCCTCTGCCCTCACGGCAGGCACGGGACTCGGACTCGCGCTGTCGAATCGGCTCGCAGGGCGCCTCGGCGGCACCCTGAGCCTCACGTCCACGTCGGAGGCTGGCTCCACCTTCGAGCTGGACCTGCCGGCCGCGTTCAGGACTCCGTCGTGAGGTTGAGCATGGCCGCACCGGCGATCACGAGGACGGTGCCGATGATCTGCGGGGGCCCGAAACGCTCTCCGAACACGACTGCACCGACCGCGACAGCCCCGACCGTGCCGAAGCCAGACCACAGCGCGTAGGCGAGTCCGAGCGGCATCGAGCGCATGGCCTCGATGAGACCGACGAAGGCGACGAGGTAGCCCAGGCCCATGACGATGAGCCACGTGCTGCCGCCCTGCGAGACCGCCTTCATCGCGGACGTCGCCGCCACCTCGGCCACGATGGCCATCGCCAGCATCAAACCTGCACGCACGTCGGGCCTCCGGATCACGTCGCGTCGTCTGCCGCATCATTGGCGGCCCACACGCCGCCCAGGTGGCTCGTCTATCCCCTCCGAACCCCCTGGGACGTCAAAAACATCGGCCCTGCCCGCGGCCCGAAGCTGCGCCCGACCGGCATCGGCCAGTTCGGTCACCCGGAGGTGAGGGTACGCTGCCTGCGAGGAGTGAGCATGAAAGACCAGATCATCGTCGTCACCGGCGGAATGGGGCGGGTCGGGCAGGCGGTCACGGCGCACGTGGCGAGCCACGGCGGCACCCCGGTGCCCGTGGACCGCGCCGAGCCGAGCGGCGACGACAAGTGGCCATTCGAGGTCCACGGCATCGACCTCACCGACCCTGACCAGGCCGAGCTCGCGATCTCGAAGGTCGTAGCGCGCTACGGGCGAGTCGACGGGCTGGTCAACGTCGCGGGCACCTTCCGGTTCGAGACCGTGGCCGAGGGCTCGATCGACACCTGGGACCTGCTGTACCAGATCAACCTGCGTACGGCCGTCAACACGAGTCGCGCTGCGATCCCCCCGCTCGTGGCGAGCCGGGGAAGCATCGTCAACGTGGGCGCCGCCAACGCTCGGGTCCGTCCCGCGGCGGCCGGTCTCGGAGCCTACGCGGCCAGCAAGGCGGGCGTGCAGAAGCTGACCGAGGCCCTCGCCGACGAGCTCAAGGACCGCGGCGTCCGCGTCAACGCCGTGCTGCCCGGCATCATCGACTCGGAGCCGAATCGCGCGGCCATGCCCGACGCCGACTTCGACCGCTGGGTGACCACCGAGGCGCTCGCGGAGGTGATCGGGTTCCTCCTCTCCCCTGGGGCCCGTGCGATCACCGGCGTGGGCATCCCGGTAACGGGACGGCTCTGACGCACGTCGTCGGCGCGAACCCTCGCGGAATTGCACACGAGGGCGCATCGCTGGGACCCGGAAAGTGCGGTTTCGAGACGGTAAGGCCTTGTCGCGTCGACGGGATTGGGAGACACTGCCCCCCGTACTGGAGGCAGGATGAGGCATCTTGGCCCGATCGGGCTCGTCGCCGTCGCGCTCGCCGGCTGCGGCCAACCGGAGGAAGTGGTCGAGCCGACCGTCGACCTCCTCGACGCTCGCAGTCAGCTGATTCGGCTCTCGATGGACCTGCGGGGGGTTCACCCCACCGAGCAGGAGCTCTGGGACTACGACAACGCGATCGACAAGGACGCGCTGTACACGCAGCACGCGCAGGCGTGGATCGAGGACTCCCGGTTCCTCGATCGCATCAAGGAGATCTTCAACGAGCGCTACCTGTTGCGCACGGGGCAGGTCTACTTCGACACGGGGGACATCCCCGAGCTGCGTGACATCGACGACCGCCGCATGGCCGACATCATCGCCAACGAGGCGCTGTCGTTGCTCGAGTACGTCGTCATCAACGACCTGCCGTACAGCTACATGATCACCGCGCCGCACACCATGGCGAACGCGGAGCTCGCCGCGTACTGGAACATCGACCTGCCCGCCGACTACGCCGGCGGCTGGGTCCCCGCGACCTACGACGACGACCGGCCCCACGCCGGCATGCTGACCATGACCACGACCTGGCAGCGCTACCCGTCGATGGGCGGCAACGCGAACCGGCACCGCGCCAACGCGATCAGCAAGATGTTCCTCTGCGACGACTACCTGTCGCGGCCCATCGTGCTCAACCGCGCCGCGGTCGACCTGCTCACCGTCGACCCCGAGAACGCGATCAGCCTCTCCACGGGCTGCCAGAGCTGCCACGCGTCGCTCGACCCCATGGCCGCCAACTTCTTCGGCTTCTTCAATCTCGACGGCGAGGAGGGCATCGAGTCCACTCGCTACCGCCCCGAGGCCGAGCAGGAGTGGCGGTTCTACGCGGGGAAGGAGCCGGCATACTACGGACGTCCCACCGGCAACATCGTCGAGTTCGCCCAGGAGCTCGTGGCCGACGACCGCTTCGCGGACTGCGCCGTCCGCACCGTGTGGGAGGGGCTCACCCAGCGTGAGCTTCACCCCGACGACTGGAACAGCCTCTCGGTGCACGCCGACGCCTTCCGCGCCGACGTCGATGGCGACGACCAGGCCGACATGAACATCAAGCAGCTCGTGTACTCCATCGTCACCGACGACGAGTACCGCGCGGCGGCCGGTCGCACGCCGGGGCTCAACGAGCGCCTGGCCGGGCAGAAGCTCGTCTCGCCCGCCCAGCTCTCGTCGTACTTCCAGGAGAAGATCGGCTTCACCTGGGGCTTCCGCGGCCGCAACGGCCTGGTGTCCCAGGACATGGGCCTGCCCACGCTGGCGGGCGGCATCGACTCGCTGTTCGTGACCGAGCGCCAGTACACCCCGACGGTGGGCCTGGTGTTCATCCAGGAGCGCCTCGCGCAGGCCGCGGCCTACCACGTCGCCGAGCTCGACCTCGACCCCGCGCGCGAGACCGACGCGGTGCTCCTCGAGTTCGTCACCATCAACGACACCCCCGACGACACCGCCGGCAGCGACGGCGCCACCGGTCGGGAGAAGTTCGACCAGCAGATCCGCCACCTCTACCGCAAGATCACCGGCCGCCCGCTCCCTGCGGACGCGACCGAGCCCGCGGAGCTCATCGAGGTGTGGAAGAGCCTGTACTCGGTCGAGGGCAAGGCCACCGACGCGTGGGCCGGCGTCATCTCCGCGGTCTTCCGCGATCCCCAAGTCATCTTCTACTGAGCCTCTGGAGGCGAAAATGTCCACGTTTCACGAGCGCAAGCGTCGGCGCGAGATGACGCGGCGCGCCTTCTTGGGCGGCTCGGCCGGTCTCCTCGGGAGCGCCGGTCTGTACTACCCGAAGCAGGCGATGGCCGCGGGAATCGAGCGCAAGTTCCTCTTCTTCTGGGCCGGCGGAGCCTGGGACACCTCCACGGTCCTCGACCCGACCTTCGCCGAGGACGGCTTCTCGCCGACCGGCGGCGTCGACATGGACCCGGGCACGTCGCTCGCCGAGCGCGGCCGGCTCCGGTGGACCACCGGTCCCGACCGCATGGTCGTCGACGAGTTCTTCACCAACTGGGGCCCCTACGCCGCGATCATCAACGGCGTCGATGCTCACAGCGTCGGTCACGACTCGGGCACGCAGTTCATGCTGACCGGCACCTCGGCGTCGTCGTACGCCGACTGGCCGACCACGCTGGCCGCGCGTTCCCGCGTCGAGTACCCGCTGCCCCACGTGGTGTTCAGCGGACCGAGCTTCCCGGGAACCGACGGCCAGGCGGTGGTTCGGGCCGGCGGCGGCACCCTGCTCCAGCTCATGGACGGCAGCATCAACCGGGGCCGCAACGGCGCCGACTTCGAGACGCCGTCCATCGCGCCTCCCGCCGACGACCTCGTCGACAAGTTCGTCTTCAACCGGGTGGCCGACTTCGCGTCGCAGCAGACCGGCCTGGCCCGGGAGCGGGCCGAGGGCCTGCTCTCCAACATCGAGCGCGGCATGGAGCTCGAGGGTCGCCAGTTCGAGGCCGGCCTCGACGACCTCGGCAACAGCATGGTCGACAACGCGATCAAGGCGTCGGAGCTGTTCCGCCTCGGCCTGTCCCGCGCGGCGATGATCCGGATCCCCGGCGGCTGGGACAGCCACGGCAACAACACGGTGCAGGCCCCGCAGCAGATCAACTTCTTCGCGGCGCTCAACGAGCTCATGGAGCATCTCGCCACGACGCCGGGGCACACCACGCAGTGGCTCATCAACGAGGTCACCGTCGTCGCGATGTCCGACTTCGGCCGCACCCCGCTCCTCAACGGCGGGGGCGGAAAGGACCACTGGCCCTACGGCTCGGTCCTCGTGGCCGGCGCGGGCGTCAACGGTGGCTCGGTCTACGGCTACACCGACGGCGGCCTGGTGGCCGAGCCGGTGAGCCTGCTGACCGGCGAGCGTGACGACAGCGGCATCATGCTCGGCTGTGAGCACGTGGGGCTCGCGCTCATGAAGATCGGCGGCGTCGACCCCGCCCAGGTGCTGCCCGGCGTCGACGTCCTGGATGCCATCGTCCGCGGCGCCTGATCCGCTCGGGCCGCCCACGGCGCCCGTGGGAAGGTAGACTACACCGCGATTCGCCCGGACCCGATCCACGGGTCCGGGCATCGTTGCCCGAGGAGTTCCTGTGCGAACGGTCTGCAACGCTCTGATGGTCCTCACGCTCGGCCTCGCCGCCTGCGGTGACGAGATCGTGGGTCAGGGTGTCCCGCTCACGAACACCTGCCTTCGCGAGCCGCCGCTCGACTACGACAACACCGGCGACGGGTTGATCGGTCGCCACTGTCGGCCGTGCCACAGCGCGTTCGTACGCGAGGCCCAGCGGGCCGGAGCGCCCGGAGACATCAACTTCGACGACGAAGAGGACGTGCTCGAGTGGGCCGACCTCATCCAGCTCGAGGCCATCGAGCTGCAGACGATGCCGCCGGCCGGTGGCATGTTGCCCGGTGAGCGCGACGAGCTCGAGGAGTACCTCCGCTGCGACGTCTTCCCTTCGTTGGGTCGTTCCTCCGTGGGCCGACCCGAGGAGCCTGCCGAATGATCACCTCGATCCTGGTCCTCGTGTCGCTCCACGGTTGCGCCTCCGACGCGAGCATCCTCTTCGATCCGGTGCCGCCCGCCCAACCCCCCGGGGACACCCCCGAGCGCGGCGAGCCGCCCGACTGGCAGAACTGCTTTCAGGGCTGGCGCGGGCAATACGCCAACCTGACCGTCGACCACCCCGACGTGCTCCCCGACCTCGACAAGGAGCCCGGGAACCGGAACCCGACCGAGCTCGACTGGTTCGACGAGCAGGTGTTCGAGGAGTTCGACGCCACCCTCGACTTCGGCCGCAACTTCTGGCCGGTCGACGAGGGGCTCGAAGGCGACCCTGCCTACTTCGCGGTCCGATGGTCCGCGTGGCTCCGCGCGTGGAGCAACACCGACGTCACGGTGGTGATGGGTTCCTCCGACGACTCGTGGCTGTTCGTCGACGGCGAGCCAGTGGTCGAGCTTCCCGGGATCAAGCCGTTCGAGCGTCAGACCACCACCTTCAGCCTCCGCGCTGGCGTCGCGCCGATCGACGTCTACTATGCCCACCGGGCCAGCGAGGAGAGCGGGATGGCATTCCGGGTCGTGGAGGGTGACGTCAGCATCTGCTTCGCGGACTTCTCCGGCGACGAGGAAGAGGAAGGGAGCCAGTGATGCACCGAACGTTCGTCGCCCTCGCGGCGCTCCTCGTCGGGTGCGGCGGGTTCGAGGGCGCCTCGGGCACCCCCGAGCTCACGGTCAGCCCGACCTCCATCGACTTCGGCACCGCCCCCGTCGGCTCGCCGACCCGCGTGGACCTCACGCTCACCAACGAAGGCGGCGGTGAGATCCAGCTGTTGTCGATCACGCTGACCAACGGCGATCCCGACGTCTTCTCGGTCGACCGCGCCGACGTGCAGGTGATCGGAGCTGGTGAGTCCGGCATCGTGGGCGTGTTCATCGCGCCCGAAGAGGAGGGCCGGCAGTACACCGGGGCGCTCCAGGTGCGCACCGACGCGCCCGACGGCAGCCGCACCGTGACCCTGCGCGGCCAGGGCGGGGAGTCCGCGGTCGACGACGACGGCGACGGGTTCTCGCCCGCCCAGGGGGACTGCGACGACGGCAACGATCAGGTCTACCCCGGCGCGCCCGAGATCTGTGACGGGCTCGACAACGACTGCAGCGGCGCCCCGCTCCCCGACGAGAGCGACGACGACGACGACGGCTGGCTCGTCTGCGAGGGTGACTGCGACGACTTCGACGACACCGTCAATCCTGGCCAGGTCGAGCTGTGCGACGGCAACGTCGACAACGACTGCGACGTGAACACCAACGAGCGCGCCGACGGCGACGGCGACGGGCTCTCGATCTGCGACGGCGACTGCGACGACACCGAGCGCCTGGCCACCACGACCGACGCCCCCGAGCTGTGCGACGGGGTCGACAACAACTGCGACGGCAACATCGACGACATCGACGCCGACGGTGACGGCGTGTCGGTGTGCACCCCCCAGGGGCTGTGCGATCCCGACGACGTCACTGCCGCCTGCGACTGCGACGACAACGACGCCGACGCGTTTCCCGTGGTGGTGAGCCCCGGCGGCGACGACGACGGCGCCGGCACCGACGCCGACCCCTTCGCGACGATCGCCCACGCGCTCGCCAACCTCGACACCGTGTGCCGCCGGATCGTGCTGCAGCCGGGCACCTATCCCGACGTGGGAGTGGTGATCGACGGGGAGACGGTCAGCATCGCCGGCAAGTCGGGCATCCCGAGCGACGTCGTGCTCGAAGCCGCCGCGGGTCTGCCGCACTTCCAGGTCACCGGCTTCGCCGACGTCGCGCTCGCGAACCTCACCCTGACCGGCGGGGACGTGCCCGTCGACGGCGGGGCGCTGCAGATCACGACCGCCGACGTCACCCTGTCGGACGTCGTCGCCGACGGCAACCGCAGCGGTGCCGACGGCGGGGCGGTCGCCGTCACCTCGGGGTCGCTGACCATCGCGGGGGGCTGCGCGTTCACCAACAACGAGGCCGGTGACGACGCGGGCGCGATCACCCTCGCCGGATCCACGCTCGACGACGCCGAGGGCACCCTCTACCGAGACAACACGTCTGCTGCCCAGGGCGGGGCTATCCGCGCCGAGGCACCGGCTGCGCTCACCATCGGCCGGGCCCTGTTCGACGGCAACGCGAGCAACGAGGGCGGGGCGCTCTACCTCACTGGCGCGACCGCGAGCTCGGTGATCGAGGGCAATCGGTTCTGGCGAAACCAGGCGGTCAGCGGCGGGGCCATCGCCACCCGTGGCTACGTGCCCGCGGCGGGCGCGACGAACCGCAACCGCTTCCAGGACAACACCGCGACCGGAGGCGAGGGGGGTGCGATCGTCGTGTTGGGGGGCGTGGGCGACCCCAGCGCCTTCGTCTTCCACAACAACACCCTGACCGGGAACTCGTCCGGCAACTTCGAGGGGGGCGCGATCGCGGTGCTCGCCCCCGCCGACGGCACGCTGGTGTTCACGTCCAACGTGCTTCTCGGCAACAACGGAGCGTCGGCGCTGTTCGTCAACGAAGCGAGCACGGCCGCCGTGACCTACAACACCGTCTTCTTCACCAACACCGCGGTGCACTACGCCGGGGCGGTGGGGGACGGCAGCGGCGGGCCGATCGATGCCTCCAACACGGTCGAGAACCCGGACCTCGTGGCGTTCTCCGGCGACGGCAACCCGAGCAACGACGACCTGTCGCTGCAGCCCGGATCGCCGATGATCGACTCCGGCAATCCCGACCCGGCCTTCGACGACGCGCCGGGCGACAGCCCAAACGACCGGGGATATACCGGCGGTCCGACATCGTTGTAGACCGCGCGGGGCCTCTGGAGGAGACGTGGTGTGGATCTGGATGGCAATAGCGCACGGCGCGAGCGTGACCGTCGGGCCGGGCGACGACCTCTCGTCGCTCACGTCCTCGCTGCTGGCGGGTGACGTCGTCACGTTCACCGCTGGCCGCTTCGAGATCGAGGAGACCTTGTCCTGGGAGGCGCTCGGGGAGTCGGGCCGCGCGGTGCGGTTCGTCGGCGCGCCGAACGGGGCGACCACCATCGTGCACACCGGCGATACCGGGTTCGCCGCGACCCTGACCGGGTCCACGTACGTCGAGATCACGAACCTGGTGTTCGAGGGTGTCGACCCGAAGAAGCAGAACGTGGGCGGTCTGCGGGTGCAGGGCTCGACCAACGTGACGGTCGAGAACTGCGTGGTGCGCAACGTCACCGGCAGCGGCATCCGGGTCGACGGCGACACCAACAACATCGTCCTGCGCCTCAACGAGGTGGCGTTCACCGAGAACGGCGGCGGCATCGTGGTCGGCTGCGACAACGGCAGCTGCTGGATGCAGGACAGCCTCGTCGAGCAGAACCTGATCCACGACGTCGGGGGGACCGGGCTCCTGTTCTTCCGGGGCACCCAGAACGTCCAGGTGCTCGACAACGTCGTTTTCCGCGCGGGTGGAGATGGGCTCGTGCTGCCCGACACGCTGTTCGGCGACCAGAACCTCGCCCAGGGCAACGCCATCTGGCAGGTCGAGGACGACGGCATCGACATCACGGGCCCGGCGCTCGTACAGAACAACGTCGTGTTCGAGACCGGCGACGAGGGCATCTACTCGCGCGACGACAACGACTCGCTCGTCAACGTCCAGATCAGCCACAACACCATCGCGCGCACCGGCGGCTACGGCGTGTGGCTTCGCGACTGGTACGACCGCGAGCAGCTCGTGTTCGCCAACAACGTCGTGTCGAACTCGACGGGTCGCAGCATGCTCTACGAAGACCCCCAGTCCGACCCCGACTACTACAAGAACAACGGCGTCCAGCCTCCCGAGACCACCAACTTCATCACGAACAACGTGGTCACGGGGCTCGTCGAGGGCTTCGACCCCGTGGTCCGGCCCACCTTCGTCATCGAGGGCGGTGGGGTCTCCGACTTCGTCGACATCGACAACTTCGACTTCTACCTGTCCGGGGTGTCGCAGGCGCGCGACGCGGGCTCGCCCGATGGCGCGTCCTACATCCCGCTCGTCGACTTCAACCGCGTCGATCGAGACGGCATCGCGCCCGACGCCGGCGCCTACGAGTACGTGGGCGGCAACGAGAACC
Organism: uncultured Enterobacteriaceae bacterium; assembly: GCA_964655065.1. Classification (GTDB taxonomy): domain Bacteria; phylum Myxococcota_A; class UBA796; order UBA796; genus DRPG01. The sequence goes on along the minus strand of CAZZLC010000002.1, from coordinate 862 downwards.
CGGGCTGGGTCATCGCGGAGACGTTCAAGGACGTCACGCCGGCGAGCGGGGTGGGTACCGCGCTGAATCGTGGCTGCTGCAACCGAGACGACAGTGCCGACCAAGCCTGGATCGTGGCTCCGCTGTTCCTGCTGGCGCTCGTGCGGCGGCGCCGCGAGTAGTCAGCCGATCCAGCGGAAGAAGCGGTCGAGCCAGCCGCCCTTCGGCCTCGAGCGCTCGGGGGGCGGGGCACCGAACGGCGGGTCGGCCTCCATGGGCTCCACGTCGGCGATCAGCTCCTCGAGCTTGTCCCAGCCCATCGGGGTCGACGTGCCGTGCTCCTTCGCGTCGACGACGAGCCCCACGACCAGCGGAGCCGGCGCGCCGAGAATCGTCTCGCCGGACTTCTCGGAGAGCGAGGCGCACTCGCCGTACACGTTGTCCAGCGACGGGTAACCCTTGATGCGGATGCTCCGGATGCCGTCGGTCGCCCGATCGAGCTCCACGAACGCCGCCACCGCGCGACCGTCGGCGTGCACGCGCGTCACCACCGCCGTGAGCTCGGCCGAAGGCTCGTCGTAGTTCTGGCTCACCATGCAGTCGCCGAGGGGCCAGGTGCGCGCATCCTTGGCGGCCGGTGGGGCGACGGGGCGGATGCTGCCGGGGTCCTGGGAGGGCCGCGAGGCGTTGGCGCGGCGCTTCTTGTGCTTGGCTAGCCGCTTGGCGCGGCGCTGATCTCGGTCATTGCCCATGCCCATGGTTAACCGTCGGCCACGGTCGTGCTACCGTGCCGGCCACGTGGCGCTCGTGGTGGTTCGTCGCACTGGGCGCGGAGCCGGAGATCGGTGTTCGTCCCTCGGTGCCCGAGGTCGTGGCGCCCCTG
>CAZZLC010000001.1:0-251664 GCA_964655065.1 uncultured Enterobacteriaceae bacterium | reverse complement strand
AGATGACCGCTTTGGCCCCTCCCTCCTGCATCTCGTGCCAGAGGCCGTTGCCCTCGCGGGTGCGCTCGCCGACGCCGGCGAACACCGAGTACCCACCGTGCCCCTTGGCGATGTTGTTGATGAGCTCCTGGATGAGCACCGTCTTGCCGACGCCGGCGCCGCCGAACAGCCCGATCTTGCCACCGCGGGCGTAGGGGGCGAGCAGGTCGATGACCTTGATCCCGGTCTCGAACATCTCCTCGGCCACCGACTGCTCGGTGAACTCGGGGACGGGGCGGTGGATGGGCCACGCCTTGGTGGCCTTGACCTCGCCGAGCTCGTCGATCGCATCGCCGACGACGTTGAAGATGCGGCCGAGCACCTCCTCGCCGACGGGCACCGCGATGGGCTTGCCGGTGTCGGACACCGGCTGACCACGACGCAGGCCGTCGGTCATGTCCATCGCGATGGTGCGCACGACGTTGCCGCCGAGGTGCTGCGCGACCTCGAGGACGAGGTTGTTCTCTCCGTCGGACAGTCGCGGGTTCGTGGCCCGCAGCGAGTTCAGGATCTCCGGCACTGAGCCGGGGGGAAACTCGACATCGACCACCGGCCCCATGACCTGGGTGATGCGTCCATTGGCTTCCATTGACAACTCCAGATTCGCTAGAGGGCCGCCGCGCCCGACACGATCTCGATGATCTCGGTCGTGATCGCCGCCTGACGCGCCCGGTTGTAGTCGAGAGACAGTTGGTCGATGAGCTCGCTCGCGTTGCGCGTCGCCGAGTCCATCGCGGTCATGCGAGCAGCGTGCTCACCGGCCTCGGTCTCGAGGAACGCCGAGAGCACCAGGGTCTCGAGGTAGAGCGGGAGCAGCGTGCCGAGGATGCCCACGGCAGAGGGCTCGTAGCGGTACTCGGTGGGTCCGTCGGCCGTCTCCTCGGGCTCCTTCGACTCGTCGACCTCGACGGCCAGGGGAAGGATGCGCTCGAAGGTCGGGACCTGGGACAGCGCCGAGACGAACCGGTTGTAGACGATGTAGACCTCGTCCACCTCTCGATCGACGAACGACGACACGAGGTGCGAGGTGAGCGGCTTGACGAGCTCCATCTTGGGAATCCGCTCGTAGTCCGTGACGGCGTCCTCGAGCTCGACGCCGGCCCGGCGCAGGAACACGTCGCCCTTGCGACCGTAGACCCGCGTGCGGAGCGTGACGCCCTCGGCCCTTCGCGCGGCGTACCAGCCCGTGCTGGCCCTGAGCAGCGCGTTGTTGAACGGGCCCGCGAGCCCGCGGTCGGAGGTGAGCACCACGACGAGCGCGTTGTTCACTTCGTCACGGGGCTTCAGGAGCTCCTCGTCGACCTGGTCGCCGGCGATGGCCGCGACCCGCTGGAGCACGAGCTCGAGCTGCTCGCGGTAGGGTCGAGCCGCCAGTGCCCGGTCGGTGGCCCGCTTGAGCTTGGCGCCGGCCACGAGCTTCATGGCGCTCGTGATCTGGCGGGTCTTCTTGACGGAGCTGATGCGGCTCCGGATGTCCTTGAGGTTCGCCACGGCTCAGCTCCAGGTGCTGGCGAACGACTTGATCTCCTCGCGGAGGCGGTCACGCAGGTTGTCGCGCTTGAGCGTGCCCTTCTCGATGATCTCGGCGAGCAGCTCGGACTTGTTCGCGATGAAGTGGTCGACGAGCGCGGTGGCGAACGGGCCGACCTTGTCGAGCGGCATGCTGTCCATGACCCCGGTCGTACCCGCGAGGAGCTGGATGACTTGCTGCTCGGCGGGCAGCGGGGCGTACTGACCCTGCTTGAGGAGCTCGGTCAGCCGGGCGCCGCGGGCGAGCGTCGCCTTGGTCGAGGCGTCGAGGTCGGAGGCGAACTGCGAGAATGCAGCGAGCTCCCGGTAGTTGGCGAGGTCGAGGCGCAGGGTACCCGCGACCTCCTTCATCGCCTTGATCTGGGCGGCACCGCCGACGCGGCTGACCGACAGACCGACGTTGACCGCGGGACGCTGGCCCGCGTTGAACAGGTCGGTCTCGAGGTAGATCTGACCGTCGGTGATCGAGATCACGTTGGTGGGGATGTAGGCCGAGACGTCGCCGGCCTGCGTCTCGATGATCGGCAGGGCGGTCAGCGAGCCACCGCCCTGCTCGTCGCTCATCTTGGCCGCGCGCTCGAGCAGCCGGCTGTGCAGGTAGAAGACGTCGCCAGGGAAGGCCTCGCGACCCGGCGGGCGGCGGAGGAGCAGCGAGAGCTGACGATAGGCGACGGCGTGCTTCGACAGGTCATCGTAGATGATGAGAGCGTGCTGGCCGTTGTCGCGGAAGTACTCGCCGATGGTCGCCCCGGTGAACGGCGCGAGGAACTGCAGCGGAGCAGGGCTCGCCGCCGGTGCGGCGACGATGGTGGTGTACTCGAGCGCGCCGTGCTGGCGGAGTCGCTCGGTCAGCTGCGCGACCGACGACAGCTTCTGGCCGACCGCGACGTAGATGCAGTGCACCTTGCGCTTGGGATCGTCCTTGAACACGCGCTGGGAGATGATGGTGTCGACGGCCACCGCGGTCTTGCCGGTCTGGCGGTCACCGATGATGAGCTCGCGCTGCCCGCGACCCACCGGCGTCATGGCGTCGATGGCCTTGATGCCCGTCTGCATCGGCTCGTGCACCGACTGGCGCGGGATGATGCCCGGGGCCTTGGTCTCGATGATGCGCTGCTCGACTGCCTCGATCGTGCCGAGGCCGTCGATGGGGTTGCCGAGGGCGTCGACCACGCGACCCATGTACGCCGGGCCGACGCCGATCTGCACGATGCGGCCGGTACGCTTGACCTCGTCACCCTCGTGGATGTTGGTGTCGGCGCCGAAGATGGCGACGCCGACGTTGTCCTCCTCGAGGTTGAGGACCATGCCCACGACTTCGCCCGGGAACTCGATGAGCTCACCGGCCAGTGCGTTCTCGAGACCGTGGATGCGCGCGATGCCGTCTCCGACGGACAAGATCGTGCCGGTCTCGGTGACCGAGACGCGCGCCTCGTAGTTCTTGATCTGATCCTTGAGGATCTGGCTGATTTCGTCCGCGCGGATCTCCATGGCGGATTCTCCTAGGCCTGGGCCGGGGATGCGCCAGCGAGCAGCGCCCCCTTGATGTTCTGAAGACGGGTGCGAAGCGAGCTGTCGTACACGGTCGAGCCCACGCGGGCGACGAGGCCGCCGATGAGGGAGGCGTCGACCTCGGCCTCGATCACCACCTGCTTGCCAGTGGCGGCCTCGAGGGCTTTCTTCACCTCGGCCTCGAGGGCCTCGGTCAGGGGTTCGGCAGACCGGACCACCACACGGACGCGGCCAGCACGCTCGTCGGCGAGGTCCCGATACGCGCGGGTGATGGCGTCGAGGATGCCGAGCCGGCCATTGTCGTTGAGGAGTCGAAGCAGGTTCTGGGTCAGATCCCCGAGCTCGAGCTTGGGGAGGATCTCGTCGAGCACGGCCCGACGCTCTTCGACGGTGAACACCGGAGACTGCAGCGCGGACGAGAGCAGCCCCTCGTGTGCCTGCAGCACCTCCTCGAAGCTCGTGAGCTGCTCGACCACGTCGTCGACGACGCCAGCCTCGGCCGCGACGTCCACCATCGCCTGCGCGTAGCGACGCGCGACGCCCTGTTCATTGGCCATGGTCGGACTCCTTCAGTGAGGCGAGGAACTGCTCGGCGAGTTGCTGCTGGTCCGCGCTGGCGACCTGACTCGTCAGCGTGCTCTCGGCGAGCTGCACCGCGAGCTCGACGGCCTCCTTCCGCAGCGACTGCCGGGCGCGTCGCGCCTCGTCCTGAATCGTTCGCTCGGCCTGCTCCGAGATGCGCACGGCCATCTCCTCGGCGCGGCGGACGAGGCTGGCCTCTTCGGCCTCGGCGTCTTGCTGCGCCTTGGCCTGCATCGAGTCGACCTCCTGCTCGATGGCCGAGAGACGAGCGACCAGCTCCTGATGCCGCTGGTGGGCTTCGTCGCGTTCCTGCGCCGAATCCGTGAGCCCCTTGCGGATGTCGAGGGCGCGCTGCCGGAAGGTGTCCAGCATGGGGCGTCGAGCCAGGTAGACGACGAATCCCACGAACAAGGCGAGGTTGAAGGTGTGGTAGGTGAGCTCGCCGCACACGTAGGTCTCGGTGTTGTCGACCGTCCCGTGCTCGGGGTCGCGCCAGTTGGGGACGCCGTCGCGGTCCTCGTCTCCGGTGTAGAGCTCGTGGTGACCTCCCTCACCGTGCTCGCCGCCCTTGCCACCGCCCGCGGCGAGTGCTGGAGCTGTCGCGCAGACAACGACCAGCACCAGCAGAGAGCCGAGCAGGGCCCGGGCCCGTCGGAGGTTCGTCAATCGAAGCATCGGTGCCTCTCAGGTCAGTTCGCGGCCGAGCACGCGAGAGGCGATGGCCTGGGACAGCGAGCTCGCCGTCTCCTTCAGCGCGTGCTGCGCCGCCTCGCGCTCGGTCTCGAGCCGCTGGATTTCTTCGTCGACGCGCTTCTCGGCCTTCTCGCGGGCCGCCGCGACGATCTCGGCCTCCTTCGAGAGGGCCCGCTCGCGCGCGGTGCTGCGGAGCTCCATGGCCTCGCGCTGGGACTCGGCGAGCCGAGACTCGATGCGCGCGAGCTGGTCACCAGCCGCGTCCTCGAGCTCGGCGGCCTCCTTCTTGGCCTTGCTCTCGAGGCCCTCACGCTCGTCCATCCAGTCGATGAGGGGGCGCCAGAGGATGGCGTACATGCCGAAGATGGCCACGAAGAAGGGGATGGTGAGGAGGATCGTGTGCGTCAGATCGGGGATGATGCGCATGCGGGATTCCAGCTTGGTTCCCGGAAATTGCGGACGCTTGGTCGTCGGCGCCCGGATCCGTGGGGTGGCCGGTCCGGTATCCAGGGTCCGCGAGGGCGGTCAACCGCCTGCAACATCTGGTGGCCAACGATCCCCGGATTGTGATCTGCGCTTTCACAGCCGGTGACGAGTGACGCTTCAGCGATCGGGGGAGAGCGAGAACCGGGCGACGAGACGCTCCCAGGAGCGCTGCCACGGAGGAAGGGACGACGGGGGCTCGGCCCGCAGGGCGCGACGGATGCACTCGTCGAGCGGCGTGGGCTCGTCGCCCGTGAGCTGCCACCACGTCGGTTCGCAGGCGAGCAGGTCGTCCTGGAGGCCGTCGACGAGCTGACGAGCCACGGTGAAGTCGGCGCGCGAGACGAGGCGGATCCAGTGGCTCGAGAGCCGTGGCGTGAGCAGGGGTACGCGAACCATGACGGGCCGAATGTCGGCGTGGGCGGCGACCCGCATCAGGATCTCCCGCCCGGAGACGGCCTCGGGACCGGGCAGGCCAATCCGCGCCGAGCCCTCGACCGGAGGGGTGAGCGCCTTCACGAGCACGTCGACCACGTCGTCGATGCCGATGGGCTGGGACACGCGATCGAGCCACGCGGGCAGGACCATCACGGGGAGCCGCAGTGCGAGGTCCCGCACGATGCACCAGCTCTGGGACTCGGCTCCGATGATCATCGCGGCCTGAAGCTCGATGCAGGGCACCTCTCCTGCCCGGAGCGCGTGACCCGTGACGTGTCGAGCACGCAGGTGAGGCGAGGGCGAAGCTCCGGTGCGGGGCTCGGGGCCGCCGAGGTAGACGATGCGCTCGAGTCCCGCCTCTGCCGCCGCCCGGGCCACCGAGCGCGCCGAGGTCTCTTCGAGAGCCACGAGATCGTCGCTGTCGGCGCGCATCAGGTGCACCAGGTAGACCAGGGCACGGATGCCCTCGAGGGCCGGGGCGTGCGTCTCGGGGTCGCCGACGTCGAAGCGGACCCAGTCGATGCGGTCCCCGAGGGAGGACGAGCGCCGGGCGCGATCCGGATCACGACTCCCCCCGACCACGCGCACGTCGAGCTCGAGGAGTCGCTCGACGACGTGGTGTCCGACGAAGCCGGTCGCGCCGGCCACGAGAACGGGACGAGTCATTCGACCTCGCGGGCGATCCTCGCGATCGCGTCGTGCGTGAAACGCTCCTGGACGTATCGAACCAGAGGCAGGGTCGCCCACAACAGCCAGTGTGCGGGCATGGAAAACTTGCGGATCCCGAAGCTCACGACGTCGGTGCGCTCGTCGTGGGTGATGAGGAACCGCTCCTCGCCCCGCACGGCGTGACGCTCCAGGGTGCCGTAGGAGAAGCCGAATCGGCGGATCCCGGCCTCGTTGTCGTCGACGACCCTGACGATCCGGCAGACGTTGACCGACCAGACCGCGACCTGCCGCGACGTGAAGGCGAAGAGCTGCCCCTCGAGCAACGGCACGGTGGACGACAGCGGCCGCACCCATCCGAGATCGAACTGGACCCACCGGTGAAGCGCCGCGACTGCGCGGTCGAAGACGATCCTCCCGCGACCGATCGGCTTCTCGGTGTGGTCGTCGTACCAGCCCTCGGGCAGATCGGTGGCCCAGGTGCCGCCCACGAGGTCGGGCGGGTAGCTGTAGTCGATGTGCGCCATGCTCTCGACGAGCGAGAGGACCCGATCGTCGTTCGGGGGCAGGAGGACCACGGGAAAGGCAGACGACACAGTGTGCTCCGTCGAGCGGGGCCTCCGCCCGGAAAGGAGATCAAACTATCGTCCCAGAGAGCAGCGGCGATGCTGCAACCGGGAGGCCGAGCCATGTACGTGACCGAGCTGCGGATCGAGGGCATGCGCCACGTCACCGAGGACCTCGTCGAGCTGCCGCGCTTCGTGCGGCTTCCCGCGGGACCCGCCGGTGTCGCCATCGCCGACGCGCTCACGCTGTTCGCCGTGGGGCTGTCCGGCTCGCCGCGCGCCGGCCTCGCGGCGTTGTCGTGGGGTCGTACGCTGGAGTGGATCGGGGAGGGCTCGGTCGAGGTCCACGGCCTCGCCCCCCGCTCGGTCGACGCCGCGGTGGACCCCGAGGCCCCCGCCGTCCGTGTCGAGGCCTTTCTCGCTCTGGATCCGCCGCTGTTCGGCAGGATGCGCGCCGCGGCGGTTCGCGACCCGCGGGTGGCGGTGGGGCTCGGTGAGGACCCCGTGCTCGCGCTCAAGGTCGGCTGGCTCTTCAACGGCACCCGGACCGTCATGACCCCGAGTCTGCTCGGGGTACGGCTCGGTGATCGCCCCTTCGAGCCCGTGGGGGCCGAGCGCCCCGCGTGGCTGCCCGAGCTCGTCCGCGACGTCGCCAGTCGCTTCGCTCGGACCGATCCGCACGTCGAGCCAACGACCAAGGCCCTCCACGAGGCGTGGCTTCACCCGAGCGATCCGGCAGGTCGGCGCGCGCTCGGGGCGCTGGCCCACCCGCCGTGGGAGCTGCCCGAGCCCCGGTTCGCCCGACTCGGCGACGGACTCGAGATCGTGTTCGGCGACGAACCGCTGCGCCTTCGCCAGCTCGGGCGCTACGCGGCAGACGGGTTGCGCCTCGCGACGGCCGCTCACGTCGTGCGTCCCGACGTGCTGGTTGCAGTGGACACCACGTCGGCCGACGAGGCGTTCCTCGCCGGTCTTCCCGAGGCCGATGACGCCCCGATCGAGCAGGTGTTCGTGGTTCCCTCGGGGCCGGCCGCGGCTCGATGATAGAGAGGGTCGTGGCACGCGCAATCTGCATCCAGTGCGGGAACGACCGAGGCGGCTTCGAGCAGGTCTGCCCCAGCTGTGGCCATCGACCCGAAGGCGACGGCCGGCTCGTGTCGTGGCTGCTCTCGGACCAGTACCTGACCCGCGAGCAGCTCGACGAGGTGGAGCGGCGAGTCAAGGCGGGCGAGAATCTCCGTCCGAGCCGGGCGTCTCTCGACATCGCGCGTCGGGCGCTGGGCTCGCACTTCGCGACCGACGAGGGGCTCACCGTGGCCGAGCGGCTCGGGATGATGGCGACGAGCCTGTTGCTCACCCCGCTGCCCGGTCTGGTGGCTGCGCTGTGGTGGCGCCGGGAGCGCCCGCGAGCCGCCGCGCAGGCACTCGCTCTGTCGCTTCCCTTCTCGCTGCTCTTCTTCTTCGGGGTGATCTACCTCTCGGGTTGGGGTCCGGGATAGTTCTCCGCGTCTGCCCGGAGTTGCCGATGCGTGAGACGATCCTCTTCGCCTTCGCTCTGTGCGTGGCCCCTGCCTGCGATACGCAGGGCTACTCCACGACCGTCGACTGCCAGGAGACGTTCGCCTGCTGCGACGAGCTCGGCGATCCCGTCGACGAGTCCTTCACCCTCGACGAGTGCCGCCAGGCGACGGGGGTGGTGATCGAGCAGCTGTCGTCCCAGGAGCGGGCCGACCTCGACGCGATCTTCGACTTCTGCCGAGACGAGGGCGTTTCGGGCTGTGCCTTCTTCGAGTGCCTCACCGGGGAGTCGCCGACCGAGTGCCCGGCCATCGAGCTCCAGGGCAAGAAGACGCCCTGATCACGGCATGTCGAGGCGCTCGAACCAGAGCGTGGCGCCTGCGGCGAACAGCGCCGTCCAGCCGACCAGCGCGAGCCAGGTCGCCGACGCGATCGGATTGCCGATCGCGAGCTCCAGTCCGGTGCCCCAGGCATAGGCGGGGAACCAGGGAAGGGCGACGTTCGCGATGTCTTCGATGGGGATGCCGGGAAGCAGCCAGTCCTGGGTGGTGGGATCGAGGCTCGCGAGGACGGATACCGCCGCGGTCACCGCCCGCTCGATCCCCATGAAGAGGAGCACGGCCACGATCGAGGCGGCCACGCGACGCACGCCGACCGCGACGAACAGCGCCATCGCGAGGAAGCCGAGTTCGCTGACCAGCGTGCCGGCGAGAGCGGAGAGCATGCCGATCCAGTCACCCGAGACCTCGAGCGCTCCGATGCCGAAGAGGCTGCCCACCAGCAGCTGACCCACGAGCGAAACCAGCGACCAGGCGCCCAGGGCGACCCACTTGCCGAGGAGCAGGGCCCAGCGTGGAACGCCGGTCGCTACGTCCTCGCGAAGGGTGCGTGCCACGTACTCGCCCGCGAAAGCGGAGGCGGCGAGCACGGTGAGCCAGATCTGGCCGAGGAACACCCCGCGGATGCCGATGGCGGCCGAGACGGCGGCGGGGACGGTGCGAGGTCCCGTCGCATCCGGTGCGTTGATCACGAGCACGTCGACCACGAAGACGACGACGGCGGTAACCACGAACAAGAAGAGCCACCCCGCCCACGCGAGCCGGTTCGAGAAGAGCTTGCGGACCTCGACGAGCATCACGCGGCCCAGCACGCGCTGGATGGGGGGAACGGTTCTCACTCGCCGGACTCCTTCGTGACCTCGAGGAACACGGCCTCGAGGTCGTGCTCCCGCGGCACGACTGCCGTGAGGGCCACGCCGCGCGCGACGAGATCGGCCACGAGCTCGGGCACGGCCCGCGACACCGCGAACCGGTGGCGCCCCTGCGGCGTGCGGCCGTCGGCCTCGAGGCCCTCGATGGCTTCGGCCGCGGCCAGCAGCGCGTCAGGGTCCGTGGCCCCGATCTCGACGCTCCGCACGGCCTTCTGGGACTCGGCGATCAGCGACCCCACGTCGCCTTCGGCGCGGAGTCGGCCTCGGGTGAGGATGCCGACGCGGTTGCAGACCGCCTCGACCTCGGCGAGCAGGTGCGAGGACAAGAAGATCGTGACGTCCACCTGCGCGGCGAGGCTGCGCACGAGCGCGCGGACCTCGTGCATGCCCTGCGGGTCGAGGCCGTTGGTGGGTTCGTCGAGGAGCAACAGCGGAGGCCGACCGAGCAAGGCGCGGGCGATGCCCAGGCGCTGGCGCATGCCCTGCGAGTAGGCTCCCACGGGATCCTTCGCTCGCTCCCTGAGCCCGACCAGGGTGAGCACGCGGTCGAGCTCGCCGTCGATCGTCTCGGGGGCCAACCCGCGGAGCTCGGCGGAGAGCGAGAGGTTGCCCCACCCCGAGAGCCAGGTGTGGAATGCGGGCGATTCGACCAGCGCCCCCACCTGGTGGCGGGCCTCTCGCCCGGTGAGTCCGAAGATCTCGACCTCACCCGCGTCGCGGCGGATGAGATCGAGCATGCAGCGCATCGCCGTCGTCTTTCCCGCGCCGTTGGGACCGAGAAAACCGTAGATGTCGCCCGGCTGGACGGTGAGGTGGAGATCGTCGACCGCCACCCGCGCGCCGTAGCGTCGGGTGAGGCCGCGCACGGCTAGTGCAGGCGTCGTCACGGAGCGCCATTTAACCGGATGCGAGACGAAGAGCCGGCGACCGAGCGGGGCGGACCGGTCGGAGTCTGACCGGCGATTCGTCGGTCGTGCTTTCTGGTCGGTGCTATGAGTGAAAGCGCTGCAGGGAAGCGTCGGGGGAAGCGTTGTCGGCCGTCGAGGGCGAACGAATCGGCGAATGGGTCATCGATGCCCGCCTCGGCACCGGGGGCATGGGCTCGGTCTACCGCTGCCACAACGTCGCGAGCGAGCGCATCCTGGCCGCGATCAAGGTGCTCGATCGTCCGAGCGAGCACGAAGACGCGTCGGCAAGGTTCCTTCGTGAGGCCGAGATCCTCTTCTCGCTCGAGCATCCCAACATCGTGCAGGTGCGCAGCGTCTCCATGGAGTCCGATCCGCCCTACCTCGAGATGGAGTACGTCGAAGGCGAGTCGCTCGAGGAACGCATCCGCGCTCGAACGACCTCCATCGAAGAGGCCACCGCGATCGTGGAGCAGGCCCTCGAGGCGCTGGTCTACATGCACGAGCGTGGGGTCTGCCACCGCGATCTCAAGCCCGCGAACCTGCTTCTCACCGCAGAGGGACAGGTCAAGATCGTGGACTTCGGGCTGGCGGTCCAGCCCGAGTACGGTCGGCTCACGACCCAGGGGTTCACCTTCGGCACGGTCTCCTACGCGCCGCCCGAGTGGGGGCAGCCGGAGGGGCTCGATCCCGTGCACTGGGACCTCTACGCGATCGGCGTGGTGTTCTGGGAGCTCTTGCACGGCCGTTGGGCCTACCCCCTGTCGGGAGAGGGGACCCTGAAACAGCAGCTCGTGCAGATCATGATGGTCAAGCACGACGCGCCGGCCCTCGACGCGGGACCCGACGTGCCAGGGCCGGTCCGACGGCTGATTGCGGCCCTGACGGAGCCGGACCCCGAACGGCGTCCCGAGAGCGCCCGGCAAGCGCTGGAGTGGTTTCGCAGCGGCGCACCGGTCGGCCCCCCCCCTCGCGCCAGGTGGGTGAGGCCGGCGATCGTGGTGGGCCTCGCCACGGTGGGCGCCGTGTCGGCGATGGCGTTGTACGCCGCCCTTCCCCTCGACGATGCCCCGTCCGCCGTCGCGGCGGCCGAGCAGTTCGTGATCGCGTTCTCCGAGCCTCCGGCCGAGGAGGTCGTTCCCGAGCCCTTGCTGCTCCCGGCCGAGTCCGAGCTCCCTCGCTCCATCGAGGTGAAGGTCCTGGGCCGTCCCGAGGGCATTCCGTTCGTCGTCTCGGGTCCCGACACCCCGCGGGTGCTCGTGGGGCGCGACGAGATCGCGGTGCTGAACGACATCGCTCGGGTGCCGGTCGAGCTCTCCTGGGTCGCGGGCGTCGACTGCACGGCCTGCTGGGACGTCGACGTCGAGTGTCCGGTGTGGTGTGCGCGGGGTGTCGAGCTCGTCGAGCCCGATCAGGTGGCGGTCGCCGTCGAGCTCGGCCTGCAGTCGCGGACGGTGGTGGTCGATCTCCCCGCGCTCGCGCCGGAGCTCGAGCGGCCGATCTTCCGGCCCCGCAAGGCCCGTCCGCGCTATCCGGTCCGGGGCTCGCTCGCCGGCGAGCCTGGCACCACGCCGACGTACTACGCCATCACGTTCGAGGACGTGTGGCCTGGTCGTCACGAGCTCGAGATCGACGTCGGAGCCTGCGATGCCGACGTCGAGGGGTGCTGGCCCGATTGTCCACTCGGATGTGCCTCTCTCCGTGACGTCCTGGTCGTGCCCTGGGTCACCCTCGCCGGGGAGGGCGACCTTCCCGACATCCGGGTCGAGCGCGACCTCGCGCCAGAGCGCTGAGCAGGGCCACGACGAGGAGCCCGGACCCCGGCGCGCTCGAGTTCGCGCATCCGCAGCTCTCGGGCCCACCTGTCGCGAGGCCCGTGTCCGCCGGGCCCACGGCCGTGTCCTGGTTGAGAGGGGGATCGCAGGGCTGCGCCGGCAGCGTCTGGCCGCTCGTCGCCTCGATCCAGTCCACGATCGCGTCGACGCGGACGTAGAGGCCCCCGCTCCCGCAGTTCGTGGGGGCGGGGAGGGCCGAGCGGCTCGTGATGCCCGCGAGCACCGGTCCATCCGGCCCCTCGACGTACAGAGGCCCGCCGCTGTCGCCGACGCACGTGTCCACGCCGTCGCCGCCAGCGCGAAGCTCGCCTCCCGGTGAAACCGACGATCGGCATCCGCGCTCGAGATCGCTGCAGTCGGCGTCCTCGATGGTCACCATGGCCTGGTGGAGCTGCGTGGTGGTCTGCAGTGCATCGAGGTCGGTCGCGCCGTAGCCGAGGATCGTGGCCCGAGCGCCGTCGAAGAGAAGGTCCTCGGCCTCGCAGGTTCGCAGCAGGCGAGCCGGGGCGGCGAGGGCGGGGCGCTCGAGGGCGAAGAGCGCGATGTCGTAGGCTTCGAGGTAGTCGGGCATTCGCCAGTCGTCGACCACCGGCACGAGCTCGCCCTCGTCGGTGGCGTGGTCGGAAGCCCCCAGCCGGACGGACTTGGGCAACGAGGTGGCGGACCAGCAGTGACCGGCGGACAGGACGAGATCTGGCGCCACCAGCACCGCCGTGCACCCGTAGAGGTCGGCCACGAACAGGGCTCCGACCTCCGGGGCGACGCCCGGAGGGGCGACCTCGCCGCCCACGATGGGCCACGACGAGCTCTCTTGGTCGACGGGCCCGGGAGCCGAGGGGTCCAGGGTCTCGACAGCCATCGCAGCGGCGAACGTCCACCAGATCATGGCGGGAGGTGTATCCTGGTCCCGTACGCTTCATGAACGAACCCTCGACCGTCGATCGTCCGCTGCCGACGGCAGCCGGGGCGCGGGCACTTCACGAAGCCGGAGGACGCCGCCTTCTTCGGCACGGGAGAGGTCGCCGCCTCACGGGGTGGGCGACCACTCCCGAATGGCATCGAGAAAGGCCCGGCCGTACATCGAGAAGCGCTTGGGGCCCATGCCGTGCACGGCGAGCATGGCGTTCTTGGTGCGCGGCTGCAGACGCGCCATGTCTTCGAGCGTCGCGTTGCTCGCAATGGTGTAGGCGGGCTTGCCAGCTTGCTGGGCGAGCTGACGCCGAAGGTCCCGGAGCATGGCGACGAGTGCGGAGTCGGCGACAGGTTGGCTGGCGACGACGCTGCGGTCGAGCTTCTCGGCGTGGGGGAAGCGCATCGCGAACGCGTCGGCCTCCCGACGCATGACCTGCCAGCCGAGCTCGGAGACCTCGACCTCCTTGTAGGTTCGGCGCTTCCCGCTGATCTCGCGGGTCACGTACGACTCGGTGAGCGCGCCCGCGTCGACGAGGGCCTTGATCACGTCGATCACCTGCGGCGCCGACCAGGTGCCGAGCAGCCCGAACGTCGACAACTCGTGGAACCGGAAGGCCACGATCTTTCGCTCCTTGCTGCCGGTGAGCGTCTTGGCGACGAGGTCGACGCTGAAGCCCGTCTGCCCCCGCTGCCGCTCCATGCGGGCCACGCAGGACAACACCTTGAGCACGACCTGTTCCTGGTCGGGCGTCGGGGCGGCGGGCGCATCGCTCGGACGGGTCCCCGCGCGGCAGGCATCGCACGTACCACAGGACTCGAACGGGGCCTGTTCGCCAAAGTACTCGACGACGTAGCGCCGCCGGCACTCCGCTTCGACGTAGCTCATCATGCGGTCGAGCTTGCCGTACTCGCGGTTGCGGCGCTGCTCCATGCGCCGCTCGTCGAGCTGCAGCGGTCCCTCGGGCTCGATCAGCTCGACCCCACCCATGCGGTCGGCAGCTCGAAACGCGAGCAGCCCACGATCCTCGAGGCCTCGGAGCGCCGCGGTGAGCTGGTCGCGCGACAGCCCGAGCTCGCGACACCAGACGTCGGGCTGGAACTGCAGGATCGGCGAAGGCCCGAGCAGATTGCGCTGGGCCTGGACGTGGTCCCACACGTCGCGACGATGGCCGCGCACCGAAGAGGCGGCCGTCTCGTCGAGAACCCTCACGAACGCACTCCGATCGGCGGGAGCAATCCTTCGCACCCGGCCCTCGCGGACCAGGATGTGCAGACAGGCGGCCACTGCACGGTCGCCCGCCTCGGCGGGGAGGTGGCGGGCGAAGTGCTCGAGGGTGCCGAACACCGGGTTGCCGCCTTCGCCGACGAGCCCCCGCCACAGCGAGTGGACCCACTTGGCCGGGGGATGCGCGTTGTCGATGAAGAACTCGTGGATGCGCCGATCGATGCCGCCCGCGTGCAGCAGCACGGCCCGACTCTGCCGACCATCGCGGCCCGCTCGCCCGATCTCCTGGTAGTAGGCCTCGACCGTGCCGGGCATGTCGTAGTGCACGATGGTCCGGATGTCGCGCTTGTCGATGCCCATGCCAAACGCGTTCGTGGCGACCACCACGGGCACGTTCCCCGCCATGAACGCATCCTGGATGCGGGTGCGGTCCAGGGCATCCATGCCGGCGTGGTACATGCCGGTCCGCACCCCGGCCTCGCGAAGCGTCTGACACGCTCGCTCGACGTGCTTGCGCGTCGCGCAGTAGACGAGCGACGGCCCGGGCTGGACGAGATCGACGAGGAGCGGGTCCTTGGCCGACTTCTTCTCGGTGCGAATCACCTCGAGGACGAGGTTCTTTCGATCGAACCCCTGGACGAAGCGGCGGCCCTCTCCGATCCCCAGGGTCTTGACGATGTCGTCCTGGACCTCGGGGGTGGCGGTGGCCGTGAGCGCCATGGTGGTCGGCCGACCCAGCGCCTCTCGGACCTGGCCGAGCTTGAGGTACTCGGGCCGGAAGTCGTGACCCCACTGCGACAAGCAGTGGGCCTCGTCGATCGCGAAGGTGCGGATGTCGAGGTTGCGACACCAGTGCACGAAGGCGGGCGTGAACCGCTCCGGCGCCACGTACAGCAGCTCGACCTCGCCGCGGCCCACCGCGTCGCGCCGGGACTCGTAGGCGTCGCGGTCGAGCGAGCTGTTGAGGAACGTGGCCCGAATACCGCGCTCCACGAGCCCGTCGACCTGGTCCTTCATGAGGGCGATGAGCGGGCTGACGACGATGCAGAGGCCGCCCCTCACCAGGGCCGGCACCTGGTAGCAGAGCGACTTGCCCGCCCCGGTGGGCATGACGACGAGCGCGTCCTGACCGTCGACCACGTGGGCGACGACCTCGCGTTGACCGGGGCGGAACGATCGAAAGCCGAAGCGTTCCTCGAGCAGCGCGTCGATCTCGGGCATCGCTGCGCAGTACCTCGGGGTCAGAGGCCCCACCAGGAAATCCGGGGGCCGATGTCCGAGCCCCGGACAGTTTCTGGTGATCAGACGGGCGGGGTCATCGAGGGTGGCCGCGCCGAGGCGGCGCGAAGGGATCGCTGGTGCGCCTTCGAGGGAGAGCTCGGGCGGCTCGGCGCTGCTCCCGCAGGTGACCGAGGACGGCGGTGCGTTGCTCGTCGGTGGTGAAGACGCGCTGGGGGAGGACCACTCGACGCCCGGGCACGTCGATGACGACGAGGTCGAACGCGATGCGGAGCCTCTGTACGCTGGCCCAGCCGAAGCGCCGCTCGACGCCTCCCTCCTCGACCGCGAGGAACTCGGGCGCCACGTGCACCACGTGGGGGACGGCGGCCGCCGGGGCGCGTCGTCGGACCAGCGACCTGCGCCACGAGCCAGGAAGCAGCGGAACGAGCCCCATCGCCATCACCGCGCCGGCGAACAGCAGGAGCAGCCCGTTGGTCACCGAGGTGGCAGCGGGGCGCCAGGGCTCGGCGGCGACGAGCAACACCCCGGCCACCAGCATTCCGAGGAGCGAGAAGCCGTGGGGACGTCGACCCCAGCTGCCGAGTCCGAGCGCGCGACGGGCCTCGTCGGGGGTCAGCGCCACGTCGAAGGACCACGACGGCCGGTCGTCGGGGGCCGCTATCGTCGCTCCGCGCCCTGGGCGACGCCAGCCCGGGCCCGATCTGCGATGTCGAAGGGCGTGTCGCTGCGGTCGGGCTCGAGGTGCCAGACGCTGCCGTTCTCGCCGGTGAGGTGCAGCACGGGAAGCTGGCCGCGTCGGGTGGTCTCCGCCTGCAGGAACCATCGCTGCCGCGACTGATCGACGGTGGTGGCCGGCGCGAGCCACTGCGGCGGGGTGGGCATGTCGCCTTCCTCGGGTCGCTGCAGGCGGACGTAGTCGGAGACGACCTTCGCCGGGGGGAGGGTGAGCGTGACCACGTCGTCGCCCTCGGTGTAGGTCACGTCGAGGGCCATGGTGAGCTCCTCGGCGTACTTCCCGAGGCCTCCCACCGAGCACTCCTGGACGCGCGAGATGGTGACCGTCTCGGGCCGATAGCGTTCGCCCGGGCTCTTCGGAAGCTGGCCGAAGTCGAAGAGCAGGTGGGTGACGATGCAGTCGTCGTCGAGCGCGCGACCGGCGCGCTCCATCTTGTTCCGGTAGTCCTCGGTGAGACCACCCTCGGTGATCTCGACCACGGCGTAGCGGCCGTGCAGGTGCGCCGGTGAGCCGCCCTTCACGGGGCGCGGCCGGGAGCGCGCGATTCGGGGAGGTACCGAAGGCCCCGGCGTGCCGACGACCGGCCGTACCCCGCGACGGCTGCGCGCCTCGGACTCCGCCTTCTGCTCGTCGGTCTGCTCGAGCGGGTCGGGCAGGATGACGTGGCTCGGGTGGGGCTCGGCGTCGGCGCTCCGTTCGAGGAGGAGGATCTCCTTGGGCTGGACGGGAGCGGGTTCCGGCGGGTCCTGGGCCAGCGCCGCAGCGGCGAGGAGGAGGTCGGCGATCATGGGGTGCCTCCGTTCGTGGACCGCATGGCGGACACGAAGTCGGGTTCGTCGCTCTCGGGCAGGGCAAGCCGCAGTACCCGGCCCGTGGGCACGCGCATCTCCCAGCGCCACTCCTGATTCTGCATGCGGCGCACGGGGTAGGTGCCCGCCTGGACGTGGGCGTGGCAGGTCGTGGGCACGTCGAGGGCTCCCGCCTCGAGGGCGAGCGTTCGCGATCGGGCGTGGGCGGTGTGAGCGACCGTCCACTCGCCCTTGGCGTCGTCCCACGTGGCGGGCGCCTCGACGCTCACCTGGCAGCCGTAGTGCTCGCCGGCCTCGCGACCCGGGCAGAGCACGTCGTACCCCATGCGGACGCTGTCTTCGCTGAAGTGCCACGTCTGACGGGCCCAGGTGCAGCCGGGAAACTGCTGCAGGGCGAGTTGAGTGCCGTCGACCACGACCTCGCGGTCCGTCTCGACCTGCCGCACCGTCCACATGCCCTGGATTTGCCTGGGTGGGCCTTCGTCTTCCGGGAGGCATCCCACCAGGGCAATCGAGAGGATCGGGAGGAGCACGGTGATCATGAGGGTCCTCGTCGCCACGGGGCAGGTCCCCGCATAGCCTCTCCCCGCCACTCTGGAAAGGCGCGGGAGACGCCGACGCGTCCCTGCAGGCCGTTGGTTAAGCGTTCGGACTCGAAGGACGGGAGCTGAAGATGAGTCTGGACGTCGGACCCTGGGTTCGTGCCGAAGATGTCGAACGGGGCGCAGCGAGCGTCCTCACGAGCCAGCTGCGGGGCAGCAGCATTCTCGCCATCGCCGGTAAGGTCCAGGCACTGAAGGCCGAGGGCCGTCCGATCTCGAACTTCACGATCGGCGACTTCGATCCTTCGCTGTTCCCGGTGCCGGATGCGCTGAAGGAGGCCGTGGCCGACGCCTACCGCGCGAACCAGACGAACTACCCGCCGGCCATCGGGATGCCCGAGCTCCGGTCCGCAGTGCGTCGTCTCTATGGCTCGCGGCTCGGGCTCGAGTACCCCGAGGGCTCCGTCCAGGTCGGCTCCGGGGCCCGTCCCCCGATCTTCGCCGCCTTCTACGCCACCGTGGACCCGGGCGATGCCGTGATCTACGGGGTTCCCTCCTGGAACGTCAACCACTACGTGCAGCTCGTGGGAGCCGAGCATCGAGTGGTCACCGGCAACCCCGAACAGGGATTCATGCTCACCGCCGAGGCGATCGAGCCCCACGTCGCGGGGGCGCGCCTGCTCTGCCTGAACAGCCCCTTGAACCCCGCGGGGACGGTGTTCGAGCCCACGCAGCTCGAGGCCATCGCCAAGCTCGTGGTGGCCGAGAATCGGCGGCGCGCCACCTCGGGTGAGCGGCCGCTCTTCATCCTCTACGATCAGGTCTACTGGCAGCTGGTCTTCGAGCCAGCGCGCCACGTCACCCCGGTCACCCTGGTGCCCGAGGCCGCCGCCTACACGATCCACGTCGACGCGATCAGCAAGTGCTGGGCGGCGACGGGCCTGCGCGTCGGGTGGGCCGTCGCGCCCCCCCCGGTGGTGGCCCGCATGAAGCCGCTCGTCGGCCACGTGGGGGCGTGGGCTCCTCGTCCCGAACAGATCGCCACTGCGGCGCTCCTCGAAGCCCCGGAGCGCGTGGACGCCTACCTGGCCGACTTCGCAGGCCGTATCGAAGCCGCGCTGCTGCGCCTGGCCGAGGGCTTCGACCGCATGGCCGCCGCCGGCCTCCCGGTGCGGGCACTGCCCCCGCGGGGGGCGCTGTACCTGTCGGTCCAGTTCGACGTGATGGGTCGCCAGGTAGGGGGCGTGCCGCTCGACGACGACAGCCTCGGAGCCTGGCTCCTCGAGGAGGCGGGGGTCGCGGTGGTCCCCTTCACCGCGTTTGGCTACCCCGCCGGCTCCGGGTTCGTGCGGTTCTCGGTAGGCTCCGTGTCGAGCGGCGACATCGATCGAGCCCTCGAGCGCATCGAGGCGCTGCTCCGCGGGCTATGAGTGCAACTCGGCACCGGTTGGCCCTACCGTTGCACCTGGGGAACGTAGATGGCTTCGATCCGATCGTTCATGGAATCCAACTTCCTGCACTTCAACAGCGGCGAGACGCTGCGTGCCGCCCAAGCCTACGAGGCGCACGTCACCGCTGGCGGAAAGATGTTCGTCACGCTCGCCGGTGCGGCCTCCACCGGACGCATGGGTCGCATCCTGTCCCGCATGATTCGCGCGGGGAAGGTGCACGGGATCTCGTGCACCGGAGCGAACCTCGAAGAGGACGTGATGCGATTGTTGGCGGCGGAGGAATACGAGCCCCTGTCCAACTACCGCGACCTCACACCGGCCGACGAGCAAGCCCTGTACGAGCGCGGGATCAATCGGGTCACCGACGTCGGCATCCCCGAGACGGTCATGCGGGACGTCGAAGAGCGGCTGCTCCGGGCGTGGCAGCAGGCGTGCCGCGACGAGGTGCGCCTCTTCCCGCACGAATTCTTGTGGCAGGTCTTGAGCGAGCCCGGCCTCGAGGCCCACTTCCAGGCCGATCCGGTCGACTCCTGGGTGCTCACGGCCAGGGAACACGACATCCCCATCTGGGTCCCCGGCTGGGAGGACAGCACCACCGGCAACATGTTCGCCGCCCACGTCTTCAAGGGCCGACTTCCGCACCATCAGTGCGTGGCCACCGGCACGGAGCAGATGCAGCGGCTCATGAGCTGGTACGTGGACAATCACGGCAAGAGCGGCTCGACCCCCGCGATTGGCTTCTTCCAGATCGGAGGGGGGATCGCCGGTGACTTTCCGATCTGTGCCGTCCCGGCCCTCGCCCAGGACGCCCGGGTCGACGTGCCGCTGTGGGGCTACTTCTGTCAGATCTCCGACGCCCAGGCGAGCTACGGCGGCTACTCGGGCGCCCCGCCCAACGAGAAGATCACCTGGGGCAAGCTCGGACCCGATACCCCGCGCTTCATGGTCCACTCTGACGCGACCATCGTGGCGCCGCTGATCTTCGCCTACGTGCTCGGCGATTAGTAGCCGACTTCGTCGTCGTCGGGGTCCTCTTCGCCGAGGAGGTCGACGAGCTGCTCCTGGATGCGCTCCGCGAAGTCGACGAGGGCGGCCACTGCGCCATCGTTGGCCTCGAGGAACTGGATCGCGAGCTGGCTGTCGTTGTTGAGCATGCGCACGGTCCGGGCCGTGAAGCGGTGCTCCGCCATGTCGCCAGGGATCTGGATGCCCACGAGTAGCCGCTGATCGGGGTCCGCGAGCGTGATGCCGCGGGTCTCGAAGCGGGCGCCGGAGCCCGAGAAGTCCATGAACATGGGTGGGCGCTGCCAGCGGGGTCCGATGCCCTCGCCCTTGCGCAGCCACCGCAGGCTCGCGAGCTCGTAGCCCGTCTCGTCCACCGTCTGGAAGCGAAGGTTCAGGGGGCCCCACACCCGCGAGAACTCACGTCGATCGGGCGTGTGCGAGCCATCGATGTGGATGCAGAACGCACCGTCGGCTTCGGCTCCCTTGACCTTGCCGTACAGCCACGGCGCGCTCGTCTCGCTCTGCAGGCACACGGCCTCGCCGTCCTCGAGGCGACCGTCCAGCACGGACACGTACAGGTGGGAACCGTCACGCCGGACGATGCGGCCGGGTAGCGAGCGCATCGCGGCGCCCATGACGTAAAGGTCGACCGCACTCTCCAAGGGTTCCCCCTCTCTTCTATCGGTACTCACCGGATCGTCACTCCTCGCACCCACCTTTAGCGCTGCGCACCCGCCCCGCGACCTCCGTATGCCGCGAGGGCCTCACCGAGAATCGTAGCAGAACGTAGGAGCTCCGAAGACTTTCGTACCGCGGCGAGTCGAATCTCGCGGGCGCCCGAGGCGGGGTCGTCGTAGAAGCCGCCGCCGGGAGCCACCACCACACTCTCGCCGTTCGAGCGGAAATCCGTGATCAGGAACCTGGCGAACGCCTCGGTGTCGTCCACCGGGAGCTCGACCATGGTGTAGAACGCGCCGCGGGGACGGACGGCGTGGACGCCCGGGATGGCATCGAGGGCGTCGCCGAGCACCTGACATCGGTCGCGGTAGATCTCCCGGGTCTCGGCATAGTACCGCTCGGGCAAGGCCATGGCGGCCATGCCCACGTGCTGGGCCAGCGGCTGGGGCCCGAGACGGGCCTGGCCGAGGCGCTCCACCTTCTCCATGAGTTCGTGGTTGCGGCTGATCAGAAAGCCGAGCCGTGCGCCACAGGCCGAGTAGGTCTTGGAGAGGCTGTCGACCACGACCACCCGGTCGGCGTGGTCGTCGAGGGACAGGGCGGACGCGGGCTCCTCGCCAAAGTAGATGCGCCGGTAGACCTCGTCGGAGACGAGAAACAGGTCGTGGCGCTCGGCCCACGCGGCCAGTCGCTCGAGGTCGGCCCGACCGTAGACCGCCCCCGTGGGGTTGGCGGGGTTGGAGAGCGCAATGGCGCGTGTCCGCGGGGTGACGTAGGTGTCGAGCACCTCGTCGGGAGGGATGGCGAAGTCGTCGTCGAGGTAGGTGCGCACGCCGCGCACCACCGTCCCCGCGATGCTCGCGAAGCCGTTGTAGTTCGTGTAGTACGGCTCGAGCACCAGCAGCTCGTCACCCGGGTCGGTGATGGCCGCGAACGCGAAGAGCAGCGCCTCGGAGCCCCCTGTGGTGACCGCCACGTCGTTGGGGGTCAGGTTGGGGCACCAGACGGTGTGGTAGGCAGCGGCTGCCTCCCGGGCCGCGTGCAGCCCCGATGCAGGCCCGTAGGCGATCACGTCAGGCTGGAACTCCCGAATCGCCTGGAGCAGCGGCTCGGGGGTCGGGACGTCGGGCTGCCCGATGTTCAGGCGGTGAAACTTGACTCCGGACTGCGCCCGCACGGCCAGGTCGAGCTTGCGAATCGCGCTCTCCTGCAGAACAGCGGCGCGTTGCGACAGGACTGGCACGTGCGGGCTCCCGGATCAGGCTACCCGCATACGGTCTCGATGAGCATCCGGCAAACGACATAGGGGTCGATATTGGCGCCGGGCCGGCGATCCTCGAAGTATCCACGGCCCTCCGCCACGGTGGCTGGCGGGATGCGGATGGAGGCCCCGCGATCCGACTCGCCGAACTTGAACTCCTTGTAGGAGCAGGTCTCGTGCAGTCCGGTCAGTCGCTGCTCGATGCCCGCGCCGTAGTTGGCGATGTGCTGGTCGTGTCTGGCCCGGAGCTTCTCGATGGCGGCGAGAATCACGTCCATACCGCCCGGCTCCCGCATCGCGCGAGTGGAGAAGTTCGTGTGCGCGCCCGCGCCGTTCCAGTCGCCGCGCACCGGCTTCGGGTGCAGGGTCACCGACGTGTCGTAGTTCTCGCCGATCCGGTACAGGAGGTAGCGGGCGAGGCTCAGATGGTCGGCGACCTCCAGAGGACCGGCGGTGCCGATCTGGAACTCCCACTGGCCCGGCATGACCTCGGCATTGATGCCGTAGATCTTCAGACCCGCCGCAATGCACGCGTCGAGATGCTCCTCGACGATCTCTCGTCCGAAGGCCTCGTCGGCACCGACGCCACAGTAGAACGGGCCCTGGGGCGCCGGGTACCCGCCCTCGGGCCAGCCGAGCGGACGGTTGTGACGGAACATGGTGTATTCCTGCTCGATTCCGAACCAGGGCTCTGCATCGGCGTGGCGGGCGGCGACCTCGCGCAGGGGGGCGCGCGTGTTGGTGCGGTGCGGCGTGCCGTCGACGTTCAGAACCTCGCAGAGGACCAGGAGGTGAGGGCCACCACGCAGGGGGTCGGGGCAGGTGAACACGGGCTCGAGGAGGCAGTCGGAGGCGTGGCCCTCGGCCTGGTTGGTCGAGGAGCCGTCGAAGCTCCACTGGGGCGGCATCTTGGTGTCGAGGGGCAGGACCTTCGTCTTGGACCGCAGCAGGGGGGTCGGTTCGGTGCCGTCGATCCAGATGTATTCAGCCTTGAGCATCGATTGTCCTCTCGAGGTTCTTTCGCCACGGAAGCCCGGCAGGGGCTCCGCGTTGCCAACGGGCGCAGCAAGCGGCATGCCATGACGACGAAGGTGGTGGGTGGCCAGTTTGGGCCGTAGCGGTTCCTACTTTGGCGTAGGATTCGAGCCCTCATCCGACGTCGGTGTCGGATTTCCGGCGAAGCGCAGGCGCTGGAGAGCGGAGGCCTCGGTCGGATCGACCCACCCTCCGGTGATCTCCAGGACCTCCAGCGTCTCGTCTTCCTTGGTCTCGCGACGGTACCGCAGCGAACCAATCGTGACGTCGATGTCTTGCATGGCGTGGGCGTGGCTGCGAACCGTTCGGGTGCCGGGTACCACCACGAAGGGGGCATCCGACCCGGCGCCGAGCTGCAGGGGGTCGTAGGCGACGAGGGGATCGAGGGTCACGGTGACGGGGCGTCCGAGATTGGCCAGTCCCGACACCTCTCCCGTGGCCCCGTCACCGCCGAGCCGGTCCAGGACCGCCTGCTCGTCGCGCGCCTGGCGACGGAGCCAGAGGGCGGCGGCTCCAGTGAATCGGTAGGTGGTCCGTCCGTCGTCGTCGAATCCTACGTCGATGTCGCCCTGGGGCGGGGGTGGGGTCCGAGCGAGCTCTGGTGACAAGACAGGGGACCCCCACAGCTCGCGCGGCAGCTCGAAGGGTCCGCAGACGTCGCAGGAGGGGTCGATGAAGAAGGTCCCTTCCTGGTCGAAGAACAGGACCACGATCGGCCGAGCGTAGCCCCCCGGGGAGGCGAAGGTCTCGAACTCTCGGGGGGAGTCGTCGACGGGCCGAGTTGGAGACGGCCCAGGAATCGCCGTGGCGGATGCTTCGGGACCGGTGGCCGGGCGCACGAACCCCCAGGTGGCCGACAGACCGGTCTGACGCGCCATCAGCCAGAGCAGCAAGGCGCCCTCGGTGGGGGTCACGGCGCCGGATCGCGACGCGCTCCGCAGCTTCCTCGGCCAGAGCGGATCGTGGGGCCACCCGGCGCCCGGAGCGGTGACGCCCACCCGCCGACGGAGCGCGGCGGGAAGCTCGGCGGCCAGCCCCCGGCTCGGCGCGATCCCTCTCAGGACCTGCGGCAAGCTCGGCTCGGGCATCGAGAGACCGTCGAACCGGGCGCCGAGCGCCCTGACGAAGCGCTCACGGTCGGGGATGATCGGCTGCCCGTCGATTCCGACGAGCGCCCAGCGGCGCTGGGCCTCGTCCCACCGCACGGTGCCGCGTCCGCCGGCCACGGTCCAGTCGACGACGCGGCCGGGCGAGCCGGGGCCCAGTTCGCGCGGCACCACGCCGAAGGTCGGAGCATCGGGCGTGGTCCAGCGCACGGCCACCTGGGTGCGTCCCTCGGAGGGCGGCGCCTCGATCCGGGTGACGCCGTACGCGGTCGTGACCCGGGCGCGCGACGGTGGCGTCACTGTGGCCTCGACCGCGGTGCCGGGAGGTGCGGGAACGATCCACCCGACCGCCGCGTCGCTCGGGGGCAGGGTGACGAAGAGCTGGGTCTCGAGCGACGAGCCACCGCCAGGGTACAAGGTGACCAGCGCGTCGCGGGCCCGAGGAACCACCAGCGTCAGTCGACCCTCGATCGTCGTCTCGGCTGGCGCATCGGTCAGGGGCTGGTCCGGGGTCGGGGTGGGCTGGAGGTCGGTCTCGGCCACGACCGTGACCCCGGCGACGTCGCGTCCCCACACCGACCCGCGCTCGCGGTCGTGGGTGAGGTCGCTCGGCGCAGCGAGCTCGGCTTGCGAGGCGATTCGCAGGTAACGAGCCGAAGCGTCGACCCACCGCACCTCCCCGACGGGCAGCTCGCGGACGAGGTCGAGCACGGCGCGGTCACCGGGACTCGCGAGCTCGGGCAGGTGGACGATGGTGTCCCGCGAACGGTCCACGCGCGACCCCGTCATCTCGAAGCGGACGTCCCGCAGCCGATGACGCGAGCCTCCGGCGAGCAGGGTCCGGCCCTTGGTGCGCAGCCAGCGCGCGCCCGCGGGCATGGAGAGCGTCAGCGTCGGGCACGCAGGACCGAGCCGGACGTCCTCCGATGCGGGGACCGCGATCTCGAGGTGCAGCGTCTCGGTCCAGCCGTCGGCGGCTGGCTCCAGTTCGATCTCGGCGATCTGCACCACGCAGGCGGCGGCGATGGCCATGGACAGTTCGCTCACCTGGTCCTCCGATGGGCGCGGCGGATCTCGTCGCCGATGAGGCGGGGGAGTCCGCCGGGTACGGACTCGGCCCACGTGACGGCCGCCTCCGGCGCGTCGGCCGCGAATGCACGCACCACCCGCCGGAGGGCCTTCCGGATCGCAGGGTGTTCGTCGCGCACCAACCGGTCGAGCACCGCTCGCACCGGGTCCGTCTGGACCTCGTCGACCATCTGGATCCTCCGCTGGCGGACCTTCTCACGGAGGGGGGCCGCAGCGGGCCCCTCCACGACCACAGGGCAGGCGGCGAGTCCCATCGCGGCCACGGTCCGTCGGCCCTCCGGGCGGCGGTGCCCCCCGAGCTCGTCGAGGATGGCCGTCCACTCTCCGGTGGCGAGCCCCACCGGCCCGAGGACCAGCCAGCCGAGGGCGTCGGCAGTCACGATGTCGTCCAGGCGATCACCCCAGTCGAGACCGAGATCCAGCGCGCGCTGCGGATCGTCGGTCCAGGCTGCGGCGAGCAGGCCAATGGCGACCAGCCCATCTTCGTGGGCCTGGCCAAACAGCGCCGCCAGCTCTTCCGCATCGTCCGGGAGGCGCGGGTGATGGGTACGCCACGCGTCGGCGGCGATGCGGGCGATGTCGCCAGCGGGGACCCCTCGGATCCCCCGCAGAGAGCTGAACTGCCGGTTGGCCTGGCGCGCCGTCCGCTCGTCGGCGCGTGCCTCGAGCGCCGCGGCAATCTCGTCGATCAAGGCAGGGCTTCCGCGAGGATGCGCGCCAGCTCGTCGGGAGCGTCGTGGTGGACGAGGTGACCAGCATCGGGGACCACCCGCTCGTGGACCTGGTTCGGGATCGCCGCGACGCGCTCCGCTTCGTCGGCGAGCACGAAGGACGACCGGCCACCGCGGACCAGCGTGACCGGCATGGTGAGGTTCTCCAGGAACGGGCGGAACATCTCGACCTGAAAGGGCACCGGCGCCCGGGCCCGGTGAAGGGGATCCCACGTCCAGGTGAGTCCGCCCTCGCCGGCCGGCCGGAGGGCTCGGGTGGCGAGGCGGTTCGCGACGTCGAGGGGAATCTTGGGATTGTAGGCGTGCATTCGCTGTACGGCCTCCTCGATCGACTCGACGGGGCGGTGCGAGGGGCCGCGTCGCAGGTCGGCGAGGAAGCGTCGGGCGCGCCCCACGGGATCGGCGCTCGCGTCGGGAGGGCCCAGCCCCTCGACGAGGACGAGCCGACGCACTGCCTCGGGCCGGGTGCCCGCGAACAGACACGCCACGGTTCCACCCATCGAGTGCCCCACCAGATCGACTGGTGCGCCGAGGTGATCGACAAGCGCGTCGAGATCGCCGACATAATCCCAGAAGTGGTAGAAGCCGCCGGTTCCGACCCACCCCGAGCGGCCGTGCCCGCGCTGGTCGGGGGCGACGACGCGTCGGTGGAGTCGCTCCGCCACCTCCTGCCATGCCGCGCCCTGCTCCAGGAAGCCGTGCAACACGACGATCGGTTGGCCCGCACCGGGCCACTCACAGATGCGCAGCAAGACGCCACGCGAACGGGTAGGCAGCGTCCATTCGGTCATGCTCGACATTGGGCGGCCCGTATCGCGCCGCCTTGCGGTCGGCCGCCGTTCATGTTCGGGTTCCAGGTGAGGGGGGCGTTCGCCCGCGGGCTGGACGAGCTTGCCCCGGTCGGGGGTTCTTTCCCTCGGACACCCTCACCGGGGGCATCGTGGCAGAGTCGACCGAAACCAATCAGGCGGGCGCCGACATCCTCGTCGTCGAGGATGACAACACCATCGCCATGGGGCTCGTCGCGGCGCTCGAGCACGAGCGCTTCGACGTGCGCGTGGCCCACACGGGTGAGGATGCCATCGCTGCCGTCCGCGAGCGCACGCCCGACCTCATCGTCAGCGACATCATGCTCCCGGGCATCGACGGACTGCAGGTCATGCGAACGGTGAAGCAGGAGTTTCCGGGTATTCCGGTCATCATGCTCACCGCCAAGACCGACGAGATCGACCGGGTGATGGGCCTCGAGATGGGGGCCGACGACTACGTGACCAAGCCGTTCTCGGTGCGGGAGGTCATCGCCCGGGTCAAGGCCCGCCTGCGGGAGCGCTCCGCGGAGCCTCGCACGCCCGACGTCTTTCACTTCGGCAACGTCAAGGTGGACCTGCGCCGCCGGGTCTTGTGGAAGGGCGACGAAGAGTCGCACCTCACGACCCACGAAGCGGGCACCCTGGCCTACCTCATCACCCACCGGGGCCGTGACGTGAGCCGCGACGAGCTGCTTCAGGAGGTGTGGGGCTACACGGCCGCGCTGACCACACGGACGGTCGACAACCAGATCCTCAAGCTGCGCAAGAAGATCGAGGACACCCCGGGCCAGCCTCGCCACATCCTGACCGTCCACGGGACGGGCTACCGGTTCGAGGCCTGACCGGGGGCCCGTGATGGACCTGCCCGAGCCCCTCTTCTCCGATCCCCTCCCCAGCGTCGCTCCCGACGAGGCGGGCACCCGCTTGCTCGAGGCGCTTCGGCCGGCGTTCGATGCGCTGCGCGACCCCGAGTGTGACCCCGAGGAGACGGAGCGGCGGCTCGACGTGGCCCGTCACGCTGCCTACGCGTTCGCCACCGCGGCGATGGAGGATGCGTGGCGACTGCGTCGAGTGGTGCAGATCGAGGAGTGGACGGCCGAGGCCGCGCGACGGCACGGGGACTGGGTACGCGCCTATGGCGCGTGGCGGACGGCCTGCTGGATTCGCCACGAGGTTGGTGACGACATGGCAAGATCCCGTCTGGTGCTGGAGCGCCTCCGCGAGCTTCGCGGATGAATCGGGTGCGCCACTCTGGACAAGCGCCCTCATTGTGCGGCACGATATAGAGTTGGGTGTGGGTCCCGCATTCTCGCCCTAGCGAAGCGAAGGGGGAGACGGCCTGGCCAAACCGCGCTCAGCGCCGGCGAGTGGGACCGCCCAGACATCGAGGTCCTGTGTCTCCGACGATTTCGGACATCATGGAGTGCATCAAGGGGTACAGCCCCGATGCCGACCTTAAGCCGGTCATGACGGCGTACTTGCTTGCCGCACGGGCCCACGCGGGCCAGACGCGAAAGTCGGGCGAGCCGTACCTCACGCACCCGCTCGCGGTCGCGATGATCCTCGCCGACCTTCGCATGGACGTGGAGACCATCGCTACCGCGCTCCTGCACGACGCCCTCGAGGACAACCCGATCACCAAGGAGGAGATGCAGGCCGAGATCGGCCCCGTGGTGACCGCGCTCGTCGATGGGGTGACGAAGATCGGCAAGCTGCGGTTCCGGTCGCGCGAGGAGCTCGCGGCGGAGAACTTCCGCAAGATGATGCTCGCGATGAGCCGCGACCTTCGTGTCATCCTGGTGAAGCTCGCCGACCGGCTCCACAACATGAGCACCCTCGAGCACCACAAGCCCGAGAAGCGGGCCCTGATCGCGAACGAGACGAACGAGATCTACGTTCCGATCGCCAACCGGCTCGGACTGTCGCGGATCAAGGCTCGACTCGAGGACTACTGCTTCGCGGCGCTGCACCCGGAGGCCTACGAGCACGTCGTCGACTTTCTCGAGACGAGTCAGGCCGACCGCGCCGAGTATACCGACCAGGTGTCGCGTGACATTCGCGAGCACCTCGCCTCCCACGGCATCCACTGTCGGGTGAAGGGCCGGGCGAAGTCGGCGGCGAGCATCCATCGCAAGATGGTCTCGCGGGGTCTCGACGCGCACGACATCCCGGACCTGCTCGCGTTCCGCGTCCTCGTCGACGACGTGGGCACCTGCTACGCCGCGCTCGGGCTCGTGCACGCCAAGTACCCGCCGATTCCGGACCGCATCAAGGACTACATCGCTCGCCCCAAGGCCAACGGGTACCAGTCCCTGCACACCACGGTCACGGGTCGAGACCAGCGCCGGGTCGAGATCCAGATTCGCACCGACGAGATGGACCGTGTGGCCGAGGAGGGCATCGCCGCCCACTGGCAGTACAAGGAGGGTCACCTCGCGCTGTCCCCCGAGGACGTCCTGCGCATCGGCAAGATCCGCGAGGTCTTCGAGGCGGCGCGGGAGGCCGAGGACGCCACCGAGTTCATGGAGGCGGTGAAGGTCGAGTTCTACGCCGACGAGGTGTTCGTCTTCACGCCCATGGGCGACGTGAAGCGGTTCCCGGCTGGGGCGACGGCGCTCGACTTCGCCTACGCCGTCCACTCCGACGTTGGTGAGCACTGCACCGGGGCACGCGTCAACGGCAAGATGGTCCCTCTGCGGCACGAGCTGCAGTCGGGCGACGTGATCGAGATCCTGACCTCGGAGAGTCAGCGCCCCAATCGGGACTGGCTCCAGATCGCGCGCACGTCCCGGGCGATCACCAAGATCCGCCGGTATCTGCGGCAGCTCGAGGAGGAGCGGGGAGCGCGACTCGGTCGCGAGATGCTCGACGCCGAGCTCAAGCGGTACGGTTGGTCGTTGCAGCGCGCGCAGCGCGAAGGCCGGCTCAAGGACTGCCTGAAGGCGCGAGGGCATCGCGAGGTCGATCCGTTCCTCGTCGATGTGGCCCGGGGGGCCGAGCCGCTCAAGCGCACCGTGCAGTCCCTCCTTCCCGAGGGCGCGGAGCCCACCCCCGAGCCGGCCCCGATCACCTCGTGGTTCAACCGCCAGTTCCGGCGACCCACCACCTCGCCGGTGCTCATCACTGGCGAGGACGGCGTGCTCGTCACCTTCGCCCGGTGCTGCGCGCCGCTGCCCGGCGAAGAGGTCGTCGGCTTCATCACCCGCGGTCGGGGGATCACCGTGCACCGGGCCACCTGTGACCGACTCGGGGGCATGGACGACGCGCGGCAGATCCCCGTCGAGTGGGAGCAGAACGCCGAGAGCAAGCACTCGGGGGCCATCGCGATCCACTGCTCCGATCGCCCCGGCATGCTCGCGAAGATCAGCAAGGTGTGCGAGCAGAACGGCGTGAACATCCTCCGGGCCGACGCGCGCACCGTCGACAACCATCCCGCCACCGTGACCCTCGAGCTGTCGCTTCGCGACGTACACGAGCTCAGCCGCCTCATCCGCAACATCGAGAAATTGCCGGGGGTCGAAGCGGTTCAGCGCACGATGGGCTGACGCGGCTCGTCTTTGTGTAGTAGCCTGCCGAGCTTCGGTACGTCCGAAAGGAGGAGGCTGGATGCTCTGGGCTATCTTGGGAATCTTGGGCGCGTTTGCGCAAGACCGCGGCGCACGAGGTGATGACGCTGGCTTCGAGGGTGGAGCCGAGGACTACGTTCCGCCTCCCAAGAGGCGCTTCTACTACTCGAACGCGACGTTTGCCCGGGTCAACCCCCTGGGCCTCATCAACGTCTACCAGATGGGCGTCCGGCGGCGACTGTCGACCAGCGACAGCGTGCTCTTGCAGAACACCTATGCCTTCGCCGGCCTGACCTCGCTCACCACCCCCGCCTTCGCGCGCCTCGGTGTCTACGGTGAGGCCCAGCTCCTCTCGGTGCTCCGCGTGTTCGGTCAGGTCGAGGGGATCGGATACTTCTCCACGTTCGACCAGGTGCTCTCCTTCCCCTCCGGCCAGCCCGCGAACTACAGCGATCAGGAGATCGCGGACCTCGGAGACGCGGGGGAGAATTCCACGCGGGCGGGCTGGGTGTCGGTGCTCGGATTCACGGTCCGCGCCGCGGTCGGGCCCCTCGCGATCCGAACGACGGGCAACGCCCAGCGCTACAGCCTCAACCTGCCCGACGGCGAGGTGGCGTTCTATGATCAGTACTGGGATCGCCTCGCGCCGAACAACGGGTGGATGTGGCTGCAGGACACCGACCTGCTGCTGATCTCGGGTCGCGCGCGGATCGGCGCCCGGTACACCTTCACCGCCAACGTGACCGATCAGGACGTGGGCGACGAAGCGGCGCTCGCGCACCATCGCGTCGGCCCGCTGTTCGCGTTCCAGTTCCACGACAAGAAGCCCGGCACCCGCTGGAACCAGCCGACCTTCTTCGTGGTTGCCCAGTGGTGGGCCCAGCACCCCTACCGCACGGGCCAGTTCGACCGCGATGATGGTCAGACGGTGGGCATCCCCAGGGGGCTTCCGCTATTCGCAGCGGGGCTCGCGTTCAACGGGGACTTCGCGATCTCGAAGCGCCCGAAGGCGGCCGACCTCTAAAGGGCGGCACTGGCTCCACCGGAACCTCCGCGAGCGCCTCCAGCGAGAGCGGGACCGTGTCGCGGAGACCCCTCCGGCTGACGACCGACCGTGCGCGGCGCGCGCTACAGGCGCTGCGCGCGCGACACCGGGAGTAGGTCAGTCCTGGAGGCTACCGTCCGGGCGGATCCGGCCCTCGGCGGCCCACCGCAGCACCTCGGGGAACAACGCGTGCTCGGCGTCCTGGATGCGGGCGTGAAGGGTGTCCGCGTCGTCGCCTTCCACGATCGGGACCTCTCGCTGGGCCACGATGGGCCCCGTGTCCGTTCCGACGTCGACGAGGTGGACCGTACACCCGCTCACCGCCGCGCCATGATCGAGCGCCTGCTGGGGCGCGTGGAGGCCCGGGAACGCGGGCAGCAGCGAGGGATGCACGTTGAGAATCCGACCGGGAAACGCTTCGAGCAGCGGAGGTCCCACGATCTTGAGGTACCCGGCGAGGCACACCCACTCGACACGATGACGCTGCAGCCGGGAGGCGATCGCGCGATCGAAGGCGGCTCGATCGGGATGCTCGCGGAGCAACTCGACGAACGTGGGTATCTGGGCGGCCCGGGCCCGGTCGAGGCCTCCCGCGCGAGGCCGATCGGCTCCGACGACCACGATCTCGGCTGGGTGGTCGCCGGCGGTGGCCTCGAGGAGGGCCTGCAGGTTCGAGCCGCTGCCGCTGACCAGGACGCCGACGCGAACTCGGCTCACGTCCAGGAGAGGCCCGAGCCGCTGACCACCTCGCCCACGAGGTAGCCGAGGCCCGCCTCGACGAGCGCCGGAGCGTGAGCGGCATCCACGGCCACCACGAGCCCGAGCCCGCAGTTGAAGGTGCTGACCATGTCGTCTTCGGTGAGCTCGCCGACCTCGGAGAGAAGCCCGAAGATGGGGGGGACGGGCCAGCTGCCGCGGGTGAGCTGGGCGCCACACCCCTCGGGCAGCATGCGCACCACGTTGCCGGGGAGCCCTCCCCCCGTGATGTGCGACGCACCGAGCAGCGGCGCGTGGGCCTGAAGGTTCCGCAACGTGTCGACGTAGATCCGGGTGGGCTCCACGAGCTCCTCGCCGAGCGAGCGCCCGAAGCCCCCCACGTCCTCGTCGAGGGCGAAGTCGCCGCTGTCGACCAGCAACTTGCGCACGAGCGAGAACCCGTTGCTGTGCAGACCGGATGAGGGCACGCCCAGTAGCGCGGCACCCGGCCGGATGGCCCTGCCGTCGAGGATGGCGTCGCGCTCCACGATGCCCACGCAGAATCCGGCCAGGTCGTAGTGACCAGGGGCGTACAGGGCCGGCATCTCGGCGGTCTCACCGCCGAGCAGCGCGCACCCCGCCTCGCGACAGGCCCGCGCGATGCCCTCGATCACCTGGGCGGCCTGATCGACGTCGAGCTTGCCGGTCGAGAAGTAGTCGAGGAAGAACAGGGGCTCGGCCCCGGTGGTGATCACGTCGTTGACGCACATCGCGACGAGGTCTTGACCGATGGTGTCGTGCCGGCCGACCTTCTGGGCCACGAGCAGCTTGGTGCCGACCCCGTCGGTGCCCGACACGAGCACGGGGTCGGTCCACCGCGAGGGGTCGATGCGGAACAACCCCGCGAAGCCGCCGAGCCCGCCCAGCACCTCGGGCCGGTGGGTCTCGGCGACGGCCGGCTTGATGCGACGGACGAGCTCGTCACCCGCCTCGACGTCGACGCCCGCTTCGCGGTAGGCCTTGCCCATCACTTGGCCGCGAGCTGCCGGATCGACGGGAGGCCCGACGACGTCAGCACGTCTTCCATCGGACAGCGGGGGAGCTCGGCCGGTCCCGTGGACCGCTCCTCGGCCAGGGCAGCGGCCCGCTCGATGCGCTCCCTCACGGTCCGATAGACACCGGCGTCCCACACCAGCTCCG
Organism: uncultured Enterobacteriaceae bacterium; assembly: GCA_964655065.1. Classification (GTDB taxonomy): domain Bacteria; phylum Myxococcota_A; class UBA796; order UBA796; genus DRPG01. The sequence continues at coordinate 218,549 of CAZZLC010000001.1, read as the reverse complement.
AGTGTCCGACCTTCTTCACCTCGACGTTCTCGAGGTGGTGCTCTTCACCGGGTCGCGGCCGCAGCTGCGCCGACCACGAGGGCGTCACCACGTCGTGCGTCGAGTAGACCGAGGTGAGCGGAACGTGGGCGGGGAAGGTGTCGCGCCCCAGCGACTCGAGCACCGCCGAGCCCGGCATCAGGTCCCTCGCCGAGCTCGGGCCAAAGCCCAGGAGTGCCATGCCGACCGCAGCGAGCGGGGTGCCGTGGTGCGGGGTCCCGAGCGTGATGACCGAGGTCACGCAGGCATCGCCCCCCAGGTGCTGCACGAAGCGGCGCGCGATGATGCCGCCCTTGCTGTGTCCGACGAGGTGGATGCGGAGGTTGGGATGCTCGGCTGCGATCTCGCTGACGGCCCGACCGACCGTGCGCGCCGACTCGTCGACCCGGCGCGTGTTGAAGCGACCGAGCAGTCCCGCGAGGTGGAAGGTGACCACCCCGAAGCCGTCGTGCCGCAGCCGGTCCTCCATGACGTCCCAGATGTTGGGCGTCTGGAAGAAGCCGTGGATGAGCGCCACCACGTCGGTGCGCCCTTCGAGTGAGTCGAGCTTCGGGACCGCGGGGCGCGCCAGATAGACCCGCCGGATGCTACCCAGCTGGTCGCGCAGGGCGCTGTAGGCGGTCCGGGGGTCGAGCAGGTCGGTGGGGGTGGCCACCTGCAGCCTCCATCATCATGGCCGTCATGAGCGGATAACCAGCTATCGGCAGGGCGCCCCCGTGTATCCGAGAAGGATGGCTACACCCGGGTTGGAGGCTCCATGATTCAATTTAGTGACGCGTTCGATTCCGGCAACATCGAGGTCCTCGATGCGCGCGACGCGGGGGACGTACGACTCGCCATTCGGCGGGATGCAGGTGGAGATCACCTGCAGTGGTTCCACTTCCGGATGACGGGAGCCCGCAACGCACCGGTGCACCTGCGAATCGTCAACGCGTCGGAGTGCTCCTACGCAAAGGCGTGGCACGGCTACCAGGCGGTCGCGAGCGTGGACCGGCGCCACTGGTTCCGCGTTCCCACGACCTACGAGGACGGCCAGCTGCACATCCGACACACGCCCACCGCCGACGTCGTCTGGTACGCGTATTTTGCCCCCTTCACCCTCGAGCAGCACCAGAACCTCCTCGCTCACAGCCAGGTGGCCGACGGGGTGACGCTGCAGCGGCTCGGCGCCACCGTCGACGGTCGGGATCTCGACCTGCTTCGCCTGGGCACCGGCCCGCGCGCCATCTGGGTCATCGCTCGCCAGCACCCCGGCGAGGCCATGGCCGAGTGGTGGATGCAGGGCTTCCTGCGGCGACTCACCGACGCCCAGGATGCCCTGGCCTCCAGGCTCCGGGAGCTCGCGACCTTCCACGTCGTACCGAACGTGAACCCGGACGGCTCGTTTCGCGGCCACCTCCGCAACAACGCGGCGGGCGCCAACCTCAATCGCGAGTGGCACGAGCCCAGCCTGGAGCGGAGTCCCGAGGTGAAGCTGGTCCGGGACCACATGGACGCTACCGGGGTCGACCTGTGTCTCGACGTGCACGGCGACGAGGAGCTGCCCTACAACTTCCTCGCCGGTGCGGAGGGCATTCCGGGCTGGAGCGAGCGACTCGCCGACCTGCAGGAACGGTTCGTCGACGCGTACGTCGCGGCCAACCCCGACATGCAGAAGACCCACGGGTACCCCAGGACCGTGCCCGGGCAGGCCAACCTCACCATGTGCACCAATCAGGTCGCCCAGCGCTTCGACTGCCTCGCGCTCACGCTCGAGCAGCCCTTCAAGGACACGGCCAATCGGCCTCACCCCGACGTGGGGTGGTCGCCGGGTCGGGCCGAGCGGCTGGGGGCGTCTGCCTTGGACCCCATCGCGGCCGTGATCGAGCACCTTCGCTGATTTGGACGCCCGCGCGGACCCCCGATACGGAGCGTGGACGGGCTGTCCCGGCCCGATCGGAGTGCTCCCATGCCCGCGTTTCCCGCCGTGACCCGCGATCCGGACTTTCCCGCTCAGGAGGCGAGCATCCTCGAGCTGTGGAACCGGATTGACGCGTTCGCGCGGTCGGTCTCACGGCGCGACCCCTCGAAGTCGTTCTCGTTCTACGACGGTCCGCCCTTCGCCACGGGCCTTCCCCATTACGGTCACCTGGTACCTGGCACCATCAAGGACGTGGTCCCGCGCTACTGGACGATGCGCGGCTATCGGGTCGAGCGTCGGTTCGGGTGGGACACCCACGGCCTGCCCATCGAGATGCTGATGGAGAAGGAGCTCGAGCTCTCGGGCCCCTCCGACGTCCGCAGCTACGGCATCGACAAGTTCAACGAGGCGTGCCGCGCCAACGTGCTCACCTACACCGAGGAGTGGCGGCGCATCGTGGGTCGCCTCGGGCGGTGGATCGACTTCGACGACGACTACAAGACGATGGACCTGTCCTTCATGGAGAGCGTGTGGTGGGTGTTCCGCCAGCTCTGGGACAAGAGGCTCGTCTACCGCGACTTCCGGGTCATGCCGTACTCGTGGCGCCTGTCGACGTCGCTGTCCAACTTCGAGGCCAACAGCGACTACCGCGAGGTCCAGGACCCCGCCATCACCGTGGCGATGCCCGCAAGGGAGTCGGAGGACGTCCTGCTGGTCTGGACGACCACGCCGTGGACCCTTCCGAGCAACCTCGCCATCGCGGTGGGCAGCGACATCGACTACGTGCGGGCCCGCCGCGCCGACGACGAGACCGTCTACGTGGTCGCCGAGGCGCGGGTGGAGGCGGTCCTCGGCAAGGAGGCCGAGGTCGTCGAGCGGCTGAAGGGGTCCGATCTCGTCGGCACTCGCTACGAGCCGCTGTTCCCCTATTTCGTCGACCGGCCCAACGCGTTCGTGGTCATCGAGGCCGAGCACGTCACCACCGACGACGGCACCGGCCTCGTGCACATGGCGCCCGACTTCGGTGAGGAGGACTTCGTGGCTTCCCGCGCCGCGGGCATCGACGTGCTCCAGTCGGTCGACGACGAGGGGCGGTTCACCGAGGCGGTCGGCGATTTTGCGGGCCGCAACGTGAAGGACGCCGACCCTGACCTCATCCGCTGGATCAAGAAGGCGGGCCGGCTGTTCCGCCACGACACCCTCGTCCACCAGTACCCGTACTGCTGGCGGTCGGAGACCCCCCTCATCTACAAGGCCCTGCCGGCGTGGTTCGTGCGCGTCTCCGACCTTCGCGAGCGCATGGTCGCGAACAACCAGACCATCCACTGGGTGCCCGACTTCGTGGGGAGCAAGCGGTTCGGGAACTGGCTCGAGGACGCCCGGGACTGGAACGTCTCGCGCAACCGCTTCTGGGGCACCCCCATCCCGATCTGGCAGTGCAGCGAGTGCGAGCACCGGGTCTGTATCGGATCCGTGGCCGAGCTCGAGGAGCGCAGCGGGGCCACGGTCGACGACCTGCACCCCCACCGCATCGATCACCTCACCTTCACGTGTTCAGAGTGCGCGGGCACGATGAGGCGCATCCCCGAGGTCTTCGACTGCTGGTTCGAGTCGGGGTCGATGCCCTACGCGCAGAGCCACTATCCGTTCGAGGGCGAGGACACCTTCGATCGGCGCTTCCCCGCCCAGTTCATCGCCGAGGGCCTCGACCAGACACGAGGGTGGTTCTACACCATGCTCGCACTGGGCACTGCGCTCTTCGAGCGCTCGCCCTTCGAGAACGTCGTCGTCAACGGGATGGTGCTCGCCGAGGACGGCTCGAAGATGAGCAAGTCCAAGAAGAACTTCCCGCCTCCCGAGCAGATCCTTGACGCGTATGGTGCCGATGCCCTGCGGGCCTACCTCGTGAACAGCCCAGTGGTGCGTGCCGAGAAGCTCAAGTTCGCCGAGCAGGGGGTGCAGGAGGTGGTTCGCACCGTGCTGCTGCCGTTGCACAACGCGCACAGCTTCTTCGTGCAGTACGCGAACATCGACGAGTGGGCGCCGACCGCCGAACGCCCGCCGGTGGCCGAGCGGCCCGAGCTCGACCGCTGGCTCGTCAGCCACATCCAGTCCCTCGTCGCCGACGTCGACCGGGAGATGGAGCTCTACCACCTCTACAACGTCGTGCCGCGCGTGCTGTCCTTCATCGACGACCTCACCAACTGGTACATCCGGCTGTCTCGGCGGCGGTTCTGGCGGGCGGGCGACACGCCAGAGGCCCGCCACGACAAGGCGTGCGCCTATGCGACGCTCTACGACACCCTGGTCACCTTTACCAAGGTGCTGGCGCCGATCCTGCCGTTCGCGACCGAGGCGCTCTACCAGTCGCTCGTCGTCGCCCCGGGTTGCCAGGAGGGCGACGCCGACTCGGTGCACCTCTGCGACTGGCCCGAGGTCGACGAGTCGGTCATCGACCGCGAGCTCGAGGCGCAGGTTCAGTGGTCGCGGGACATCGTGCGGCTCGGACGACGGCTCCGCGAGCGGCACAAGCTCAAGACGCGCCAGCCGCTGGCGTCGCTCACCGTCGTTCATCACGATGCGCCGGTGCTCGGGGCGGTCGAGGCCCAGGCCGCGATCATCGCCGACGAGCTCAACGTCAAGGAGGTCGTGGTGCAGGCCGAGGGCCACGAGCTCGCCATCCTCACTTGCAAGCCCAACTTCAAGACGCTCGGCAAGCGCTTTGGCAAGCAGATGAAGGACGCGGCCAAGGTCATCTCCGCCTGGGGGGCCGAGGAGTACGCTCGCCTGCAGGCCGGAGAGACCATCGAGGTTCTCGGCGAGGCGATCGCGGAGGCCGACGTCGACGTGCGGCGGGAGTCCCGCGAGGACGTGGTGATCGAGACCGAGGGCGCGCTGATTGTCGCCTTCGACACTGCGCTCACCGACGAGCTGGTGGCCGAGGGGATGGCGCGAGAGCTCGTGAGCGCGGCCCAGCAGGCCCGCAAGGACCAGGGGCTCGAGGTCACCGACCGGGTTGCGCTCACCGTGACCTCCCCCGACGCGAGGCTGCGTCAGGCGATCGAGGGCCAGCGCGACTACGTCGCGGGCGAGGTGCTCGCGACGTCGATCGACATCGTCGACGGGGCGGGCGACTCGACCCTCAACACCGTCCACGGGGCGGTCGAGATCGGCATCGCCGTCGCGCGGACCTGACGACCAGCTCCAACCGGGGGAGCGTCGGGCCGCGCCCGAGGTGCCCGAGCTTCGGGACGACGAGAGCCTTCCATTGAACAATTTCTGGACAACGATCATCGTGTTCGTTCGGAGTTCCGATCTGGTGGGACGTCCGACACAATCGTCCTGGTGGGGAGACAGAGTCGGCTACACCCCTTAAGGAGCGTGCCCTCCGGAGGACAGATGCCAGGAACCGCGAGCCCGACAACCGATCCGCGCTGGGAGCGGCCCGAGCGACTCAGTGTCATCGAGCAGTGGATGTTGCCGAAGCTGCGCGACGAACGCGATCTCATCTTCGTGCAGAGGTCGGTGTGGATGCTGACCACACTGGTGCCTGTCGCGGTCCTGCTCTACTTCCTGCCGAGCTGGCTCGTGATTGTCCTCACGCCCTTCTACCTGGTGTGGGCGATTGCGACCTTCGCGGCACCCTACACGCTGATGCTCCACGCGGTGTGTCACCGGGTGCTGTTCAGGAGAGAGCACGGGGCCTGGAACCTCGTCATCCCGTGGGTGCTGGGCCCGTTCATGGGGCACACGCCGACCAGCTTCTACGTGCACCACATCGGCATGCACCACCCCGAGAACAACCTCGAGGACGACCTCTCGTCGACCCTGCCCTACCAGCGAGACCGCTTCGCCCACTGGCTTCACTACGCCTTCCGGTTCTTGCTGGGTGGTCACGTCAACCTGTGGACGTATCTGTCGAAGCCGAAGCTCCGGAAGCTCCGGCGCCGGTTGTTCGCGGGTGAGCTCGCCTGGCTCGCGTTCGTCGTGGTGATGATGTTCGTGAACCCGATGGCCACGGTCGCGGTGTTCGTGTTGCCGCTCCTGGCCATGCGCCTGCTGATGATGAGCGGCAACTTCACCCAGCACGCCTTCGTCGACGTCGACGACCCCGGCAACCCTTACCGGAACAGCACCTGCCTCGTCAACACCCGCTACAATCACCGCTGCTACAACGATGGTTACCACATCGTCCACCACATCAAGGCGAACCTGCACTGGTCCGAGATGGCGCAGTGGTACGATGACCACCGCGACGAGTTCGCTCGTCAAGACGCGCTCGTCTTCGACGGGGTGAACAGCAACCAGCAGCTGTTCGTCTGGCTGATGACCCAGAACTACGACAAGATGGCCGAGCACCTCGTCAACTTTCGCGGTCGAACGCACGAGGAGCTGGTCGAGCTCCTGAAGTCCCGGACTCGACGTCGGGTCGGCGATATCGAGTGGTGGGCGGAGGCCAGGGCCGCCTGATCGGAGGGCGGAATGCGCTGGCGGCTCGTTGGGGGACTGTTCGTCGCGGCCTTCGCGCTCGTCGTGCTCGTTCTCGTGTGGGCAGTGCCCGATCGCGAGCTCGAGCCCACGGGCCCTCGCGCGGTGGTGACACGAGCCTGGGTGCTCGTAGACAGGGGGCGGCTCGACCCGCTCGCCGACGAGCCCCGCGACCGCCGCATTCCCGTCCAGGCGTGGACCCCGTCCGACGGCCCACCGGGGCCGGTGGCCGTGTTCGTCCACGGTACACAGGGTCGGAGGCACGCCTACCTCACCTGGATTCGCGAGCTCGCGAGCCACGGCTACACCGTCGTGGCCGCGGACCATCCTCCGGTCGCGCTCCGCCCCGACTTCCCCGACGGCACGTCGGCCCCGGCGTCGTCGGCGTGGCGATCCGCGCTCGGGCGCGCCTCCGACCCTGTCGCGTTCGTGGACGACCCGGCGTTTCGGCTCGCCCACGAGGTGGTCGCCGACGATCTGCGGGCCATTCTCGACGATCTGCCCGACCGACTCGGGGTGTCGACCGACCGGGTGCTGCTCGCGGGCCACAGCTTCGGCGGCGGGCTCGCAGCGACGTACTGCGACGACGAGCCTCGCTGCGTGGCGATCGTCAACCTCGACGGGCCGCCGTTCGGGGATCCGGATCTCCAGCCCGTCGAGGCCCCGTTGCTCGTGTTCCTCGCCGGTCGGACCCGAATGGCCGACGCGCTCGACGTCGTCTGGGCGCCCATCGACGACCTGATCGCCCGCGCCGAGGGCCCCCGGTACGTCTACACGCTCCCCACCGCGGGCCACCTGGATCTCTCGGATCTGGGCCTGCTCGTGCGTCCAGCGTTGCTGCGCGCGGTGTTCCCCGACTCCCAGATCGGTCCGGGCCCGCTCGAGGCCAAGCTTCGTGCGGTGGCGGCGGTGTCGGTGGCCTTCGCGGAGCGCCACCTGCGAGGCCGGGACGTCGACGTGGAGGCAGTAGCGAAGCGGCACCCGGTCCTGCAGCCGCCCGCGCTCTAGAAGAGTTCGCCGAGCGTGACGTGGAAGCGGAACCACTCCTCGCGGAGCTGGTCCCTCAGGAACCGCGCGGTGTCGCCAACCCCGAAGCGCTGGGGGTTCAGGGCGAAGTCGATCTGGATGGGCCCGATCGGGGAGTCACGACGGCCCCCGATGCCGAAGCTCCAGCGCAGGAACGGGTTCACGTTTCGCCACGCGCGACTCGGGCTCTCGATCGTGTCGCTCGACGGCGGCGGTACGTCGTCGGGCAGCGCGAGCAACCAGGTGTTGCCGACCTCGACGAAGGCAGCCAGCGAGTAGCCGTCCCAGGCTGAGAGTCCGAGCGCGGGCAGGGGCACGACGAGCTCCGCCCCGGCCACCGCGAGCGTGTCGCCGCCGGTGGGGACCCACCGGTTGTCCCGGTCGGCCAGGGTGGCGCCCAGCGCTGGCTGGAGCGAGGGCGCAGACTGCACCACGAGGTCCTCGACGCGATTGTGTGGCCCCACCCCGTGGCGACGGAATCCGCGCAGCGAGCCCGTTCCCCCCAGTCGGAACCGATCCTCGAGGCCGGGAACCGTCGCGTCGAGCTCCCCGGTCGGGGACAGCATGCGGATGTACCCGAGCCGCCCCACCGTCTTCAGGAGCAGCCCCGACCGACTCACTCGCCGGAACCCCGAGAAGCGCGCTTCTGCTTTGACGAACCGCGTCCTGCGCTGATCGCGGAGCTCCTCGCTCGCACAGGTGAAGAGGTTCGCCCGCTCCGCACACCGCTGAAAGGCCAGCCCCGGGGCCAGCTCGCCGTTGACCGAGAGCAGGATGCCCTTGGTGGGGGTGAGCGGATCGTTGCGCTGATCCCAGACCAGCTGCCCCGTGAGCGCGCCCTGGAACCGCGGACGGTAGGTCCCGTCGTCGCCGAGCTCCCAGGGCTCTCCCGGGAGCACGATCGCGGGGGCGACCTGCGAGAGCCCGCGGTACTCGAGTCGCACGCCGACCCCGACCTGGGTGCGCTCGCGGGAGCCCAGGTTCGTGAGCACCCGAAGCCCCCCTCCAGTGCGAGTCAACCGCCAGGTCCTCTCCTGACGCCAGTCCCGCAGGACGAGGTCGGCCACGAAGTCCTGGCTCGGCAACGGGAACCTGGGCGCCGTGTAGTCGAGCGAGGCCCGCAGCTCGGGTGGGTTGAAGGTCGTGCGGAGCGAATCGATCTGGGGTCCCTGCAGGTCGACGCTGCCGAGGAGCTGGGCCCGCAGGCGGTGGGTGAGCCCGAACAGGTTCTCCCGAGTGCCGTTGAACAGCAGCCGCAGTCCCTGGTCGGTCGATAGCCCGAGCCCCGGCTCGAACCGCCACCGCGACTGTTCGCTGACCCGCACGAGGAGATCACGGTACTCCTCGTCGCCTACCGCCTGGAGCACCACTGCCTCGAACGCGCCGAGACCGTAGAGGTCGTTGCGGACGTCCTCGAGGGTCCGGGGCGCCTCGCGATCGCCCACCGGGGTGGGGGACGGAGAGAGGCGCAGGGCATCGCCGGGATCGAGGTCGATGGTGTTCACGATCACCCGCCGCTTGGTCCGTCGTCGTCCCTGGGTCGCGATGCTCCGGAGCTTCACCTTGGTGCCCGGATCCACGAGGATGATCGCCTGCCTCGCGTCCTCCCCGATGGCGGTCGTGGAGACGCGCGCATCGGCCTCGAGGTAGCCCTCGGCCTGGTGCGCGGACACGACGAGCTCGCGGATCGCCTCGATCTCCTGCGGCGAGTAGGGGCCGTCGACCAGCCGCTCCTGCGGTGCCCGCCCGAGGAGCACGGCCGCCCATTGCTCCGCGTCCTCGTCCGACAGGGGAACGCGAACCTCGCGCCCGAGCGCCGAGCTCAGGTACTCCGCCGCCCGCCGCCCGACCTCGGGCGCCAGTCCCTCGACCTGGAACGCTCCGAGCCGGGTCACCGGACCCAACGTGACCCTCACCGACGGCCGGATCCGACGAGCTGGCTTCCGACCGATCAGTCGCCCGAGCAGCACGCCGAGCCCCTTTCGCTGGCGGATCGACGGCTCCTCGATCGTGATCTCCGCGTCGAGGTGCCCACGCTTGACGAGCAGGGTCTCGGCCTTGTCCCGCCCCGCCTCCATGGCCTCGGTGGTGTAGTGGTGTCGGCTCAGCACGTCCGGCGACGCGAGGAAGAACAGCGACTGGAGATCGCGCTCGAGTCGAGTGGAGCGCTCTTCGAGGTCGGTGACGTCGAAGTCGAACTCGATGCCGGCGTGGGAGCTCCCGAGCCGGTGCGGAAACGGCAAGCGCGGCCCGATGCTGTGCCGCGGCCCGAGCCGGGCGTTCACCACCAGGCGGTTGACGCCTGGCTCCTCCTCCAGCGACACGTCGACCTCCGCGGAGTACCAGCCGCGTTCCTGAAGGTACTTCTCGAGTTCTCCCGGAGCAGAGTCGAGGAATCCTGCCGTCAGCCTCACCCGTGGGTCGATGGACAGCGCGCGCCGAACCGCTCGACGGTCGATTCCGTGGGGCTCGATGACCAGCCGCGATCCAGGCTCGATGCTGACGGTGACCTCCTTGAGGCCCACCGGACCGGCTGCGAGCGTGGTCACGCGAGCTTCCACGAGGCCCCGCGCCTTGCGAAAGGGCGTTCGCTGGACCAGCCCGAGCCGCTTCTTGATGAGCTCTCGTGCGTCCTTCAGGCTCGCCGCGGCCAGCGGCCGACCTTCCTCGAGGTCGACCCGCTTCGCCCACCGCCGCAGCTTGCGCTCCGAAACCGGAGACTCGCCGCTGACGATGAACTGGATGGACTCGACGATGTCCGGGATCCCCTCGTCGACGCTGACGCTGACGAACTGCCGGTCCGGATCGGTGACCGGAGACGTCGCCTTCACCTCGACCTCGGCCTCGGGGTAGCCTTGGCGAGCGAGCCAGGTCTGCAGACGCTCCTCGACCGGCGGCCCGTCGAGGTCGAGGTAGAATTCCTGACCGTCGACGAGCCCGATCACGTCGCGAATCTCGCGGTCGGAGAAGCGCTTGTTGCCGATGATCGTGACCCTCACGATCTCGGGTGCCGCGTAGACCCGGTAGGTGAGGTGCGCGACCTCGATGGTCTCGCCGTTGGGGAGCTGGTAGGGCCACGGCTCCACCGTGGCCTCCACCGCGCGGAAGTTCCCCACCCGGTAGAGCGTCGCGAGGTCGGCCTGAATGTCGGCGGGGTCGAGGGGCTCCCCGTCTTTCGCCTCGAGGAGCAGCTCGAGGTCCTCTTCGGGCAGTGCCCCGTCCTCCGAGCGCAGGTCGACGTCCGCCAGCATCACGCCTCGCCACCAGGCACCCGTGGCGTCGTCGGGGGCGGCTAGCGCGGTCAGGACCCAGAGGACGAGGAACAACGCAAACTCACTCGATCTCCCACTGGGCGTTCACGTCGAGCCCGGCGGAGCCTCCAATCGACAGCGCTCGGTTGCGCTGCAGGGTCGAATACCAGGCGGACAGGGTCCACGCCCCCCCGAGCCGCCGGCCGAGCGAGAAGTAGGTGTCGCGACTGCGCAGGTTGAAGTCCGCTCGAAAGTCCAGGTCGCCGAACTCTCGCAGCCGCTTGTCGACCACGAGCCTGGGATCACTCGAGTAGTCGCCCCAGGAGTTGACGCCGGTCACGAGATCGATCCGGTCGGGCTGGAGAATGTCCGGGAGCTCGGTGCCGAACATGCCGCCGCGACCTCCAGAGACGAGCCCGGTGACCAGCAGATCGGACAGCGCGATGACCGCCGCCGACAGCGAGCCCTGATCCTGGAGCTCGTCGAGGGTCACTCCGTACCACAGCAGAATGTTCACGTCGGACTGGGGCAGAGGCGGGTCGGAGCTCGCGGTGCTCGTCCAGTCGGAGAACGGTCCGTTGACCCGGTAGTTGATGCGGAAGAGCTGGCCCTGGCTGTTCACGTCGGTCTCCAGCACGATGTCGAGCTGGGGATCCCACGTCCACGGATCGTTGAACAGCAGGTTGCCGCGGTCGATGCGAAACTCCCGGTCCTGGAGGAAGGCGAGCCCCTCCTGCACCGTGACCGTGCCCACGAGACCTGGACGGTTGGTGTCGCCGATGATCCGCAGGTCCGCGCTCGCCACCCCTTCGGCGACGTTGTTCTCCATGCGGATCGTGCGATCGGCCTCGATCGCGACGTTCAGGGCGAACAGGCTCTCCCCGTCCGGCGGGGCGGCGTCGGTGAGCAGGGAGCTCTGCAGCTCGAAGAGCCAGCTCTCCCAGTCGATGCGGTCGGACCACGTCATGTCGGTGACGTCGATGTCGCCCGACATGAGCAGCGCGTCGGTGGGGCCGTCGAAGGTGAAGGTGCCGTTGCCGATGGCGGGGGGCAGGCTGTCGACCCACTGCACCTGGGCGTCCCGCGCCTTCATCTCGAGCCCGTAGCGCACGGGCAGCCAGTCACGGCTCTCGATGTCGCCGCCGACCGAGAACGTGCCCCCCCCGAGCCCAGCGGTGACGCCGTGAACGGTGATGCCTTCACTGCGAACGTCGATGCGGCCCTTCACGTCCTCGAAGAGGATCGGTGCGGACTCGTGGCGAAGCAGGTTGGCGTCGAGGGTCACGCGCGCCACCGCGTCGACCTCGGGTGGCGTGCCGAGGGCCTCGAACCTCACGTTGGCCCGCCCGGAGGCTCGGGCCAGGCCCGGTACCGCGGCGCGGAGCAGATCGAGGTCGACGAACCCCTCACCGAGGAGCAGCAGGTCCCCGTCGCGGGTGGCGCCGAGGTTGAAGCGGGTGGTCGGCTCCTTGGCTCGTGCCGTTCGCAAGTTGACGTTCTCCGCCGCGAACCTCGGGCCATCCATCCGAAACGACCACGGCCCCTCCTCGTTGGCCAGGCGCTGCCCCTCGACGTCGACGCTGACCCCCGAGAGCTCGACGTCGACCCACTGGGGTCGGCCCTCGGCGAGCGTGCCGCCGAGGGCCACCCGACCCGTCGTCTCGGCGCGGATCGGTGAACCGTCGGCGCCCCGCGGGTACAGCACGTGGGCGGGCGCCCGCACGAGCTCCAGCTGGACGGCGTAGGGTTGGCGCTCCCACCACCCGAAGGTCGAGCCGCGCTCGATGCGCACGGTGTTGCCGAACAGGTTGCCGGAGATCTGCGCGACGCCCTCCTCCGTGTCGAAGACGACGAGCGAGTCGCGAACGGGCTCGCCGGCGTAGCGGACGTCCGTGATCCAGATCCGGCCGTCGGGCGAGGGGTCGAACAGCGTGTTGGTGATTCGGGACCGCAGGGCGAGCAAGCCGGACATCGGCAACTCGACGTCGTCCAGCCGGTCGAGGTTCTCGAGCCGCAGTCCGTCACCCACGAGCTGCATGTCGAGCGCCCACTCGCGGTCGACCGACCCCCGCAGAGTGAGGCCGCCGCGAGCTCCCTCCCGACGAAGGCGCAGGTCGTCGAGGGTGAACGTCCCATCATCGAGGAAGCCCCGCCCCGAGCCCGTCGCGAACTGCTCCCCGTACAGCGCGACGTCCGACAGGGTGAGCTCGCTCCGGCCGTCGAGGTGGTACAGCGGCCCGTCGAAGACGAGCGACCCGTCGACGAGGTTGCCGGTGAACCCACCGTCGAGGTCGACGAACATGCCGATCACGTCCTCGATGCGGCCCTCGTCGAACGTGATGTCCGTCGACATCGAGAGCGGCGGCCGGAAGTCGATGCTGTAGCGGCCGCGGTAGGTCGTACGCCCGCGCCGCGCGACCGCGTCGTCGAGGTGCAGCGACTTCATCTCGGGGGAGCGCACGCGGGCGGTCAGCTCGTCAGCGTAGGGCACGCCGAGGACTTCGAAGCCCCGGAGGTGGCCCTCGCCGTCGATCTGCAGCTCGTTGAACGGCCCCCAGATGCGTCCCGAGACCTGGCCCTGGCCCTGGAGGTTGGTGCCCGCGAGCGGCTGGAAGTCCCGGAGGTCGGCCCCCCACACGTCGAACTCCAGATCGAGTGGGCCGCGGGGTCCGGTCCCGATCTCGATCACCGCGCTCGCCTGGTTGCGAGGCGCGCGCACGGTCGGCGCCACCAGCGTGACCTTGCGGGGCTCGAAGGTGATGGTGCCGCGCGCGTGGGCGTGAGGGATGGCGAGGAGACGCTCGGCCGCCGGATCGGCGATGGGTCGGTCTCCCACCTCCAGCTCGGCGACCGCGAAGTCGAAGGGTCCCGAGAGTCGCAGAGGATCGAGGGTGCCGTCGAAGTTGATCTCCGCGTCCATCGTCATGTCGACCCAAGGGGTCGGGGCAGAGTCGAAGTCGACCAGGAGGTCGGCGAACTTCATGCGGTCGCCGATGGCGTGTCCGTCGGTGACCTTGCCGTCGGGCGAGATGGTGGCCCACGCCTTGACGGAGCCCTCGCCCCGCTCCCAGATGACCTCCTCGACGCGCACTCCGTCACGGGCGGCCCTCGCGGCCAGCTTCACGTCGCCGATGCGGTGCCGCAGGACCGGGCGCAGCACGCCCTCGACCTGCACTTCGAGGTCCTCGACGGCCCCGGCCACCACCAGCTCGGGATCGCTGGCCTCCCCAGCGAGCTCCAGGTCGAGGTCTACGGCCCCCTCGAGGGCTCGTGGCTCCTCGAGCCAAGGGTGCAGCTCCTCGAGCTGCACGCGAGCCGTCAGGTCGGTGTCGAGGCGCCCGGCGTGCCATCCCAGGGTGCCCCCGATCGACACCATGGGCAGATCGATCGCGAAGCTCGGGACGACGATCCGCTCGCCACCGATCTTCGCCCCGGGCCATTCCAGGCGCGCGCGACCCTCCACCCCGCGCACCTCGTAGGCGAGATCGGCTCGCACGTCGGCCACGCCGTTGCGAGGCTCGACCTGCAGGTCGTCGATCGCCAGGTAGCCTTCGGCGTGATCGACGCGGAGCGAGGCCCCGACGACGTGAAGCCCGCTGAACGGAAGCTTCCGAAGGGGCTTCCCGGGTGGTCGGGGGACCTCGCAGCTCGAGAACTCGACCAGGCGCCCCTTCTGGTCCAGATGGAGTCCGACGAACAGTCCCTCGACGAACAGGCGGCCGAGGGCGGGTCCCGACCAACCCAGCCGCACCGGTGCCTTGACGCGATCGACGGCGAGGATGGTCTTGCCCGTCTCGCGCCCGGTCACCGTGAGATCGAGGGCCGTGAACCCGGGGCGCCACAGCGACAGGTTCACGCGCCCGACCGTGACGTCCTCGCACAAGGCGTCGCTGGCGGTGGTCTCCAGCACCTGCCTGACTCGATGCTGGAAGTCGTCGGATCGGCTGTAGCCGAACACGACGACCAACAAGAGCAGGATCAGCCCACCAACGCCCTTGATGCCGCGCCGTGTCCACACCCAGAGCCACGCCCAGCGCAGCATGCGAACCGGGGCTTCGAGCACGCTGGAGTCGCCGGGCGCACCGTAGGCCGAGGGTTCGGAGCGCTCGGCCTCTTCGGTGTCGTCGGCTCGATCGTCCATCGCGGATCCCGGTGCTGTGTCCTATCCCTTTGACCGGCCTCGGACGGACCCCGCGAAGGCAACATGATAAGAAATGGCGACGACCGGGGGGAGCGTGGCTTCCAAGCGACCGCCGCCGAGGCGCATTGGTCCCTACGACATCGAAGACAAGATTGCGTCGGGCGGCATGGGGGAGGTCCTGTTGGGCTACCACCAGCAGCTCGGCCGCGCGTGCGCGCTCAAGCGACTGGTTCCTCCCGACGACGCCGAAGACGACCTCATCCAGGAGCTCGAGGAGCGGTTCGAGCGTGAGGGCAAGGTGCTTGCCCAGCTCTCCCACCACGCGATCTGCGGGGTCTACGACCTCTTCTCGTGGCGCGGCACCTCCTACCTCGCCCTCGAGTACGTCGACGGCTACGACCTTCGCGACCTCCTCAAGAACGGACCGCTGCCCATCGACGTGGCGCTGATCGTAGGGGCGGCGACGGCTGACGCGCTCCAGCACGCGCACATGCACGGCATCATCCACCGCGACGTCAAGCCAGCGAACATCATGATCTCGCGCAGCGGCGAGGTGAAGCTCATGGACTTCGGCATCGCCCGCGGCGACGAGCTCGAGGTGCTGACCCGAACCGGTATGCTCGTGGGTACGCCGACCTACATGGCGCCCGAGGTCCTGCGCGGCGAAGAGGCCGGGGTCGCGGCAGACAGCTACAGCCTCGCCGCCACGCTGTACCGCTGCCTCGCCGGTGAGCCCATGTTCCCCAAGGGCCAGCAGCCCGAGGTGATCTACCGGAGCATCCTCGAGGGGCGCATTCCGCAGCTGCGGTCGGTGAACCCACACGTTCCGCGCAGCCTCTCCAACGTGATCCACAAGGGCCTCGCAACAGAGGCCTCCCGCCGCTACAAGTCCGCCGGCGACTTCCGCAATGCGCTTCAGGACGAGCTCGCGCGCTTCGGCACCGTGGCACCGGCCGAGCGGCTCGTGCAGTTCCTCTACGCCGACGGCCACCTCACCGAGGAGGCCGCAGCCACCGTGGTCCAGCCGGCGGTCCTCCGGGGCGCTGGCCGCGACAAGCCCGTGCGGCGTCAGGCGAACGGCTCGTGGATGGCCGCGACGGCCCTCGCCGCGTCGATCACGGTCGTCGGCCTGGTGGGCATCTGGGCCGCGAACAGTCCGGCCAGCGACACCGTGAGCAGCTTGTTCAGCGAGATCGTGGGCGAGTTCTCGACCCCGCCGGCGCGTCCGATCCCCGACGGCCATTGAGGACCCCCGCCCTCGTCTCGGTAGCGCTGCTCGCGTCGGGCTGCGGGATCGTGGACCTCTGGGTCCGGAGCACGCCGGACGAACCCGTCGACTCGGGCCTCCTGGTCCGCGAGGAGCGCTGTCTGCAGGGCATCGCGGCCTTCTGCGCCTGTCGCGAGCAGACCGCCGGGCGACCTTGTGTTCGCGCCGAGAACGAGAGCTTCCTCGAGCTGTGCATCGACCAGGTCGAGACCTGGGGCGCCTTCTTCGACTGCACCGCCGACGAGCTCGACGTCAACTATGTCGTCGACTGTGGACAGCTCGCGTTCTGCGGCGACAAGCCCGAGTGAGTGAGGGGGTCTCCGCATGAGTCTCGGATGGCTGGTGTTCGCTCCCGCGCTGGCGGCAGACCCCGATCCGGAGGCGCTCGCCAGTCCGCCCCCCGAGCCGGCCAACGTGTTCGATCCCAGCAAGGAGCGGTTCCTCGAGCGGGAACGGCGTTCCCGCGGGGCTTACGGGGTCGCCGCGGCGGTCGGAGCCGTCGGGGTCACGCTCGAGGTCATCGGCGGTCTCGCCGATCTGCCGGGGCTCTACCGGTTCGGCGGCACCATGGAGGCCGTCGCCATCCCCACGATGGCGTTCACCTCGCTCACCTCGGCCCACGCGCTCGACAAGTTGGCCGACGCCCCGCTGCCCGTGTTCGGCTACACCGCGTCCGCCGCGGCCGCCGTGGACCTCGCCGCCAGTCTGGCCGCCGCTCCCGATGCCACGGAGCTGACCCAGGCGGAGCGCCGCCAGCTCGCCGCGGTCGCGCTCACCGGGCGCCTGGTGACGCTGACGGCGGCCGTGCTTCAGCAGCGCCAGAACAATCGGGTTCGGAGAAGGGTGGGGTTGCGTGTCGATAGGTCGACGCCGAAGCGACGGGCCGTGGTGGGGGTCTCGCCATGGCTACGCGACAAGTCGGCGGGTATCCTGTTCTCGCTGTCCGCCAGGCCGGGTGGGCGGCCTACGGAGCGGCCCCGATGGATGTCGAAGCGCTGAACCCCGGAACCGTGATCGACCGCTACGTCGTCGAGTCGTTCGTCGGCCAGGGCGGAATGGCCACGGTGGTGAAGGTCCGGCACCAGCAGCTCGGCACCGCCCACGCGCTCAAGGTGCTCAGCGTGGCGTCCAGCACCATTCGCTCGCGGCTCCTCATGGAAGGGCGGCTGCAGGCCTCTCTGCAGCACGAGAACGTGGTGAAGGTGACCGACCTCGTCACCCTGACCAGCGGCGCCCCTGGGCTCATCATGGAGTTCGTGGAGGGACCCAACCTCGACGAGCTGCTCATCGAGTCGCCGCCCACCCTCGCCCAGGCCGACCACCTCGCCCAGGGGATCCTGCGCGGAGTCGAGGAGGCGCACCGTCACGGGCTCGTGCATCGCGACCTGAAGCCCGCGAACATCCTGCTGCAGCCCTCGCACGACACCTGGATCCCCAAGGTCGCCGACTTCGGGATCGCGAAGGTGCTGGCGGGCGACGGCAACCACTCGGGCCACACCCGCACCGGCGTGACCATGGGCACGCCCAACTACATGGCCCCGGAGCAGGCGCGCGACTCAAAGAACATCGGGACCACGGCCGACATCTTCGCGCTCGGGGCGATCCTCTACGAGCTGCTCACGAAGGAGCGCGCGTTCGAGGGCGAGGACCTGCTCGACACGCTGAACCAGGTCGCCGAGGCCCGCTACACGCCGATCCTCGAGCGGCGCCCGGGCACGCCGCCGGGCATGGTCGCGGCCATCGAGGCGGCGCTGCAGGTCGACGTCGCCGATCGCCCCCAGACCGTCGACGAGCTGCGCCGGCTCTGGCTCGGCGGACGGCCTCCGTTGAGCAGCCCCGTCCCGTTCGACAACGTCCGGCCCCGCGAGCACGCCGCGCCGCCGATCAGCCATCGGTCGACGACGAGCCAGACCACGATGAACCCGGCGGAGAGCGATCCGGAGGCCGATCCCGCGGCGTCGATCGTCCGCTCCGGCGCTCCCGGCACTCCGCTCCCCCGGCGCGCGCGGATCGGCATCGTGGTCGTCGCGGGGATCCTGGTCGGGGGCCTGATGGCCGCAGCCGCCGCGACAGCGGCGATCGTGGCTCTGCAGCTGAACCGCGACGAGGCCGTCGATGCCCCGACGGCGGTGGCTCCCGCGACCCAGGCGACCGTCGAACCGCCCACGACCGCCCCCCGCATCCCCTCCCCAGCCGTCCAGGCCACGCTCGAGCCGGTCCCCGAACCGGAACCGGCGGAGCCCGAGCCCACCGAGCCGATCGTGGCTGAACCCGAGGGCTCCGAACCCGTTCCGGAGCCGATCCCCGAGCCCGAGGCGCCGCCGTCCGTGGTGGCGGCCGAACCTCCCGGAGAGGAGCCGCTGACCATGGCCACCGAGCCGGTTCCGCAGGCGGTGGTGTCGCCGGTGCCGCTGCCGGCGCTGCCGGAGCCCGATGCGCCGGAGCCCGTGGCCCCCGATCCGCTGGAGGAGGTCGTCGACGCCATCGCCGCCATCGGGGCCACCGAGCCCGAGGCCCCTCGAGAGCCCGAACCGGAGCCGACCGTCGAGTTGCAGGGTTACCTCGCCAACGGCGACCCCTCGGTGCGCAAGCGAGGCATCAAGAACGCGGCCTACCGGACCGACGCTCAGTCGCGCCACGAGCTCGGGGTCGTGATGCGGGACGACCCCGACCCGTCCGTCCGTCGAGCGGCCTGGATGGCGATCGTCGCCCTCATGACCGACGACGACCCCCACGTCGCGATCCTCCAGGACCATGCCGGCTGGCAGCTCGCCGAGGGCGAGGAGAACTTCGCGCTGCAGGCGGCCAAGGTGCTGCGGGGTCGGGGCAGTCGACCCGGGCTCCTGATCGGGGGGCTCCGTCGGCGATCGCTCGACATCCAGCTCGCGACCCTCGACGCGGTCGAGGCGCTGCCCCCCGACGATCGGCGCACGCTGCGGTCCGAGGTCGAGCGCCTGCTCGTCGGTGGCCACGACAAGCTCGAACGTCGGGCAGCGGATGTGCTTTCGTTGATGGACTGAGGTGCACCGATGACGACGTGGATCTGGTTGGCCGTGATGGCCGGCTGTCCAAAGGCGACGCCCCCTCCGGACCCGGCAGTCCCGGAGGCCGAGGCGGCTCCGCGGCAGGCCACGACCACTCCCACCTACGCCCTCGCCGACGATGCGTCGCCCGTCCTGCTGAACCCGAAGCTGGCCACGAAGCAGGCGCCCAGCGTCTACGACGTGCGGCTCGTGACCTCCGAGGGCGACATCCTCGTGCGGGTGCGGCGCGCGTGGTCGCCGCACGCGGCCGACCGGTTCTACAACCTCGTCGAAGCCGGGTTCTACGACGGCAGCGCCTTCTTCCGCACCATCGAGGGGTTCGTGGCGCAGTTCGGGCTCGCGGCCAACCCCAAGGTCACCAAGGCGTGGCGTGACGAGGGCTTCCCCGACGACCCCGTGATGTCGTCGAACACCCGGGGCCGGGTCACCTTCGCCATGCGCAACGTCCCCGACTCGCGCACGACGCAGCTGTTCGTGAACCTGACCGACAACACCTCCCTCGACCGACTGGGGTTCGCCCCGTTCGCCGAGGTGGTCGAGGGCATGGACGTCGTCGATGCGCTGCACGTCACGGGCGAGGGAGCCCCGCGTGGTCCCGGCCCCCGGCAGACGGACATCATCGCCAAGGGCAACGCCGTGCTCGACGCCAACTTCCCCGACGTCGACCGCGTCCTTCGGGCCGAGGTGGTCGAGACGCCCTCGGCGGAGCTGCCATGAAACAGGTCTTCTCCCTCACCGTCAACGGCGAGGAGGTCGAGGTCGCCGCGCCCGCCCACCACACGCTGCTCGAGGTGCTGCGCTACACGCTCGGTCTCACGGGGTCGAAGCAGGGCTGCGACAAGGGCGACTGCGGCGCCTGCACCGTGCTGGTCGACGGCGAGCCCGTCCTCGCGTGCTGCACGCTCGCGATGGCCCATCAGGACCAGGCGACCACCACCATCGAGGGCCTCGCCGACGCCGAGGGGCCGAGCGCGCTGCAGCGGGCCTTCGACGCGAAGGGGGCCCTGCAGTGTGGCTTCTGCCAGCCGGCGATGATCCTCTCGGCCCACGCGCTGCTCCAGCGGAACCCCGACCCCACGGTCGACGACGTGGCCGAGGCGCTGTCGGGCAACCTCTGCCGCTGCACCGGGTACACCAAGATCTTCGAGGCGGTGCTCGCAGCGGCCCAGACCAACGCCGCGCGCCACGTACCCATGGCCTACGGCGATGCCCGCGACGGGTTCAACGTGGTGGGGCGTCGCGGCCGCAAGGGGGATGCGATCGGCAAGGCGACCGGCAGCACGCGGTACACCGACGACCTCACCTTCCCGCGCATGGCCCACGCCAAGATCTTGCGCAGCCCCCACGCCCACGCGCGGATCCGGTCCATCGACACCCGCCGGGCCGAGGCCCTGCCCGGGGTGTTCGGCGTGATCACCGGCCGCGATCTGCCCACGCCGTACTGCGTGATCCCCTGGACTCCCGACGAGCACGCGCTGGCCACCGAGAAGGTCCGCTACGTCGGCGACGCGGTGGCCGCGGTGGCCGCGGTCGACGAGGACACGGCCAACGCAGCGCTCCGGCTGATCGACGTCGACTACGAGGTGCTCGACGCCGTGGTCGGCATCGACGAGGCCCTGGCCGAGGAGGCCCCGCTGGTCCACGAGCGCGACTGGAAGGACCGGCCCCGGACCGACAACGTCTGCAAGCAGGTCGAGCTGGCGTTCGGCGACGTCGATGCCGCGCTGACCGAGGCCGCGGCCGTGGTCGAGGGCGACTGGCACTATCGGGGCTCGACGCACGCCCCCATCGAGCCCCACTGCGCGGTGGCCACCTTCGACGAGGACGGCCGGCTCACGCTGTACTCCTCGACCCAGGTCATGCACTACCTGCACCGCGAGCTCGCCAGGGTCCTCGAGATCGACGAGGCGAGCATCCGCGTGGTGCAGCCCGCGCTCGGCGGCGCGTTCGGCGGCAAGTCCGAGCCCTTCGACCTCGAGTTCTGCACCGCGTTGCTCGCCAAGCGCACGGGCCGACCCGTCAAGCTCCTCTACACGCGCGAGGAGGTGTTCTACGCCCATCGCGGCCGGCACCCCATGGACTTCCGCTTCCGGATCGCAGCGGACGCCGAGGGTCACGTCACCGCGGTCGACAACGACATCGTGCTCGACGGCGGCGCCTACCACTCCTTCGGGCTGGTCACGACCTACTACGCAGGCCAGCTGCTGCCGGGGCCGCTGCGCTTCGGCAGCTACCGCTTCCGCTCGCGACGGGTCTACACGAACACGCCGTGCTGCGGCCCAAAGCGGGGTCACGGCTCGGTGCAGCCCCGGTTTCCCCTCGAGACCGCGCTGGACGAGCTCGCGGCGAAGCTCGACCTCGACCCGATCGAGATCCGCCGCCGCAACGCGATGGAGGCGGGGGAGACGACGATCAACGGCCAGCTCGTGCCGAGCTGCGGCATCCGCGAGTGCCTCGATGCGGTCGAGGCGGCGAGCGGCTGGCGAGACCGTTGGGGGAAGCTCCCCTACGGACAGGGGCTCGGTGTCGCTACCAGCATGTACATCAGCGGCACCGCGTACCCGATCTACCCGAACGAGATGCCGCAGTCGGGCGTGCAGATCCTGGCCGATCGGAGCGGTCGCATCACGGTGTTCTCCGGCACCAACGACATCGGACAGGGCAGCAACGGCATGCTCGCCTACGTGGTGGCCGAGGAGACCGGGGTGCGGCCGGACGACATCCGGATCGTGACCGGCGACACCGACCTCACACCCATCGATCTCGGTGCCTACTCGTCGCGCGTCACCTACATGGCGGGGCTCGCCGCGCAGGAGGCGGGAAGGGCGCTGCGCGACGTGATGGTGAGCACGATGGCCGAGGCGTGGAGCTGCGACCCCGAGGATGTCGTGGTGGGGCTCGGTCGCTACCACCACCGCGGCGGCGAGGTGGAGGCCGACGTTCGCCAGGTGCTTCAGCTCGCCGAGGCCAAGCTCGGGCGTCCGCTGTCGACGAGCGGCGGCTTCCGTACGCGCGAGCTCGGCGGGGACTACCGGGGCGGCAGCATCGGCGCCTCTCCGGCCTACAGCGCGACCGCCCACGTCGCCGAGGTCGAGGTCGACGCCGAGACTGGCCGGGTG
Organism: uncultured Enterobacteriaceae bacterium; assembly: GCA_964655065.1. Classification (GTDB taxonomy): domain Bacteria; phylum Myxococcota_A; class UBA796; order UBA796; genus DRPG01. The sequence continues at coordinate 196,274 of CAZZLC010000001.1, read as the reverse complement.
CTGGTGAAGCGGATCTGGGCTGCCCACGACTGCGGGCGCGCGATCAACCCCGTGATGGTCGAGGGACAGATCGAGGGTTCCGTGTACATGGGGGCGAGCGAAGCCCTGCTCGAGGACATGGCCTACTACGACGGCATGGACGCCCGGCGCCGCGTCCCCGAGGGCCACGACCGGACGCGCGGCCTGCACATCGGCCCGAGCCTGCTCGACTACCGGCTCGCGACCTCGCTCGATACCCCGAGAATCGCGGCGTCGATCGTGGAGTCCATCGACCCCGGCGGGCCCTACGGGGCGAAGGAGGCGGGGGAGGGGCCGCTGCACCCTGCGATTCCCGCCATCGCCAACGCGATCGCCGACGCGGTGGGGGTCCGGCTCCGCACCACGCCGTTCACCCCCGAGCGCGTGCGGGCGGCCATTCTCGCCCAGGAGGGTCGCTGATGCTCCGCATGCCTGCCTTCGAGGTGCTTCGGCCCACCTCCGTCGACGAGGCGGTGGCGATGCGCCGGGAGCACCCCGCCTCGCGCTACGTCGCGGGGGGAACCGACCTCCTGCCGAACCTGAAGCACGGGCTCGACGCGCCCTCCCACCTGATCTCGCTCGATCGGCTCGCCGGGCTGAACCACGTCACCGTCGACGATGACGCCATCCGGATCGGGGCTCGCACCACCATCCACGCGCTCGCCACCGACCCCGCCGTCCAGGATCACCTGCCCGGGCTGTCCCAGGCCGCCTCGACCATCGCCGGGCCCCAGCACCGGCGCATGGGCACGGTCGGCGGCAACGTGCTGCTCGACACGCGCTGCCTCTTCTACAATCAGACCGAGGCGTGGCGGACCGCGGTGGGCTTCTGCCTCAAGAAGGACGGGCACTGGTGCCACGTCATCGGCAGTGCGAAGGCGTGCGTGGCCGCCCAGAGCTCCGACTCCGTGCCCATGCTCACCGCGCTCGGCGCGACGGTGCGGTTCGCCACCGTGGACGGGCAACGAGACGTTGGGCTGACCGACCTCTTCACCACCGACGGCCGCCGCGAGGAGCACCGGACCATCCCTGACGAGGCGCTGCTGACCGAGGTGGTGGTTCCTCGACCGGAAGCGGGTCACCGCAGCGTGTATCGCAAGGTCCGCGCCCGGCAGGCCGTCGACTACCCGCAGCTCTCCGTGGCCCTGACCGGCACCTTCGACGGGGACGTCTGCCGGTCGCTCACCGTGGTGCTCGGGGCGATGCTGCCGCAGCCCAAGGTGCTGAAGGGGACCGACGAGCTCGTCGGGGCACCCATCACGGACGAGGCGGCGATTGCGTTCGCCGAGCGGGCGTTCAAGCAGGCCCGTCCGCAGCCGCAGATCCACGGCGAGCCCGAGTGGCGACGGCTCCTCGCGCGCGTCGAGACCCTGCGGGGGCTCCTCGAGCTGCGGCCCGGTGTTCGCGCCCCCTCACCCAACGAGGGGACCTGAGCGGCGAAGGGGAACGGGCGGCATCGCGGTTACACGGGGGCGGAGCCCCCGGAGCCCCCTATGGTCATCGTTCTCGCGCTGCTGGCTGGTCCGGCGCACGCACAGGTCAACGTCGCGCCGCTCGTCGAGTACGGCAAGAAGCCCGGCACGGGCTTCGATGCCCAGGGTCGATTCGGGTTCGCCCTCGGCAACGTGCAGTTCCTCGATCTCGGCCTCGACGCTGCCTTCCACGTGAGTCGCCCGTTCGCCGCCGACGTGCCTCCGAAGGACCGCGAGGGCGACGACGAGGAGACCCCGATCTCGTGGTTCCGGGACCGGTTCGTGGTGTTCGGAAACTACGGCCGCCGCACCATCGGCAGCAGCGACGAACGCACCGTGGTGGTCGACTCGCGGCTCACCCACGTTCGCTACACCCGCATGATCGTGCGCCGGTTCGGCGTCGAGGCCTTCGCGCAGGCGGGCAACGACGTCGTGCTCGCACTCGATCTCCGAGCGGTGGGCGGGGCCGGCCTGCGGTTCGCGGCGGAAGCCCCCCGGGGTCGGCTGTGGGCAGGGCTCGGCTACATGGTCGAGTACGAAGATCGCTCCGAGGACGTGGACCCCGAACGCGTACTGAACCACCGCATCAACGCGTACCTGACCGCCGAGATCCAGCTGCTGGACAAGAAGCTCGACCTGCTCGGCACCACCTATGTCCAGCCGAACGTGGAGGACTGGCGCGACGTGCAGTTCCTCGAGGAGGTCAAGGTGCGGGTGCGGGTGACCGAGGCGCTGGCGTTTGGGCTCGAGGGCCGACTCCGCATCGACACCCAGCCTCCACAGGGTCTGCGAGAGACCGACCTCCGGCTGACCAACACCGTCGAGGTGCACCTCTAAGCGAGCGTCCAGTCGATGGGGTCGCGGCCCGCGCTGGTGAGGGCTTCGTTGGTGCGGCTGAACGGCTTGCTGCCGAAGAAGCCGTTGCGGGCGGATAGCGGCGAGGGATGCGCGCTCGTGAGCACGACGTGCTGGTCGCCGTCGATCAGCGCCTGCTTCTTCTTCGAGGGGCCGCCCCAGAGGAGGAACACCACCCGCTCGCTCTTGGCGGCGACCGCGCGGATCACCGCGTCCGTGAACGTCTCCCACCCCTTGCCGGCGTGCGACTTCGGCGTCGCCTCGCGCACGGTGAGGATGGTGTTGAGAAGGAGCACACCCTGCTCCGCCCACGCCGTGAGGTGGCCGTGACTCGGGGCGGGAAGTCCGAGGTCGTCGTTCAGCTCCTTGTACACGTTGCGAAGCGAGGGCGGCACCTTCACCCCGGGCTGGACGGAGAAGCACAGCCCGTGAGCCTGGCCGGCCCCGTGGTAGGGGTCCTGACCGAGGAGCAGGACCTTCACGGCTTCGTAGGGCGTGTGCTCGAACGCGGCGAACACCTGCTCGGCCGGCGGATAGACCGGCCCCGCCGCGCGCTCCTGCTCCACGAAGGCGACGAGGTCGCCGAAGTAGGGCTTCTCGGTCTCGTGGCCGAGGACGGCCTGCCAGCTGCTGGGCAACATCTGCTCTCCCGCGGGTATCAGTCTCCGGGGGGTCGGATGAAGACGTCGTCGATGAAGCGCGTCCAGTGCGTGACGTTGGTGAACTCGTCGGACAACAGCAGTCGGCGCTGAAGCGGCAGCGTGGTCTGGATGCCCTCGACGATGAACTCGTCGATGGCCCACAGCGTACGCTGGACGGCTCGCTCGCGGTCTGCCGCCCTGACGATGAGCTTCGCGGCGAGCGAGTCGTAGTAGGGCTGAACCACGGCCTGCTCGTGAATCGCGCTGTCGACGCGGACGCCAAACCCCCCGGGCTCGTGGTAGCCCGTCACGAGGCCGGGAGAGGGCAGGAAATTGTCCGGGTTCTCCGCGTTGACGCGCACCTCGATCGCGTGACCCTCGATGACGATCTCGTCTTGCTGGTAGGGCAGCTCTTCGCCGGAGGCGAGTCGGATCTGGAGCTGCACGAGGTTCACGCCCGTCACCTCCTCGGTGACCGGGTGCTCGACCTGGATGCGCGGGTTGACCTCGAGGAAGAAGAAGGAGTCGTCTTCGACGAGATACTCGACGGTGGCCACCGTCCGATAGCCGACGGCCTCCATCAGTGCGGCGGCCGAGGCGGTGATGGCCTGCCGCGTCTCGTCGGAGAGCGCGGGGGCGGGAGCCTCCTCGATGAGCTTCTGGTGGCGCCGCTGCATCGTGCAGTCCCGGGTGCCGAGGTGGATGGCCTTGCCCCGGCCGTCGCCGGCCACCTGCACTTCGACGTGACGAGGACGCCGCAGGTACCGCTCGAGGAACACGTCACCCGACCCGAAGGCCGCCAGCGACTCGGCCTGGGCGAGCTTGAACGCTCCCGCGAGGTGCTCGCGCTCTTCGACGACGCGCATCCCCTTGCCACCGCCGCCGGCCGCCGCCTTCAGGATGACGGGGAAGCCCGAGATCTCGGAGGCCGCGAGCGCCTCCTCGACCGAGCCGAGCGCGCCGCCGCTGCCCGAGAGCATCGGGACGTCGGCTCGCCTCGCGGCCTCCTTCGCCGACAGCTTGTCGCCGAACATCCGCAGGTGCTCGACCGAGGGGCCGATGAACGTGCGACCCATCGCGCGGACCGCAGCCGCGAAGTCCGCGTTCTCGGCGAGGAAGCCGTACCCCGGATGAACGGCGTCCGCGCCGGTGATCTCCATGGCGGAGAGCACGGCGGGGTGGTGCAGGTAGGACTGGGTCGCCTGGGCGGGTCCGATGCAGACCGCCTCGTCGGCGAACCGCACGTGGAGCGCCGAGGCGTCCGCCTGGCTGTAGATCGCGACCGTGCGGATACCGAGCTCCCGGCAGGCTCGGATCACCCGAAGCGCGATCTCGCCGCGGTTCGCGATCAACACCTTCTCGAACGGAGGCTTGGTCACGGGTCTCACGAGGGTCGGATCTTGATCAGGGTCTGACCGAACTGAACGGGCGAGGCGTTCTCCACCAGGATCTCGGCCACCGTGCCGCCGACCTCGGCCTCGATCTCGTTCATGAGCTTCATCGCCTCGACGATGCACAGCGTCTGGCCCTTCTGCACGGTCTGGCCCACCTCGACGAACGAGGGATCGTCGGGCCCCGGAGCCCGGTAGAAGGTGCCGACCATGGGCGACTCGACGTTCACCAGCGAGCTGTCAGCGGGCGCATCCGGGGTGGCGTCGGAGGCGGACGCGGCGGCGCCGACGCTTGCCGCGGCCGCGGGAGGGGCCGCCGCTTGCAGGGGCGCGGGGTAGGCGGCAGGCGCGCTCGCGACGACGGGCGCGCCGATCCGGAGGCGGAGCGTCTGCTCCTCGTCCTTGAAGGAGAACTCGCTCACGTCGTGGCTGGAGAGCAGCTTCAGCAACGACTCGATCTTTTCCAGATCCATCATGGCTCCACGGAGGGGCGGCAATCGAGGAACCGTCACGGTACTGACTGCCCGCCGGCCGCGCAAGCACCGCCTCCCCCCTCACGGTGTGCGCAGGTGCCGCACGAGACCCTGGAGGCCCAGCCGATAGCTGTCGGGACCGAATCCGGTGATCACCCCCACCGCGAGGTCCGCGAGCAGCGAACGGTGTCGGAAGGACTCGCGCCGGTGGAGGTTCGACAGGTGGATCTCGACGAAGGGGAGCTGCGTCGCCGCGAGCGCGTCCCGTAGCGCCACCGAGGTGTGGGTGTAGGCGCCAGCGTTGATCACCGCGCCGTCGGCGTCGGTCTGCTGAACGACGTCGATCAGGGCGCCCTCACCGTTGTGCTGGGCGTGACGGATCTCGACGCCGAGGTGCGAACCCTGGGCCTCGAGGTCAGCCACGATGGTGGCGAGGTCGGTGGTGCCGTACCACTCGACCTCCCGCCTCCCGAGCAGGTTCAGGTTGGGGCCATTCAGCACCAGCACGATCAACGGTCGCTCAGGCATCACCCACCGGAGACCGGCGAAGGCCTGCGAGCTCGTCGGGGTTGTCCACGGTCACGGTGGGCGCGTCCTCGGACTCGTCGATGCGGTCGTCGACCGGCTCGAGCATCGGCGTCCGGGGGGGCTCGGGAGGGGGCAGGGTGTCCGCGAGGTCGGGGGTCGTGGTCCGGACCTGGCCGAGTAGCTCCTCGATGCGCGCGGCGAGCCCCGGCTCGTCGGGATGGTTGAGCAGGATGCGCCGGTAGATGCGAATCGCTCGGTCAACACGCCCGATCGCGACGTACTGCTCGGCTCGGTCGACGTTGTAGAACGGGTCCACAGCGGACGGGACGGTGCCGGGCGGCCGGGCCTCGAGCCGACCGAGCGCATCGAGCGCCACCCGCTCCTCGGGATGGTGCTCGAGGATACGGTGCGCGAGATCGCGGGCCTCGCGCGTGCGCCCGAGGCGCTCCAGTACCAGGACCCGCAGTCGCGCGTTCTCGGGATACGCCGCGGGGTCGCAGTCGACATTGTGCAGCGCGGTCATCGCCTGCTGCAGGCGGGCGGCCCCGAGACAGGCGTGGGCGAGGAGGGACCAGATGGCCGGCTCGTCGAAGGTCCGCACGCAGGCGGTGAGGACGTCCGTCGCCTCGGCGAATCTCCGGCGCCGCAGGAGGGCTCGACCGACGGCTCGAACCGTGTCGGCGCGGGGCGAGTGGTGCACCGACACGAGCATGGTTTCGAGTTCGTCGTCGGTGAGGGGCACGGCCCTTGCGGCTCCCGCGTTCCGTCCCGCGGTCAGCGCGGCGTGAGAACGAAGCTCTCTTCGAGCGTACCCGTGGTCACGAAAACCGCAAGGTCGCCCGAGTAACCATCGCCGTTCGGAAACGCGTCTACGAAGAGGTAGAGCCGCACGAGTCCATCGTCGTCGGTGTAGAGGCTGAGCTCCGACCGGTAGGGCAGCGCCTCGATGAACTCGTCACGCTCGGCGTTCCACCATGGTGCATCGTCACAGGCCACGCAGTCGTCGACGACCACGACCGCCTCCACGGGGACCGGCCACACCGTGTCGGCCTCGGTCCACACCGTGATCTCGATGCCCGGCAGGGGCTCGCCGGTCTCGGAGTCGTAGGCCATCACGTCGATGGGGACGAGCGCTCCGCGATTGTCGTCGGGCTCGTCGTAGAGCTCGGCGTAGCTCACCGGGGTCTCGTGGGGAACGAGCAGCTCGGCAGACGCGGGTTCGTCGCAGCCGATCGCCAGGGTGGCGATGCCGAGGGAACCGATGAGGGGAAGGGGCTTCGTCATGAGTGCACCAGGCGCTCGACGGCCGCAGGGTCGAGACCGCGGACGCGGTATACCCCGGGTCGTTCGGGGAGGGGCACTCGGAGGAGGGCCCCTGCCCTCTTCTTATCTGTCCGCAGCGCGGCCTCGAAGACGTCAAATTTCATCGCCGGTCGCGTCGTCGGCAGGCCGAGTGTGGCGAGCGTCGCTTCGAGGCGGTCGGGAAGCTCCTCGTCCTCACAGATGCCCTCCCGGACCGCAAAGCGCGCCTCGGCCACGAGCCCCAGACCGACCGCGAAGCCGTGGGGCATCGAGCCGTGGCCGAGTGCGGTCTCGATGGCGTGCCCGATGGTGTGGCCCGCGTTGAGCAGCATGCGGGCGCCCGACTCGTGCTCGTCGGCCTCCACGATGCGACCCTTGACCGCCACACAGCGCAGCACGAGCTCCTGGATGGACGCGCGGCTTGCCGCGTGGAGGAGATCGGGGTCGCCGACCGCGGCGGTCTTGACCACCTCGCCGAGCCCTGCCCGCCGCTCCACATCGGGCAAGGTCCGCAGGCTGTCCGTCGCCATCCACACCAGGCGGGCCGGGTGGAAGGCGCCGACGAGATTCTTGCCTCGCGGGTGATTCACCCCGGTCTTGCCGCCGATCGAGGCATCCACCATGCCCAGGAGGCTCGTGGGTACGTTCACGAGCGGAACGCCGCGCAGCACGGTGGCGGCCGCGAAGCCCGCGAGGTCCGTCACCACCCCACCGCCCAGCGCGACGACCGGCGTGGACCGATCGACGCCCCGCTCGAGCAGCTGGGACACCAGGGTGGTCCAGCTCTCCACGGTCTTGTGCGCCTCACCCGCGGGAACCACGAGGGTGGCCACGTCACGGCCCAGCGCCTCGGCCACCGCCCGGGCGTGGTGTGGCGCGACGTGCGCGTCGGTGACCAGGATCGCTCGGGCGGAGGCCTGGGGCAGGGCGGCGTCGAGGGCGCCGGCGAGGCCATCGAAGCCAGTGGTGACCACCACCCTGCAGGGGTGGATGGCGTGGGCGACGGTCAGCTCGTGCACGGCAGCCCCAGGGCGGACAGGATGATGTCGACGACCGCATCGGGCGTGTGACCATCGACATCGACCACGTGATCGGCGTTCGCGGCGTAGACGGGCTCGCGAGCGGCAAAGCGGGCCCGCGCCGAGGCGTCCCACAGCGGGCGTCCAGCGTGGCTCGGCGCGGCGAGGCGGGCCGAGACCGTCTCCCACGTGGCCCGCAACCACACGCGGCACACCGTCGCCAGGCGGGCCTGATTGTCGGGATCCAGGACGCACCCGCCGCCGGTGGCGAGGATTCGAGCGGGCTTGGCGAGCTGCTCGGCGAGCGCGGCCGATTCGAGGGCGCGAAACCCGGCCTCACCTCGCTCCTCGAAGATCGCGGGCAGCGGCCCGTACGCCGCCTCGATGACGCGGTCGAGGTCGACGAAGGGCAGCCCGAGACGGTGCGCGAGGCACGCTCCCACGGTGGTCTTGCCCGATCCCATGAAGCCCGTCAGCGCGATCGTGGACCCGGTCGGGGTCGCCATGCGTCTCCCTCCCTCTCCATCCGATATCGAGGGACCGTGGTACCGTGTTCACGACACCCACGCGTGGGGGAAACGTCATGAATCGACTGCAGCTCCTCGAAGAGCGCGTCAACACCTATCTCGAGCAGATGGATCTCGCCCCCGACCAGTCGGACGACGGGCTCTATCTGTTCAAGTACGGCTCGACGGTGGTGATGATCTCGCTGTTCGAGGAGGAGGAGGACACGTTCGTCCGATTCGCCTCGATCATGCTCAAGGACTTCGATCCGTCGCTCGAGCTGCTCGAGCGCATCCTGCGTCTCAACACCCAGGTGCTGTTCGGCGCGTTCCTCCTCTTCGAGGACAACACGCTGTCGTTCTCGGCGACGTTGCTCGGCAACCACCTCGACTTCGACGAGTTCGAGCGGACGTTGCGCTACGTCGCCAAGGTGAGCGACGACTACGACGACGAGCTGCAGGCACTCGGCGGCGGCCAGCGAGCCCAGGACGTGCTCGCCGAGGACGCGACCGAGGAGGTCGGTGAGGCCTGACGTGCGGATCGTGCGGCTGCAGGCGGAGGAGTGGTCGCGCCTGCGGGCCCTTCGTCTCCGCGCGCTCGCCGACGCCCCCGAGGCATTCGGATCGACCTACGAAGAGACGGCCGCACGGCCGGAGGACTCCTGGCGACACCAGGTGCGCGTGCTCGCGACGTTCGTAGCGGTGAGTGACGCGGCTGACGTGGGCATGGTGCGCGCCGTCGCGATGCCGGACGATCCTTCGACCGCAGAGCTGCTGTCGATGTGGGTCGATCCGGCGGCTCGGGGCCATGGCGTCGGCGAGGCCCTCGTCGACGCCGTGCTCGCGTGGGCCCGCGCCGAGGGACACCGTCGCGTGATGCTCGACGTGAAGAACGGCAATGCCAGCGCCATCGCGCTCTACCGACGAGCGGGGTTCGAGCGGCTCGGGACGACCCCGGGGGCCGAGGGGACGGAGCATCGGCGGGTGCGAACCCTGCGCGCGTCAGGGTAGCGAACGCGCTCGCCGGGCGGAGAGCGTCGCGCGCAACCATCGAGCGAACCGGCGTGAGGACGCTGCGAACACCCAGCGTCCGAGAGGCACCGTCTGGGCCTCCAGAGCCCAGCGCCGCGCTTCCAGGGCGCCGATGCCTTCGGCGCAAGGTCCGGCCAGCTCCACGGCGACCACCGTGTCGTGATGGTCGCCGAGCGCCTCCTGCAGAACGTCGAGCTGCTGCGAGAGTCCGCCGAGCACGCTGGCCTGAAGGTCACCCACGAGCTGCGCCTGGTAGTAGAGCTGTTTCACTGCCTTGCGCCACTCGTGGAAGCTCTCTGGATCACCGGGGCTCGCCCGTCGACCTGCCCGGCGCGCGCGGCGCCACGAGGTGGCGAGGCCGGTCACCAGCTGATCGTCGTCGAAGGCGTGGAGCTGCAGGCCGTCCGCGCGCGCGCGGGCCGCTCGGTAGGCGGCGATGGCCGCCTCGGTCACGCCCGCCTCGTCGGGACGGGGAGGTGCGGCGTCGCCCAGGTTCTTCCTGGCGACGTCCGCGTCTCGCAGCGGGCCGAGCAGCCTCGCGGCGTCTCGGAAGCCGTGGTCGACCCACCGCGCGACCTTGGCGGGGAGCACGGGGCGCACCAGACGGCCTACGGCTCGCCCCCGCTTGCTCGACTTGCGGGCCTCGTGGACCACCGACTCGGTGGGGCCCTTGCGCACCAACCCGGTCAGCGCGCGGTCGGCCTGCCCCACGAGCACGCGACGGATCTCGTCGCCGAGCGGGCGGTCGAGGTCGAGGAGAAATCGGCGAGAATCTGAAACGAGACCTCCGTTGTCACGGAAATGATTCCGTTCCGTAACCTGCTGGCGGTCTACCAGTCCTCGTCGACGTCGGGTTGCTCGAGCGCCTCCTTCAGCACGGGCCAGGCGGCGTAGAGCGCCTGCCCGCCGAGCGTCCAGCCGAGCCAGGGCCCGACGGTGGAGGTGAGCACCAAGAAGATCCAGAAGACAGCGGGCTGGCCTTCGGTCCTTCCCGTGAGGATCGCCACCGCCCAGCCGACCAACACGACCCACCATCCGATCACGAGCACGAGGGTGGGCCGAGGCCACCGCGTCCGCCACTTCACCGTCGTGGAATCGCCGTCGACCACGAAGCGTCCCTCGAGGGCGGGCGCGAAGCAAGACGCCCACAGGCTCGCGAGCCGTGGGCCGACCTCGAGTGAGGGCACGCCGTCGGTCCACGGTGGATCGTCGCTTTGGGGCTCGGGATCTGCGTTGTCGCGCAGCACATAGAGCGGGACGCCGGCCTGTTGCCAGGCTCGCTGATCGGCGGGGCTCGCGAACCACAGTGAGCGCACGGGGAGCAGCCGTTCGAGCGCGCGACGCCGGATCGCGGCTGGCGAAGCGGACAGCGAGAGGTCGGTGGGTTCTGGATTCGATCGACGGTCCATGACCCGTGTCATACTTCCCAGGGCAAAGGAGTCCCCATGCCGCGGGTTCACGACAACCTCGAGCTGAAAGCCGGTTCGGCCCTCGACCCTCGCCGGCCAAGCGACGAGGCATTGCTGACGCTGCTCGTGTCGATGGCCTTCTCCGATGGCGACGTCCACCCCGACGAGCTGGCATTTCTGGCCAAGCTCCGGCCCGACCTCCCGGACCTGGCTTCGGTCCAGGCCTGGGCCCGGTCCGCGGCGCGTCCGCTCGACGTGGCGGAGCTCACCCGGGCGATCGCCGATCCCGACGATCAGTGGAAGGCCCTTCGCTTCGCGGCTCGCATGGCGTGGAAGGACGGCCGGCTCGCGGTCGAGGAGCGACAGGAGCTCCAGGTGCTCGCGCGGGTGCTCGCCTTGCCCGACGGCGCGGTCGACCGGGTGCTTCGCGAGATGCAGCCGGACGACGGTCACCGGTTCACCGCCGACCGCATCCTCCGCACGCTGATGGACGTCCACTGGGACGCGGTGCAGCTCGCGTCTGGCGCCCTCGTGTCCGACGACCTCCGTGCCGCGATGCCGTCGATGGCCGAGGTGGTCGCTCGGGTGGGGCTCGAGAAGGTCGAGGTGATGGCGCTGTGTACCGAGGGCATCGTCGCGCGCTTCCAGGAGGGCCCCGCGTTCGTGCGGTGGAGCGATCTCGTGACCTACACCCGCGCACGGGGGATCGGTGAGGCGCTCAAGCTCCACACCGAAGACGGCCGGCAGTTCACCTTGGTCGACCAGCGGCTCTCCGGAATCGCCACGCTCTTCGATCGCCTGCTTTCCGAAGACGAGCGGCCTACCCCCACGAGCTCGCCCCGCATCGACACCCTTCGTCAGGGCGACTGACCCATGCCGCTCGCGCTGTTCGATCTCGACCGCACGCTCATCGACGTGAACTCTGGCCGGCTGTGGGTCTCGTCGGAGTGGCGGGCCGGCCGGCTCTCCGCCCTCGACGTGATCTGGGCCTCGTGGTGGCTCGCCCGCTACAGCCTCGGCTGGGAGGCTGGTCTGCAGCGGGTCTTCGAGTCGGCGGCGGCGGGGCTCGAAGGCGTCCCCGAGCACGAGATCGCCGAGCGCATCCAGGTCTTCTTCGATCGCGACATCCGACATCGGCTCCGTCCTGGCGGCGAGGAGGCGCTCCGGCGGCATCGCGACTCTGGTGACCAGCTGGTGCTCGCGACCTCGGGCACCCAGTTCGCCGCGCAGGCCGCGGTCGAGGCCTACGGGCTCGAGACGTTCGTGTGCACGGAGCTCGAGATCGTCGACGGTCGCTTCACGGGCCGCATCAAGGCGTTGGCCGTCGGTGACGCCAAGCTCCACCGCGTCGAGGCCTGGGCCGACGACCACGGCCACGATCTCTCGCAGGCCACGTTCTACAGCGACTCCATGACCGACGTGGCGCTCCTCGAGCGGGTCGCCTACCCGGTCGTCGTCAACCCCGACCGGCGGCTTCGCAGGCACGCCCTGGAACGCGGCTGGCCGATCGAGGACTGGGGCCAGGCCCCCTGAAGGGGCATCACGGGCTCGTCACTCCGCGGAGACCGCCATGACCAGCGATGCCCGCCCGTGGCGGCGTTTCGTCGCCCGCAACCTCCAGGCGCTCGAGCAGAAGGTCGATGCCCTGGGGGAGCGGCTCGAAGGCTAGCCGCCGACCGACGTCATGGCGCCGTCGAAGGGCCGGAATGCCTCGATCTGGTCTGCCTCGTGGCCCGCGACCTTGCCCCAGACCCGGCTTCGGATCGCGACCTCGAGCGCCTCGTCCGTGATCCCGGCGCGGACGAGGTCGCGCAGGCTCGGGGCGGCCTCGCGCGACAGGCACGTGCGCAGGTGCCCATCGGCCTGGAGCCGGAGCCGGTTGCAGGCCTGACAGAAGTGCTCGGTGATCGGAGAGATGAAGCCGATCCTGGGTCCGTCCTGGCCGAGCTGCCAGTCCACGGAAGGGCCCGCGTGGGCCTCCCGCTCGACGGGGACGAGCTCCCAGTGCTCGGACAGCCGCTCGCGCATCTCCCGGGAGGGGACGTGCTGTTTCCGACGCTCGACGGCCGAGAAGGGCATGAACTCGATGAAGCGGACGACCACCTCGGGCCGGTGTGCAAAGTGGCGAACGAGGTCCACGACCTCGTCGTCGTTCACCCCACGCACGATCACGGCGTTGAGCTTCACGGGGGTGAGCCCAGCCTCGATCGCGGCGTCGATGCCTGCGAGGACGCGGTGAAGGTCGCCACCCCGGGTGATCTCGCGAAATCGCGCCGGATCGAGCGAGTCGATCGAGATGTTGACCCTCGAGAGTCCGGCCTCGGCGAGAGGTCGGGCCAGCGCTCCGAGCCGGTGGGCGTTCGTGGTCATGGCCCGGTCGACCAGTCCGTCGAGGGCCGAGAGCCTGGCCACCAGGTCGACGATGCCGCTACGGACGGTGGGCTCGCCGCCAGTGATCCGAATCTTGCGGATCCCGAGCCGGGCAAAGACCCCCACGATGCGCTCGAGCTCCTCGAAGGTGAGCACGGTCTCGCGGGGCATCCAGTCGAGGCCCTCGGCCGGCATGCAGTAGGTGCAGCGGAAGTTGCACCGGTCGGTCACGCTGACGCGCAGGTAGGTGTGGACCCGACCGAAGGGGTCGACGAGCGGGCCCTCCGTGGGCACCGGGGCGCCGGTGGCGTGGAGTCGGTGCGGGAGGCTCATCACCCCACCTTCTCGTGGACGACGCGCGCGACGTGGTCGAAGGCGTCCGCCAGCGGACCCTCGTTGAGGGCGACGGGCACGCCAGCGTCGCCGCCCTGGCGCAGGGCGGTCTGCAGCGGAATCTGGCCGAGCAGCTCGGTCTCGAAGCGCTCCGCCACCTCCTTGCCCCCGTCCTTGCCGAAGACGTAGTCCTTCGTGCCGTCGGGCAGCTGGTAGTAGGCCATGTTCTCGACCACACCGAGCAGCGGCACGTCGAGCTTGCGGAACATCGTGATGCCACGGATGGCGTCGGCCAGCGCCACCGGCTGTGGAGTGGTCACGATGATCGCGCCGGACAGATCGACGGCCTGGATCAGGGTGAGCTGTGCGTCGCCCGTGCCGGGCGGCAGGTCGATGACCAGGTAGTCGGTGTCCTTCCAGGAGGCCTGCTGGAGGAACTGGCGCACCGCGCTCATCACCATGGGTCCGCGCCAGATCATGGCCTCTTCGGGGTCGACGAGGTGGCCGATCGACAGGCACTTCACCCCGTGGCTCTCGACGGGGAGGATCTGCTTGGTGGCGGGGTCGACCATGGGGCGCTGGTGCGAGCCCATCATGGTGGGCACCGACGGCCCGTAGATATCGGCATCCAGCAGCCCCACGGAGTGGCCCTGCTTGGCAAGCGCAATCGACAGGTTCGTCGACACGGTGGACTTGCCGACGCCGCCCTTGCCCGAGGCGACCGCGATGACGTGCTTCACGCCTTCGAGCGGCTTCTTCTCGATGGGGCCACCGTGGGGGCCCATGCCCGGCCCGCTCATGCCCTTGACGGGGTCCTTCTTGGGGGGAGCCGACGCGGGCCCGGACCGCGCGCCCGACATCCGGGGCGGCGCACCCGCGGGCATGGCGTAGACCTTGCCCGAGAAGCCGAGCTGACGGAGGTTCCCCTCGATGGCCTGGGCGATCCGCTGGCGGTCGTCGACGGTGTGTTCGGCCTGGAAGTGCAGGTCGTAGATCAGGTCGTCGCCCTTCGGTCGCGGATTCTGGATCATCTGCGCGAGCCAGACCGAGCGGCCGGTGATCGGGTCCCGCACCTGACTCGACGCGGGCTGGAGCAGTGCGGTGAAGTCTTCGTCCGCCATGGACAACCTCCGAGGGGCGCACGTATCGAGATGGCGCTCGATCGGATACGCCGTCGGCATGCTCTGGTTTGTGGCGGGGGTCGGGCAGGCCGCGACGCCGGTCGTGCGTATCGAAGCAAACGTGGCCTGCAACCTTCGCTGCGTGGAAGGGACCCTCGAGCTGGAGGGCGACCACGAGGTCCAGTTCGTGGATCCCCTCTCGCGTTTGCCGGATCCGCCCAACGATCTCCACGCACTGCGCACCTTCCCCGGACGTCCCTCGCGCGGCGACGTGACGTTCGTGCGCACCGGACCGGGTCGAGCTCGCTTTCGCACGCGGCTCCCCCGACGCTTTGGCGCGCTGGGGGCGACCCACCACGGTCTGTTCGCCAACGGCGGCTGGTACCCCCAGCCACTCGTCGACGGGGATGTGCCCATCGCGCGTTTCGAGGTCACGGTGCGCCTGCCGCCCGGAGCCTTCGGCGTTCTCGGTGGGGTGGTCGGCGAAGATCTGCTCTTCGCCTCGATCACCGCCGAGCGGGTGCCCCTCGCGGTTCTGCCGGAGGGTCGGGTGACCGCACTCGACGAGGAGCTGCTCCTCGTCACCCGTCGTCGCCCTCGCCGCGGCATGCTGAAGCGCCTGCGCTCGATGCTGCCTCACGTGCCGGGGGCGCTCTCCGGCGTGGTCGTGGAGGCGCCGCTGCGGAGGCGGCTCGTCCGTCCGGGCCCGGGAACCCTCTTCTTGTCGGACCGCGCGTTCCGGCTCACCGCGGGCCTGGGCTTCGTCCACCAGCCCGCGGTGGCCCGGGGGTTGATGGCCGCACTGTCAGGTGGCGCCGACCCGTTCGTGCGGGAGGTCGTGGCGGCCGGCAAGGTCGGGGCCTACGAGCAGGCCGATCCCACGGTCGATCCCGAGCGGCTGCTCGGCACGTTCCGCTGGGTCCCCCAGGTGAACGCCCTGTTGTCGACGCAGAACACGGCGTTCTTCAGCGACATCCTCGACCGACCGCACAGCGGTGACCCGCTGCGCGACGACCTGCTCGAGATGTGGTCGCCGACCTGGCCAGGGCCGGCGGTGGTCGCCCAGCTCGATGCGCGCTTTGGACCGGGCGCGGGGGCCTGTGTCGCGGCGGGGTGGGACGACGTGGCCTGCGGCCTGCCGGCCGGAACCACCGACGGGTATCGGGTGCCCTACCCGGACCAGGACTATCTGGTGGAGGTCGACGCCGACGGGGTCTCGGTCACGCGTCAGGTCGACGCCGACGCTCCGTCCGAGACGGTCACCGTGAGGATCGACGGCGAGGACGTGGTGAGGGCGTATCCGCCAGGCACCACCCGGATCCTCTGGCCCGAGCCGTCCTCCGTGATCCTCGATCCGGGTCGGGAGACCGCCCAGCGCTCTCGGGTGCGCGATCGCTGGCCGGCTCGCTACGACGTCACGGCGCAGGCGTGGATCGACAGCATCAACCTGTCCCAGGGCCAGGTGTTCGGGTGGGCGTCGTCGTCGATCCGGCGCCGGTACGACACCCACAACCTGCTGTCGGGCGTGCTCTCGAACTCACGGACCGACCTCGTGTCGCTCGACCTCGCGTATCTACGCAAGGAAGGACCGCTGCTCGACGGGTTCCGACGTCCTCACCGGTTCCAGGTTCGGGTGGGAGCGGGGTGGCTCAACCCGAACTTCGCCGAGACCGACGGCGTGCAGGTGGCCGTCGACACCACGCTCACCTGGGCGCACGACACGCGGGTGAGCAGCGACTTTCCGCTGCGGGGGCACCGGTTCTCGGTGTGGACGAGTGCGGGGCGGGTGCTCGGCCGGTCGGACTCGTGGTGGAGCGTCTCCGCTCTCGCGATGGCCGTGGCGTCCCTACATCCGAGGCAGGCGTTGGCCGCGGAGCTGATCGCCGGTACGGCGCGATCCAACGTGCCCCAGCGACTTCTGCAGCTCGGCGGACCGCGTCTGATGCAGTCGATACCCACGCTGCCCGCCTGTGTGCCCGGGAGGCCCATCGACGAGCCGTGTACCGTACTGGCCACCGAGCGGGCGGTCGCGCACCTCGAGCACCGGGTGGCGCTACTGCGCAACGCCTCGCTGCCCCTCTGGCTCGCGTGGGGCTCCGAGCTGCAGATCACCACCGGCCTCGAAGGGCTGCTCGCGCGGGTCGATGGCCAGGGGGTGTGGGCGACCGGCGTCACGGCGGGAGTGTTCGGGCTGGCCGACATCCTGGGCGCCGAGCCGCTCGGAGCGGGAGTCACGCTCGCATGGCCGCTCGCCTGGGACGCTCGGCTGGTCGAGATCGAGCGGAGCGCGGTCCCGCAGGTCATCGTCCGGTTCACGCAGGCGTTCTGAGCCCGTGCAGCTGGGTGTGGCGTAGCCACGCGTACGCGGGCAGGGTGCAGAGCAGCACCGCGAGGCCCCAGGCGACCACCGAGCCAGCGAGGAGACCCAGGGCCGGGGCCGTGAGCGTGATGGCGAGCGCGTAGCCGCCCACCGAGGTCGACCCCAGCATCATCGGTCCGATGGCACCGGCGGGGACCGCCTCGTCCTGCGACAGCCACAGGCCGACCATCGTGGTGAGGAAGATGGCGGGAAACACCGAGAGCACACCTGCGAGCACCCCGTCGCCGAGCTGGGACACGGCGGTCGCGAGTCCCACGGCGGTGCCCGCGAGCAGACCGCGGGCCACGAGCATCCCGGGGCCCACGCGCTTCGTGCCGCGGGGGGCTGGTCGTCGACGGATGCTCGCCAGTGCCCCGGCGACGGCGTTCAGCGCCAGCGCCATCGCGCCGAGCCGGAACGCGGCGACGGGCTCGTGGATGCGGTGGAGGACCGACATGGTCGGAATCGCGAGACAAGCCCAGCCAGCCACGGACACAGCGACCATCAGGCCCAGCCGCGTGCGGAGCTCGGTGGGAGGCAGGCGGCCGGGCACGACGCGCCACAACCAGAGGAAGCCCGCGTTGATGAGCATGCCCACCGGTACCGTGGCCATGGCGGCGGCGAAGACGGGGCCCGCGCCATCGGTGGCCCACCCGATGCCGAGCGAGGCGGGCACGATGGTGGTGGGAAGGGTGCCCAGGACGCCGCCGACCACCCCGCCGAACCGCTCGATGGCCAGCGTGACCAGGACGGCGACGAGGCCGGACAGCAGGGCCGAGCCGATGAGGGGAAGGGGGTCCACGCGGGTGGCATATTGCTGCGCGCGACGGACCGCGAAAAGGCCGTTAGCGATCGTTCTCGCAAGGAGGGACGCATGGCGCTCGTGATCGCCACCCACGACGGCCCCTTCCACGCCGACGACGTGATGGCGGTCGCGCTGCTGCGGACGTTCGTGGACCCCGACGCGGAGGTCGTCCGCACCCGTGACCCGGCTCGCATCGACGAGGCCGACATCGTAGTCGACGTCGGGGCGGTCTACGAGCCCGTACGGGGCCGCTTCGACCACCACCAGTCGACCTACCAGGGGCCGCTCTCGTCCGCGGGCATGGTGCTCGCCTGGCTCGTCGCCGAGGGTCGGGTCGATCCCGAGTTCGGCGGGCGGCTCCAGCGTGGCGCGGTCGACTACGTGGACGAGGTCGACAACGGCCGAACCG
Source organism: uncultured Enterobacteriaceae bacterium (assembly GCA_964655065.1). Lineage (GTDB taxonomy): Bacteria > Myxococcota_A > UBA796 > UBA796 > DRPG01. Next base: position 178,234 of record CAZZLC010000001.1, on the reverse strand, counting down.
CCCCCGACCCTCGGGTGCCCTGCTTCCCGCGCATCGTGGAGGCCATGACCCAGACCGCCCGCACCCACGAGGCCTTCGACGTCGCGTTCGGCAAGGCCGTCGAGCTCACGGAGGCGTGGCTGGTCGGCTGGAAGGCGGAGCACGAGCGGGTGCTGGAGGCGCGCCGGGTCGTGGCGGACGCCATGGCGAAGGCCGAGCGCGAGGGCACTCGCGTCATCGAGCTCGAGGAGTACCTCCCCTGGAAGGAGGTCTACTTCGACAATGGCGGGGCGACCCACCCGACCGACTACGTGCTTCACCCCGGCACCGACGGCTCGTGGCGCATCGTGGCCATCCCACCGAAGCTCGGCGACTTCAGCCAGAAGCGGTCGCTGCCGCTTCCGTGGGCCGGCCTCACCGACGAGGCGCTGGAGGCGGTCACCGGCATCCCGGGGTCGGTGTTCTGCCACAAGAATCGCTTCATCGCCGTGTTCCGGACGAAGGACGCGGCGCTCACCGCGATTCGGAGGTTCGGCCTGGATCGGGTCCCCGAGGCGTCATCGACGTCGGCGTAGGTTCGGAGCCCGGCCGCGAACGCGACGAGGAATCAAGCGGTCTCGCGAAGCCTCGCGAGCAACGCATCGGCACTCGGGGTCGCGAGGTCCGCCAGCGCGAGAGCCCAGCGTCGCCACGTCGGTCGGGCTGCGAGGGACGGCCCGACCGGCATCCCGGTACCGACGAGCCAGGTGAGTCCCTTCGCGAGGTCCGCCGTCGCAGCTGGGTTGTCGACATGGGCGCCGAGCGCGCCCCACGCGTCGAGGAGATCCAACGACAGCCCTGGCTCCTCTGCGTCGACAGCGGCTCGGAACGCAGCCTGGCCGAGCTCCTCGGCGGGCTCGCCCGCGGCGACCGCGTGGGCGAACGTGAAGGCGGCCTCCGCCGCGACCGGCCCCGGCCACGACGAGGGCACGCGCATCAGGAACTGCGGATGCCCCGTGGGGTCCTCCCCGTAGACCGGGCCCGGGGGCAGCCCGCCCAGCGTCTGACGCGCGTGGGCGTGCAGCACGTCCTTGCGGGCTTCGACCCGGGACAGGTGGTCCCAGATGCGGGGGGCGACCTCGGAGAGCGGTCCCTGAGACGGCAGGGGAGGCGGCGGGCCCGGGCGGGCCCAGGCGTCGCCCCGCAGCGGTTCCGGATCCACGCCGAGCAGGATCGCCAGATCGGGAATCCCATCCACCCACCGGACCGACCAGCCAGGCCAGAGCGCCCTCAGAAGGGACAGCCAGGCCTCGATCAAGTCTTCGTCGACATCACCGCCGAAGAAGGCGAGCGCACGCTGGTCGTGGTCGATCGCTGCACCCCCCTCGGCCCAGGTGTCGTCGAGCCAGACGCGGGCTGGCTCGAGCCTGGCGAGGAACGCCGCCGTGTGGTGGGGGCCGAAGAAGACGTCCTCGGGCACGGTGCGCGCACCCCAGTGAGCATAATGGAGCCGGACCTGACCGTCCCGGCGGATGGCGTAGTGCGCTCGGTGCCCCATTTCGTCTCCGCATTGTGCTGGATGAGACATCGTATTCCAGCGAGCCCGCGACGTGTGTCTTCGATTTCTCGAAATCCGGACTTGCCGAGAACCGAAACCCTCGCGAAACTGACTCGCGTCTCCTGTCGCCAGTAGGCTCGCAGCCGGAGGGACCACTCGATGCTGATTGACGCCAAGGACCAGACTGCGAACGTCCTGATCAGCCGCCTGCGCGCCGAAGCGCGCCGCACGAGAGAGCCGACGCTGGTGACGGTAATCTCGCAGTCCGTCGCCATCGCGACCTGCGTGATCGCGTGGGCGCAGGTCATGGGCTACGCCGCCAACCCGCTCGACGGCAACGAGGCGGCCTTTAGCGTCTGGCTCACCCCGTCCGCTTCTCACGGCTTCTGATCACTCGACGTACTTGGCGTGCCAGTCGAGGTACTCGTCGAGGGTACCGCCGTACGCGATGAGCTCGCCTGGCTTCGGGTAGGTCCAGATCGAGGTCGCGACGCTCGCGAGCTCCCGGTCGTGGGTGACGTAGAGGATGGTCCCGTCGTAGGCTTCGATGGCCTCGCGAAGCGCCGAGCAGGCCTCCAGATCGAGGTGGTCCGTCGGCTCGTCGAGGACGAGCACGTTGAACTCCTTGAGGATCAGGTACGACAGCACCAGCCGGGCGGCTTCACCGCCGGAGAGGGTCGCCGTCGGCTTCTCGCCGTCCTTGTTGGAGAACAGCATCCGACCGAGGATGGCTCGGACGCCCTGCTCACCGACCTCCGGGCGCTGGGCGAACAGCCAGCTGTAGACGGTGAGGCCAGGCTCGATGAGCGAGCGGTGATCGTGGCCCATGTACCCAATCCGGGTGTTGTGGCCCCACTGCACGCTGCCCGCGTCCTGGTTGCCCTGGTCGAGCAGCGCCTTGAGCAGCGTGGTCTTGCCTACCCCGTTGCGACCGAGAATCGCGACCTTCTCTCCACGCGACACCTCGGCGTGGAAACCGCTGAAGATCGGGTTGTCGTCGTAGGCGTGGGAGAGGTCCACGGCCCGCAGCACGTCGCGACCGCTCGGGGGCTCGGCGACGAAGCGAATGTAGGGACGCGCGATGTTCGAGCGCTTGATCTCCTCGGGCCGCAGGCGCTCGATCTGCTTGGCGCGTGACCGGGTCTGGCTCGCTCGCGTGCCCGCGCCGAACTTCTGGATGAAGTCCTTCAGCTGGGAGATCTTCTTCTCCCGGGCCGCATTGTCCTTCTCGACCCGATTCCGGACCTGGGCCTTCTGACGGACCATGTCGTCGTAGTTGCCCGGGTAGGTGATGATCGTCTCGTAGTCGATGTCGGCGGTATTGTCGGTCACCGAGTTGAGGAAGCGACGGTCGTGGCTGATCACGATGAGCACGCCGTTGTAGTCGATCAGAAAGTCTTCGAGCCAGATGATCGAGTCCATGTCGAGCCCGTTGGTGGGCTCGTCGAGGAGCAGCGCGTCGGGCTGGCCGAAGAGGGCCTGGGCGAGCAGGACACGCACCTTGGCTCCGCCGGTGAGCTCGGCCATCTTGGTGTCGTGCTCGTCGTTGCCGATGCCGAGGCCCGAGAGCAGCGTCGCGGCCTCGGCCTCCGCCTCGTAGCCGTCCTCCTCGGCGTAGACCGCCTCGACCTCGCCGAGGCGGACGCCCTGGTCCTCGGTGAGGTCGTCCCCGAGCTCGAACAGCTTTCGCCGCTCGTCGTGAGCCTCCCAGAGTCGGGGGTTGCCCATGAGGACCGTGTCCATGACGGTGTGCTCGTCGAACTCGGACTGCTCCTGGCGCAGCCAGCCCACCCGCTTGGGGAGCGAGATGGTCCCTTGGTCCGTCTCCTCTTGGCCGAGCAGGATCTTCATGAAGGTGGACTTGCCGGCCCCGTTCGGCCCCGTGAGGCCGTAGTTGTTGCCCGGCGAGAAGCTGACGTTCACGTCCTTGAAGAGCGTGCGGCCGCCGAATCCCTTCGTGACCTCGCTGACCGTGATCATGGGCTCTTCCTCCTTTCGCCCTCGCGGTAACTTGATCGTTCACGGACTGCGGACACAGAGCGACCCGGTACCGGCACTTGGCCGGACCGGGTCGGTGGTCGCGCGTCGTGCCGCTCAGGCGCCAGCCGGCGGCTGCCCGCCCTGGTCTCCCTGCTGCTTCGCGATCTCGGCGCGAACCTCGTTCATGTCGAGACCCTTGACCTCGGTGAGCAGGGACTCGAACTGGTCCTTGTTCAGGGCTCCGGCCTGGCGGAACACGAGGACCTTCTCGCGGAACACCATGAGGGTGGGGATGGACCGGATCTCGAGCTGCATGGCCAGCTGCTGCTGGTCCTCGGTGTCCACCTTGCCGAACACGACGTCGTCGTGACGCTCGGAGGCCTCCTCGAAGACCGGCGCGAACATGCGACACGGGCCACACCAGCTGGCCCAGAAGTCGAAGACGACGATGTCGTTGTCGTTGACGGTGGATTCGATGTTCTCGAGCGTGATGGTCTGCGTCGCCATGATTGACTCCTCGTTGATCCACCGTCGCGTGGGCGCGCGGATCGTTACGGGCGAGGTTCGAAGCCGCGATGATGCGGTGGGCACGTCGGCCGAATAAGTCTCCGCCCCATGAGCCAACAGTATCGCGGTGGTCACCGCTTCGTTCCGTACCGTCCCGAGCGCCTCTCCCCCAGCGAGATGGAGGCCAGAGCGGAGGCGTTCTTCGCCGAGCTCGCTCGTCGACGCTCGGTGCGCCACTTCAGCGACGAGCCCGTGCCCCGACGACTCGTGGAGCTGGCGATCCGTGCTGCGGGCACCGCCCCGAGCGGCGCCCACCAGCAGCCGTGGACCTTCGTGGCGGTCAGCGACCCCGCGACCAAGACGCGCATTCGCGAGGCGGCAGAGGCCGAGGAGCGTCGGTCCTACGAGTCTCGCATGTCCGACGAGTGGCTCGAGGCCATCGCACCCATGGGCACGGACTGGCAGAAGCCCTACCTCGAGACCGTGCCCTGGATCGTCGTCCTCTTCGCCCAGCAGTACGGCGTCGATCCGGAAGGTGGCAAGCGAAAGCACTACTACGTCCAGGAGAGCTGCGGCATCGCGGCGGGACTGTTCGTCGCCGCCCTCCACGACATGGGTCTGTGCACGCTCACCCACACGCCCTCGCCGATGCGGTTTCTCGGCGAGCTGCTCGGGCGACCGGCCCACGAGCGCGCCTCCATCCTCTTCCCAATCGGCTACGCGTCCGACGACGCCGTCGTGCCCGACCTGACGCGCAAGTCCCTCGACGAGATCGCGGTCTTCGTCGAGGCCGAGTGATGGGGGAGCGCGTGCGCAGCGCGGGGCTCGACGAGATCTCGCGCGATCTGTCGACCCTCGCCGAGCCGGTGCGCGTTCGGTTGCTCGCTGCGCTGACCGAGGCCGAGCTCGGCGTCTCGGAGCTCTGTCGCATCGTCCAGCTCCCCCAGAGCACGGTGTCGCGTCACCTCAAGGCGCTGCTCACCACCGGCTGGATCCAGCGGCGCACCGAGGGGCGGCACGCTCACTACGCCGCCGACGTCGGGATGCTCGACGAGGTGGGGCAGCAGCTGTGGAGCCTGGTCGGCGAGGCTTTCGCGGCCACGCTGCTCGCGGCGGAGGACCGGTCTCGGCTCGACGCCGTGATCGCCGACCGTGGAGACGACTTCTTCGGGCGGGTCCCCCACGAGTGGGACGCCATTCGCGAGCGCCTGTTCGGGGACCGCTTCCTGTTGTCCGCGGTGGCCGCCCAGCTGCCGTCCGATGCCGTCGTGGTCGACCTCGGCTGCGGAACGGGCCACACGCTGCTGCACCTTGCCCCCTTCGTGGGTCGCGCCATCGGCGTAGACCGGGAGCCTCGCATGCTCGCGGTGGCTCGGGCGCGCCTCGAGAGCGTCGCCCACGTGGAGTGGCACGAGGCTGCGCTCACGGACCTTCCCCTCGACGACGGAGTCGCAGACGTCGTGCTCTGCATCCTCGTCCTGCACCACGTCCGTGAGGTGGGGGCTGCCTTGTCCGAAGCACGGCGGATTCTCGCTCCGGGCGGCCAGGTCACCGTCGTCGACATGGTGGCCCACGATCGTCGCGACTGGCGGCAAGCCATGGGACACCAGCACCTCGGCTTCAGCGAGGCCGCCCTCCGGGCTCACGCGACGAACGCCGGGCTCTGCGGAGCGCGCTATCACCCCCTGCCGCCGGCCACGGACGCCCAGGGCCCCCCCCTGTTCGTTGCCACGTTCCGAGCTGACTGACGGGTCAAAAGCGACCCCGCCTCGGGTTGTTAGGTTCCCGACGACTTCGGAACCCTGGACGAGGAGACCTTTCCGTGGCGGACGACAACGGAACCAACACCACGCTGAACCAGGCCATCGAGCTGCTCAAGCAGCTCGATCCCGACGATCGCCGAACCGCGTTTGCGACGATCAAGCGTCACCGGCAGCGTGAGATCGACAACAAGAAGGCCGAGGAGCAGCAGCTGCCGAACTCCCACTGGAGCAAGGTGCACCTGCTCAACCGGCTCCCCAACCCGACCGACGCCGCCTACGAGCAGAAGGTCTACATCCCCGAGCTCACGTTCCTCGGCGTCGGCAACCAGCCCGATTTCGGTGAGGTCCTGATCACCTTCTACCCGAAGGAGTGGACCATCGAGCTCAAGTCCCTGAAGATCTACAAGGACGCCTTCCGGGACGCACTGGTGAGCTACGAGCGGCTCGCCAACGTGATGTTCGAGGACCTCATCGAGGCCTACGAGCCCGTCCGGCTCCGCCTCATGATGCGACTGCGGCCGCGCGGTGGCATCGCCTCGTCGCTCACCATCGACAGCGACTGGAAGATCCGCGGTGGCGACGAGCTGTTCAACGACTGGGGCAGCAACGTCGACACCTTCGGCTTCGACGTCCACGGCTCCACGCGACTGACCTGACGCGGGTCGCCGGTCGAACCTGACGACCCGCGGCGATCACGGCCGGAGGTTGCCGAGGTCTTCGGTGACCTCACGCGCGAGCGAGGCGGTCAGCAGCACCGTGCCGCGATTGTGGTCGGTGCGTGCATACCACTGGGTCTCGCCCTCGTCGTCGGTCGCCGAGAAGACTTCGATCGCCCAGTCCTTCTCGCCGTCGTTCAGCTTCGCGGCGAAGACCGGCTCCAGGACGAGCTGCTGCTCTTCTTCGGTGTCGAGGTACTCGCGCAGGCGCAAGCGCAGGAGCTTGTTGATCCAGGTCGCCGCGGCTTCGTCGGCCTCGTCGGGGGCTTCGGTGCTCGACCACACCTGCACGGGCGGCGCGTTCGGCGCCTCGCTCTGGGTGGGCCGGTCCTCGTGGGTCCAGGTGCGCGTGGTCTCGTCGGGCCACGAGAGCTCGATCGACGCGATCTCCCGCTCGGCGAGTGGCTGCAGCGAGCGCTCGACGAGTCGCTGGCCCGCGAACTCGAGCGGCTGGAGCGTCTTGTTGTCGACGAGAAAGACCCGATCGGCGTAGCCGACGTAGAGGTCCTTCGAGCCGTAGGTCTCGGCGCCGACCACGAGATCGAGCTTCTTGTCGCCCCGCAGCACCGTGATCGTGGTCTCGGAGTCCTCCAGGGCGAACACGGCGGTGTCGGTGTCTTCGTTCACCACGAGCTCGCGCAGGGCCATGAGCGGCGCGAAGCTGTCCCAGACGTCCTTGGTCTGGTTGTTCCCCACGAACTTGCGCTCGGTCTCCTCGACCGTCACGTCGAAGGCGGGCTCGGCTTCGTCGGCTTCGTCGGCTTCGGAGGCATCCTCGTCGGCATCGTCCTCCTCCGACGCGTCCTCGTCGGCCTCGGACGCCTCTGCCTCGGCATCTTCTGGCGCCTCGCTGTCCTCGGGCCCTTCTTCGGCCTCGTCCTCGTCGTCGGGGACCTCCGCCCGCGGCGTCTTGGTCTCCTTTCGCGTGACGCTCGTGACCTCGAAGTACTCGCCGAACTCGTCGGAGCTGCGGACGATGGTGGTCGTCGACTTCTTGCTGTCCCACGTGATCGAGGTGATGTCGTCGGGCTCCGCCCGGTACATCGCGACCTCGGTGTCGTCGAGCTCCTCGCCCTCGTCGGTCCAGGTGACGTAGGACGCCACGAGTGCGACGAACAGAGCGACGGAAAGGGCGATGACTTGCCGCAGCATCACTGCCTCCTTGCCTGGCGGAGACGCAGGAAGACCAGTCCGGCCGCCAGCACCAACCCGGGCACGAGCCCGATGATGGCGAGCGACCAGATCCAGCTTTCCTCCTCCGTCTGGACGAGCTTGGTGTCTTCTTCGTTCTCGACCTTTCCAGCGATGTCCTCGTCGTGGACGAGCCAGCGGAAGGCGTCGAGGGTGAACTGGGCGTTGGCGATCTTGCGCCGGCTCGTGAAGTAGTCGGCCACCGCGTTGGAGGTGCCGAGCACGATGGCCCGACCTTCGCGGTCCTCGTCGAGCTCGAGGCTGACGGCGGCGGCGAGCGGGAAGACCTTGCGGTCCTCACCCTTGTCGAATTCGTAGTCCCCGTCGGCGTCGGCCCAAGAATCGACCGGGCTGCGCACGAGCACGCTGACCTTGGGCTTCACGAGTGCCTCGGGCACGTCGATCTCGCGGATCGCCACGGTCTCGGCGAGGAACATGTAGGCTCGCGCGCTGAACTTGGACAGCAGCTTGGTCGACGCGTGGCTCCCGTACTTGTTGGTGACGAGGATCGCGTTCGGCTGGACCCCGATGTCGGGAATGCGGAACCGCGACTCCGTCGCGACCAGCGACTCGCCGGACTCGAGGGCGAGCCGCCGCAACAGCTCGGGGTGCCTCGCGCCGTCGGGGTCGATGGCCACGAAAAGGCTGCCGCCCTGCTCGAAGTACCGAGCCAGCGCCTCGACCTCCTCGGGGAAGAGCTCCTCGCCTGCACCCCCGACGACCACCGCCGCGGCATCGTCGGGGATCTCGGTCGTGGCATCGCCGACGTCGAGCGTCTTGACCTTGAAGCCAATGTCTTCGAGAAGTCTCTTGGTGACTCGCATCTCGTTGAGCGGGTCTCCCTCGAGGTCCTTGCCGCGCCAGTGCAGGCCGCCGTGGTGGACGAGGAAGTAGATGTTGCGTGGGCCCCGCGTGAGCTTGACCAACGCCTCCTGCACCTTGCTGTCGAGCTTGCGCAGGTCCCGCTCGGCGCGATCGATGTCGACGTTGATCTTGAACGTCTCGCGCGACTCCCCCATCTTGAACACGATCTGGCCGTTGTCGTTGACCTTGAGGTCCTTGGCGAGCCCGGGCGAGACGGCATGGTCGGCGATGATGACGTCGAATCGACCGTCGGAGATCTCGGCGAGGGTGTCGAAGTAGGGCTCGAGCTCGCGCCGGACCTCGTTGCCCGCCGGGTAGAACAGGTAGGCTTCGATGGGCTCGGCCAACGTCCGCACGATGGCCTGGGTGGACTCGCCGGCCCGGGTGGTGCGGAAGTAGGCGACGTCAGCGTCGATGTCGTACTCGCTCGCCAGGTAGTTCACGGGGAACAGCAGGCAGATGGCGAGCGCCGCGGCAAGCCCCGACCACTGCTGATCGCTGGTGGCGCCGTTGGGCATCTTGACGGGGTGCAGGCCGATCATGCGGTCGATGAGGAGCGTGGGCAGCAGACCGATCAGCGCGGTGATGGCGAACAGCGACCACATCACGCCGATCCAGCGATCGACGCCGTCGTCGTCGAGCGTCAGCGCCCCGGTCGGGCCCTCGAGAGACAGGGCGTACCAGAAAAGGGAGCCCGCGGACACGCTCGTCCAGAGCAGCGCCTGCTGGTGGGCGCCCTTCCGCTCGCCTTCGCTCTCGTTCATCGCGAAGACACGAAGCCCCACGGCGACTGCGATGACCAGCACGCCGAGGGCCGAGGACACGAGGCGGGCGGTACCCTCACCGGCGATCCGCTCACCCACGAACAGCGCCACGAAGCCGAGCAGCAGGACGAGGCCAGAGCCGTTCTTCTTCGTGAGCACGTCGCGAGCGAGCGCGCCGGCCGCTCCGAGGAGAATCGCCGAGAACAGGGCGAGGGCGAGGATTGCCTGCGTGGACATGGTCACTCCCACCGACGATGGTTGAGGATGTGGGTGGCGAGGTACAGCAGCAGCGCGGTCAGGCTCGTCTGGTAGACCACGCTGGACAGGCTGAACCTGCCCTCCATGAACGGCACGAAGTGCGTGTTGAACAGGGCCGTCCAGGACAAGACATCCGCGAAGGGCGGGTCGGAGATCTCGGCGAGCATCCACGAGATGATGGCCATGTAGATCGCGACGAGGCCCGCGACGATGCCTGCGGCGAGCTGGTTGCGGAAGAGCGCCGAGGACAGCACCCCGAGCGCGCTCGCGACCGCGCCCCCGAGGAACACCCCGAAGTAGCCCACCGCCAGGTGAGCCACGCTCACCTTGCCCGCGAAGAAGACCAGGATCGGCATGTGGATGGTGAGCGCCATGTACACGCTGACCATGCCCATGGCGGCGAGCCACTTGCCGACGATGACCTCTCCGTCGCCCACGACCGACGTTCGCAGCAGCACCTCGGTGCCCCGGGCGTGCTCCTCGGCCACCGAGCGCATGGTCAACAGGACCGCGGTGGCCACCGCGAAGCCCCAGCAGAGATAGAAGAATCGGCCGAGGACGTCGTTGCTCATGGACTCCTGCATGCCCCAGGCCAAGAAGAACAGGCCGTGGACGAGCAGGAGTCCCGCGATGATGATGTAGGCCGAGTACCCCTGCAGGTACGAGGCCAGGTCGCGTCGCGCGATGTTCAGGGCGTTCACGCTGCCTCCTGTTGGGTCAGGCCGAGGAAGATCTCCTCGAGCTCGTCTTCGGGCTCGACGACGCGGCGGAGCCCGAAGCCCGCGTTCACGATCTTCGCGAGGAGCTCCTCGCGCTGGTCACTCTCCATCTCGACGAGCACCGTGACGGTGTCTGGCCGGGAGGGGCGGGCCTCGACCGAGACGACGAGCTTCTGCTCACCGAGCCAGTCGCGGAACTTCGCCTCGGGGTCGCGGACGGTGACGAGCAGCTTCTGCGCATGCTTCGCCTTGTGCATGATCGCGTTGAGCTCCGCCTCGGTGCCTTGCGCCACCAGCTGGCCGCTGCCGATGACCAGGATGCGGTCGCAGGTCTGGCTGACCTCGGAGAGGATGTGGCTGCTGATGATGACCGCGTGGCTCTTGCCGAGGTTGCGGACCACCTTGCGCATCTCCACGATCTGAGCAGGGTCGAGGCCGGAGATCGGCTCGTCGAGGATCACGAGCTTGGGCTCGTGGATGATCGCCTGGGCGATGCCGACGCGCTTCTTGTAGCCGTGTGACAGCGTGCCGATCACCTGCTCTTCGCGACCCCGCAGGTCTGCGGTCTCGATGACCACGGGCAGCCGTCGCTCGATGTCCTCGGCAGGCATGCCGTTGATGCGGCCGATGTGGCGCAGGAACGCCGAGACGGTCATCTCGGTGTACAGCGGCGGATCCTCGGGAAGCACCCCGATGCGGCCGCGCAGCGACGGTTCGGTGGAGAGGTCGGTACCGTCGATCAAGACGGTGCCCGAGGACGGGGCGAGCAATCCCGCGAGCATCATGAGTGCCGTGGACTTGCCGGCGCCGTTGAGCCCGAGCAAGCCGACGATCTCCCCTTCGTTGAGCTCGAACGACACGTCCTGCAGTGCCGCGAAGTCGCCGTAGTAGCGCGTGAGGTTGCGCACTTCGATCATGACGAGGTCCTCCAGAGCGCCGCGGAGCTAAGCACCGGCCAAGCTGGCGTCAACCCCCGGTGTGGCTCCCGGTGGCGCTGGGAAGGCCAGTGTTATCACCGGCCAAGCGTCTGTCGCGCCCTCGTTCGGTGCCGAGGACAACTCGTGTCCGGTCAGCGGCCGTCCGGGCTGCGTTCTCGTCGATGCGAGCAAGGTTACAGCTCCGTCCGAGCGCCGGCCTCTGGACCAACTCTTGACCACTCCTCGCGTCACCTTCGACCGTGGCACCCTCCTCGTCGAGGGTGTCGACGAGAGCCTGCTACCCGCGAGTGTCCAGTACGACCCCCGGGTGCGACGGTACCGGGCCCCCGCGCAGGCCTACCACGACATCGTCCTGCGGCTGCACCGGTCCGGACTCGCCTACGAAGACCACGCCCGGGCCTACGGGGTGCTGGATCGGTCCTGGCGTTCGACCCGCACCCCGCGTGACTACCAGGCAGGCGCGGTCCAGGCGTGGCACGACGCAGGGCGGCGGGGGGTGGTGGTCCTTCCGACCGGGGCGGGCAAGTCGCTCGTGGCCGAGCTGTGCATCGCCCGGGCCAATCGCGATGCGCTCGTCGTGGCGCCCACGCTCGACCTCGTCAGTCAGTGGTACGACACGCTGCTGCGCGGGTTCGGCGAGCCGGTCGGGGTGCTCGGCGGGGGTGTGAAGGACGTCCAGGCGCTCACGGTGACCACCTACGACTCCGCCCACCTCTACGCCGAGAAGCTCGGGGATCGGTTCGGGCTCGTCGTGTTCGACGAGGTCCACCACCTGCCGGGACCCTCCTACGCGCTCGCCGCTCAGTCGGTCATCGCGCCCTACCGGCTCGGTCTCTCGGCCACCCCCGAGGTGGGCGATGGAGGAACCGAGCGCATCGTCGAACTGGTGGGACCCATCGTGTACCGGCGCGAGGTCACGGATCTCGCGGGGGAATTCCTCGCCGAGTACCGCACCGAGGTGATCACGGTGCACCTCGCCGACGACGAGCGGGTCGCCTACGACGAAGCGGTGGCGGAGTACCAGGCCTTTCGGGAGTCGCGGGGGCTCTCGGGAGGCCGGAGCGGGTTCCAGGGGTTCCTCCGAGAGGCCGGTCGGTCGAAGGAGGGGCGACAGGCGCTGGCGGCGTTCCGCGAGTCGCGCCGGATCCTGCAGCGCACGCCGCGCAAGCTCGAGCTTCTGGCCGATCTGCTGCGGCAGCACCACGGGAGCCGGGCGCTCGTGTTCACCTCCGACAACGCGACCGCCTACCGCGTGAGCCTGGCGCTGCTCGTTCCCGTGATCACCCACCAGACCGACCCGAAGGAGCGTCGCGAGCTTCTCGCGGCGTTCGGCGACGGCACCCTGCCCACGCTGGTCACCTCGCGGGTCCTCAACGAGGGCGTCGACATCCCCGAGGCCGATCTCGCCATCGTGATGTCCGGCACGTCGACGGTGCGGGAGCACGTCCAGCGGCTCGGGCGCATCCTCCGCAAGCGCGAGGGCAAGCAGGCCCTGCTCTACGAGCTCGTCGTGAAGGACTCGGCCGAGGAGTTCACCTCGAAGCGGCGCCGTGATCACGATGCCTTCGGGTGAGCTCCCGCTCGGTCAGGTCCCGAAGCCACGCTCGTGACAGGCCCGAACCAGGTGCTCGAGTCGTCGGTAGAGGTTCGGCGCGCCCAGCGTGCGGCGGCGATCCGCGATGTACTGACGGTTGACCTCGTACGCCCGAATCATCGGGCCACACCGCGCCACCATCAGGGTCTCTTCGTGGACCGCCCCCTGCTCCCACGCGACGCCGACGAACTCGTAGTAGTCCAGGAGGTTGATGATGTGCCGGTCCTTCTCGACGTCGACCTCGCCGGTGAATCGCTCGCCCGCCTTGATCCACCTCGCCATGCGGAGGTCCGACTCCGCGATGTTCTCGTTGAGGCTGATGTTCGAGAGCAGGTCCAGGGTGCGGTTCGTCAGAGCCTGCGTGTTCGTCTGCAGGTAGCCGACGCTCGCGAGCACGATGCCCACCACGAGGGAGACGAGGGTGAGGTCGCGCACCGCCGTCTCGTGACGGGACCCGGGCCCGGAGGGGGCACGCGTGGCGGGTTCCCGCCGGCTGCGGTCGAGCCAGACCGAGACGGCGGAGACCGCCGTCGTCGCGACCAGCCAGACCAGCCAGGCGCGCCACGACACCGCCAGCAATGCATCCCACCAGGCCTGGACGTCGAGCACCCCGCCTCCCGGGCCCCCAAGGAACACGCAACCGCGGGCGTGTCACCAAGCTTCGTAGCGCACCACCACGACGTCACCGGGCTCGGGTAGCACGTCGAGTACCACCGCGTTGCGTTCGTCGACGTAGCGGACCCCCGCGACGTCGATGACCGTGTCGCCACGCTCCAGCGTGACCTCGAAGGCGTTCACCCTCCGGGGTACGTGGCTCAGCCCGAACTCGCGGCGAAGCCCCGCGCTCCGGAGCCCCAGCTGCTCGAGGAGCCCGGCCCACTGGGCCGTTTCGATGTCCTGCACCACGCCGCCGACCTGCTCGGCGACCGTGACGTACCGGTCGCCGCGCTGCGACCCACCAACGCTCGCCAGCGCGACCACGGCGTTGAACGTTCGGTCCACGGGACTGTCCCGCAGGCCTTCGTACCAGCTCGCGAACGCCGCGGGCGTGAACTCGGGGTCCGACTCGTCGTCCTCGTCGGAGACGACCACCGTGGAGAGCGACGCGTCGGGCCTCGCGAAGCCCTGGTTCTCGGGTCGGTTGCGGTTCGCCTCGAGCACGAGCCAGGCCGCGAACAGACCGCGCTCCGTCCCGGTACCCTCGGTCCCCACCTGGATCATCTCGGTCAGTGAACCGACGGGATCCGGCAGTTCGGGCGTGACGAAGCGCGTGGAGCCCGCCGACCGGAGTCGTCCCCTGGTGGCCTCCTCCTCCGTGTCGGTGGTCGTGACGCCCACGTGGTAGTCCACGCCCCTGTCGTCGAGCACCTGGACGAAGCGGGGGAGCTCCCGCGCCAGCGCGGCCTGGTCGTCTCTCATCGAGGCGCTGTCGTCGATGACGAACAGCACGTCGACCGCGCTCGTCGGCTCCTGGACGAACCGGTCGACGACTTGGTTCCCCGGATCCGCGGTCTCGGACACCGAGCGCACCTGGGGCTCTCCGGCGCAGCCCAGCCCGACGCTCAAGACGATTCCCAGTGCGCGCAACGTCACCCCCGCAGCACGATGCCCTCTCGGGAGCACGATCGCTACGCGGGAGCGGTGGCGAGTCCGGTGCGCTCGTGAGGCAAGGGGGTGCAGGAGTCGACGAACCCCAGGAATCGGCGCACGACGTAGCTCGGATCGTCCATGAACGGAGCGTGCCCCAGGTCGGGAGGCTCTTCGAACACGGCATGATCGGGGAGGTGCTCCCTGAAGAACTCCCGCTGGAGCGGCGTGAGGATGCGCTCCTTGCGCCCCCACATCACCACCGTGGGGTGGCTCAGCCCCGAAATCTCGTCGCTGGTGAGCAGGTCCTGGCCCTGCAGCCCGGCGAGGAGCTCGCGGATCTCGGGTCGGGAGAACCGCTCCACGACGGTCCACGCCACGAAGGACGGCACGAAACTGGCTCGGGCCTGGGTGTCCTGCAGGAACCGTCGCGCGGTGGCCTCGTCGTGGATCTCGAAGCGGTCGAGGAAGCGGGACAGGGCCGGCTCGGTCAGCGGCGCGCCCCCCGGGCTGGCGAGGAACAAGCCCGCGACGAGGTCGGGACGCGTCGAGGCGAGTCGAATGGCCGCGAAGCCCCCCATCGAGTTCCCGAACACCACGGCGGGGGCGTCCAGGATCTGGTCGAGTGCCTCGTGGACGGCGCTGAGCAGCACGTCGGCGCGCATGCCCCTCGCCGGCACCGGAGACAGGCCGTGCCCGGGCAGGTCAGGCGCGATCAAGGTGAGGCCTCGACTCGCGAGCCTGACGAGCAGGGGGAAGTAGTCTGCGGCACTCGCGACGAGGCCGTGCAGCAGTACGATGGGAGGGGCGGGCCCGACGCCTGCCCGAGTGAGGACGTGCAGCCGTCCCTCGGTGGTCTCGATCCACTGCGAGCGGAACCCCCAGGGCCAGAGGGCGAGCGTGGAGGTTCGTTCGATGATTCGGAGATCTCGCAGCGAGGGCATGAAGCAGCTCGAAGCAGAGGCCGATGGACCAAGGGTCGGGAGCGTATCACCTTCGCGAGCTTCCGCGATGGTGGGGGCGTACCCACGGGAGCCTTGATGGTCGTCGAGCGCAGTCAACCCCGTCAACGGTCCGTGCTGGCCCGATTGCTGCGTCCCGATGACGTGCCCACCTGGGGCCAGGATCCCGGGGAGTGGGATCCGGAGGCGGTGAAGGCCACGAAGCCGATGATGGACCGGATCTTTGGTCCGCGCCGCTACTTCAGGGTTCGGACGACGGGATGGGAGAACCTCCCCGAGTCGCCGGTGATGTTGGTGTCGAACCACAGCGGAGGCACGACCTTGGTCGATGCACTCGGTTTCGGCTGGTCCTGGATCGACCACTTCGGAACCACCCGGCCGTTGCACGCCATGGTCCACGATCTCTTGCTCGTCAACCGGGTCACGGGCCGCCCCTTGTCGCGCGTCGGGGCACTACGCGCTTGCCGGGCCAACGCGCAGCGGGCCCTCGGCGAGTACGGACGTGACCTCGTCGTGTACCCAGGAGGCGATCTCGACACCTGGCGCCCGTTCTCCCAGCGCTACCAGGTGTGCTTCTCGGGCCGCAAGGGGTATGCGCGGCTCGCGCTGGAGCTCGGCGTACCCATCGTTCCGGTCGCGCACGCCGGTGCTCACGAGAGCCTAGTCGTGATCGCGACGGGGCGCCGCATCGCGAAGGCGTTCGGACTGCATCGCCTCGCCCGCGCCGACGTGTGGCCCGTCCACCTGTCGCTTCCCTGGGGGCTCGCAGTGGGGCCAGTGCCGCACCTTCCCGTGCCCGTTCGCTTCGACTACCGGATCGGTCCCCCGGTGGAGCTGCCCGAGTCGCACCTCCCGGGCACCCGCCCTTCCGATTCTGCGATCGAGGCCTACGACGAGCGCGTCCGCGAAGCCCTCCAGGCGGAGCTCGACCGGCTCCGCGAGTCACGACGTCGCTTCTTTCGGCATGTCGTCGAGCGACTCAGCGCCAGGTGACGGTCAACGGACTCGCGTCGTCACGCTCGAGTCCGAAGAACAGCGGCGCACGATCCCCGCGGCGGTCCATGAGGCCCATCACGCGATCGTCGTCGACGCGTCGAAAGGCGTCGACGATCGGGCGGTCGTCGTAGACCATGGCGGCACTCACCGTGCCGTACATCTCGACCATCCGCAGCCGAGCGGTCGAGCGGCGGGTCTGCAGCCAAGGGCGTCCCAGCTGGACTCCGAGACGAAGCAGGGGCGTCTTCGGGACCCACGACAGACCGAGCGGCAGGCGGGCAGGGTGGACGGGGAACACCCCGGTCCTGCTCGCGTTCCAGAACAACAGCGGGTGCACCGTCTCGGCATCGACGAAGGCCTTGCCGTACCAACCCGAGACCTCGAGAAGCCCGTTCATCGGATGGTCACCGGGGACCTCGGAGCCCCGCCAGCGGCCGAGCATGAAGTCGATGGAGACGGGCGGCAGGGCGCGCCACTCGTCGAGTGGAGAGCGGGGTTCGGGCAGGGCGAGTTCCATGCCGAGACGATAGCCGGGCGTCAGTCTGCGGTCTCGTCGAGCCTCACGGGGTCGAGCGGGGCGGGATCTCCGAGCAGGCGGAGCGTGGCGTCGAGCACGCGAGCCTGCTGCGCCTCGTCGCCGGGCCTGCCCAACGTCGCCCCGCGGGTAAGCCGGGTGAAGGTGGCTCGTGGTGGCGCGGTGGGCCGCGTGCGGCCAGGATTCCAGCTGGTGAGCGTCGTGACGATGCCAGCGAGCTCGAGGGCACGGGCGACCAGTCCCACGGACTGGCAGCAGAGGGGTCAACTGGGGACCAGCAGAGCGGCGGTCGCGTGCTCCCGCAGGGCCACCTCGACCGCCCGGGGGCACAGCTCGTCGACGACTCGCCGAAGGTCGGGCTGGTAGCCCGAGAAGCTCACGAAGGTGGGCGCGATGTCGCGGAGAAGGCCGCTCGCGTGCCGTTCTTCGAGGAGGCGGTGTGGCAGCAAGACCCCGACGTCCTCGTCCCTCGCCGTCCCGTCGTAGTGGTCGTGGGCGAATCCGAGGGTGGCGGGATCGTGATCGAAGAACGGGAGCTCGCGGATCGTGTAGTCGCCGAACGGATTTGCCGCGTCGAAGGGCTCCTGCGTCGTCGGATTGTAGCCGCCAGCCGAGGAGACGAGCAGGAGCTTGGCCTGTTGGGGGTCGATGCCAGACGAGCGGGCGAGGGGGGCGTTCCGTGGACGCGGGTAGCGCTTCCAGTCCATCTCGCCGGTCGCACGAAGGTGGGCGAGCCAACCCGACTCGTAGGCCTCGCTCCACGCGTCGCGCTCGTCGAGGATCGCGTTCGTCATCGTCGCTCTCCCGTTCCAGGGTAGCGGGTGAGCACCCCTCGGGCCCTATCGAACCCCGTGGCCATCGGTACCATGATCGTGCTGCGAGTATCCTGCACAGTCTGGTTCGATGCCGATGACGGTCTTGGCACCGCGGGCGCCAGTCCCGCCGCCCGAGCGCTACCAGTAGCCGCCGCGCACCACGAGCACCACGCCGTTCTCTACCTGGGCCTCGTAGAGGTGATAGGGCGACGGATGGCCGGTGGTCACGAAGACATTGGCCAGATGCGGTCGACTCGGGGTTCGGAACTCGATCTGGACGAGGTCCACCATGGGGAGCGTCTCGTGGACGACCACCGACGCGGAGCCCTGACCACGGACCTCCACCGGGTTGCTCGCCAGTGCCTCGGCGAGCTTCTCGCGGAGCGCCTCGAGGTCTTGTAGCAGCCCTCGAGCTGCGTCGGCCAGCTCGGGGGCCGGACGGTCGGGCGTGCCAGCCACGATCAACGTGGGGTCGCCACGCACCCCGTGGGCGAGGAGCCAGCCGGCCTCGCCAGGGTTGTAGACCCACCGGGGGTTGGGTTCGGAGGAATGGTCCGCCATTGGCGCCGTCATAATGCAATTCGCCGCAAGACGGGAAATTTTGCTTCGTGCACGAATCGGTTGCGCCAGCAAACCCGGTAGGAACGCTAGGGTTCGGGCTCGTCCAGAATCGTCGAGATGCCCTTCAGGAAGCGTTCGTTCGATGTCCGATCGGCGCGCAGGAGCAAGCGGAACCGTTCGGGAACGAACAGCGTTCTGGCTGCTTCGGGGTGCAGATCGACGTCGAGGTGACGGGGACCCCGCTCCCAGTGCGACACCGCACCGTACGCGGTGTTCCCTTCGTTCGTGGCGACGCAGTAGGTGTCGAGACCCTGCGCCCGGTCGCTGTCGTCGAACTGGCGAGCGCGGAGGAAGTGCAGCGCAAAACCGGAGCCGTCCGCCTCTTCGGCCACCGCCGCCATCGTGCCATCGAAATCGCCGTGGTCGGTGAACACGGCCGCCCGCACGATGAGCTCCGGGCGGTCAGTCACCTTCGGGCCTCGTGAAGAGCCACGACGAAAACCAACGACGGTGACTCGCGAGAAAGCGGTAAGCAGGCCTGGTGAGCAAGCGAAACGGACGTGCGCCGAGCCACCCGACGGGCCAGCCGAGTCGCCGGTAGACCTCGATGATGGCGACGTCTCCGCCCCAGACCTCGCCCTCGGGATTCACGAGCAGCATCTCCCCTTCCGCGCGGTCGCGGATCGCCTCGGACAATCCGTGTTCGACGGCGTCCTGTCCGGCGATGACGGTGAACTGTCCCCTGTCGTCGTGGCGCCTGACCCAGGCGCCAAAGCGTCTTCAGAGGCCTCAATGGCCGTCGATCAGGATCCAGGCTCTCTCTTTCAAAGCGTCCTCCTGGTTCGACTTAACGTCCTGCGGCGGCCAGACCTTCGACGGCGGCGACGACCTTCTTCGGTGAGATGACCTCGGAGAACGTGAGCAGCTGGGGATGGTCGGGAAGGTCGGCTCCCTTCGAGCCACAGAGCTTCTTGCTCACCAGCAAGAGCCAGTCCCGGCGGTCGTGGGCGTCCAGGGCCTCGAGCCTCTGTTCGACCGCCTCCCGACGCCAGTGACCCCACACCTCGAGGTGGACCTCCCGAGCGCCGTCCGTGCAGGTGAAGTCGGGGAAGAGCACCGTCCGGGGTCCGAGCGTGACAGGCTTCGCGCCCTCGTCGAGTGACCAATGCGTCACGGTCTCGGTGAACCGCGCCACGAAGTGCTGCTGGGCGCGGGTGTGGTAGGCGCCAGTGTCGCGGTAGTGCGAGACGAGCCGAGCTTCCTGGTCGAGGTCCAGCGTCTTTCGATGGCGCGCCTTGGTCCACAGGATCTCGGCGTGGAGGGACCACGGGCCGTCTTGAAGCAGGAGTGCGGGGAAGAACTGGGCCAGCTGACGTCCGTACCGGGTGGAGGCACGGAACAGCGACATCGGACCGTCGAGGCGAACGGTGAGCGTCCGCTCGCGCCGGTTGGCTTCGGCCTCGAACAGCAGCTGGTAGAACTTGATCCAACGAAAGAGCTGCTTCAATCGAGGACCGGAGGCCTCGCGCAGCGTGAGCACGACCGACGTGGCTTGCTGGAGAACGCCCTGCACCAGGCTGACGTTGTAGCGGTTCAACAGCCAGGTGGGGTCGTCGACGGCACTCGCGAGCACGGGCCGCTGGCTCTCGAGGTCCCCGAACAGCGCGATGCGGGCGTCCTCCCCGGACAGGCCGTGGGGGGCTCCGACCTCGGCGAGGATGGTCTCGGCGGTCGGACGTCCCATGGGCCCCGGGGTGAGCGCGAGTGGACCACGCTCCGCCGCGAGCGCGAAGGCGGCGCGTCTCAGGGCGATCGGGTCGACCTCGGGCGCCTCCAGCAGGGTGCATCGCTGGCGCACGAGGTGCACGAGGCCGCGAACCATCCGATGGTCCCGTCGGTCCGCGCACCAGGCGTCGATCTCGGCCATCACTTCGCCCAGCGGTCGCTCCTCGCGAGCCGCGTCGGCGAAGCGCTGGACGACTTCGGTGGCTGCGGCGACGAT
The DNA here is from genome assembly GCA_964655065.1 of uncultured Enterobacteriaceae bacterium. Taxonomy (GTDB): domain Bacteria; phylum Myxococcota_A; class UBA796; order UBA796; genus DRPG01. Next base: position 157,966 of record CAZZLC010000001.1, on the reverse strand, counting down.
CGAGGGCTTCGACAGATCGACGAACGAAGGAAGCAGCGCGCGCTGGGCCACCTTGACGCGAAGCAGGCCGCTCGGGATCACCGCCGCGCCGCGTGCGTCAGCGCTTCCCAGGCGTCGCGGAGCTGTCTCGGGACCGCATCGAGGGGGACGGCCTTGAGGACGCGGCCCAAGCGCTCGCCTCGCCAGCCGCTCGGGATGAGCAGCTCCAGCAGCCAGTTCGTAGCTGGATGGTCCGGGGGAAGCTCGAGCAGCGCGAGGAACATCTCGGCCAGGAAGGGAGCGCCGTCGGTCCGCTGACTGATCCCCTCGAGGATGGCTCCGGCAAGGGGCTTGTTCAGCGGGCCCGGTGGCGCGAGCGAGAGACGAACGAGCCACCGGGCGTGGTCGAGGGGCTCCCACCGTCGGGCCGCGCCCAGTCGCCGTGCGGCTTCGCCGGCGATTCGCGCTCCGCGCGGGTCGCTTGGCGGGTCGTTGCAGAAGGCCACCACCGTGGCATCGATCGTCTCGTCGTCCCAGGTGTCGGGGGCGCCCGCCGCGAGTGCGACCCAACCCCACACCCGATTGGTGTTGCGCTGGCCCGCCATGGTCTCGGCGACCTTGGCGATGCTGGCATCGGGGAACGTGGAGCCGAGCAGCGCATCCTCGAGGATCGCGAGCATGCGGTCCTCCGAGCCCCTGCCCGTCTGGACCAGGTGCAGCAGGCGGTCCCCGGCCGACTCTCCTCGCTCGGCGACCTCCGTGCCGTCGGAGCGGTCACCCAGGGCCTTGCGGAGCGGATCGTCGGGCGACGGGGCCCAGCGTCGAAGCGCGTGGTCCCGGGCTGTCGGGTCGCCCTCGAGCATCGTCTTGGCCCACACCGAAAGCGCCGGTGTGCCGCGGACCACCGCGAGCACGGGGTCGCTCGCCGACGGCGCGAGCAGGACCTGGGACACCCACGCCCGAACCACCGCCTCGGCCTCGTTCGGAAGGGAGCGCACCTGTCGGAACAACCGCGCCACCGCCTTGTCACCATCGGGAACGCCGTGGAGGAGGAGCACGAGCGACTCCGTGGCCTGCTCGGTCCGGGCCTCGCGGGGCACGCTCGCCCAGGCTTCGACGAGGACCTGCGCCGAGCCATCGCGAGCCATCTCGGAGGCGACCGGCGACCGGACCACGGCGTCGACCGCCGCCTCTACCTCGCCGAGCTGCGCGAGGCGGCGCACCACGTCGGGCCACACGGACACGCGCAAGGTCCGAGTGGCCGAGGGCGGCCACTCGAGCAGCGTGGTCTGGATCGCTGCGATCACCGCCTGGGTCGAGACCCCCTCTTCGAGCCACCCCAAGAGACCGTAGAGCCAAGGGTCGAGCGACGCGCCACGCGGATAGACGTTGCAGAGCTCGCGAATGAGCTCGCCGCTCGGTCGAATCGTCGCCGCTTCGTCGAGCAGCGCCAGCACGGCGTTCGAGCGCTGCGTGGCCGGCCGGCGCCACAGGACCTGCCAGGGACGGACATCCTGCGTGCGCCGGGTCAGCGCGATCAGCTCCTCGGTCAGCTCCGGAGTGAGGTCTGCGCCCGCCTGAAGCCTCGCGGCGAGCGCCTTCGCGGCCGAGTCCGGATCGACCTCGAAGGAGTTCGACGCGCCGTCGGAGACCGCGACTCCGTCACGGATCAAGTGCTCGATGCGCTCCTCGTAGTGCGATCCCGGTCCGTCGTAGAGGTAGGCGAGCGCCTCCACCGCTTCGGCGTCGTCGCTACGGAGGCGGTCACGCACGAAGTAGGACACCAGGTCGGCGTCGGTGCGGGCAGGGGCTCGTGCGTCCACGATGGTGTAGCCGTCGATGGGCGCGTCGCAGTAGACGAGGTCGAACTGGTCGGCGCGGGCCCGGGTGAGCGACGTGCCGACCCGGATCTGGTCGCGCTGGCTCGGCGGGAGCGCAGCCAGCACGGCGAGGGCCATCCAGCGGACGGGCACGCCGCGAGCCTGCATCACGCGCTGATCGACCACCACGGCGACGGGGGCCCCCTTGCGCAGCGCCGACACCGTCGAGGCCAGCGTCGCGTGGGTGCCTGCCCCCTTGCCGGAGACGCCGCCCGCGAGGAGCACGAGCTGACGGAGGGGCAGCCAGGCGGGTACCGGCACGCGATCGGCCGGGCCGCGCGGATCGAACAGCTCGTCGATGGTCCACAGCCAGCTCGGGTGCATGCGCAGCGCGTCGAGCTCCTCACGGGTCCCGACTCGCCACACCGCGACGTCCTCCTCCTGGCGACCCAGCGCGATCCGGTCGTCGTCGAGAGGCTCGCACCATTCGCTCAGGATCCCGGGGAGCTGCCCGGCCTGGACCTTGGCCAGCAGCCGCTGCGTCTCGCGCTGACCGAGGGCCGAGGGATCAGGCTTCTCGGACACGCGCACCCGCGAGGTGCCTGCGCCTTCCACCACCAGGCGAGCAAGGGTCAGCGACAATCCAGTCTCCAGGTCAGCTGCAGGCACCCAACTAGTACGGCGCGGGCGGGGGCTCCCCCGTCCGATACAGCATCACCTCGATCCGGTAGTTCGGCTCGGAGGGTCCGCCATCGGCTCGCTCGACGGGAGACTGCGCGCCCCGGCCGCCCACCACGAACCGGCGCGAGGCGATCTCGTAGTGCGACTCGAGGTAGCTCGTGAGCGACTCGGCCATGGCCAGGCTCTGCTCGCGGTGTGTGTCGAACGCGCGCCGGTAGGCCCGGGGAATGGGCCGGGTGCCGGTGTGCCCGACCACCGCGATGTCGAGCTCTGGATGCAGCAGGAGAGCTGTCGCGAGCAGATCGAGGCGGGCGTCGGCATCGCTGCGGAGTCGCAGATCGAAGAGATCGTTGAAGAGGAGGCTCGCGGAGAGGGTGACGATCGTCGCGTGGCCCCGCTGCGTCACGGTGGCGCCGACCGGAGAGAGCACCTGGTTGAGCTCCACCAGAAGCCCCGGAGGGGCAGGATCCACCCCACAGATCGACACCTCCTCCTTGAGGAGGCGGTTGCGCTCGCGGACGGCCAGGAGCTCGTCGCGGAGCTGGTCGGTGCCGAACTCGGGAGCGCGCGCCGCGCACCCAGGAGAAGCCGCCCCGAGGACGACCGTCGCGATGACGTACCAGGACCTCATGCCGCGCACCTTACATCGTTCTGTGGCGTCGGGCTGTCGCGATGCAGGGATCGAGCACCCAGTCCTGCGCGTGAAAGCTCTTGGGGTTCAGGGTTGCCCGGCCGGCGCCGCGCACCTGGAGCCAGCGGCGGATCCACCGGCGCACCCCCTCGGGGTAGCGGTACTGCCACCCGGCTGACGTGCGCACGCGCGCCTTCTCCATCCAGCCGAGGTGAACGGGGTGGGTGGCGATGGGGCGTCCGCGCTTCGGGCCCTCCAGGAACACGAGCTGCCCGTCCTCGTCGGGACCGATCGCCGAATCGGGGGGAGGCCGACCGATCGCACCCGCCCAGTCGAGCATGGACTGCAGCTCGTCGTCGACCTGATGCTGCCGGGCGAGCTTGGCGAAGCACGTTCCGCAAGCCGCGGCATCGTCGGTGGCCCGGTGCGCGTTCTCGAGCGAGACCGAGAGCCGCTCGGCGAGATCGGCCAGTCGGTGGGAGCGCGCCTCGGGGAAGCACCGCATCGACAGGTCGACGGTATCGACCTCGGCCAGGGGCTCCGGCCAGCGCATCCGTGGGTCTCGGGTCTCCTCCCGCACCCGCTCGAACTCCATCGAGAGGAACGCGAGGTCGAAGGGGTAGTTGTGGGCGACGGTGACCGCGCCCTCGAGCAACTCCCGGATCGGCTTCGCGACCTCGGCGAAGCGCGGCTGTGCGGCGACGTCGGCGTTCGAGATGCCGGTGATCTCGGTGACCTTGCGACCGATCTCGCGTTCTGGATTGATGAGCCAGGAGTGATCGCGCCGGTCGGTCACTTCGCCGCGCTCGTCGAGATGGAGCTCGACGGCAGCGAACTCGATCACCCGGTCACCGCCGAAGGGCTCGAGCCCGGTGGTCTCCGTGTCGAAGGCCACGATGGGAAGGTGCTTCCACTGCATACCGGCCAGGCTATCGTCACTTCGCGACGCGTGGCGGACAGTTCGCGTCCGCAGTCCGGAAACGGCGCGTCGGACGGCTCGGGACAGACCACACGCCCACCGTGGCGCGTACTTCGCGCATTCCGAAGGCCAACCGGACGAGACCCGCGAGCTCCCCGTCGACTGCGGCCACGATGGTTCGTCGGCCCACCGGAGCTTCTACGCTTGCGTTGCCATCGCGGGTTTTGTACCGTCGCAAGGTGCTTGCGGGGAAGGGGAACGACAAGTGGCAGTACAACAGCATCGGATGAGCAGAGAGCGAATCCTGGAAGGTGCGGGAATGATCCTGGAATCCGGGAGATATGGTCATCTCACCGTGGATGCGCTCGCGAGATCGCTCCACATGAGCAAGAGCACGCTCTACAAGTACTTCGCGAGCAAAGAGGACGTTGTCGTCGCGCTTGTCGAGGAGTCTTGTCTCGCGGCGGAGACCGAGGTGGAGCGCACGCTCGACAAGGGCAACGCCGCGGAGCAGCTCCAGGAGTTGGCTGCAATCATCGGTCGCCACGGGCAGCGCCTGCCGCGTGCCGTCCTGGTCGAGCCCGAGCGGCTGCCCCCGATCTGCAGCGAGCGGCTCGCCATGACGCGATCCACCTTTGCGGACGCAGCTCATCACATCGTCCGCCGGGGTGTCAAGGAGTCGACGTTCCGCCACCCTGCGCCCGACGTCGTGGCGGTAGGCTTCGTTGCTGCCGCCCTCGCCGTGCTCGGGAAGGCCGCGCAGTCCGATCAGCCGGACTACGCGACCTCGCTCGCGTACCTGCCAGATCTGTTCCTGCCTTCGCTTCGGGCCTGACCACGCCCGATCCGAGCGGTGGCGACGCCGACCGTGAGGAGTGCGACCGTCTTCAGCTCGCGGATCAGTCCGTAGACGAGAGAGGCATCTCGGGTGACCACCTCGTCTGCGAACTCCTTGAGGATCGGAAGCGGCACGCACAGGATCGCGACGGCAACGCCGGTCGGGACCGCCCAGGCGACGGGGAGTCGCCCGGAGCCCAGCGCGACCATCGCCAGCGCCATCGCCGGTAGGGCGAAGACCAGGTGGTGCTCGTAGGTGTAGACGGGCACCAGGATCATCACCACCAGTACCGTGGCCAGCTGGCCCGCCCGCGTCGTGGGGTCCGTCGGGGCGTCCCGGAACGCCAGGGCACCGGCGACCACGAGGCCCAGGGCCGAGGCGGCGGACAGGCCGCGCGCGAGCGGAGAGAGCAGCGTGCGACCGGAGGAGGCGGAGTCGGCGGTCCACGCGTGCCAGACGCTGGGGATCGAGTGGTTCCCGAAGATGTCGATTCGGATGGTCAGTCCGTTGTAGTCCCCGCTTCCGAACCGCGGCAGCACGCCGGTGTAGAAGGCCAGCTGTTCGGACGGCCCGACGAGCAGCAGCGCCACGGCCGAAGCCACCACGGCGGTGGTGACCGCAGCGAGCACCGCGGAGGTGCGTCCCCGGAGCAGCCACCAGAGCACGACGAGCGCGGGCGACATCTTGAGCATGCACGCCACGCCGACCAGCCCGCCTCCGAGACGGGGTTGCTCCTCTTCGAGGGCCGCTCCGGCGAGGACGAGCGCGAGGACGAGCACGTTGGCCTGGCCGAGCTCGACTCCGTAGGCGACCCCGTACGTCAGCGCCGCGAGGCCCACGAAGACGACACCCACCGCACCGTGCACGCCGCGCCACCCCCAGGCGAGCGAGAGTGCCGCGACGAGAAGCGCGATCTCCTGCAGGACCCCCCAGGCCACGAACGCAGTGCCCAGGGAGAGCTGGGCGAACGGCCACACGATGAGCAGGAAGGGCGGGGGGTACAGGTAGGGATGGACCCAGGTGCGCGTCTGGTCGGCCCGAGCTGCCGCCTCGATCGCCTCGAGACTCCAGGGATCCTCCCCGCCCGCCGCGACCTGGGCTGCGTAGTGGTAGGAAGCGTAGTCTCGACCATCGCTTCCGGCCTTGGGGGGCTGAAGGGGCGGCGCGGCGATCGCGAGAAAGTGCCAAAGAATCGCTGCGACGAGCACGAATCCCAACCACGCGCGCCGTGGGAGCGGGTGGCGCGCCCCGAGGGTCGCATGTTCGTCAAGGCTGTCCGTGCGCACGTCTGGCTCGCCCCCTGGTTGGCCGTTTTCGCTGTTCTTGCAGGAAGGTTCTGGTTTCTCTGCGACGACGCCTACATCTCGTTTCGCTTCTCGCGTAACTGGGCCACTGGGCTCGGGGTGGTGTTCAATCCCGGGGAGGTGCCGCCGGTCGAGGGCTACTCGAACTTCCTGTGGGTCGCGCTCGGGGCGGGGGTGGAGTGGATTCGCGCACCGATCGAGGTCGTCGTGCCGATGGTCTCGCTGCTGTGCGGCCTCGGTCTGCTCGTCCGCATCGGTCAGGTGGCCACGGCGCTGAAGCTGTCCGACGTCGGGCGGCACGCAGCCATGGCCACCGTCGCGCTGTCTCCGGCCGCCGTCGTGTGGGCCACGTCCGGTCTCGCAACGATCCCTTTCGCCTGGCTGTTCTTCGAACTCACGGTCCGGCTGCTGCTTCCCACCGCGCAACGCGATCCTCGTTGGGAGGTCGCGGCCCTCGCCCTCGCGATGGCGCTGCTCCGCGTCGAGGGCTTGTTGTGGGTCGCGCTGGTGGTCGCCGTGGCGGCAGGGGTGCGGGCGTGGCGCGGAGAGCTCGATGCACCCGCTATCGCCCGCCGCGGGTTCGCGCCGATCGTCGTCGTCGCGCTCGTCTACGGCCTCTACACGCTGTGGCGCATCCACTACTTCGGCACTTGGGTGCCGAACACCGCGCTGGTCAAGGTCGGGTTCGACGGATGGATCGCGCTGCGCGGGGTCAAGTACGTAGCCGTCTTCTTGTTGACCACCGCCGCCCCGGCCGTCGCCTGGGTTCTCGGGGCGCGTCTCTGCGGGGACCCTCGGCTGGCGGGCCTGCTCGCGATCGCGACGGCGGTGTTCGGCTACGCCGTGATCGTCGGCGGCGACTTCATGCCCTTCGGCCGCCTCCTCGTCCCGTCGGTGCCGCTGCTCGCCCTGCTTCTCGGGGCTGCCGTCTCGGAGGGGCCCCGGGCGAGACTCGTCCCAGCCGGGGTTGGGGTCGGGGTGGGACTGCTCGCCTTGTTCGACCTGCACCCGGTCCCCGTGGACTGGATGCGCCCGCTGCACTTCCGCCACTCCGACAAGGACTTCATGTCGGAGTTCGCCCGCTGGGAGAACCAGCGCGACAACTGCGAGGGCTTTGCGCGCCGCGGCCGCGCTCTCGCGACAGTCGCCGAGCCCGGGGACGCGGTGGTCGCGGCCGCGGTGGGGGCGATCGGCTACCTGTCGGGACTCGAAGTGCTCGATCAGCACGGACTCGTGACGAAGGAGGTGGCCTACCGGCCCGCGCCCGAGGGCCCACTCCAGACGTCGCCGGGGCACGACAAGCACGTGGAACCCGCTTACTTCGTCAAGTATGCGCCGCGATTCCTGTACGCTCGAACGGTGAGCGGTGAGCTGGCGGCCGGAAAGATGAAGGACACGTTGCTGCAGTGGGCAGTTCCTCCGAGCGTCCAGGACCGGTACGTGCCCGACTTCTGGGAGGTCACCGCGGCCGAGGACGACGAGCGCACCTTCCTGGTCGTCGTGCGTCACCGAACCGACGACGAAGACCCGGCTGCCCTGTGGAACGGCTTCGCGGCTCGACGTCGGCTGCTGAACAGCGAGCTGCACGACGTGCGGGTGGTTTCCGACGGGGCGTCCTCGCCGTGAGCGTCAACGGGCGGGGTCTTCGACTCCCCCCTCCGAGAGTTCCCCGGTGTCTTCCGGTTCCTGCAAGTCGGGGTCCTCGTTGGGGAGCGCTTCGGGCTCGTCGTCAGCGAGAAGGGCGACCGGCTCGGGCTCGGGCGCGGTGGTCCTCGCGAGGGGTACGGGTCGAGGGTCGGCCTCGGCGACCGGCGGGGTTGCCGGAGCGGGTCGCGGCTTTGGGACAGGCGCCGGCTCGGGGGCGGGCGCCGGCTTTCGGGCGGGCGCCGGCGCCGGCTCGGCGGCCGGAGCCGGTCGTGGGCGCCGACGGGCGGCCGCGGAGGCCTTGCGGATGGCTGCCTCGCGTTCCTGTCGTGTCAACGGACGGGAGATCGGCTCGGTGTCGTCGGGCGGCACGGGCTCGGGCGGAATCTCGGGGATCAGCGGAACGAGGTTGGCCCCCTGGGCGCCCGACTCGGTGCACTTCTGAGCGCTTCCGTCGTCCACGCTGACCGAGTCTTCGCCTACCCAGCGAACGCTCCGCTTCGCATCGACGAGGCAGTTGAGGGTTCGCGAGCCGTCGTCGTGAAGCAGGATCTGCAGGAGGCGGGGGCCAGGGGCGACCTGGACCTCCGCCGTCGTGGCCACGAACTCCTCGCCGTACCAGGCGGTGGCCCCCCGCGGAATCCAGATCTGGACTGCAATCTGACGGTCGCCGAACACGTACTGGTAGATGGCGGCCGATCCGAGGAGGACCACCAGGAACCCCAGGATGCCGACGAACAGGTACGGGGTCCAGTTGGTCCGGGCATGGGGCACCGCGCGGTAGACCGAGCCCGACAGCGCTCCCGTGACCTCTTTGAGGAGCTCGTCGTCTTCGTCGGCCAGGTCTTCGGGCCTCACGGGGTTTCGTGTCTCGTAGATGGGGAGGACCGTCGTGCGGGCGAACTCCTCGAGCGCGATGTGGTAACGCCGGTCCATCGCGTACTGGAGCTGCTCGAGATCCCGGGCGCAGTCGGCGGCAAGGGGGCGGTAGTCCCTCGTGTAGGCGCACATGCGACGAATGAGGTCGCGCAGGTCCTCCACGGCGGGGTTCGTCATGCCTTCGATGTGGACGAACTGGAGCTGCCGGTTCATGGCCTGGTCGTGGCTGACCGGATTGATCGACAGGTTCATGGGCCGCCCGGTGAGCAGCTCGTACAGCGACATCCCGGCCGAGTAGACGTCGACCGCCTGTGAGTCCGCCACGCCGTCGAGTCGCTCCGGCGCCATGTAGGGCCGCGAGCCCATGACCACGGACTCGGTGCGGGCCTCCCGGCCTTCGAACTCGCCGCGGGCGATGCCGAAGTCCAGGACCTTCACCTCGCCGTGAATCGACAGCATGACGTTGCTTGGCTTGATGTCACGGTGGATGACGCGCAGGGGCCGTCCGTCGTCGCCCTCGGCCTCGGCATATGCGACGTGCAGCGCGAGGCAGGTCTGGCGGACGACCTCGAGCGCAATCGCGCCGGGCAGTCCCTCCTTGAATCGCAGCAGGAGCTGGTCGAGCGAGACCCCCTGGACGTGCTCCATCACGACCACCGGCCGGCCCGCGATCTCCATCAGGCGCTCCACCCGCACGATGTTGGGGTGGTTGATGGCCGAGAGCAGGCGAGCCTCGTCACGGGTGCGATTCAGGATCTTCTCGTTGGTGGCGTAGGCACCCTTCAAGATCTTCAGCGCGACCCTGCGACGAAGCGGATCCGTCGACACACGGGCCACGCAGACCGTGCCGAAGGAGCCTTCGCCCAGGATTTCCAGGATCTCGAATGGCCCGGCCGTGCGCTTCACCGCATCTCTCCCCGCCGGCCACTATACCAGCGCACCCACAGGGTCGAGATCGCACCCAGGAGCCGCGCCAGGAGCAGCAGAACGCCCGCTCCGGCGATCGCCCGTGGGAGCCAGGTGCGGGCCAGGTCGCGCACTTCGGAGTGGCCTCGGACCGAGGTCACTCGTCGCTCGCGGTCGACACTCCGCCAGAACGCGGGGTCGGATAGCTGATCGACCGACCAGAACCCGACCCCGGCCCAGGTGGTGTGGTCTCGGACCTCGCGAATCCGTCGCCGAACGGTCTCCGTGTCGCCGAACCACAGCTGCCGACCTTGCTCGAACAGCACCCGGCTGGTCGAGTCGGGCTCGAGTCGCGTGGGCAGGTCGCGGGCGCGCTCCCAGGCCACGTCGAACGGCACGGCTCGACCTCGCCCTGTGGTGGGGGCGGGAATCCGATCGCCGGTCACGGGCCACTCTCGGCCATAGAGCGGGAGGCCGAGCACGAGGTGAGCGGGATCGGCGCCAGCTGCGAGGACGTCGTCGATGGTGCGCGTGATCGACCAGGGATTCACGTCCTCCCACACCGTCCCCGGACCTGCGCGCAAGGGATCCACGGGGCCTGCGTGGCTGGACCCGGCCCAGTGGTAGTCGTACGCCATGACGTAGAGGTCGGCGTGCCGGGACAGGCCCTGTAGGTCCCAGGCTCCCCGATGGTCGACGGCCGGGACGGCCACGACGACGTCGTCGACCGCGGCCTCGAGCTCGCGCACCAGCGTGAGGAGCTCAGCCTTGCGCGACCGGGGGACGGCCTCGAAGTCCAGGTTCACGCCGTGTGCACCCGTGAGGGCGAGCCATCGCCGAAGCCCGACCACCAGGCTCGTGCGCGCGCTCGAGCGGCCGAGCAGCCGGGTGAGGGTTCGCTCGTCGAAGCAGGCGACCGCGAGATGGACCCGCACGCCCCGAGGCGCCGCACGGGCGACCAGCTCGGGAGCGAGCTCCCACGCGGAGGTGCCCTGGAGGGCACCCGCCTCGTCTACGCCCGCCGCAAAGAGGGCCACGTGGGACAGCGCGTGGAGTGGAACCCGGTCGAGGTCGGCCCGGTCGGCCTGCAGGTAGCCGTACGACCAGAGATCGGGCCCTCCGTTCGGCAGCGCCGTGAGCAGGGGGCCGGCGAGTGCGGGCACGGCGACGAGCCACATCGGTAGATCTCCCGGCGGTCAGCTGGACGCGACCGTCCGCGCGAGCCACAGCCCGAGCACGGCAGCGGTCAGTCCGAGGATCGTGTTGAGCGCAATGTTCCACGCGGCTCCGGTGAGCTCGCCGCGCTCGGCGAGCCGCACTGTCTCCACGCTGAAGGTGGAGAAGGTGGTGAACGCACCGAGCAACCCCGTCGTCACGAACAGTCTCACCGAAGCGGGCAAGGCACGCTCGCCGAGCCCCACCACGAAGCCGAGCACGAGGGAGCCCACCACGTTGACCACGAGCGTCCCCACTGGCCAGGTGGCCCCGAACACGAGCGTCGCGAGGCGTCCCGTCCCGTACCGGAGCGTCGCGCCGACTGCGCCGCCGAGCGCGACCACGAGCCAGGCATTCGCCACCCGCACCTCCCCAGGGCCCCGGATACCCGAGCGGGGCGCCCGGGTGCAATACCGCCGAGGAGAGCGCGTAGGGACGATGCCGATCCGACATTGCGACGGCTTGGTTCGACCACCGCTCGCCCGTTGGGGTATCGTGAATCGAAAGGGCCGATGAACACCATCAGGCCTTCGGATCCCGACCCCTGGCTCGCGGTTGCCGCACCGGTCGCGCGGCGCTACGGAACCGACTGACGATGGAGCGCGCAAATGGGCTTTTTCGACCGCCTTGCCAATATCTGGAGGGGCTTCCTGAGCCTCTGGGTCTCCGACATCGAGTCTCGGAATCCCGAGGCGGTGTACGAAGCCGCCATCGACGAGCGTGTGCGCAAGCACCGTGAGCTCAAGAAGGCGGTGAGCGGCATCGTGTACCTGCGCAACAAGCTCTCCACCGAGCTCGAGGGCAAGGAACGCGACCTCAAGGACGTCATGACCCAGCTGCCCGTCGCCATCGAAGAGGGCGAAGACGAAGTGGCGTTGGTCCTCATCCAGAAGAAGGACGAGCTGACCTCGCAGATCGAGTCGCTGTCCGAGGAGCTCAAGAAGGTCTCCGACCAGGCAGAGGAGGCCAAGGCCGGTCTGCTCACCTTCCAGGCCGAGATCGAGAAGCTGAAGCGCGAGAAGGAGCAGATGGTCGCGAAGAAGGCGAACGCCGAAGCGCGAATCCAGATCCAGGAGACGCTCGACGGACTGTCCACCGACGCCGACGTGAAGGCGCTCGACAATGTTCGTGAGCACATCAGCAAGCTGCAGGCCGAGGCCGACATCGGCTCGGAGATCCAGGGTGACTCGCTGGATGCCAAGCTCCAGAAGATCAAGGAGAAGGCAGCCAACCACTCGGCAAAGTCGCAGCTCGACGAGCTGAAGAAGCAGATGGCCGCGCGCAAGCAGGTCGCGACCGAGGGCGTCAAGAAGACCATCTGAGACGCGTCGACTCGGCAACGCCCGCGAAGGTAGCGTTAGGGAGTGCCCATGGAACGCATCGAGATTCCGGGTGGCGCCAGCTACTCACCTGTCGCGCTCACCGATGTCATCGTGGGAGCTCCGCTCGCCTCGCGGCTGCTCCTCGGCGCGGCCGGCCCGGGTCAGCTGGCCAGCAACGTGGCGCTCGGCCTCTACTTGTCGAGCTCGGCGGTCGACTGGGCGGCTCGCTGGGGCGTCCGACCGATCGACTTCACCGAGGTGTTCGACGCCGACGTGAAGTCGCTCGAGGCGATGCCGACCGAAGCCCGGGAGTGGGAGGTCCGGCTCCTCGCGTCAGCGATGAACGAGGGCTTCACTGACGAGTCGGTCGAGCGGTCCGAGCTCGCCAAGCTCGTCAATCGGGTGCTCACCGACTACATCGCGTCGATCACCCAGCAGGAGGTGGTGACGAGCAGCGAGATTCGCAGCTTCACCATCGCGCGGCTGCTCTTCCCGTTCGCGCAGGGCACCTGCGACATGATCAGCGGCGACATCGCCATCTTCAACGACAGCGGCGTGTTCATGCCGCACATCATCGCCCACGAGTTCTGTCACCGGAAGGGCTACTTCAAGGAGCTTCACGCGCAGGCTCTGGCCTACCTCGCGCTACGGAACTCCGGGCACCCCCTGCTCGTCCAGTCGGCTCGGGCGGAGCGACTCCACCGGCATCTCGCGGTGTTGTGCGACGGCGACCCGACGCGCTTCCAGACGCTCCTCGAGACCGCATGCCTCCGTCGGGAGCTCTACGAGCCATTCTCGCGGTTGCGCCCGGACGGCAAACCCCAGGGCTGGATCTCCAAGGGCATGCGGGCGCTCTACGACCAGCGCATGAGGCTCTCGGGTCAGAACGGCCTGTCCGACTACGACGAGGGCTTCACCAACTTCTTGTGGACGTTCGGTCGCAGCTCCCGGGCCCAGGCGCCCGTCGAGCAGGCTGCGGTCTGATGGACCTCCCCGGTCGCGACGATGCCGAGGAAGACGCGTTCGTAGCCTGGGCGAGCGGGCTCGACGACCCGGAACCGCTGGTGAGTGCCATCGAGGCCGCGATGGAGGCCAGGCGTCCCCGGCTGGCCGCGCGCCTCGTCGGACTCGTCGAGGGTCACGTCGAGATCGATCCCGGGTCCGCTCTCGAGCGCGCGCGCTCGGCCGCTCGCCTGTTGCTCGTGACCCCCGAGGAACCGCAGGTCTGGGCCGACCTCGAGAACGCCTGGCGCGATGCCCACGCGCGGCGTCTCTGGCGCATGAAGCGTCGCGTGAGGCAGACCCTGTCGGGGTCGACGGAGAGAATCGGCCGCTGGGACTCGCGCCGACGCAGACGGTGACAACCGCGATCGGCGGCTGGATGGCTGGTGGGGTAATTCGGGCCCATGGAGCTGATTCAGCGAGCCCGGCAGACCGTGCAGGGCTGGTCCAACCGCGATCGGGTGCACATCATCGTGCTTGCCGTGATCCTCACCGGCGCGATCTGGCACCACTGCGCGCTGTGGTTCTGGTACATCGAGGACGCCGCCATCACGTTTGCGTATGCCAAGCACCTCGCCATGGGCGAGGGGCTGGTCCCGTTCGTCGGGGGCGAGCGCGTCGAGGGCTACTCGAACCCGGCCTGGACCTTCTTCCTCGCCCCGTTTGCGCTCGTCGGCTTCGACCTGCACGACATCACGAAGTGGATCCAGGTCTTCCTGCTCGTGCCCACCGTGATCGTGACCTACCTCGCGGCCCGAGAGGTCTTCGAGGGACGTAGCTTCGGGACCGCAACCTCCGATGCGCCACTCGTCGCCCCGGCCGTCCTGGCGGCCAGCGCCCAGTTCGCGGTGTGGACGGGCGCTGGACTCGAGATGGCCCTGATGAACCTGCTCGTCGCCGTGGCCATCTGGCGTTCACTCGTCGAGCTCCGCGAGGGCGGCTGGCCATGGTCGGCCTTGTGGTGGGTCGGGGTGGCGCTGTCCCGGCCCGAGGCCATCCTCTATGCCGCAGTGGCCGGCTTCGTGGCGATGGTCGGCCACCTCCGAGCCGGTCGCGGCGTCGTGCCCACCGTCCGGTGGCTGATCACCTTCTTCGTGCCGTTTGGGCTCTACCACGCCTGGCGCTACAGCTACTTCGCGTGGGAGTTCCCCAACACCTACTACGCGAAGATGGAGCGCCGACCGAACTTCCCGCTCCTCGATTGGACAGGCAAGTCTTGGCGCTACACCCGCAACTTCGCCTTCGAGATGGGCTGGGGCTTCTTCCTTCCCTTGTTCTCGCTCGGAGCAATCGGGGACCGGGCGTGGCGGTGGCCCGCTGCGGCGGGTCTCGCGGCGGTGGCGGCGCTCGTCGTTTCGTTCGCTTCGCCCGAGCAGCGCACGATCGTACCCGCGATGGTCGGCACCATCCTGGCCGTTTACTGGGTAGGTCTCGGGCTCGTCGAGGAGCGGCCACCTCGCGGGCTGTTCGTGGGGGGGCTCGTGGTCGCGGTCGGCCTCGTGGGCCTCGCCGAGGGGCTCCGCTACTTCGGCGACATCAAGCCCAATGCCATCGCTCTCGGGAGCTGGGTTTCGGATCTCGCGCCGTGGGTGCTCGGAGTGTCCGGCCTCGCCGCGTTCGGATTGTCGTTTGGCGCTCGGCACGAGGATGCGCGGCGACTGACCACGGGGCTGGTGCTCGCCGCGGTCCTGTTCGCGCTGATCGCCCAGTGGGACTGGATGAACGGCTACCGCTGGTACGCGCCGGCCGTCGTTCCCGGCGCGCTGCTCTTCGCGCTTGGTGCCGAGAGCCTCGCGAGGGTGGTCCAGCGCGGCCTGAACCTCGAGTCCGCCGCGCTCGCGGTGCCCGGATTGGTCACGATCGTCGTGGTGACGCTGGCCGCCGTGCCTGCGAACGTGGTCCACACGTTGTCCATCGTGGCGAAGCCGCAGACCAAGCCCATCCACGTCAAGCACCGTGTGACCTACGTGAACGGGGTTCGCGACACCTTGCACGTCGACGGCGAGCGCTGGATCGATCTCGACGTCGATCAGGGGGCGCACCTCTACTGGTCGGACTTCGAGATGCTCGACACGGCCGGTCTCATCGACGTCCCCTTCGGGCATCACAAGTTCGAGCGGGCGTTTCTCCGCGAGTACCTGTTCGAGGAGAAACAACCTCACTTCATCCACATCCACGGGGGATGGGCCGGAAGCTCGGGGATTCCCAGGTTCGCCGAGTTCCGCACCCGGTATGTCGAGATCCCGGGCTACGTCGCGAACCGGCGCGAGTTCCACATCGGCAACTACGTACGGCGCAACCTCCTCTTCGGACCCACCTGGCCTCCCGACGACCGCGTCGACGTGCTCGGCGAGCCCGTCCGCACGAGCAGTGGGGTGACGGTCCACGGGCTTCGTGTGCCGAGCGAGCCTGCCGTCGGCGGTCGGCTCTACGTCGAGCTTGGCTTGTCCGTGGAGCGCGGACGAAAGCGAAAGGACGAGTCGGACTTCCGGGTCTGGCTCACCGCCGAGCGCGGTGCCCAGCAGCACGTGTGGGAGCTCGCACCTGCCTACGACTGGGTGTTTCCCCACGAGTGGGGCGAAGACGAGATCTTCCAGGGCCGGTACTCCCTCGACCTGCCCGATGCGCTCACCCCCGGGACCTACGACCTGATCGTGGTGGTCGTGGCCGGGGACGGCTCCATCGCCGAGCCGGAGGTCGTCGACGAGCGGTCGACCTTCGCCCGAGGCGAGATCCGGTACCCGGGTGGGCTGACCATCCTCGACGCGTCAGCTCGTGCCGCGGCGCGTGACGCGGATCGGGACCAGGCGCTCGCCGACGCCGCGGCGGGCCGGTGCGACGATGCCGAGCACGCCTGGTGGCTCGCTCGCCGGCACAGCCGCGACGCCTGGAGGTGGATCCGGTCCCAGCGGTCTTCCGTCCACCGGGCGCTCGCGACGTGCTTCGCCGAGGCGTCCGACGCCCACGAGTCCGATTCGGCGAAGGTTCCCGACCTGGTGCGCGCCCGCGAGTGGGATCACTGGGCGCCCGAGTACCGGGCTCGGGCTCGCGAGGTGGCCGACGGGTTGATGGTCCGCGGCTACGAGGCGCGGGCCGCCGAGGACTGGGAGCGGGCCTACCGGGCGTTCGCCGACGCGGTCGCCGTCGACCGGAGCCGCTCGTGGGCGCGGCGCCGCGCCGAGGAGGCGCGGGCCTTCAAGCTCGGGTTCGACGAGGCCTCCAAGGCCGCGCGCACCGCGAGGAAGGTGGAAGCCGCGAAGAAGCGACCCCAGCGGCTCCGAAAGTCCGACGATAAGGGCGCCGGTCAGGCGGAGCGGAGGGACGAGTGACGACCTTGGACGAGCGCGACCGGCGTCTGCACCTGCGGGCGCTCGCGATCATCGCCGTCGCGGCGGTGGTCCACCACTGCATTCTCTTCCTCTGGTACGTCGACGACGCCGCCATCACCTTCGCCTACTCGAAGAACCTCGCCTCGGGCGAGGGTCTCGTGCCCTTCGTCGGTGGAGAGCGGGTCGAGGGCTACTCCAATCCCACCTGGACCTTCTTCCTCGTTCCCTTCGCCTTCGTGGGCATCGACCTCGTGACCTTCGTGCGCTGGCTCCAGCCCGTGTTGGTCTTGCTGACGGTCGGGGTGACCTACCTCGCGGGGCGGGAGGCCTTCGCCACCCTCGAGGAGGACGGTCCGACCGAGACAGCCCGCACTCTCGCCCGACACGCTCCGCTGTTCGCGCCAGCCGTGCTCGCGGTGAGCGCCCAGTTCGCGACCTGGACGGGGTCCGGACTCGAGATCGCGCTCATGAACCTGCTCCTGGCTCTCGCGATCTGGCGTACGCTGGTGGAGCTGCGCACCGGATGGTGGCCTGCGTCGGCGCTCCTCTGGCTCGCGGTCGCCCTGTGCCGGCCCGAGGCGATCCTCTACGCGGCGGCCGCGGGCTTCACCACGATGGTCTACCAGCTCCGGAGCGGCCGGGGCTTGCTGCCCACCGTGCAGTGGTTGGTCCTGTTCTTCGTGCCGTTCGGGCTCTACCACGCGTGGCGCTACAGCTACTTCGCCTGGGAGTTCCCCAACACCTACTACGCGAAGATGGAGCGGCGACCTGGCTTCCCGATGTGGCGCTGGGCGGCGCGAACCTGGCGGTACACGCGGGACTTCGCCTACAACATGGGCTGGGGCTTCTTCGTACCGATCTGGACGCTCGGGGCGATCGGGCACCGGGGCTGGCGCTGGTCGGTGGCGCTCGCCATCGGGGTCACTGGAGCCCTGGTCATCGGCCTCGGCACACCGAAGCAGGAGGTCCTCGTCCCGGCCGTCGCCTTTGCCTTGCTGGTGGCGGCATGGAGCGTATTCGACCGTCGACAGGCGCGTCCCGTCGCGTTCGTCGTCGCCGCGGCGGTCTTCGTCGCCTTGGCCGCCCCGTGGGTGGGGCTTCACGTCGCCGAGGTCGCGCCAGAACCGATCGCCATTCCCGGCCTCTTCCGCACCGCGCCGCCCTTCCTCCTCGTCAGCCTCGCGGTCGTGACGTTCGGTCTGTCGTTCTCGGAGCGGAGGGTCCCCGCGCGTCCGCTGGTGCTGTCGCTGTGCCTCGCCGCGGTGACGTTCGCGGTGATCGCCCAGTGGGACTGGATGCAGGGCTACCGCTGGTACGCACCGGCCGTGGTGCCGGGTGCGCTGCTCTTCGCGTTCGGCCTCCACCACCTCGGCTCGGAGGTGGCCGAGCGGGTCACTCGCGGTCGCCCGAGCCGCGTGGCGGTGGCGGTCGGCGTTGCAGCCGCGGCCGTCCTCCTCGCGGTCCCCCCGAACGTCTACGAGACCTGGGATCGGGTCGAGGACCCCGATGCCTCTCCCAAGGGAGTCCGCCGTCGCGCGAACTACGTGAAGAAGGTCCGCGACCGGCTGCACCTCGAAGAGCGACTCCGGGACTTCGAGGTCGACATGGGCGGTCACATGTACTGGACCGACTTCGAGATGGTCGACATCGCCGGTCTCGTGGACGTGCCGATGGGGCACCACAAGTTCCAGCCCGCCTTCATCGACGAGTATCTCTTCGAGGAGCAGCGTCCCCACTTCGTGCACCTGCACGACGCCTGGGAGCGGAACAGCAAGATCAAGCGCCGACCCGCCTGGCGGCGTGGCGTCTACCTCGAGATTCCGCCCTACCCGGCGGGAGGAACCCGTCTCCACGGTGGAAACCACGTGCGACGCGACCTCGTGCTCCCGAAGGCCTGGCCGCACGGCGGGGAGCCGACCTCGCTCGAGAAGGGGGTCACGGTCCATGGCGTGGACGTCCCCAGCGAGCCTCCGACCGGCGGCGAGGTCTACCTCGAGATCGGGGTGTCGCAGCGCGACGTGGCCGGTCAGGACGACTTCGTCACCTGGCTGACCGCGAGCGACGGCACCCACGTCCAGCGGTGGGACGTCGCCCCTGCCTACGGGTGGATCGGCGCCTCGGAGTGGCGGGACGACGAGGTGGCGGTCGGTCGCTACTCCCTCGACGTGCCCGCCACCCTGCCTCCCGGTGACTATGCGCTCACCCTCACCGTGGTGGGCGAGAAGGGCGAGGTGCGCCACGTCGAGGAGACGGGAGCATCCGAGGTCGTCGTGGGCACGCTCACCGTGCTGACTGACGCCGCCGCCCTCGAGGCCGCCGAGGCCGATCGGGCCGCGGCTCTCGCGGCCGCGACCGCGGTGCGCTGCGAGGAGGCGGAGCGATCCTGGTTCCTTGCCCGCAAGCACCAGGTGGCGGATCGGGAGTGGCGCGAGGGCCACGAAGACGAGCTGGAGCGGGCGTTGGCCGAGTGTTGGGCGAAGCATGCCGAGGGCCGGCCCCGCGAGGAGCAGATCGCGGCGTTGATCCGGGCTCGCGAGCACGACCACTGGTCGCCGACCTACCTTCGCGCGGCCGGGGCGCTCGCTGACGAGCTTCACGCCGAGGGGCTCGTCGCCCGCGAGGCCCAGGACTGGGAGGCCGCCTACCGTGCCTTCTCCGACGCGGTGGCCGTGGATCGGAGCCGGTCCTGGTCGCGACGCTACGCAGAGGAAGCCCGGGCAGAGCGGCTCGGTCTCGGCGAGAGCAGAAGGAGGGCCAAGACCGCTCGTCGCTAAAGGTCAGGTCGCCCCGGGCAGCTCGCCTCGACGAATCGCCTGGGCCACCGTCGTGATGTCGGGGTTGAGCATCCGGTCCTCGACCAAGGTGGGCACGAGGTTCCGAACGGCCTCGAGCAGGCTCCGCGTACGCGGTCCGGGATTCCCTTCGCCTGCGGCGAGCCGCAGGTCGAGGGCCTGGGCTGCGCACAGCAGCTCGATGGCTACGACGTCGGCGACCCTCTCCATCACCTGCCGGGCCGAACGGGCGGCGTGCGGCCCCATGGAGACGTGGTCTTCCTGGTGCTGCACGGTGGGCACGGAGTCGGTCGAGGCGGGAACCGCGAGCTGTCGCGCCTCGGACGTGACCGAAGCCGCGGTGTACTGCGCGAGCATGAGGCCGTTGTTCACGCCGCTGTCAGGCACGAGGAAGCTCGGGAGGCCGGAGAGGGCGCCGTAGGTGAGGCGGAAGATCCGCCGCTCGGCGATGCCGGCCACCTGGACGAGCGCGGCCTTGAGGTGGTCCATGGCCAGCGCCACGGGGGCCGCGTGAAAGTGGCCGCCCTCGACCAGGCGGCCTTCGATCCACAGCGGGTTGTCGGACGGGGCGTTCAGCTCGGTCGTCACGAGCTCGGTGGTCTCTCGGTGAGCGCGCTGCGCCGTCCCGAGCACGACGGGCGCGCAACGGACCGAGAAGCTGTCGGGATCCCGCTTGCTCGTGACCAGCGTGGAGCCCGCCGTCCAGGCCCCGAGCCGAGCGGTGACCCCCTCGATGCCCTCGTGGCGCCGGCGGGCGGCTGCGGCAGGGTCCACGGAGTTCCGATCCGCGCGGACCGCCTCCATGGACAGGGCACAGGCGGCCTCGGCCGCGGCGAGGACCCGCTCGGCGTCGACCACGGCGAGCGCGGCCACTCCGATGGTCAGCGAGCTGCCGTTGATGAGCGACAGCGCCTCCTTCTCGGTTGCGTCGAACAGGGCCCAGTCGTCGGGCAACGGGCGGGTGGACCCGTCGACGTCGATGGTTCCGCCGAGCCCGAGCACCACTCGCGCCGCGTGGGCCAGCGCGATGCTCCCGGCAGCCCCGACCGTTCCCTGACTCGGGATGCGGGGTACCCAGCCCCGCGCGATGACGTCGAGGAGTCGATCGACCAGCGCGGCGCGAACCCCGGAGGCGCCGCCAGCCAGAGCGTTGGCCCTCGCCACGAGCATGGCGCGGACCTCGCAGCGCGACAGGGGCTCGCCGACCCCCGCGCAGTGGCTCTCGATGAAGGCGCGCACCGCCTGGTCGGGCGTGGTCGGCACCTCGCCGCCCACCAGCCACTTCCACTTGCTGCTCAGCACGTCGACGTGCCCGCTCGCCGCGAAGCTCGCCGACGTCTCGTCCAGCCGGGCCCGGGCTTCGACGGTGAGCTCGGCCGAGGCGCGCCCCTCGGCCACCCGGGCCACGGCGGTCGGGGTCAGGGTGCGGCCGTCGACCGCGATCATGGCGCGACCCCGCGCAGTGGACCGCACACGTCCTCGACGGCATCGAGCACGGCGCCCGAGCGCACGGCCGCCACGAGGGCGGCGATGTCGTCGCTCGGAATGGACGTGCGGGGTCCGCCCAGCGCCGACTCGACCGCGACCAGGCCTGGCCCGGTGCCGCGCCCGAGGGTCGCCCCGCCCTCCACTCGCCGCACCCACAGGCCCTTGGCCGCCCCGAGCAGCTCGATCGCGACGACCTGCTCGGCGTTGGCCAGCACGTCCGCCGCGCGACGGGCGGCCGTGGTGCTCATCGCCACGTGGTCCTCCTGGTCCTCGCAGGTGGGGAGCGAGTCGACGGACGACGGCATCGCGAGCTGACGGTTCTCGGCCACGAGCGCGGCAGCCGCGACCTGGGGAAGCATGAGTCCGAGCCCAGGGCCGTCGGCGAGCAGCGGGGGCAGCCTCGCCGAGAGGTGTCCCGTGGTGAGCCGGTAGATCCGGCGCTCGGCAAGGGCCGCGAGCTCGCACAGCGCGAGCTTGGCGTGGTCGGCGGCGAAGCCCACCGGCTCACCGTGGAAGAGGCCGGCCGAGAACGCCCGGTTCTGCTCCCCCGAGTCGACCAGGATGAGCGGGTTGTCCGTGGCCGCGTTGACCTCGATCGCCACCTGGCGCCAGGCGTAGGCGAGCGCATCGCGGACCGCGCCGAGGACGGCCGGGGTGCAGCGCAGCGAGTATGCGTCCTGGACCTTGTCGGGTACGGAGTCGGCGAGCGAGGAACCCGCGAGGAGGTCGCAGAGGTTCGCCGCGCAGGCGAGGGCGCCAGGGAACGGTCTCAGAGCGTGAACGTCGGGGTGGAGCGCCCGGGTGGTGCCGCGCAGGGCCTCGAAGCTCATGGCGGCCGCGATCTCCGACGTCTTGACCAGGCGTTCGGCTCGCGAGCACACCAAGGCGGTGATGCCACAGGTGAGCTGGGCCCCGTTGGTCATCGCGAGGCCCTCCTTCGGCCCCGGCACCATGCGGGCGATGCCTGCGTCGGCCATGGCCTCGCCGGCGGGGCGGCGCGTCCCTCCGACGATGGCCCAGCCCGGGTCGGCGGCGCCCTTCGGTCCCTCGAAGACCACGAGGCCCAGGTGCGCGAGCGGAGCCAGGTCGCCGGACGAGCCGCACGAACCGCGGCTCGGCACCTCCGGCAGCACGTCGTGGGCGAGCATCGTGCAGAGGGTGTCGACGAGCTCGGGTCTACAGCCGCTCGCGCCCTTCGCGAGTGCGTTGGCACGCAGCACCATCATTGCGCGGACACTCGCGTCGTCCATGCGCGGACCGGTCCCTGCGGCGTGCGAGCGCAGCAGGTTCCAGGACAGCTCCTCGATCCGCTCCTCGGAGATGCGCACGCGCGCGAGCGAGCCGTAGCCGGTGTTCACGCCGTAGACGCCGATGCTCTCACCGTCCGCGTCGCGGATGCGGCCGCGAGCGGCGTCCATCACCCAGTCGTGGGAGGCGGCCATGCGTGCTCGCGCGGCCTCGGCGAGTCGGACATCGATCCGGCGCTCGGCGACGTCGGCCACCTGCGGGATCGTGAGGCTCTCCCCGTCGAGCTCCACGACCGGTTTCACGCACCCTCCATGGCAGCGCCTATCTCGAGGCCTGTGTCCCTTCGAGTGATACCTGGGGCCATGCACGGACACGATCGGTTGTCGCGATGGCTCGCTGCGGGTCGGCGCCGACTGCGCGCTCGACACGCCTGGCGAGGATCCGCGATCGGGGCCCTCGCCGGTACCCTGGTCGGTGTCGCGGTCATCGTGGTGGCTCGGCTGGTGTTCTCGGTCCCCGGGTGGGCCCTCGTGGGGGTGGCGATCGGGCTGCCCGTCGTGGTGGCGGGTCTCGTCGCGGCCGGGTTCGCGGCGCGGTGGCGCGTCGACGCTCGCGAGGTCGCGTTGGTGCTCGACCGGGTCGGGGAGACCGAGGAGCGCCTCATCACGGCCCTTCACCTCGCAGGCAGCGCTCCCGACGATCCGCGGACCCGGGCGGTGCTCGCCGAGCTCGACGACGTCGAGATCGACAGCTTGGCGCAGCGGCTGCCGGTGCGCTGGCCCCGCGCCGCTCGGTGGGCCCCCGCGGTGCTGGCCGCTTCGCTCGCGTTGACGTGGTTGCCCGCAGGCAGGTTGGCGGACTGGCTCCCCGAGCCGACCCGGACCCCCCTCGCCCAGGCCGGGGAGCGGCTGCAGGAGAGGCTGTCTGAGCTCGACCGTCCGCCGGAGGCTCCCGTCCTGCCCGAGGATCTGGAGCGGGAGATCGCCGAGCTGGCCGAGGACATGCGGTCAGACCGGCTCGACGGAGCCGAGGCGGCGGCGGAGCTCGACCAGCTCGCGAAGCAGCTCGCCGCCCTGCAAGACTCGCTCGCCGAGGCCGAGGACGCGCTCGACGCGCTCGAAGACGCCGCGGAGCAGCTCGACCGGTCGGCCGCCCAGGAGCTGGCCGAGGCGCTGCGCCGAGACGACCCCGCTGCCGCGGAGCGCGCCGCCCAGCAGCTCGAAGAGTCGCTATCGCGGGCGGACCCCGAGACCCGGCAGCGTACCGCCGAGGCGATGCAGCGTGCGGGCGAGCAGCTCTCCGAGAGCGGCGATCCGGCTCTGCAGGGGGCAGGCGAGGCCCTTCGGGAGGCGGCGTCCGAGGCTCGGGCCGGGGGGCGGCTCTCGGAGCAACGCAAGGCCGATCTGGCCGAGCAGCTCCGCCAGGCGCGAGAGGCCGGGGCTCGCATGGCCGAGGACCGCGAGGCGCTGGAGCGCGCGCAGCGGCTCGCGGGAGCCGTGGAGGGCGCTCGGCAGCAGCTCGGTGGGGGCGACCCCGCGGGCCGCTCGAGCCAGCAGCCGGGCGACGGAGCGAGCGGGCCGTCTGGTGGGGCTGACGGTGAGGGGCAGGGCTCGCGATCGGAGTCCGGCGAGGGCTCCGGATCCGGGGAGGGCGGCGGAGTCGGCGCTGGTGACGGCGTCGGAGCGTCCGGGCACACCTGGGAGGACGAGGGCGAGCGTAGCGGAGGCAGCGCGGGCGCCGGAGGCCAGGAGGACCGGACGTCGTCGCGTCGTGAGGGCCAGCACATCGACGACTTCGAGAAGTTCTACGAGGCCGTGCGCCTCGAAGGAGCCACGCCGCTCGTCGCGGGCACCAACGCCCAGCTCCACGAGGCCGGTCAGGTCGACGAGCTGGAGTACCGTCTGACCACCGCGGAGGAGACGGCGAGTATCGGCCGCGTGACGCTGCCCGACACCTACCGCGAGGCGGCATCGGCCGCGATCGACGCCGAGCCCATCCCCCCTGCCTACCGCAGCGCGGTGCGGGACTACTTCGGAGAGATGGAATGAGCGATCCCGAGCAGTTCACCACCGTCGTGGGCCGCCTGAGCAGCGAGATCGGCAAGGTCCTCGTCGGCCAGAAGCTCGTCGTCGAGCGGGTGGTCACCTGCCTCGTCGCGGACGGGCACGTGCTGCTCGAGGGGGTGCCCGGCCTGGGCAAGACGCTGCTCGTGCGCACTCTCGCCACCTGCCTCGGGCTGGACCACCGGCGCATCCAGTTCACCCCGGATCTCATGCCTGCCGACATCCTCGGCACGCACCTCATCGAGGAGCGCGAGGGGGCGGGCCGCGCGATGCGGTTCCAGGAGGGCCCGGTCTTCACCCAGGTGCTGCTCGCTGACGAGATCAACCGCGCCACCCCCAAGACGCAGTCCGCGATGCTCGAGGCGATGCAGGAGCGTCAGGTGACCATCGCC
Organism: uncultured Enterobacteriaceae bacterium; assembly: GCA_964655065.1. GTDB lineage: Bacteria > Myxococcota_A > UBA796 > UBA796 > DRPG01. The sequence continues at coordinate 133,514 of CAZZLC010000001.1, read as the reverse complement.
GGCCAACGTCGCCCCCTGCCCGAGCCCTTCTTCGTGCTCGCGACGCAGAACCCGCTCGAGATGGAGGGGACCTACCCGTTGCCCGAGGCCCAGCTCGATCGCTTCTTCTTCAAGGTCCAGGTTCCCTTCCCCTCCGTCGACGAGCTCGTCGAGGTCATGACGCGCACCACCGGCACCGCGACTCAGCGGGTGGAGCCCGTGATCTCGCTGCAGGAGCTGAAGGCGGTCCGGCGCATCGTGCGCGAGGTGCCCATCGTGCCCGAGGTGTTGCGCTACGCGACCCGGCTCGTGGCGGCGACCCAGCCGGGGCACGCGCTGGCCGCGCCCGTCGCGGGGCTGCTGCGTTACGGCGCCTCCCCTCGGGCGGCCCAGGCGCTCGTGCTCGGGGCCAAGGTCCAGGCGTTGCTCGAGGGTCGGGCCCACGTCTCGTTCGCCGACGTGCGGGCCGTCGCTCTGCCCGCCTTGCGGCACCGGCTCGGACCGAGCTTCGAGGCGGAGGCGGACGGACTGTCGAGCGACGACCTCGTCGAGCGACTGCTCTCGGAGGTATCCGAGCTCGAGGGCCAGGCGGCCCGGGAGCTCGAGACCACGTGATCGAGCCCGCGCTGCTCGACCGGCTCGCCGCGCTCTCGCTCCGCTCCGTGCAGCGCCGGGCCGGCCAGACTGGCGGAGCCCGACTCTCGCGGCGTCGCGGGGAGTCGCAGGAGTTCGCGGACCACCGCCCGTACGTGCCCGGTGACGATCTGCGCCATCTCGACTGGCACTTGTACGGTCGGCTCGACACCCTCTGGATCAAGCTGTTCGAAGCCGAGGACGACCAGGTCGTGCAGTGCCTGGTCGACAGCAGCGCGTCCATGAGGGGCGACAAGCTCGTCTGCGCCCAGCAGCTCGCGGCGGCCCTCGCGTGGGTCGCGCTCAACCACGGCGATCGCGTGAGCACGGCGAGCCTCACCGACGGGGTGGTGCGCTACCGGCCTGCGCGGCGGGGACGCGCGGCCGCGCCGGCCATCTTCGCCGAGCTCCAGTCGATGGAGGCGGCCGGACCGACGGCGCTTGGCGACGCGGTCGGCCGGGTGCCGCGTCAGCGGGGCGCCGGCACGGCGCTGCTGTTCACCGACTTCCTCTTCGCCGAGGACCCTGACGCGCTCCTGCGGCGCCTTCGAGCTCGCCACGGCGAGGTGTGGGCGCTCCACCTCCTCTCACCCGTCGACGTCCGACCCGATCTGATCGGCGACGTCGTGCTCGTCGACGCGGAGACCGGCGAAGAGATGGCGCTCACCGTCGACGAGGCGATGCTCGACCGGGTCGAGTCCACGATGATCGCGTGGGCCGACGACGTCCAGCGCGCGTGCCAGCGGCTCGGAGTCGGCTACCTGCGGGTGTGGACCGCGACGCCGCTCGAGGAGCTCCTGTTCGGGCAGATGCGCCGCGAGGGCGTGCTGCGCTGACGGGGTCGCGCCGAGAGACTATGGGGCGCGCATGGGATTGTTCGATGTCCACGCCCACCTGACCGACGAGCGACTCGCCGCCGACGAGCCCAGCGTCGTCGCACGCGCTCGCGCGGCCGGGGTCACCACCATCGTCGCCAACGGCCTGAATCCGGCCGACAACGAGAAGGTCCGCGCGCTCGCGGCCCGGGTCCCCGAGGTCAAGCCCGCGTTCGGGCTCTACCCCGTCGATGCCGTGCTGCCCGAGATGCGTGCCATGGGCGTCGAGTACGATCACCACGGCCGTGACCCCGTCAGCGCCGAGGAGGCCATCGAGTGGCTCGGCGAGAACCTCGGCGAGGCGATCGCGCTCGGCGAGGTGGGGCTCGACCGGTACTGGGTTCCCGAGGCCCTCTGGGCGCGTCAGGAGGACGTGTTTCGTCGGCTGGTCCGGCTCGCCCTCGACCACGACAAGCCCATCATCGTGCACAGCCGCAAGGCCGAGCGCCGCATGCTCGAGGTCCTCCAGGACGAGGGAGCTACCCGCGTCGACTGGCACTGCTTCGGCAGCAAGGTCAAGCTCGGGCGACAGATCGGGGAGCACGGCCACTGGCTGTCCATTCCCGCCAACGTGGCGCGCGTCGAGAGCTTCCAGCGGCTGGTGGACACCCTGCCCCGGGAGCGCATCCTGCTCGAGACCGATTGCCCCTACCTCTCCCCCGAGCGCGGTACGCTCAACGAGCCAGCCAACGTGGCGCGGACCGTCGAGGTGATGGCCGAGCGTTGGGGCGTCGACGAGGCGGCCGTCGTCGAGCAGCTCGAGCAGAACTTCGAGGCGCTGTTCGGCGAGGCACCGTAGGAGAGCACCATGCTGTGGACGTTGATGATCGCGTGCGGCCTCTTCGGGCTCGGAAGCCAGGCATGGACACCGCCCGCGCCCCCCGAGGCCACCGTCTACACGAAGACGGTGGTGAGCCGGCCGTACCACATCGACAAGATGTACGCCTCCATGCAGGGTCCCTACGACTTCGACCCCGTGAGGCTCGTCAACGGCACCGAGCCAGAGCTCCTCTGGATCGTGGGCTACCGCACCACGGTGATCGACGCGGGCGGTTCCGAGAAGTCGCAGGAGTTCATGTGCCACGCGAACCTGGACTTCGAGGCTCGCGACTACTACCAGCGCTTCCCCGACGCCCCTCCCATCTCGGGCCGCATCTTCACCTTGTCGCAGGGTCAGCAGGAGATTCGGTTCCCCGACGGCTTCGGGGTCCCCGTGACCTCCGACCTGCCGATCACCCTCGCCACCCAGGTGCTCAACCTGACCATGCCGAACGCGAACCTCCACGTGCGGCACAAGGTCGAGGTGATGTTCGTGCGGGACGCAGAGGTGCGGGGCGAGATGGTGCCGCTGTTCCAGGGGGCCGTCGAGGGCTTCAAGGCGCTCGGCGACGCCCGCTTCTACGGGGTCAGCGAGGACGAGGTCGACCACGACGCCATGGGACCGGGGTGCAGCGTGGGTCAGGCCGCCGTGGCCGGGGATTCCGACGATGACCAGCTGGGGCAGAAGTTCACCGCCCACTGGGTGGTGCCGCCGGGCCGCGAGGTCAACAAGACCAACGTGACCCGGTTCCTCGACCTGCCCTACGACACCACCGTCCACTACATCGCCGTGCACCTGCATCCCTTCGCCGAGCGTCTGACGCTTCGCGACCTCACCACCGACGAGGTCGTGTTCGAAGCGCACGTCACTCCGTCCGAGGGACGGGTGGGCATCGATCACATCGACCACTTCGCGTCCCGCGAGGGCAAGATGCTCTACGCCGACCACGAGTACGAGCTCGTGAGCATCTACGACAACACCACGACCGAGAACGTCGACTCGATGGCCGTGATGTACTTGTACATGAGGGACCGCGAGTACGAGCCGCCCGACCTCACCTCGAAGGTCGAGTACGGCGCGAAGAGCGAGGGCCCCTCGATGTGACGTCCGCCGCGGATCGCGCGACCTCGTCACCCTGGCAGGGGCGCGCTATGGCTTTGTCACGCGGGTGTAGCTCAGTTGGTAGAGTCCAAGCTTCCCAAGCTTGTGGTCGCGAGTTCGAGTCTCGTCGCCCGCTCTCTTTAAACGCCAAGAATCGAGAAGTCCTTCACTGATTTCGGGTGCAACCGGTTGTACCCGGCTACCGGTCTTCCCGGAGGGCTGATGGGAAGGTCTTGGCGACTCTGGAAGCGTTCGCGGACAGGCGGCGTTTACTCGTCACTTCAGTCCGGGAAGGGCCATGAGCGCCGAACGCTGGCGCTCAAGTACGTGACCGCCGTCGAAGCGGAACGTGCGTTGGAGTGCATGCAGCGGGAGGAAGACGAAGGCACGATCGCTCGTGTCTTCGCGCTCCATCGCGAGAAGCCCGACGAGGCGATTCGCTAGCTGCTTGGCGACGAGGCGTTGGCCGAGCTCCTGCCACAGGATGTGCTCGATTACCCGCGGATGACGGTCGCGGAGTACTTCGACCAGGTCTACTGGCCAGTGCGGACCGACTCGGACTCCCCGATTGGTATCGCTGCATCGACGGCGGCTACCGAGATCACGTGTTGGCGGCACAAGGGGAGCAAGGACCGCGAGCCTCGAGGGATCCTCGATGGCGAGATTGGGTCGACCCGGATGCGGAGCCTCGACGACGCGTTGTGGGAGCGGTGGCAGAACGCACAGAGGCACCTAAGCCCGAGGTCGAAGGCGATTCGCCGGAACGTCTACGCGGCTCTTCTCGGGTATGCGCGCCGCATGGGGCACATCGACTACCGACCCGAGTTCTTCCGGATTCGGGGGTCGACCAAGCGCACGCGGCCGCAGGTCGATCCGCTCACGCTCGACGAGACGATTGCGCTGCTCGATGTGACGGAGCCGATGAGGCGGGCGATGTGGGCGGTCGGCGTTGGACAGGGGTTGCGGCCCGCGAAGCTGGTGCGCGTTCAGTGGAGCGACATTCACTGGAGGGACCGGCTTCTCGCGGTTCGGGGGACCAAGACGGACGCGTCGGCAGCGGTGATCCCGATGACGCCGCTCGCCTTCCGGGAGCTGCGGCTGTGGTGGGTGGCGGAAGGGCAGCCGGACGAAGGGCACGCGTTCACATGGCGGGGGAAGGCGTTTCGCCAGTTCAAGAAGGCGTTGGCCAGCGACGCGAAGGCCGCGGGGATCGAGAGGCATGTGACGCCGAATCTGCTGCGCCACAGCTTCGCGACGCTCGCATGGTCGTTGGGAATCGAGATGGAAGTGGCTCGTCGCATCATGCGCCACACCGATGACACGATGATTCGTCAGGTTTACATGCGTCCCCGGCCTGTGGACCTCGTGAATCGCGTGGCTGCCTTCGACCTATAGAGGCCGCGCCTTCCCCCGAAGTCTCTAGATGACGGGAGCGGTGAGTCGGTCGATGTCGATGCCGAGGCAAGGTGTACGCGAGCAAGCCCCTGAAGCGCGAACGGGTCACCCTCGAGGTGACGGTGAAGGGCGCTCGCGTCGAGGCCCGGGCTGGAGGGGTCGCCGTGAAGACGACGCTGCCCGAGGCGCGGGCGGTTTCGTGGGCCTGGTCGCGAAGGGCGATGGCTACGTCGAGTTTGCCGACGTGACCTTCGAGTAGACGGCGGGACGCGGCGCCCGGGTCAGGCGATGGGGGTCACGCCGTCATCGACCCAGGCGTCTCGCACCGGGTGGCCCGCCACTCGATAGGTGCTCGACGCGAGCAAGGGAATGTCGCCCCGCGTCGAAGCAGCCAGCCCAGCGTGGGCATTTTCGTCATTGCAGAGAGCCCCCACGCAGGCGCCGAACCGATGATGGGGTGTTCGGATCCGGCTTCTTCGCAGCCTGGCTAAAGGTACTCGGGCCCTGTTGCGCTGGCAACGGTAAATATTTCGAACACTCGCATTTGGAATTGCGAACATTTGAATTGCCATACGGCCAACTCCTTGCCGCGTGAATCTGGCGCGACGGTGGGAGTGCGGGTAAAACGGTGTTCACTCCGGAGGAATTCAATGCGCTACTGGCCTCTCGCCTTCGTGTTGGCCTGCACGGGCCCCGAGCCGACCGTCGACGACGACACCGCGGGCCCGACGGAAGCGACCGGAACGCCCAAACCCAACGTGGACCTCACGCTCAGCGTCGAGAGCTCGCCGGCGCGGGTGGTCGTGGGCTCGGCTGGCGCGGTGACGGTTCGCGCGGACCGGCTAGGGCTCGATGCCGCGGTCAACGTCGAGGCGACGTCGCTTCCCCCGGGGGTGTCGATTGATTCCCTCACGATCGGCGCCGACGCGGACACCGCGGAGTTGACGGTCGTCGTGGACGGCGCTGCGCCGAATGGAGGGCCCTTCGACGTCGTGCTCACCGCCAGTGCGGCAGGGGTTTCCGGAGAGGCACGGTTCACCTTCCACATCGCTGGTCTGCCGGGCGCAGCTGACCTCGGCTTCGGCGAGGACGGCACGGTGTTGCTCTCCCTCGGCAGCCCCGAGGACCGGATCGAGGACCTCGCGCTCGACGCCGCTGGACGCTTGATCGCCGTGGGGGCCACGGGGGCCGGCGTCGACCGGCGCGGCTTCGTGACCCGGCTCCTCCCCGACGGCACGACGGACCCAGGATTCAATGATGGCGCGTCCTTCACGGACTTCGGCAAGCCTTCGGAGGCCGCCAACGTCGTGGTGACCGCATCCGGCCTGGTCTATGTCGAGGCCTACTCGGGTCCGTTCGACCGACAAGAGCTGCTGGGGTTCGACCTCGATGGCAGCCTGCTCGATGACTTCGGGAAGCGCGGCCGCGTGACGCTGGATGCGGTGTTGGGGTTCCCCACCGATCTCCTCCGTACCGAGGAAGCCCTGTTGGTGATCACTCCCTTCACCCTGCGGCGCGTCGACTTCCAAGGCGTGGCCGAGGCGTCGTTCCTCGACCTGGGAGGATTCGAGGTCTTGGCGGGCGTGCCGGACGGGGCGGGAGGCGTATTCCTCGGAGGGCGGGGGGTGACCGGCTACGGCATCGAGCGGCGCACCATTGGCGACTGGACGCGCGATGCGTCGTTCGGCGACGAGGGGCGCCTCGAGGTCGCCGTCTTCGGGAGCATCGACAGCCAGGTGTCGAGGCTGGTGGCCACGGGAGATGGGCGGGCCGTAGCCCTCGGCACCACCGGCAACGACCGGTCCGCGGTGTTTCGGTTCGATGGTTCGGGTTCCCTAGACGAGACATTTGGGACCAAAGGAATCGTCGAGTCGGGTCGCCTTCCCGCGTTCCTCGAGATCCTGGCTCGGCAGATCGACGGTCGACTCTTGGTCGGCTCGGAGCAGACCGGGGAGCACCCCTTCGGCGGGCTCGCTCGTCTCTCGCCGGACGGAGCCTCCGACGCCTCCTTCGGGACCGACGGCGTGGTGCGATTCCCACGCTTTCCGCGTGAGTTGGCCTACGACCCGGAGCTGGAGCGCGTGACGGTCGCCCTCGAAGATCCGGACACCCAGGGCATCGACCTCTATCGCCTTTGGCTGTGACCGCTCCCATGGCGTGTGGGAGTCAGGAGACCGCTTCGGCCGGCATCGGGAGTCGCAGATGCCGGTTGCCTACGGGACGACGATGAGGTCGTGAGCCTGGAGCCGCGACCCCTCGACGTGGGCGAGTGACCCTCAGGTGGGCGTCAGATCGAACATCACGTCGGTACGCAGCACCCACTTCTCGCCGCGCATCACCTCCTCGCCCGCTTGGAGCAGCGGATGGTGGAACGCGCAGAGCAGGCCGGGCTCCGGTGTGACCTCGAGCCCGAACTCGTGGAACCGGGTGGTCCCGCCTTCTTCGACGTCCGACAGGTAGATCATCAGGGTGTACAGGCTCTGCTCGTCGGTGCCCGGCCGTCGGAAGGCACCGTCGCGGTGCACCCGGAAGTACTGCCCCGGGGTGTAGCGGTAGAAGCGGAACCGCTCGTTCACGCCGACCGCGGGCACCCCTTCGATCAGGGTGGCGAACAACGTGCGCACGCGCGTCCACAGGTGGGCTGCCCAGTCGACGTCGTCGACGATGAGCCGGGCGTTGTTCCGCACGTCGGGCGCGTCGACGAAGCCGCGGGTGGTCGTGATGGGCGCCGACGTCTCGAACGCTCGGGCCGACGCCCACTCGCGAAGGGCCGCGCACTGCGCATCGTCGAGGAACCCAGGGGCTGTCATCACGCGCCCCCCTCGATGCAGAGCCACGCTCGAACAAGGGCCGACGCCGAAGAAGGTCTCCACCATGCTCGACGCCTATCTCGGGACCCGGCATCGACGACATCTCGAACACCAGGCAGCCCGGCAGCGGGTGCCTTCCCGTCGACGCGCAGCACGCTGCACCGCGTGCTGCAGGCCGCGGGGATCTCCGGTCGTCCACCCGCCGCCTCGGACGACGACGATCTCGAGCGCTTCGAGGCCGAGGCGCCCAATGATCTGTGGCAGTCGGACCTGCTGAAAGGCCCGTGGCTGCCCGATCCTGACAAGCCCGGCAAGATGCGCCGCGCGCACCTGTACGCCTTCCTCGACGACCACAGCCGCCTGCTGCTGCACGGCCGCTTCAGCTTCAAGGGCGATCTGCCCGCGCTGGAGCTGGTGTTTCGCCGCGCCCTGCAGAAGTGGGGCCGCCCGCGCCGCTGTTACTACGAATATGTGGCGCGCCACATATTCGTAGTTCTGTGGCCAGTTCCCAGATGTGGCCGGTCGCTTCGACAGGGGCTCGGCGTACACGCCTGCAGAGCAGCTCGGTCTGGCCGAAGACCCCGCGCGCCATCTCGCGGCGGCGAGGTGAGGTGGCCTATGGACGGTACCGGCCCATGGACGATGGGGACGGCCTTCGGTCCGCTCCCTTCGGTCGCCCGCCCCCAACGCCCACAGGCCTTGGAAAACACTGCGTGTTTCCCACACCGCCCACAGGCCCTACGACGACCCACCCAATCAGGAACACGATGACAAGGACAGGTTGATGGCTGGGGTGCCCCTACACCACGTTGACAGACTCAACTATCGACGCGGGTGGCTCGAGCTCCACAGCCTGGCGTCTCGTTGCCGTTGGCGCTCGCGTTCGCCTCTCTCGGGCTCGTGGGCGCGCTTGTGGGGTTGGCGCTCGGCCTCGGGGTCCTCCGAAGTACGGTGCGTGTGCCTGCCGCTGTCGCGGACGTCTCGACAGTGCCGGAGATGGACGAACCCGACGCTGCGACAGCGACGACGGACCCTGCGCCAGTGCCTGTGGAGCCTTCTGAGCCCGGAGCTCCGTCGCAGGCCGTGCCACGCCGCAAGCCGTTCGAGGTCGCCGCACCCAACGAGGTCCGAGAGACAACGACGGCGCGCCCTGTCGCACCGGCTGTGGAGGATCCGAGCACGTCGGACGATCGGATGGCCTCGGCCTGGCTCCGCGTGATCGGGTCACCGGTGCGCGCGTACGTGGTTTCCGCCGAAGACCCCGAGCGACAGTACGAGCTCTCGTCTCGGTTCGCAGCGCTTCCCGTGGGAGCCTACGAGGTGTGGGCAGCGTTCGCAGAGCTCCCAGAGCACGTCGCGCTGCCTCATCTCGAGCTCGCAGAGGGAGTCCAGTACACGCTGCGGTGCGTCGAAGGCATGGATCTCTGTCGGATCGACCGGTGACGAGCGGCTGGTCAGGGCGACTCCCGTCACCGTTGACACCGCGTCGCGGCATGACCGAACTCACACGAAGGGAGCCGCACCCATCCGCGATTCAGCACGTCGGTCGATGCGAACGCCTTGATGGCTACGGATGACATGGTTTCCACTGTCGATGCAGACACAGTTCAGTGGGTTTGACCATTGGTGCAGACACGGTGCAGACACGGTGTCTGCACCTTCGAAACTCTCAATCTGAGTCGGAAATGGGTCGTTCCGAAAGCTTCCCAAGCTTGTGGTCGCGAGTTCGAGTCTCGTCGCCCGCTCTCGAACCACCTTGTCCGTTGGCCGGGGATTCTCTGTTGCAGACGTCTGCACCACGGAGCGAGCTGGCTGTCGGGGCCGTGCATGTTTGAACAGGGTGTTGGCGCTGTGGCATACTCGCTCCTCGCGAGGTGATGCCATGGCGACCCTACTCTCCCTGATCTTCGTCACCCTCCAGGGGTGTGTGCCCTCCGACAGCCGCGACGACGTCGACAACGTCGCTCCCGAGCTCGTGGCCCCCGAGGACGTCAGCGTCGCGGTCGGCGAGACGTTTCAGGTCGTGCTGCAGGCCACGGACCCAAACGGCGACGCCCTCACGTTCGCCCTCGACGGCGCGCCCTCGGAGGCGGCGCTCACGGGTGCGCTCGTTCAGTGGATCCCCGGCGAGGAGGACGTCGGTGCCAACCGGTTCCGGGTGTCGGTGACGGACGATGGAGACCCCCCGCTCAGCGACGTCGCTGAGTTCGTGGTGACGGTCGACCCGCTGCCGGACCCGGACAACCAGCCCCCCGTTGCCGACCCGATCGACGATCAGGTCGTCCTGGTCAACGAGACGATCGACATCGTGCTCAGCGCGACCGACCCCGACAACGACGCGCTCCGCTGGAGTGTGGAGACCGTGCCGACCGCGCCTGGTACGACCCTCGACCGTGACGGACTGCTCACCTTCGCACCTCTGGTCGAGGATGTCGGCATCTACGAGGTCACTGCGACGGTGACCGACGACGGGGAGCCCCCGCTGTCCGATGCCGTGAGCTTCACCGTCGAGTTCGCGCGGCCGAGCTTCGACATCGATGGCACGGTGGTCGGGATCGATGGCCTCCCGTTCGCGGGTGATCTGTGCGTCGATCTCGTGGATCAGACGCCCGTCATCTCGGGGGGGACTCCGATTACCCTCGGCAGCGCCACGACGTCGGGGGGATCGACGTTCCGGTTCGACGGCGTCACGGCACGTCCCACCCTCGGTCTGCACTTGCAGGTGCGCGAGTGCACGAGCAGCAACGTCCTCGGCCTGCCGGGCTCCACCCTGGTTCCGCCCGAGGACTACGGGACGCTGCCCGAAGGAGCGACCCTCGATGTCGCGGCGTTCGCGATGGACCCGTTCCAGCTCTCGGCGCTGGCCACCTCGGCCACCCAGCTGGGCTTCGCGGGGGACCTCGCGTCAGGGAGATTCGTCTACGGAATCGTGCTGGGACCCGACAACAACGGGCGCGACCCCGTCGGGGGAATCCAGGTGGGCTGCGCCAGTTGCACGTCGAGCACGTTCTTCTACCTGGATGCCGAGTTGGAGGACGGACTGTTCGGCGCAGGCAGCGTCCCCAACACCGAGACCACCCCGGAGTTGGCGGCGTTCGTGGTGGCCGATGCGCAGACTGGCCAGTACGACGCCTTCGACCTGGCAGGGGTGCTCACGTTCGACGACCGTTTGCTCGTCGCCGTGCCAGGAGAAATCTCCTACGTCGTCTTCCTCGCCGATTGAGTCGCTCGGGCGCGGGACGAAGGATTCTGACGCCCGACCACCTCGCCGACGTCGACGAGCCGGACCCCCGGGTCAGCTTCTGACCGCGACGGTCATCGAAGATCGGCTACTCGGTCTCCGGAGGTCGGGTGGCGCTTTCCCTCGAGATCGTGCAGCAGCTGGCGACCGATCAGGGCTCGCTGAAGGCGGCCGGTAAGCTGCTCCAGCCGAGCAAGTGGCCGCTCGTCGGCTTCGACGAAGATCGTGGGCTCGTCTGGGGTGAGTGCCAGGGCAGCTCGTCGACCCCCTACCGCGTCGTCTTCGATCTGCAGGACCACGGCTACAAGTGCACCTGCCCGAGCCGGAAGTTCCCGTGCAAGCACACGCTGGCGCTGGCGTGGCGCCATGCGGAGACCGGTCTCCCCGTGGGCTCCGTGCCCGAGTGGGTCGAGGAGTGGCTGACCCGACGTCGCCGGCGTGCACCCACGGGGCGGCCGGCCAAGCCAGGCGCGGCACCCCCGTCCGCCACCAAGGACCTCGAGGCCGCCCTCGAGCCCGAGGCGCCGACCGAGTCCCCCGAGGAGGCCGCCGCGAAGGCCGAGCGTGCCGCAAAGGCCGCGCGCCGGCGTCGCGAGAAGCGCGAGGCCAAGATGCTCGAGGGGCTCGCAGAGCTCGAGCGCTGGGTGGGCGACGTGCTCGCCGAGGGTACGGGCCGCTTCGCCGACCAGGCGCTCGACCGGTGCAGACAGGTGGCAGCCCGGCTCGTCGATGCCCAGTGCGGGGGCCTCGCTCGGCGTCTCGACGAGCTTCCGTCGCGGCTCTTCGAGCAGCCGGACCGTGAGCGGACCGACTGGCTCGTCGACGAGCTCGGGCGCATCGTGCTCCTCGTCCATGCCTACCGTCGCCAGGATCAGCTGTCGCAGGGACTGCGGGCCGACGTCCGACGGATGGTGGGGTGGGACCAGAAGCGCCAGGAGCTGCTCGACGATGCCCGGGCGCTTCGCGTGCGCGATGTCTGGACCGTGCTCGGGGTCCACAGCGAGACCCAGGTCGACGACCTGGTACGTCACGAGACCTGGCTGTCCCGCCACTCGGGCCCCGAGTGGGCCGTGCTCGTCGACTACGCGCCCGTCAGAGGCGGGTCCGCGGCACCGTTCGCGAGGGGCGAGGTGCTCGAGGCCGAGCTCGTCTACTACCCGTCCGCCGTCCCGCTGCGTGCGCTGCTCGCCCAGCGCACGGGTGATCCCCCCGAGGCACCTCCGGAGGCCGCGTTGAACGCTGGTCACCCCGACATCGAGGCTGGCTGGGCCCACGTGCAGGCCCTTCGCGCCGCTCTGCCCTGGCTCCACACCGTGCCGTTGGTGCTCGAACGCGTCCGGCTCGCCCGGCGCGGGGAGCGGCTCGTGCTTGCCGGTGATGGAGGTCCAGGGCCCTTCCTGTCTCTCACCCCGGGCGACCGAGAGGAGCGGCTCGCCCTCGGGGCGGCGGGGCCCGCAACGATGGCGGGGCTGCTGCACGGCGAGGTCTTCGAGCCGCTCGCGGCTCGCACGTCCCTCGGTTGGTGGTGTCCGTGAGCCGCGCCCTCACCGCCGCCGAGCTCGCGGCCCTCGAGCGAGCGTGGCTCCTGGGCACCTCCCGGGGGCCCGCGCCGGTGCCGTCCGCTCTCTCGGTCGAGGGTGACGACGCGGGGTTGGTTTCGCTGGCCTTCCGCGCCCAGCAGCGCCAGCTCACCGCGCGCCCGCCGTACGCGCGCGAGGCGCCGACGCCGATCGAGCTGCCCGACGATCCACGCCCCACCTTTCCCGATGCCCTCCGCCCCGCCCTGAGGCGACTGTTCGTGGCGGCTCGGGCGCGTAAGCAGCTCGACGTGATGCGGCCCGTCGCGTGGTGGATGCGCGACGCCGGCGTACGCTTGCATCCCTTCGACACCTTCGCGATGGGGGAGCCCTCCTTTCGGGCCTGCGCGGGCGAGACCGAGGCGTGGTTCGACGAGCAGATCGGGCGGCAGGCCACCGAGAGCGAGTGGCTTCCCGAGGCCACCGACGAGACCTGGGACCGCTACGGTCCGGCGACCCGCCAGCGCTGGCTCGAGGCCCGTCGACGCGAGGATCCCGACGCCGCGAGGGCCCTGCTCGAGGCGTGCTTCTCCCGCGAGCGGGCCGAGGTGCGCGTGCGGCTGCTCCAGGCCCTCGCGACGGCTCCCGTGCCCGAGGATCGACCGTTCCTCGAGGGGCTCGCCAAGGACCGCAGCAAGCGGGTCCGAGAGCTCGCGGCCGAGCTGCTCGCACGCGTGCCCGGCACCTCGGCCCACGAGGGCGCGCTCGGGGCCCTTCGCGAGCTGCTGCGCGTGCGGCGCCGCCGCGGTGACCTCACGCTGCAGGTCGCGCCCGGCGCCGACGTGAACCTCGTGCTCGCGATGGTGAGCGGGTTTCACCCCGACACGGTCGCGAGTGCGCTCGGCATCGATGACGAGACGATGTACGGGGCGGGTGACGCGCCCACCCTCGCGCCCGCGTTCGCGATCGGCGCGCTGCGTCACGACGATCCCGCGGCCTCGCGTCGCTTCCTCGCCTATCTCGTGGGTCAGCCCCAGCCAACGCGCACCTGGCTCGGTCTGCTCGAAGGGCTGCCGCCCCGCCAGGTCCGGACCTTCGCGCAGCACCTCCTCGTCGATCGCGCCGCCGCTGCGCTGCTCGAGGCGCCCGACGAGGCTGCGGACTGGGCCGAGGTGATGGAGGGACCGCTGTCCGAGCAGGGCGCGCGGGCGCTCCTCGAGAGCCCGGCCTACCGCAAGGTGGTCGCGGCGCTGTCGGGCGAAGACGGCATCGACATCGCGAAGGCACTGGCCCGCGTCGCCGTTCTGATCCCTCCGTCCGCGGCGCGCGACGCTGCGGCCACTCTCCAAGCGAAGGGCGCGATGGCCGCCCCGCTCGTCCAGGCGCTGTGGCGCCTCCTTGCCGAACTCAACGAGGTGACCGTTGACCCGACTGCGTCAGGCCGCTGAAGACCGCTATCGCGACGAGCTCGACGCTCTGGCGAAGGGCGACGACCGTCCCCGACCCGAGGGGTGGAAGCTCTCCCCCAAGGCCGTCGCGACCTACCTGCTCGGCGGACAGGCTGCCGATGGCACCGAGATCACCGCCAAGTACGTGGGGCAGCGGCGCCGCATCGAGACCGCCATCGCCACCCTGGCCACGGACCGGGCGCTCTTGCTCCTCGGGGTGCCGGGCACGGCCAAGTCCTGGGTCAGCGAGCACCTCGCGGCTGCGATCTCGGGACTCAGCGACCGGATCGTGCAGTGCACCGCGGGCACCGACGAGAACCAGCTCCGCTATGGCTGGAACTACGCCCAGCTCCTCGCCCACGGCCCCTCGAAGGACGCGCTGGTCCCCACGCCGCTGTACCGCGGCATGGAGGAGGGCACGCTCGTGCGGCTCGAGGAGCTCACCCGCATGCCATCCGACGTACAGGACACGCTGATCACGGTGCTGTCCGAGAAGCTGCTGCCGATCCCCGAGCTCGACACGCAGATCGACGCGCATCGCGGCTTCAACGTCATCGCGACCGCCAACAGCCACGACAAGGGCGTCAACGAGCTGTCGAGCGCGCTCAAGCGTCGCTTCAACACGGTGGTCCTGCCGCTGCCGGACGACGCGCGGGAGGAGCAGCGCATCGTGCAGATGCGCGTCGACAGCCTCGGGCGCTCGCTCGAGCTTCCCGAGGTGGCCCCGAGCCACGAGGCGATCGCCAGGGTGGTGCGCGTGTTCCGCGAGCTCCGCGGAGGTCAGACCGAGGACGGCCGACAGAAGCTCAAGAAGCCGAGCGCCACCCTGTCGACGGCCGAGGCCATCGCCGTGATGATCGGGAGCTGGTCCGATGCCGCGCACTTCGGCGACGGTCAGATCGACGCCCAGTCGCTGGCGCCGTCGCTGGTCGGTGCCATCGTCAAGGACCCCGTGCAGGACCGCATCGTGCTCCAGGAGTACGTGGAGACCGTGCTCAAGGGCCGCAAGGGCTGGGGCGACCTCTATCGCGCGCTGCGTGACGCCGTATGAGCGACCGCCTGCACGTCCTCGGCATCCGGCACCACGGGCCGGGGTCCTCGGCGAGCGTGCTGCGGGCGCTGGATGCCGTGCAGCCCGGCATCGTTCTCGTCGAGGGGCCGCCCGAGGGCGACGAGCTGCTGCCCTGGGTGGCGCAGGGGCTCGTGCCTCCCGTGGCGCTGCTCGTCCACGATCGCGACGACCCGGCACGGGCCACGTTCTTTCCGTTCGCCGCGTACTCCCCGGAGTGGGTCGCCATCGGGTGGGCGCTGCGCCACGGTGTACCGGTGCGGTTCATCGACCTGCCTGCGGCGATCGGCCTCCACCCCTCGGCGACCGCGCCTCCTCCCGAAGAGCCGCCCGAGACCGAGGAGGACGACGAAGACGAGCTCCTCGAAGAGGTCGAGCCGATCGAGGTCCAGCGCGACCCGCTCGGCCACCTCGCGAGGCTCGACGGCTACGCGGACGGCGAGGCCTGGTGGAACCACCTGATCGAGGAGAGCGAGGGCGATCCGGCGATGTTCGCCCAAGTCGAGGACGCCATGCGGGCGCTTCGCGAGTACGTGCCTGCCGTCGACTCCCCGCGAGCCCAGCGCGAGGCCCGGCGCGAGGCGATGATGCGTCAGCACGTTCGCCGTGCCCTGAAGGAGACCGACGAGCCGGTGGCGGCGGTGGTCGGCGCCTGGCACGCCCCGCTCGTGAGGCCCGACGAGATCCCGGCAGGCCACGACAAGGCCTTGCTCAAGGGCCTCCGCAAGGCACAGGTCGTCGCCACCTGGGTGCCCTGGACCGACAGCCGGCTGGCCCGCTCGAGCGGCTACGGCGCGGGGGTGGCGCATCCTGGCTGGTACCAGAGCCTGTGGGAAACCCGCGACGAGCAGAGCACCGCTCGCAGCGTGGTCACGCCGTTCCAGACCCGGGTGGCCCACACGCTGCGCAGGGCGGGCCAGCTCGCGCCCACCTCGAGCGTGATCGATGCCGTGCGCCTGACCGAAGCGCTCACCGCGGTCCGCGAGCTCGCGCGGCCCGGTCTGCCCGAGCTGATGGACGCGAGCCTGGCCACACTCTGCGGGGGCGACCACGATGCGTGGCGGGTCGTCGAGGAGGCCCTGCTGGTGGGCGACCGGGTCGGCCGGGTCCCCGAGGACGTGCCGCAGATGCCGCTCGCGGCCGACCTGGCGCGCCAGCAGAAGCGACTGAAGCTGAAGCCGACGGGCCTCGACCAGGAGATCCGGCTGGATCTCCGGAGTCAGGCGGGGGGCGACAAGAGCGTGCTCCTGCACCGGCTGTCGTTGCTCGGCGTGCCGTGGGGGCGTCTCACCGGGTCCGGGAGCTCTCGGGGGACGTTCCGGGAGAACTGGGTGCTCCGATGGGAGCCCGAGCACGCCGTCGCGCTGGCCGAGGCCCTGCCCTACGGCACCACGGTGGCGGGCGCGGCCGGAACCAAGGCCTCCAGGGACATGGACGAGGCCGAGACGCCGGCTGCGCTCGCCGACCACATCCGCCAGGCGCTGCTCGCGCAGCTCGAAGACGCAGCGAGCCACGGGGTGGCCCGGCTGCAGGCGGTCGCGGCCACCGCGAGCGACCTCCGGGGCCTCGCCGAGGCCGTGGGGCCACTGGTCGACGTGCTTCGCTACGGCACGGCGCGCGAGATGCCTACTCGCGGCCTGGGTGAGCTGATCGAGGGCTTGATCGACCGGACGCTGCTCGCGGTCCCTCACGGGGTTCGCGACCTCGAGGCCGACGCGGCCCAGGAGCTCCGCCGCACGCTCGTGGCCTTCGATCAGGCGGTGGCGCGCCACGCCGATGGGTCGCGCACCGAGGACTGGCTCGGCGCCCTCGACGGGGTGGCCACCGACGACGAGGCCGCTCCGCTGCTCGTGGGCTTCGCGACCCGCCGGCTGTCCGACGGGGGCGCCTGGAGCCCCGAGAAGGTCGCGACCGCGCTCGCGGCCAGTCTGTCCCCAGGGTACCCCCTGTCTCGCGCGGCGGGCTGGCTCGAGGGATTCCTCGGCGACGCTGCGATCGTGCTGCTCCACGATCCGGCGCTCCACGCCCTCGTCGACGCGTGGCTGTGTGAGCTCGACCCCGAGGAGCTGCTCGAGGCCCTGCCGCTGTTCCGGCGGGCCACGAGCGACTTCACCGACCATCAGCGCGGCGAGATCCTCGCCCGGGCCCGCGGCGAGGTCACCGAGGCCGCGGTTCGGGACCACGCCGAGACCTCGGCTGCCTTCGAGGCCGGGCGACCGCTCCTCGAGGCCATTCTGGGCCTCGAGTCCACCGTGCAGGAGGACGCGTGAACGAACGCGAACGCCGTTGGCGTCTCGCTCTCGGCAATCCCGAGCGTGGAGGAGCCGGCGGAGTCGGGGGCGACGCGCTCGGACAGACCGACCAGCGGCTCTCCGAGGCTCTCGACCAGCTCTACGGGCAGCGTGGCGGGATGGGGCGGAGCGCTCCCAAGGTGGCGAAGTGGCTCGGCGAGGTCCGGGATCTCTTTCCCTCCCACGTCGTGCAGATCGTGCAGCGCGACGCCATCGAGCGTCACGGGCTCACCCAGCTGTTGCTCGAGCCCGAGCTCCTCGCCGAGGTCGAGCCCGACGTCTCGCTGGTCGCCGACCTCCTGTCGCTGCGCAGCGCGGTGCCCGAGAACAGCAAGGAGCTCGCGCGTCAGGTGGTGCGGCGGGTCGTCGAGGACATCATGAAGCGGCTCGCCGCGACCACTCGCGACGCGGTCCGCGGGGCGGTTCGGCTCAGCCGCCGCACCCGCCGACCCCGGCCCGCTGACATCGACTGGCATCGCACCATCCGGGCGAATCTCCGGCACTGGCTTCCCGAGCAACGGGCGATCGTGCCCCAGACGCTGATCGGGCACGCGCGGGGTCAGCGGCACGTCGACCACGTGGCCCTCGTGGTCGACCAGTCCGGGTCCATGGCCCCGAGCGTGATCTATGCGTCGGTCTTCGCCGCGGTGATGGCCTCGCTGCCCGCGGTGGCCACCCAGCTCGTCTGCTTCGACACCTCGGTCGTCGACCTCACCGACCAGCTCGCCGATCCGGTCGACGTGCTGTTCGGCATCCAGCTCGGCGGAGGCACCGACATCCACCGGGCCCTCGCCTACACGGCCGAGGAGCTGCGCAACCCTTCGAAGACCCACGTGGTGTTGATCAGCGACCTCTACGAGGGCGGCAATCCGCCCGGGATGCTGGCCAAGGCGCGCGAGATGATCGCGGCGGGGGTCAACCTGATCGTGCTGCTCGCGCTGTCCGACGAGGGCAGGCCGAGCTACGACGCGCGCCACGCCTCGGCTTTCGCCGCCATGGGCTGCCCGGTGTTCGCGTGTACGCCGGAGCGGTTCCCCGCCTTGATGGCGACCGCACTGTCTCGCGGCGACATCCACGCGTGGGCGGCCCGCGAAGACATCGCGCTCGTCCGTCCCGATGGCCCAACTTGACCGGGACGGGCCAGAGCGAGGAGAATCCAGGGTCGCCGGTCACAGCTGAAAGCTCACCATCTTCCTTGGCAACACCTGCCCAGATTCTTTAGGGAGTGGGGATGCTCACCACGTTCACCTTCGCGGCGTGGCTCGCGTGTACCGCCGCGCGGCCTCCCCTGCCGCAGGCCGCCCCGCCATCGGAGGCCCTCACGTCGTGCCACGAGGGAACCGAGGGCTGCGATCCCTACCTCGAGGGCCTCGACACCGGCGACGAGGTCGCCCGGCGCCGTGCCGCCGTGCTGCGGTATCTTCGCTGTCGCGACCGCTCGGGCACTGCGGCCTCGGGGCCCGCGCGCTTGGCGCAGCCGAGCGCGGAGCAGGCCACGGAGTCGACCGCCAGCCGAGACGGAGACCGGTCAGACATCGCCGAGGCGTGTCGCTGGTGGCGATCGCCCGAGCGTGCCGACGAGCTCTTGGCGAGCTTTCCGCGGGACTGGTCGAGCCAGGTGGCGGAGCAGCTCTGCCAGCTCGATCCGAGCCGCTGTGCGGATTCTGCAGGCATCACGTCCTGGGACCTCGGGGATGCGGCCGAGACCTTCGACGCGTGGTCGGTGGGCGAGCGGGACCTCGTCGTGGCCTCGGGAACCACCATCGCGGTCTGGGACGGCCTCGGGCGACCCACCGTCGTGGACCTGACCGAACGCCCCCTCGATGCCCGGTTCCCGCCCGCGATCGGTGCCCTGTCCGCCACCGACGGCACCCTGCGGGCAGCGATCGACCCGCGGGGGCTGCCACTGTCGGCCCGCAACGGCGTCCCGCGGATCCCGGTGTTCGACGGGCGCCGCACCCGGTGGGTCGGCGACGGGGCGACCCGCATCTGCCCGCCGTTCGGCGACGCCGACCCCGAGGGCTTCGTGGCCACCCTCGGCCAGGGGGCCCGCTGCCCAGTCCCTCTCGACGACGCACCGCGCGCCCGCTTCGACTGGAGCGGCCAGATCATCGGTCGCGTGGAGGGGCTGAGCTCGGGCTTCGGGGGGCGGCTCCGGCCGCGGGCCGAGGAGACCGGACGCCGCGCGATCGTCGAGCAGAACACCGTCCGCGTGGTCGAGGCCGACGGGACCGAGCTGCTCCCGAGGACCGAGATACCTTGCGCCTGTGTGATCGAGGTGGCGGTCGTCTCGGGAGACGCGAGCCGCGTCTTCGTGCTCGGCTACCCCGGCCACCTGCACGCGATCCCTCTCCGCGACGAGCTCGCCCCCGGTCCGGGGCTCGAGCTGCCCCAACCCGATGACGGATGGCTCGCCCGCGGCGTCGCGGGCGACGAGGGACGGATCGAGGGTCGGATTCCCCGCCTCGGCCGCGGTGGCGACGTCCGCGGGCCCGTCGTCGTGGAGACGATGGTGCGAGTCGGCGGTCGACCCGTGCACTCGGTGACGGTCGAACCCGACGCGGATGGCCGGTTCTCGGTTTCGGTGCCCTACGGGGAGTACCTCGTCCGGGCCCCGGGATTTCGAGGGGTTGCCGAGGTGCTCGGTTCGCGCGTCGAGGTCGAGAACGAGGAGCTGCTCGTCAGCGCCGACCTCGCTCCTGGGGATGCCCTGCACTGGTCGGGGGCGGCCGAGCCCATCCGCTCGGAGGAGCGGATCACCCTCCAGGTGACGCCCCCGGCGGCCATCGAGCGGGCCGACGGCTCGCGGCACGCCACCAGCATCTGGGGCGACTGGACCGAGCTACGTCCCGAGTCGCTCCGCCCCTACGAGGTCCGCTGGGACACCGGCGAGCCCATCGCGGGGGCGACGGTGCTCCTCGAGGGTCTGGCCGGCACGCTGCAGGCGGCCGCCGGGCGGGCGGTGGCCGACGGTGGGGGCCGTGGCTGGCTCGTCACCCCGTCCCGCCCTGCCTCGTTGCGGGTCGACGGCGAGCTGTCCACCTGGCCGATGGAGCCCGAGCGGTTCCTCGGGGAGTTGCGATGGACGGTGCCGCGCAGCTCGCTCGTCGCCGATCTGGACCCGGGACAGCTCGCCACTCTGGCGCACGACACGCGCGACCTCGTCTACACCTTCGTGCCGGACGGCGACGGGTGGCTGGTGCGGCAGAACGACGAGCCTCCGGGCCGCCGACAGGAGGTGCCGCGACTCGACTTCGTGCCGCCGGGGCCGTGGACGCTGACCGCCTGGGACCCCGATGGACGCGTGGCGCGGGTGGGCGTGATGCTCGAGCAGGGAGCCGTCGCCACCGTGCGCCCCCAGTGGAAGCGGGCCGGGGGTGTCCGGGTGGTCGTGGTCGATCCGTCGGAGCGCCGCGTCCCCGGCGCTCGTGTCGAGGCGGTCTCTGTCCTGAGTCGCACGGTCCGGGGCGAGACCAACGAGCTCGGCGAGGTGGTGCTCGACGGACTGCCGCCGGGTCGGGTGACCCTGCGGGTCCGCGACTACGCCACGCGCTACCGTGCCGTCGTCGGGGTCGACGTGGAGCCCCGGCGCACCGTTCCCGTTCTGGCCGAGGTGAGGGTGCCGTCCACGCACCGGGGGTACCCCGGCATCGAGTTCGGTCACGCCTGCATCGTCCGCGACCCCGGCGACTGGCGGGGCGCGCTCGACGGCTCCGATCGCATCGTGCGAATCGGGGAGCGAGGCACGGCCGGCTGGTCGGCCGACGACTGCACGGCGGCGTTTCATCAGGGAGTGGGCCCGCGCACCGCCATCGCCGAGGGGCTCCGCGGTCGTCGCGACCTCGCGTTCCCGGGCCCGCCGCGCTGCGCGTCCGACGGCACCTGCGTTCAGCGCACCCGTCGGGGCGAGCGGGTCCTGCGTCGCGGCCCGATATGATGCGGGCATGACCCGCGAGCGCCCCTTCTCCATCGGCTTGACCGTCGTGTCCGTGTTCGTGTACCTGGGTGTCGAGCTCCTGCTCGGCGATCTGGTCGGGAACTTCGTGCTCGGCCGCTACGTCACGATGGCCGTGCACCTGCAGATCCAGGGCCTGATGCACCTCGTGGCCTACCTGCTCGGCGGCTTCCTCGTCGGCGTGTTCTCGCCGGGGGTCCGCATGCTGGAGCCAGCGGTGGCCGCGTCGATCTCCGTCGCCGCCACGCTGATCATCAGTGTGTTCCTGCCCTACCGGTTCATGGCGATGTCGTTCGATCGCCTGTTGCTCGGTGGGGCCATCGCGTTCGGGCTCGCGCTCTTCGGCGCCTACCTGGGCGAGCGCCTCACCGGGAACGTCGAGTAGCCGGGTTACCCGCCCTGGAGGGGGGGACGATGCTCACCACCACGCAGCTCGGCATGCAGTTCGGCGGGCAGACGCTGTTTCGCGGGGCGGATCTGCAGCTTCGGGCCGGCCAGCGCTACGGCATCGTCGGGGCCAACGGCTCCGGCAAGTCCACCCTCCTGCGCATCCTCTCCGGCGAGCAGACCCCCTCCGAGGGGGAGGTCGTCCGCCAGAAGCGAGCGCGGCTCGGTGTGCTCGAGCAAGACCACTTCAAGTACGAGGACGTGCGCATCCTCGACGTCGCGATGATGGGCAACGAGGTGCTCTACGCCGCGATGGCCGAGAAGGAGGAGCTGCTCTCGAATCCCGACTTCGACGTCGATCGCTACGGGGAGCTCGAGGACATCATCCAGCGCTACCACGGCTACGAGCTGGAGGCGCGAGCCGGTAAGGTGCTCGAGGGGCTCGGCATCCCGAGTGAGGTCCACGACCAGCCCCTCCGCACGCTCTCGGGCGGGTTCAAGCTCCGCGCCCTGCTCGCGCGCACGCTGGTCGCAGAGCCGGACCTGCTGTTTCTCGACGAGCCGACCAACCACCTCGACATCCTCGCGATCCAGTGGCTGGAGCAGTTCCTGCTCACCTTTCCGGGCTGCGCAGTGTGCGTGTCGCACGACCACCGGTTCCTCAACGCGGTGTGCACCCACGTCCTCGACGTCGACTACGAGGTGGTCACCGCCTACAAGGGCAACTACGACAACTTCCTCGTGCGCAAGGCCGAGGAGCGGGAGCGCAAAGAGGCCGAGATCGCGAAGCGCCAGCAGGAGATCGACGAGCACAAGGCCTTCGTGGCCCGCTTCTCGGCCAAGGCGACCAAGGCGCGGCAGGCGAACTCTCGGCAGAAGCGGCTCGAGAAGATCACGATCGAGAAGCTGCCTACGTCCTCTCGGCGACATCCGGGCTTCCGGTTCCGTCAGCGTCGGCCCAGCGGTCGGGAGGTCCTGAAGGTCGAGCACGTCGACAAGGCCTTCCCCACCGAGGACGGCGGCCAGCGCACCGTGCTCGCCGACGTCTCGATCACGATCGAGCGCGGCGACCGGGTGGCGGTCATCGGACCCAACGGCATTGGCAAGTCCACGCTGCTCAAGATCGCGATGGGCATTCACTCGCCCGACCAGGGCAGCACCACGTGGGGCTACGAGGCCCAGGTCGGCTACTTCCCGCAGGACCACGCCGACGCGCTCGGCGACCCGCGGCAGTCGGTGCTCTCGTCGCTGTGGGAGGCGGTGCCGGCGGTGGGGATGGGCGAGGTGATGGGTCGCCTCGGCGCCGTGCTGTTCTCGCGCGACGACGCGGACAAGCTCGTCGAGAACCTGTCCGGAGGCGAGGCTGCGCGGCTCCTCTTCGCGCGGCTCGCGGCGGTCGAGCCCAACGTACTCGTGCTCGACGAGCCCACCAACCACCTCGACCTCGAGGCCATCGAGGCCCTGGCCGACGCCCTCGCCGCCTACGACGGAACGCTCCTGTTCGTGAGCCACGATCGCTGGTTCGTCGATCGTCTCGCGACGAGAATCCTGGAGCTCGGCCCCGAGGGGGTCACCGACTACCCGGGCACCTACGCGGAGTACCTGGCCCACCAGGGCACCGATCACCTCGATCACGAGGCGGTCGTCGAGTCGGAGCGTCAGGATCGCCGCGATGCCAAGCGAGCGCGGCGGTAGCCTTCTCGGGAGCCACCCATAGGGCTGACCACCGAGCGTCGTTAGGCCTTCCCTCGGGAGGGCAGTATGCGCATTGGAATCATTGGCATGGGCTGGGTCGGCTCGAGCGTGGCCATCTCCGTGCTTCAGCGCGGGGTGGCCGACGAGCTGGTCCTCTTCGACATCAAGGACGGGCTCGCCGAGGGCGAGGCGATGGACCTGTCCCACGGGGCGGCGTACCTGCCCACGGCAAAGGTGAGCGCGGCGTCGTCGATGGACGAACTCCTCGATCTCGACGCGGTGGTCATTGCGGCCGGTCGCGCTGGAGGCCCCGACGAGAGCCGCCTCGATCTCAACCGGGGCAACGCCAGGATCCTTCGCACCATCGCGGAGCAGCTCCGCGGCTCCCGAGGGCTGATCGTGGTCCTCACGAACCCCGTCGACGTGATGACGCGGGTGGCGCAGCAGGCCTCGGGCCGGGATCCGGCGCACGTGATCGGCACGGGGACGATGCTCGAGACGGCGCGGATTCGCTACGCTCTGGGTCGAGATCTCGGCCTCGCGCCGCTCTCGGTCCACGCCCAGGTCGTGGGCGAGCACGGTGACACCAACGTTCCCCTGTGGTCCAGCGCGCGGATCGGCGGGCGACCGCTGCGAGACTGGCCAGACTGGTCGAGGGCCCGCGAGGGGGCCCTGGCCGAAGAGGTGCGCGCTGCCGCCTACGAGATCATTCGCCGCAAGGGGGTCACCAACCACGCGATCGGGCTGGTCACGGCATCGCTGCTCGGGTGGAGCGAGGGTCGGGCGGCCCGGGTGCTCACCGTGAGCCGCGTGCGCGAGGCCTTTGGCGGCGTCGCGCTCTCGATGCCCACCCTCGTGCAGGAGAGCGGCGCCAACGAGCTCGCGCCCCCCGAGATGGACGACGTCGAGCGCGCCGCGCTCGAGCACTCTGCGCAGGTCCTCGATGCCGCGTGGCACGACGTCGCCTGACGCGCGGCCGTCAGCGCGAGCTGGACTCGGCGGCCCGCGCGGCGAGCATCCGCGCGAGGGCGTCGGGCACCGGCGGCGTCGACCGCTCCGTCTCCTCGGGGGGCAGGGCGCTCTTCAGGGCGTCGACCAGATGGTCGTGGAGGATCTCGCGGCTCGGGAGATCCCAGCCGTTGCCGAGCAGGAAGCTCGTGTCGTCACGCATCTCGACCTGCATCACCGCCGGTCCCCAGTGAACGTGGGCGATGTCGGCCAGTGCGACCCTTCGTGAGGTCCGGCCCTCACGGAGGTGGAGGTAGCGACGGTCGATTCGAACCTGCCCGTGCCGCAGCCGGTTCGTGACGATGACGCGACGCAGCTGCGCCCCCGCGAAGATCAGTCCCGGGACGATGCTGAGCAGGGCGAGCTCGTCGAGGCCGAGGAACATCGGCGGGTAGACGACCAGCCAGAGGGCCAGCAGCATCGCCTGAGCAGCCGATCCAACGACCTGACCCCGGGAACGCTCGGGCAAGGCGGCACGGATGCCTTCGTGGTCGGTCTCGAAGGTGGCCGTGGCCGGCTGGGGGTCGAGCATCGCAGGGAGTGGGGTGACGGTCGGTCCGAGGTCGATGGCATCGGTGGTGCCGGCTCGCGCGTGCTCGAGTACCTCGCCGAGCCAGGTGGCACGCGGGGCACCGAGTCCGTTGCCGAGGAACACGGCGTTGCGGCCGTCCATCATCTCCCATCCCCCGACGGTGAGCTGGACCTGCGCGCTGTCGAGGGAGAAGCGCTCGTCGCCTACGGTGACGGTTCGTCGGTGGGCGTCGATGGCGATGGGGGCGAACCCTGCGGCCGAGGGGGTCTGCTCGATGACGGCGAGCGCCGTCATGGCTGCGAACGCGGCGATGGAGCCGATCAAGACGCCGAGGCCCACGACGGCCACGATGGTCGCGAGCAGGGCGAGGACGAGAATGGTCGCCCGTCGCAGCGCCACCGACTGGGTGTGGGTCAGCCCGAGCCAGCCCCGATGAGTGAACGTGAGGCGGACGAGGCCAGCGCCGTCGTCGACCTCGATGTCCAGCTTGCCGCGGGGTAGCGGGTGAGAGGCGCGCCGCACCGGCTACTCCGGAGCGGGCACCAGTCGGAGCAGGCGCCCGTCGTCGGTGGCCACGTAGACCTCGCCGTTCGCTCCCACGGCAACGTCGCGGCAGCGCGTTCCGAGGTCGAGCCACTCCTCGGTGTAGACGGTGTCGTCGCGGATGGACAGGCGCACGATGCCCCGCGACTGCAGGCCGCCGATCAGGAAGTCACCTTGCCACCCCGCGAACAGCGTGCCATCGTAGACGGCCATGCCGGCTGGCGCAATGACGGGGTCCCAGTAGTAGACGGGCTGCTCGGTGCCGGCGAGCTCGGTGATCCCGTCGCCGATCGGCCCGCCACCGTAGTCCTCGCCGTACGTGACATCCGGCCAGCCGTAGTTGGCCTTGGGCTGGGGGCGGTTCAGCTCGTCACCGCCCTGGGGCCCGTGCTCGACCGTCCAGAGCCGGCCCTGGAGGTCGATGGCGGCGGACTGGGGGTTGCGGTGGCCGTAGGACCACACGGCGTCGTCGCCAGCGGCGTCCCCGACGAAGGGGTTGTCGCCGGGGATGCTCCCGTCAGGAGCGATGCGCACCACGGACCCGATCGTGTTCTTCGGGTCCTGGGCGTTGACACGGATCCCTTCGTCCTGACGGTCGCCGAGGGTCACGAACAGGTTCCCGTCGGGCGCGAACGCGAGACGCGAGCCGTAGTGGCCGAACCCGCTGTACGCCGGCAGCTGCTGGAAGATGACCTCGACGTCGGTGAGCGACGCTTCGTCCGGCGCCAGCACGCCCCGGGCCACGCTGGTGCCCCATCCGGGGTTCCGGGGCTCGCTGAACGACCAGTACACGAAGCGGTTCGTGGCGAAGTCGGGGTCGAGCACCACGTCGAGCAGCCCGCCCTGGCTGGCCGACTGCACGGGCGGCACCCCGGAGATGGGGTCGGAGACGTCGCCGAGCGTGGTGACGATCACCATGCTGCCGCCCTTCTGGTTCACCAGGAATCGGCCGTCGGGAAGGATGGCGAAGCCCCACGGGCGGTCGAGGTCGGAGGTCACCGTCTGCACCACGAAGTCGGTGTCCTCGGCCGGCTGGGGCGCGCGCGTCTGCTCGGGGAACGCGGGCGTCTGCCCCGTAGCGTTGGGGGCGCGCTGCTCCACGGGCGGCCGAAGCTCGCCGGGCTCCGGTGTGCCGGTCTCGCCAGTCGGCTGGGGGACCGGGATGGGCGGGGGGCGAGTGCCCGTCTCGGAGGGAACGACCGGGATGGTGGAGTCCTCGCTCCCGGACTCCTCGTCGTCGGGCTCCGTCGATCCCGTGCATCCCACCAGCGCCATCATCGCGACGATCGACCAGGCTCGCATCGTGCCTCCTCCGAATCCCCGGTGGGCCTCGTATGGTTGGCGGCCCCCCGCTGCCGTGCTCAGACGCCGAACTCCGTCACGGGGACCGCGGCGACGATCGCCTCGGGGGGGATGTCGCCGTAGACGTGCGGAAACCGGTCCCCGCCCCGCGATACCTCCCAGCGCAGCGTGTCGGGCTCGAGCCGGGCGGGATCCACTTCCACGATCACGAGGTCGGTGCGTCCCGCGAAGTGCTTGGCGAGCGTGCCCGCGACCTGATGGCGAGCCGAGAGGTGCACGAAACCGTCTCGGACGTCGACCGGCGCCCGAGGGATCCGGCCGTCGGCGGTCGCCCAGTCGGCCGAGGGAACGATCTTGAAGAGCGAGCCGTCGGGCATCAGAGCAGCAGGGACCAGGCGGGGCGGGTGATGCGGAGGCCCAAGAAGGTCAGCGCCGGTCCGTACTTCTTGCGGCTCCACAGGAAGCGGAACTGGCCCATGAGGAAGGGGGCGGCCAGGAAGGCATCGCCGAGGGCCTCGGACTCCCGCGCGTTGATCTCCTCGAGCTCCTCGCGGGTCGACCCGCCCCGGAACCGGCGAGCCCGGCCCTCGTTGGCCCACGCCTCTCCGAGGGTCTGGGCCCGGGCAAGGAGCTCGCCGTGGGGCGTGACCTCGTCGACGAGTCCGATCTCGAGCGCTTCGGCGGCCGTCGGCTTCCAGCCCTCGGGTCCGAGCATCCGCTGGGCGTTGGCTTCGCCGACGAGCCGCGGCAGGTGCACCGACGAGCAGCCCTCGGGCGGGACCCCGAGCCGGGCAAAGGGCGTGGAGAAGGTGGCGTTCTCGGACGCCACGATGGCATCGCACAAGGTGGCCGACGTCACCGTCGCTCCGATGGCCGGCCCGTTCACCGCGGCGATCAGCGGCTTGGGAAAGGCGATGAACCGGTCGAACAGCGCCTGGTTGTGCCGCACGATGGTGTCGCGCAGCACCCGAGGGTGCCCGAGCTGGATGGTCGACGAGAGGTTCACGCCGGCGCTGTAGTAGGGATCGGCGCCGGTGAGGACGACCACCGCCGTGTCGGCGCTCTCGGCCGCTTGGGCCATCGCGGCGGCCATCGCGTCCATCATCTGGAGGGTCCAGCCGTTGAGCCGCTTCGGCAGGTTCATGGTCAGGGTGGTGACCTGGTTGGTGGTCGAGACCAGCACGAGATCGTTCATACCCGCCCTCTACCTCGGCGCCGCCTTTCGGGGGACCCTCGGGACCGCGGATGGCCCCGAACCCGCGAGCCGATTGCGGGCTCGTTTCCGGTCAATTCCAGTTCACGCGTGATCGACCTTCAGGGCGAACTCTCCGCTCTCGGTCTCGGAATTGCGATGGTCACTCGATTCCTCCACGGTCTGGACATCCGGCGCAAGCTCCTCTTGTTCGGCCTCCTCATCATCGTGGCGCAGGGGCTGGCCACGCTCCTGCTCGCGGTGGTCACGGGGACCCGGACCATTCGGACGGCCCAGCAGCTGGCCGACGAAGCGGTGATCCGCGAGCTCGATGCCACGATGCAGCCCCTGGTGAGCCTGCTCGAGGCCCAGAACGACGTGCTGCAGCAGCATCTCGACATCGGCCTGCGGGTGGCGAGCGACATCCTCGAGCGAGAGCGCCTCGCCGTCGACCGCACCCGCCGCGTGGCCTGGGAGGCGACGAACCAGTATTCGGGGGAGACCGCGACCCTCGATCTGCCTCGGTGGAGGTTCCGGTCCGGCGCGCTGGTGCCCACGCGGGACTTCGACCGGCCGCTGCCGGTGGTGGACGAGGCGACTCGACTCTCCGGCCTGACGGCCACGCTGTTCCAGCGCATGAACCCCGGTGGGGACATGCTTCGCGTGGCGACCACTGTCGAGAGCGACGGCGCTCGAGCGGTGGGCACGTACATCCCCGCCGTCAACCCGGATGGTACCCCCAACCCGGTCGTCGCGGACCTGCTGGCCGGGAGGACCTACCGGGGGCGCGCCTTCGTGGTGGATCGCTGGTATCTCACCGTCTACCAGCCCATTCGCGACGCTCGCGGCGAGCTCCTCGGTGCGCTCTACGTCGGGGTGCCGCAGGAGGCCGTGAAGTCGATTCGGCGAGCGCTGGGCGGCGTGACCGTCGGCAAGACCGGGTACGTCTTCGTGCTGGGCGGCAAGGGGCGCGAGCGGGGGCGCTACGTGCTGTCCCATGGCGGGCTCCGCGACGGCGAGGACATCTCGGGCGCGAGAGACGCAGACGGCAAGCCGTTCATCGAGGAGCTGGTCGACAAGACCGTCGGGCTCGGTCGGGGCCAGTACGCGACGACCCGCTACTCCTGGCAGAACGCCAGCGACGAGGTGCCTCGCCAAAAGGTGACGCGATCCGCCTACTTTCCTGCGTGGGACTGGGTGGTGGCCGCGGGAGCCTACGAAGACGACTTTCGAGAGGCTCACCAGACCATGAACCGCGGGCTCCGCGAGATGCTGCTGTCGTTCGTGGTCGTGACGTGCGTGGTGGGCGTTGCGGGGGCACTGGGACTGTTGTGGTTCGCAGGGTCGCTCTCGCGACGACTCCGAATGTTCGTCGACGCCTTCGCTGGGCTCGCCCGCGGCGATCTGACGGTCCGCGTGAACGACCACAGCGGCGACGAGGTGGGTCAGCTCGCGGACCAGCTCTCCCGGACCACGGAGGGACTCGCGGTGATCACGCGCCAGCTCCGAGGCAGCGCGGACTCCGTGGCGGGCGGTGCCCAGACCATCGCCACGGGCAGCGAGTCGCTCAGCGTTCGCACCCAGGAGCAAGCCTCCTCGCTCGAGGAGACCGCGTCCACCATGTCGCAGATTGCGGTCGTGGTGAAGGCCAGTGCCGAGCAGGCCGAGCGCGCCCGAGGGGATGCGATCCGCGCGGCCGAGCTCGCGGCCACCGGTCGAGACGCGGTCATCGGTGCCGCCGACGCGATGTCGAGCGTGGCCCGGTCGTCGCGGGAGATTCGCCAGGTGGTCGATCTGGTCGACGACCTGGCTCTGCAGACGAACCTGCTGTCGCTCAACGCCGCCGTCGAGGCAGCGCGGGCCGGAGACGAGGGACGGGGCTTCGCGGTCGTGGCGAAGCAGGTCCGCCAGCTGGCCGAGCGCAGCGGGGAAGCCGCACGGCAGATCCGGGTCCTCGTCGCGACCACCCACGAGCAGATCGGGTCGACGCACGAACGGGTGACCGCCTCCGCGGAGACGCTGGCCGAGATCCTGGCTGCCGCGCGCACCGTCGCGGAGAACGTCGCCGACATCG
This sequence comes from uncultured Enterobacteriaceae bacterium, assembly GCA_964655065.1. Classification (GTDB taxonomy): domain Bacteria; phylum Myxococcota_A; class UBA796; order UBA796; genus DRPG01. Next base: position 103,647 of record CAZZLC010000001.1, on the reverse strand, counting down.
CGACCGCCAGCCGTGAGCAGAGCATGGGCATCGAAGAGATCAACCGGACCGTCACCGAGATGGACCGGATGACCCAGCAGAACGCCACCCTGGTGGAGGAGTCGACGAGCTCGGCGGGCCGGCTGTCCGACGACGCTGCCGAGCTCCGGCGCATCGCGTCGCAGTTCCGCGTGGCGTGATCAGGCCGCAGCCCGCCGGGCCCGCACGGAGGGCAACCGCCACCACGGCACTCCCGGCTCGAGGTGGTGCTCCAGGTGAAAGCCGCCGAAGTGAAAGCACGACAGGAGGCTCGCGATGACGCCGTACGAGCCGCTGCGTGCGTGGTGCTCGTTGTCGTGACCGCCCTCGGGCTCCCGGTGGGGGAGGAAGGTGCCGAAGTAGAACAGCTGGAAGGTGCTGAGCATGGAGGGAAGCGCCCAGAACAGCAGCAGGTTCTCGGTGGGCACCAGCAGGTAGAGCGTCCAGAACACGAACACGAGCCGGATCCACTGGCCCCAGGTGACGTACCGGACCATGAACGTCCAGAACCAGGGCCACACCCGGGGGTCCGAGCCGTCGTGCCAGTCGGGGTCGCCTTCGCGACCCGGGCTCGCGTGGTGGTGACCGTGGGCTCGACGGAGCGCGCGGTAGTCCATCATCGCGTACGCACCGACCGCGATGGTCCCGATGGCGTGGTTGAGCCGGGTGCGACCCGGCGCCACCGAGCCGTGCATGGCGTCGTGAGCGGTGATGAAGAGCCCGGTGAACAGCCAGGTGAGCCAGGGAACCGCGAGCGGGACGAGCGCCCAGGTCGCGCCCTCGAGCGGCACGACGAGCAGGCCCGCGAGTGACACGAGCCAGGTCAGGAAGAGGACGCCGGCAACGGCGACGCCCCGAAGGTCGTCACGACGGGAATCGGACATCGGTCTCCAGTCCGGGAACGAGGCCAACGACGAGATCGACTGCGCCACGGCGGGCGACCAGGTGGGTCACCTTCGCGACCAGTCCGAGCGGGAGGTATCGTCCCAGCGTGAACATCGCGCCGATCAGCGACGAGGCCGACGACGTACCCGAGAGGAACGCCGACCAGCGCCACTTTGGCATCTCGAAGAAGTGGTGCATGAACTCGCCGAGGGCATCTGGACCGAGGGCCAGCAGTGCCTGCAGCCCGCTGCGGGCGAGGTGGTACGCGCGACGACGCGACGGGGGCTGCACCACCCGCCAGGCCCGGCGGGCCGCGTGGCGCGGTCCGCCCTCGGCGAGTCCCCGAGCGATCGTGCGTGCGACGGTGGGCGCCAGCGCCAGCGACCGCTCGACCGAGTAGCCCGTGGCCGGGTGCACGAATCCCGCTGCGGCGCCAAAGCCCACGACCGCCTGGGGCACCCGGGGGAGCGGCGGGTCCATCGGGATGGACACGTGCTCGACGTGGTGGATGGTCTCGACGGAGACGCCGAGATCCGCCAGCCGAACGTCCAGGCGACGCTTCAGCTCGTCGATGGGCACGGCGGGTATCGCGGCGAGGACCGTCTCTTCGAGCAGGACGCGCCGGCCACCGAGCGGCATCGCGTAGAGGAAGGACGGGACGGCTCCCGGAGGGGTCGAGACGGAGCGGTAGTCCATCAGCACCATCTGGTGCGGCTCCCAGGGCACGCGATCGACGTCGGCCACGATGCCGTACGCGGTCTGCCAGGCGACGCTCCGGGCGGGCCGGGTCTCGAGAAAGCGCCGGGCGGGTCCGGTGCAGTCGACCACGACGTCGGCGTGGATGGTCTCTCCGCTGTCCAGGTCCGCGGCGCCGCCGGACCCGTCGGTGTGCACGCGAGCCACCGCAGCGCGGCGGGTGTCTCCTCCGGCGCTCTGGAGCCGGAAGACCAGCCACTGGGCCAGTCGGGCGTTGTCGACGTGACCGTACTCGCGCGAGAGCTCGTGCAGGCCGGCCGCGTCGCTGTACACGAGGGGCGAGCTCCAGCGGCGAGCCCAGCACTGGTCGGGCAGGTCCACCTGATCCACCCACAGGCCGTAGAGGTTCGGCAGCGGGTCGCCGAGGCCCGGGTCGACGACGAGCACGGAGAGCCCCGTCTCGGCACAGGCCGCCGCGAGCGCCAGGCCGGCAGGTCCCGACCCGATCACGAGCACGTTCCAGCGGTGGGAGGGCGGGGTATCCACACGGGCCTCGGCGGAGGGGAGCGGTTTCGTTCCGTGGCCCGGGCCGTAACTCTGGCGGTTGGCCGCTGGCGGACATACACCCCGGAACGCTCCAACTGGAGGCGGACATGATTGCGCCGGCTGCGTACCCTTCCATCGACCCCCTCGGGGGCTTGTGGTCGAGCGATGGGCTCGACCTCGTCGAGCAGCGCATGCGCGAGCTCGCTGCGGGCTCTCGAGTCGACCGGGTGGGACTGATGGCCGGTGAGCACCTGGCTACCGGCGGCAAGCGGCTGCGCGCCAGGCTGGCCCTCGCGGCCACCGAAGCCCTCGGCGGGGAGCGCGCGGATGCCATCGGCTGGGCCGCCGCGGTCGAGCTGCTCCACAACGCCACCCTGGTGCACGACGACCTGCAGGACGGCGACGCGGTGCGTCGGGGCAAGCCCACGGTCTGGGCTGCGCACGGCATGGCCCAGGCCATCAACGTCGGCGACCTGCTGCTGATGCTCCCCTTCCTCGCGGTCGACGATTCCCACGACCCCGTGGTCGGCTGGGGGCTGTCGCGGTGCCTCGCCAGCCACGCGGCCGAGATCGTGCGCGGGCAGAGCGAGGAGCTGTCGCTGTTGCCGTGCCGACGGCTCGACTGGTCGAGCTACGCCTCGGCGGCATCCGGCAAGACCAGCGGTCTCTTCACGCTCCCGGTGTGCGGAGCGGCGCAGATCACGGGCCGTCCCGTGGAGCTGGCGGACGCCATCGGCGAGGCCTTTGGTCGGCTCGGCCTCGTCTATCAGCTGGTCGACGACGTGATCGACCTCTACGGCGACAAGGGGCGCGACAAGACGGGCAGTGATCTGTACGAAGGCAAGGTGAGCGCCTTGGTGGCCGCCCATCTCGGTCGGGTGCCCGCCGACGAGGCTTGGCTGCTGGAGCTGCTCGAGTGCCCCCGGGAGTCCACCTCGCCGAGCCTCGTGGCGGACGCCATCGTCCGCTTCCGGGACAGCGGCGCGCTCGGCGACGTGCTCGACCGCATCCACAGCCTCGTCGAGGAGACGCGAAACCACCCTGCGCTCCTCGCAGAACCCCAGCTTCACGCGGTCGCCATGGGCCTCGCGGCCCTGGCCACTGGACCGCTCGGAGAACTCGCTCGAGATGCCGCTTGATCTGTTGACGCCGGCCGTCGCGCTCGCGACGGCCATGGCCATGGAGCCCTGGAGCCGGTTCGTGCACCAGCACGTCTGGCATCGGTGGCTCTACTTCGTTCATCGCACCCACCATCCACGCAACGAGTCGGAGCGTGCGGCGGTGGAGGCCAACGACGGATTCGCGATCGTGCACGCCATTCCCGCCACGGCCCTGGTGGTGGTCGGGTCCTGGGGGATCGTCGACGGGGCGCTGGGGCGGGTGCTCCTCGGCGTCGGGCTCGGCATGACCGTCTATGGCTTCGCGTACACCGTGCTTCACGATGGCCTCGCCCACGGTCGGCTGCCGGTCGGCTTCTTGAACCGATTCCGGTGGATCCGCCGGGTACGGGCCGCTCACGAGATCCATCACCGCGACGGCGGGCCACCCTACGGCTTCTTCCTCGGTCCCCGAGAGCTGAAGGCCGCGTCGACGCCCGGGCGCTTCGGGCATACCCCTCGACCGGAGGCCGGCCCTGAACTCCAGCCGACGGACCTTCCTGGCTAGTGCTGCGGCCTCCGTGGCGGGATGTGCGGCGATCGAGCCCACCCCGCGGGTGGTCTGCGAGGGAGGCGTGCGTCGCTTCGAGGTCGCGGCCCCCGACGTCGCGTGGCCGGGCCAGCCGGGCCCCCGACCGCGCGAGCACTGGGTCCCGCGTGGCGACGTCGACGAAGCGCGCTTTCCCTACGGGGTGCAGACGGGCGATGCGCTCGCGACACGGGTGATCGCGTCGTGTCGTCCCGCCGTGAGCTGTGTCGTACAGCTCTGGCTCGCGCGCGCCAGCCCCTCGGGGTGGGTCACGGAGGTGGAGGCGGAGGGGCTCGAGCCCTGGGGCGGTACCGTGCAGGCGGCGCTCACGAACCTCGTGCCCGACACCACCTACGCGCTCGTGTTCGCGACGGCCGATGGTCGATGGCGGTCGGCACCATCCCGCTTTCGCACCGCGCTCTATCCGGGAGGCTGGCGGGTGGTCCGCCTCGGGGCGGTGAGCTGCCTCGGGCGCCCCGGCATGCCCTGGCCGGTGCTCACCCACGCCGCCCAGGAGGAGCTCGACTGCTTCCTGCTGCTCGGCGACACCATCTACGCCGACCACGGCCCCCGGGACCTCGACGACCACGACGGCCACTGGGGCGAATGTCTACGACAGGAGGGAATGCGCGCGCTGACGGCGTCGACGAGCGTGGTCGCCACCTGGGACGACCACGAGGTCGACAACAACTGGTCTTGGGACCAACCCGGCATGCCCGACCTCGCGCTGGATGCCCTCGACGCGTTCCGGCGGCACCTGCCCCAGCGGCTCGGTCCGGGCGGCAGCGGGACGTGGCGGCGGCTGCGGTGGGGCGACACGCTCGAGCTGTTCGTCCTCGACTGTCGCGGCGAGCGCATCGACGGTGCCTACCTCGGCGCCGAGCAGCGGGCCTGGTTGAAGGCCGGGCTGCTCGACAGCGAGGCGCGCTTCAAGATGATCCTCAACTCCGTGCCCATCACCGACATGGACTCCGTGTTCGCGGGAATCGGGGCCGGCGACCGCTGGGACGGTCACCCCGAGGAGCGGACCGAGATCCTCGATTTCGTCACCGAGGCCGGCGTCGAGGGGGTGCTCTGGGTGGCCGGTGACTTCCACTTCGGTGCGGTGGCCCGCGTGGGGCGCCGACCTGGCGATCCCGGATTCGACCAGCACGAGATCTTCGCGGGACCCGGAGGCAGCCCCGTCAACCCCGTAGCCGAGGTCCTCGCGGAGACCGAGCGCTACCCGGTGGTGGTGAGCGCCCGCAACGTGGTGCTCCTGGAAGCGGATCCCTTCGCCGGCACTGTGGCGGTGCGGTTCGTCGGTGAACAGGGCGCGACGCTCGCGACCTGGACGCTCCAGATCTGAAGCGCGTCGGGCCGCGTCAGAGCTCGCCGTCCGCGAACCAGTTGGTCGAGCCCGCGACCGTGTCCGGGGCCTCGAACAGCTCCCACATCGCGCGGTCCCACGACATCGGGAGCTCCTCGGCGGTCACCTCGAAGTTCTTGAACTCGCCGCCCGCCGCGACCTGCGAGAAGTCGCGCATCGCGGCGGAGTGCGGCTCGGAGACCACCCACTCGAGCATCGAGCGCTCGTCGGCCCACACGGTCATCGTCCACCAGTCGAGCCGTCCCACGTTGCGGAAGGCCGCGCCGAGCCAGCCGGGAGGCTCGCTGTCGAAGAGGTCGTTGCCGCAGGCCTCCGCGTGGTCGCCGAACCGTCCTCCGGGAGACGGTCGGTTCTTGACCTGCAGGTGCGACAGGGCGACCACGAAGGTCTCGCCCTCCCCGATGAACTCTCCGGTGGCCTCGTCGAAGCCCGGCCCCTCGAGCGGGGTCTCCTCGGGCTCCGGGGTGGTGCAGGCGAGCAGGCTGGTGACGAACATCGCGATCATGGGGTCCTCCCTCCGTTGGTGTACGGGAGGTACCGAGCCGGCTCGTAGGCAGGCAGATCGTAGGTCTGGGAGGGGGACTCCCGTCCGTGCAAGGCGGTCGGCTCGGCCGACGATAGAGCCTCCCCGGAGGCGCACCTGGACCAGCCCTGGTCGGACATGTCGGTGTTTCTCGCCCTGTGGCGGTGCGGGTCGGCCACGCGAGCCGCCGAGCGCCTCGAGACCACGGTCTCCACCGTCACGCGGCGTCTCGATCGGCTCGAGTCCGAGCTGGAGACCACGCTCTTCTTCCGGACCTCGGAGGGGGTCGCGCCGACCGCCGCTGGCGACGCCCTGCTTCCGCACGCCGAGGCGGCCGAGCGGGCGATGGTCGCGGCCCACGTCACCCTGCAGGGCCTCCGGGAGGGCCCTACCGGCGTGGTGTCGGTCTCGCTGACCGACGACATGGTGCACCTCGTGCTGCTTCCCGTGTTGCCCGAGCTCGGCCGACAGTTCCCCGACATCGTCGTCGATCTGCGCCACGGTCCGGGTCTCGTCGACCTGATGCGCCTCGAGTCCGACATCGCGATCCGCACCGTGCCTCCCCGCGAGGGAGAGGAGCTCGTCACGCGGCGGCTGCGCGACGTCGAGTACGCGGTGTTCGCTCGCCAGGACTACCTCGATGGCATCGGGACCCCCCGGGATCCCGCAGCGCACCGCTGGGTGTCGTGGACCGAGGAGCGCGCCCACCTCACTGCCGCCAGTTGGCTGCGGGAGGTCGTCGCCGAGCCCGTCTGGGCCATGCGCAGCAACGCGATGAGCACCATCCGGCTGGCCGCGGGGGCAGGGGTGGGGGCTGCCGTGCTGCCCCGCGTGTTCGGTCACCTGACGCCTCACCTGGTGGAGTTGGAGCTCGACGCTCCCCCGCTGCCGAGGGACTCGCTCTGGCTCGTGAGCCACCGCGCGCTTCGCTCGACCCCTCGGGTCGCGCCAGTCTGGGACTGGCTCGTCGACCGACTCCACGTCAGGCCGGACGACGGCAGATTCGAGGTGTTGCGCCGTCGTCTGTGGACCGCCTACGGAATCCGCCGCGACTCCTGATCCTCGACCGCCCATCCGAGCCAGCGCCCTCGCCAGGCCCAGAAGCCCATCGGAACCAGGGTGACGATCCCGAGGCCCACCGCAAGGGCTCGGGCCCCCACTCCTGCTGGGTCGCCCCAGCCGACGAGCGGACCGAGCCACGTCTCCGCCAGGGGATCGAGCAGATCGCCGAGCCGCCCGAACCCAGCGATCGAGGCTGCCATCACCAAGGTGAGCCCCGCGTGCTCGGCGGCGAAGACCCGGCCGCGGACGTCCGACGGGGTGAGCTGCTGCAGGCGGATCGTGGAGAACACCCAGATCGTCGCGCCGCCGAGGTGAGCTGCGATCAGGGCGAGCGCGGCAAGCGGGAGGTTGGGCGCGAGGCCGACGGCGACGTAGCCGAGACTGGCGATGACGAAGGACGTGAGGATGGCCCTCTCCATGGCCTTCGGATCGCTCGCCGTGAGCCAGCGAGCGACGATGGGGCCCACCCCGGTGCCGATGCCCCGAGAGACGTAGAGCGCCGACACCGCGAGCATGGGCCAACCGGCGATCTGAAACGCGGTCTCGCCGAGCAGGGTGAGCACGAGGGTGCGGGCGCCGGTGAGCTGCCAGGTCGGCTTGACGAGCGCGAGCGTCCAGATGCGCGGACGCCCGAGCACGAACCGGATCCCGAGGACGATGTCGGGAATCCCGAGCAGGTCGAAGACCGTCCCCGTGGACGCTCGCGGGGCGCGCGCCACGTCGGGCTCCCGCACCCGCAGCAAGAATCCGGCAGAGACCACGTAGGTCGCGGCGTCGAGCCACAGAGCGGTCTGCCAGCCGAGCCCGTCGGTCACGAACCCCCCGGCTGCCGAGCCGAGCGCGAGCATGAGCGACCAGGTGGCGGCGGAGACGGCGCTCGCGGCCGTGAGCTCCTCGGGTCGGACCAGGTCCGGGAAGATCGCGTTGCGAGCTGGCTCGAAGACCGCAGAGAGCAGCGTCTGGACCACCACGAGGCCGTAGAGGATCGGCACGCTGGGCGCCCACGCGAGCGCGGCCATCCCGAGGACGACCACCGCCCGCCCCACGTCCGCGAACACCATCAGGTTGCGACGAGGCAGGCGGTCGGCCAGCACCCCGCCGAGCGGCGCGAGCACGCCGGGCAGCGTCTTGAGGACGAGGACGATCGCGAAGCCGGTCGCGCTGTCGTCCCCGAACGCGCGCAGCATCGCGAGGATCGCGAGGAGGTTGAACCAGTCGCCGAACAGGCTGACGAGGCGCCCGGCGAAGAGGTTCCGAAAGTCGCGGTTCCTCCTGAAGAGCTCCCCGTACCCGACCGTGTGGACCGCGTGCGACCGGTCCGACTCCGTCCCCTCCTTCCCTTCGCGCCGGACCACGGGACCCCCTGGGTCTATCGGGGCTGTATGGCCGCGAGGCCGATGCAGAGCTCCGCGGGTTGCCACAACCACTCGTTCGCCGTCTTCTGGACGGCCGGCTCGCCGAGCTCGAGGACGAGGTGCGCGAGCGCCCGACGGAGCCTGGTGTGGACCTCGGGGGGCCGCTCCGGGCTCTCTGGCCGCTCGAGCCAGGCGACGAGGGCCCGGATGGCCCAGGGATGCCACTGAAACGCCATGCTCTCCTGGACCGTCGACCGCTCGCCGCCGGGCGGTCGCACGGTGACGGCGACTGCGGCCGACATCATGGGATGGTCGAGGGGCCGGTCACCTACCGCGAGCAGGAAGCCCTCCCACTCGAGCAGCATCGCCTCCGGGAGCTCGACGAGACCGCGGGCCTCGGCGCGCAGCAGCGCCTCGATCGTCTGGTACCGCAGGCCGTCATAGGCCTCGGTGCCGTTGAAGTCGGTCGGCTCGACCCAGCCGCCGCGCTCCGAGTCGGGACGGTAGGCCCGAAGGAGCCACCGAGCGGTGGCGCTCGCCTCGGCGTCGCGTGCCGACGCGGACCCCCGCCACGGCTCGTCGGCGTCGTGCAGGGCGGTCAGCGCGATGAGCGCCAGCGTCGCCGTGAAGGGGCTGGCCTGGGAGCGGTCCTCGGCCCAGGGCCACATCATCCAGGTTCCGGGCGCGTCACCCGCAACCCGCTCGGGGCGCAGCGTCTTTGCCATCGCCGCCAGCCCTGCGCGGACGTCGGCGAGCGTAGCCTCGTCGAGGAGGTCGGGGCGGCGCAGCGCCTCGGCGAGCGCCCAGACGTGCCACCACGCGCCGACGAGCATGACCTCGTCTTGATGGGCGTTCACCCGCATGCGCTGATCCGGGCACGTTCCCTCTCCCTGGCGTCCGTGCTGCGGGGCGAGGAGTCCCTCGAGCACCGCGCGCTGCTGATCCACGATCGCAGGGTCCCGGATCATGAGAATGCCCGAGGTGACCTGGCTGTGGGACCACACGTCGTAGCAGGGGGTGCGGTTCGGGTTGTTGATCACCCAGCCGCCGTCGACGCGCGGCCGCCCGGCGATGTTCTCGACGACCCGACGCTGGAGCACCCTCGCCCGGTCGACCAGCTCCCAGCGGGGCGGGACGGCTCGAAACACCGACGCATCCCGGCTGTCGAGCCAGGTGCGGACCGCCTCGCCGGCCGGCACCCGCAGCCCGGTGTCGGCAACCCCCACGTAGCCGGCGCCCAGGGCGCCAGCGGCGATCGTCGAGGCGAAGACGCCGGCCATCGTGCGGCGGCGACGCTGCTGGGCCGCGCGAGCGACGAGCTCGTCTGGGCTCACGTCGAGGATCCCGGCGACCAGCTTGCGAATGGCCAGCGACCGGGAATCCCGCCCCGGTCGGAGATCCGAAGCGAGCGGCAGTGCGTCCTCGTCCCGGCGCAGCGGCGCGGGGATCAGGTCGGCGATCGGCGTGTCGGGGTCGCCATCGACGATGAGGCAGAAGATGTGGTGGTCGCGCCCGAGCTTCTCGAACTCCTCGGTCTCCGCGGATACCCACCTCGAAGCGGCGGAGTTGGGCGAGCAGATCACGATGAGCGCGTGCGACGAGCGCAGATTCGCCTTCAGGGCGTCGCTGATGTTCGAGGCCGACGGAAGATCGAGCTTGTCGAGGAACACCGGACGGAGGCGCGGGGGAACCAGCCCCCACCGCTGCTTGGTGCCCACGAGCGACGGGGGGATGCGGTAGTGCTCGAGACGCCGCTGCACCCAGCGCCCCCAACGGGCGTCGCGACGCGAGTAGCTGATGAAGGCCCAGTACCGGAAGGTCGGGGGAAGGTTGGACGACATCGTGGCGAGTCCGCGCTGGAGGACGTCAGCATATTGCCCTGGCGCCCGGTCGGCGTTGTTACATCGGTTGCCCCGTTCGTGTAATCAGCGGTAATGAATGGGCGTGCAGCCCAAGCCGCTCCTGCTGAACCTCCTCCGCGTCCACGGCGACGTGCTCGACGTCGGCGCGCTCCTTCGCGCAGGCGGGGTCTTTGGCCACGCCCCGGGTACGATTCGTGTCGCGCTGTCGCGGCTCGCCTCGGCGGGACTCGTGGCGCAGGCGGGGCGAGGACGGTGGGCCATCGCGCCTTCGGCGACGGCGCTGGCCGGACAGGTCGAGACCTGGCGAACGCTCGAGTCCCTGTCCCGACCGTGGTCGGGCTACTGGATCGGGGTGGCGACCGGCGGGCTCGAGGGCGGGCGGAGCGAGGTCCGGCAGCGTCGTCGAGCGCTGGATCTGCTGGGGTTTCGACCGCTCCGACCCGGGCTCGAGCTTCGACCCGACAACCGCGCGGACGACCTTCGAGCGCGCCTCCTGACGCTGCAGGTGGACGCCCCGATCTTCCCGGTGGGGGACCTGGGACCGCACCAGGCCGAGGCCGAGGCGCTGTGGGACACCACGGCTCTCGAGCGCGCCTATGCCGCGTGCCGCGAGGGGTTGGCGCGGGCGACGGCCGAGCTCACCGAGCTTCCCCTGCCCGACGCGGCCCGGCTGTCGTGGACGGTCGGGGGCGAGGCGATCCGGACGCTCGCGCTCGATCCCCTGCTGCCCCCGCAGCTCGTCGACGTGGCCGCGCGCCGCGCGCTCGGCGACGAGATGCGGGCGTTCGACAACCTGGGGCGCCAGATCTGGCGGGCCCTGATCCTGCTGGAGGTGACGAGATGAAGCCGACCGACCTGCTATCGAGAGAGGAGATCCGGGAGCTCACCCAGGCGAGCGACGTCGAGGGCTGGCGCTCGGTGCTCGTGGACTGGGGGCTCGTCGGGGCGGCGATGGCCCTGGTCGCGGGGTGGCCGAACGCCCTCACCGTGGCGCTCGCCCTGGCGGTGATCGGCGGCCGACAGCTCGGGTTGGCGGTGCTCACCCACGAGTGTGCCCACCGCTCGCTGTTCGCGACCCGTTGGCTCAACGACTTCGTGGGCACCTGGCTCACCGGTGGCCCCACCTGGACCGACCTCCGCCGCTACCGCGCGCACCACCGAGCCCACCACCTCGAGACGAGCCGGGACGGTGACCCCGATCTCGGCCTCACGACCGGCTTCCCGGCCACCCGCGCCTCCCTCTCGCGCAAGTTCGCCCGCGACCTGGTGGGGATCACGGCGGCCAAGCGCGTGTACGCCCAGCTCGCCATGGACTTCGGGTTCATCCACTACACGGCGTCCACCAAGGTCGAGCCGCGCGAGCCGATGTCGGTCGGCCAGCGGGTCGCGGAAGGAACACGGAACCTCGCGCCGGTCGTGGTCAGCAATGCCGGGTTGTTCGGGATTCTCTGGCTGATCGGCCAGCCTTGGCTCTACCTGCTGTGGGTGGGGGCGTGGTTCACCACCTACAACCTCGTGCTCCGCATCCGCTCCATCGCCGAGCACGCCTGCATGGCGCAGAGCGAGAGCCCCTTCGTGAACACCCGCACCACGCTCGCGGGACCGGTCGAGCGGCTCTTCCTCGCCCCGCACCACGTCAACTACCACCTCGAACATCACTTCTTGATGACGGTCCCCCACTGGCGCTTGCCCGCGCTGCACCGGCGGCTGGTCGAGCTCGGTGTGACCAACCCGATCAATGTGGTCGAAGGGGGCTACCCCGCCGTACTGTCGAGGGTCGTGGTCGCCTGAGGCGGCCCGGTCCTCCAGAACGAAGATCAGTCCCGCGCCTTGGGCATGCGCTTGCGCAGCGACAGCAGCCGACGGTCCAGCGGCGCGGTGAGCTCCTTCTTCAGCCGGGTCAGGTTCCGCCACCGCGCGGAGCTTCGCTTGATGGGCTTCGTGATCGCCTCGATGGCCTCGGACGCGAGCACGAGCGCACGGTCCACGAGATGCGGCTGGTCGAGTCGCACGTCGATCTGTTGGCAGATCTCGAGGCACTGTGGGTGGCGGAGGTCCTTGGGGACGGGCGCCGGCTCGACGAGTCGCATCACGGCGTAGCCCAGGTGGTGCTCGAACCGCTCGAGCTCGGGGTTCCGGAGCAGGTGACGGCGCACGCGGAGCATCAGCCGCGCAGCGACGCGGTAGGGCAGCAGCTCGTGGTCGTCGGCGAAGAGGTGCTTCGGCACCTGGGTCTGCAGCGCGATGGGGCCCTGGGCCGCGAGGTGCGGCTGGCGCCGGTACATGGACGTCGTCGCCGCGAGGAGGTCGCGGAGTCCCACCACCCGATCCTCGGGGACCGAGGGGACGTCTCGGTACTCGCCGTCCCGGCGCTCGAGCCACAGGGCCTCGCCGACGCCGGCCTCGCGGCGGTCGCGCAGGTCTTCCCACAGGCGCCGCGCGAACGGGCTCTGGCCGGTCTGCTCGAGCCCCCCGATGGCGGTCTGTCGGTTCGTCGACCGAACGATCGCGTTCTTGAGGGCCTCGTCCTCGGTGACCACGACCTTCAGGGGCACGAAGACCGCGGAGTCGGGACCCAGGTGATCGCGCTGCTCGTACAGCACCGAGCTCGTCTGCCAGCCGTTGACGATCTGGTACTGCTCGAGCCTCAGCTGGCCTTCGCTCCACGTGGCCCCGGTCGCGATGATGGTCACGCCGTTGTTCCGGAGCAGGAACTGGTGCTGGCTCGCTCCGGCCACGGTCTCGGCGATCTCGGCGTTGACCTCGTTGTCGATGCCGAGAAACACCCGGACGTTGTGAAACGACACCTGCTCGCGGAGTCCGAGTCCGTCCTCGCGCTCCAGGAGCTTGATCAGCTCGAGGGCGTGCACGAAGCCCACGAACCCCGTGGCCGCCTCGGGGAGCGGAGGGAGCGGCACGAGGTGGGGCGCGTCGATGGTCCGCGCGTAGGTATCGGGGGTGGTCTGCTCGCGGCGGACCTGGACCACCAGGTCCTCGAGTCGGCGCGCGTCCAGCACGGTGACGGTGGGCATCGCGTTGCCGGCCGCGGGCCGCACCTGCTCGGCCGCATAGCGACGCCAGCCGAGCGGTCCCCCTCCGTCGTCGTCGGCCGGCGGGTCGTGGATCCAGGAGCCGAGCGACACGAAGTAGAGGCTGACCGCCTCGTGCTCGCGGGCGCGCTCGCCGAGTCGCTCCCGGATGACGTCCTTGATGCGCCGTCGGTCCGCGATGACCTGATTCTCGGGAAAGAACGGCTGGTCGCTGAAGAAGGAGACCACGCCGGCCACGAAGTTGTTCATCTTCTGCCGCTCGAACGACGTCGACGTCGTCGTCTGGACGAAGACGTAGCTGACGCGGGGATCGTCACTGCCCTCGATCAAGGCCGTCGCCTGCTCGGGACTCCCGACCATGCTCCCGTCGACCAGGATCGCCAGCGTGTCGATCTGGTTGTCGTGGGTCGATCCGCAGTGCGCGGCCTCGAGATCCGCCGGAGAGAGGACCTCGATGTGGAAGCGCCGCAGCACGTGCTCCGCCACGAAGACCTCGAAGGCCGTGTGGCGGTCGTGGTCGGACATGCCGCGGAGCTCCTTGTCGGAGATCTCCAGGAACTCGGCCAGCAACTGACGCATGCGAGCGATCAAGGGACCTCCGGGAGGGCGTCCGCTGCCCGTCCCGTAAGCTGCGTGATGCACGTAGCGCGACCGCCTCGCTCGAGATCAAGCGAAGGTGAGCACGCCGTCGTCGAGCGGACTGTAGAGGTACGTGATCTGGTCGAGCACGTAGTTCTGGTAGAGCCTCCACGGCGGCTTCGACCCCTGGGTCGGCAGCTCGTGCAGACTGCGCCGGATGTAGCCGGACGACAGATCGATCGCGGGCTCCTCTTCGACGGTGGGGTCGCTCTTCTGGGCCCACACGCGGGTGAGCCCCTTGCGGTCCATCTGGCGCAGCAGGCGCACGACGTACTGGGACGCGAGCTCGCACTTCAGCGTCCAGGAGGCGTTCGTGTAGCCCATCGAGAACGCGTAGTTGGGGATGCCGTCCAGCATGGCGCCGCGATAGATCCGATGCTTCGACAGGTCGACCGGCTCGCCGTCGAGGCTCATCCGGGCTCCGCCGAGGAACTGAACCTGGAGGCCGGTCGCGGTGACGACGAGGTCGGCGTCGAGCTCGCGGCCAGAGGTCAGCTGCAGCCCACCCTCGACGAAGCGCTCGATGGTGTCGGTCACGAGCGCCACGTCGCCCGAGGCGAGCGCCTGGAAGAGATCGCCGTCCGGAACGAGACAGAGCCGCTGGTCCCAGGGGTCGTAGGGCGGGTCGAAGTGGACCTCGACGTCGATCGGCTCCCGGGCCCCGGCGAGGGCCTCCTCGATGTGCGCCTTGATTCGCTTTCGGGCCCGGTCCGGAAAGGCCTGGCAGTACTGATAGTAGAACATGAACCAGCCGATGTTCTTCCAGCGGATCAGCCGTCGCGCCACGCGGTCGGGGAGCATCCGCCTCAGCGCGTCGGCGACGCCATCTCCCGAGGGGAGCGCGACCACGTAGGTGGGCGTTCGCTGGAGCATGGTGACGTGGGCGCCGCGCTTGGCGAGCTCGGGAACCAGGGTCACCGCGGTGGCCCCGCTTCCGATCACCACCACCCGCTTGCCTGCGACATCGAGCCCCTCGGGCCACTGCTGAGGATGGACGACCTCGCCCCGGAAGTCGTCGCGGCCGGCGAACTCGGGCGTGTAGCCCGCGTCGTACCGGTAGTAGCCCGTGGCCGTCCACAGGAACCGGCAGGTCACCTCGCGCGTGCCCTCCGGGCCCTCGACGGTCAGCACCCACCGATCGAGACGACTCGACCAGTCCGCCGCGACCACCCGCGAGCGATACTGAATCCGCTCCTCGATGCCGAGCTCGCGCGCCGTGTCCTGCAGGTACGCGAGAATCGACGGCCCGTCGGCGATGGCCTCGGGGTCGGGCCACAGCCGGAACGAGAAGCCGAGGGTGTACATGTCGGAGTCGGAGCGGACGCCGGGGTAGCGGAACAGGTCCCAGGTTCCGCCGAGCGACGCTCTGGCCTCGAGGACCGTATAGCGGCCGTTCGGAAACGCCGTCTGGTAGTAGTGGGCAGCGCAGATGCCGGAGAGGCCCGCGCCGACGATCACGACGTCGTGGTGCTCTGTGGTCAGGATCGCTCCAGGGTCAGGACGTGTCGTAGCAGCGCGTCGGCGATGATGTCGAGGGCGCGTCCGCGGGCCTTGCGCTCGGGCCCGCGGTGATCGCGGCTGCGGTCGTTGCCCGGCACCTCGACGGTCAGCACGCCGACGCTCTCCCGCACGCCATCGACGGGGTGCGGAGCCCACCGGCCCAGGGACACCCCGCCCTGCACCCCGCCGCTCCACACGGCCGTGGGCGCGTCGTCGAGCCGGTTGCCGAGCACGAGCGACGGATCGACGGTGGCGATCTGCCGTGCCACGTGCAGCGCCAGCGCGGCGTCGGCGGCGGTGCGGGCCTCGGCGCGGGCGGGGTCACCGGGCCAGTGGTGGGGGTCGGCGAACACACCGGCCGCTTCGACGCGCACCGTCCCGTGGACGCTCACGATGCGCTCGGGCTCGAGGCCGTCGACGAGGCCGACCAGCCACCGGTTCTCGAGGAGGGCGGTTCGGCCCTCGGCGTCGAGGGCTTCGTGGGCGTCGAGGCCCCAGGTCGAGCCCGGAGGGGGGAAGTTCCGGTTCGTGGGCCGCTCCGGATCCTCGCGCCGCCGGACGGTCGCGTGATCGACGAACAGCGTCGGAACGACGACGGTGGTGGGCCGCGGCTTCCCCGACCCCCCGCGCAGTCGCTCCACCATGCGCTCGACGACCTCGATCCCCCCTTGCTCCGAGCCATGGACCCCGCCGATGACGAGCATCCGCCGCTCCGGCTGGCGGCCGGGAACGACGAGCGCGCTCACCTCGCGGCCCTGCCCGGACCGGCCCAAGAGCACGGAGGTGGGTGACGTGGCGTGTCGTACGGCGTCGAGCACGGCGGGAACCCCCTCGGGAGGGCCATCTGTGCCGTGGGCCCCGATGCACGCGAGCCACCCTACGAACCCCAGCGTCAACCCGCCCCTCCCCGCGTCACCTATCTCGAGGGGAGGGCGGGCCTCACTGGACGTTCACCACGACGTCCCCAATCGAGGCCGCAAAACCGTCGACCACCACGAGGACGGTCTGGCCGGCCGAGAGGGTCACCGTGACCTCCGACTGGGTGCCCAGCGTGTCGTCGTTGCAGGCGAGCTCCGCCCCGCCGCAGCCGTCGAGTACGGTGAGCACGGTGTCGAAGTCGGAGCCAAACGTGTCGAAGGTGTAGTCGCCCGACGCGGGGGCGGTGAACTCGAAGCTCGCGTCCTGGACGTCGGACAGCGCGCACGAGGGCGTGTTCTGGTCGAGGATCAGCGCGCGCGTGGACGCTCGGCCGATGTCGATCAGCGTCCCGCTGGTCACACAGCAGGCGTCCGTGCCGCTGCAGCCGCCATCCTGGCAGTCGACGAGGAAGTCGCCGTCATTGTCCACTCCGTCGTCGCAGGTCTCCGGGCAGGCGGGGTCGAAGTCGCAGTCGGTGTCGCGGCAGTCGCGCGCGAAGTCCTGATCGTCGTCGACATCGTTCGCGCAATCGAACTCGGTACAGACGGCGCCGCCCACACAGTCTTCGTCGAGGCAGTCGACGAAGAAGTCCCGGTCGTCGTCGACCCCGTTGCCACACTCCAGCTCGGTGGGGGTGAACGGCACGATGTCCAGGGTGAAGTTCGTGAACTGCTGGGAGCTCGACCCCTCGACGGCCACGAGAACCGTCTCGCCCGCGCTCATGGTGCGGACGAGCGGGAGGTTGGCTGCACAGTCGAGCTCGGTGCCTCCGCAGGTGTCGAAGAGCGAGGCCACGAAGAACGCATTCCTCGGGCCAGCGGAGAAGAGGTAGTCGCCGGCGGCTGGAGCGCGGAACTCGACCGTGAAGTCGTTGAAGGAATTGTCGCTGAACAGCAGCGTGCAGGTCGACACGAGCAGATCGGGTTCCGCGGTGAAGTCGCCGCTGACGGCAAAGGGGGCCGAGACCGCGGTGGTCGACGGGCAACACTGGGGGCTGGCCGAACAGGAGCCGTCGTCGCAGTCCGTCGCTCCGTCGAGGTCGTCGTCGGTGCCGTTGGCGCAGTCCTCGAAGCAGCTCGACTCGACGTCGCAGTCCGGGTCGGTGCAGTCGGTCGACCCGTCACCGTCGTCGTCGACGCCATTGGTGCAGTCGAGCTCGGCGCAGAGGGGGTCGATCGCGCAGTCGGGATCGCGGCAGTCGAACAGGCCGTCCAGGTCGTTGTCCACGAGGTCGTCACAGGCGAGCTCTACGCACGACGGGAGGCCGGCGCAGTCGGGGTCGGCGCAGTCGACCGCGGCGTCGAGGTCCTGGTCCAACCCGTCGTCGCAGTCGGTCTCGGTGGCCTGGAGCTCGAAGATGTCGAGCTGGAACGGACCATTACCGGTCGCCTGATTGTAGCCGTCGGCCGTCACGATCACGGACTCACCCGCGGCCATCGAACGCAGGATCTTGGAGTCCAACGGGGTGTTGTCGCAGGCGATCTCCACGCCGTCGCAGGCGTCTCTCAGGGAGACGATGACGTCGGTGGGGTCCGAGGCGCCGGTGGTGAACACGTAGTCACCCGCCGATGGGGCGACGAACTCGATCGTCAGGTCGTTGCCGCTGGAGAGACCCACCGCCGGGCCGGAGCACGCGGGCACTTGAACGTCCGGCTCCGCCGCGAGGTCACCGGTCACCGTCAGGGGCACGACGTCGAACGACCCCCCGGTCGGACAGCAGGTCGGGTCCGCGGCACAGGCGCCGTCGCTGCAGTCGGTGCGACCATCGCCATCGTCGTCGCTGCCGTTGGTGCACACCTCGACGCACGCAGGGCTCGACTCGCAGTCCACGTCGACGCAGTCCGCGTCGCCGTCCTGGTCTTCGTCGGCTCCGTTGTCGCAGATCTCGATGCACGAGGGATCGCCGGTGCAGTCCGGATCGAGGCAGTCGGTCAAGAAGTCGCCGTCCGAGTCGACACCGTCGTCGCAGACGAGCTCGAAGCAGGCTTCGTCGTTCGCACAGTCGGAGTCGAAGCAATCGGGTCGGCCATCGAAGTCGTCGTCGAGCAGGTCGTCGCAGTCTGCCTCGATCTCGGCGACCCGGTCGATGGTGAAGTCGAAGGGTCCGTTGCTGCCGGCGTTGACGGCCTCGACGATCACCAACACCCGCTCGCCCTCGGTGAGCTCGAACGAGAGGGGCCCGAGGGTCGAGCAGCCGAGCTCGGGTCCTCCACAGCGGGACGCGAGGCCGACGCGCAGCAACGACGGCGAGGCACCGGTCTGGACCGCGTACCGACCGGCCTCCGGCGCGACGAACTCGATGGAGACATCGTTGCCGGGAGACGAGGGCGCGCAGGTGAGCTCCTGGAAGTTGTTGCCGTCGGCGAAGTCGCCCGTGAGCTGGAAGGGTACCGTGTTGGCCCGGACCGACGGACAACACGCGGGCTCGGCACCACAGAAGACGTCTTCGCAGTCGACCGCGCCATCCCCGTCGTCGTCCACCTCGTTGCTGCAATCCTCTGCGCACGCGGGGTCGGTCCCGCAGCTGCGATCGTCGCAGTCGACCAGAAAGTCTTGGTCGTTGTCGACGCCGTCGTCGCAGATCTCCGACCCTTGCAGGGTCACCTCGAGCTGCACGACACCGAACTCGAAGGGAAAGACACCGCCCACCTGGACGATGTAGGACACTCCCGCCTCGAGCTCTACGTCCACGCTGACCTGACCCGAGAAGTCGCTGCACGCGAGTGAGGTCCCACCGCAGCCCCGCTCGATCCCCACTGCCGTGTTGAAGGCGCTGCCTGCCGTGTCGAACCGATAGCGGCCCGAGACCTGCGGCGTGAACTCGATGCTCACGTTGGGCGCGGCCTCGAGGCTGCTCTCACAGCTCACGCCACCCGGAGAGCGGCCCGTCGTGTCGAACGTGTAGCTGCCGGGACCGGGGATGCTCTCGTCGGGGCAGCAGACGGCCTGATCCTGGCAATCCGGGTCGTGACAGTCCGCGCGCAGGTCGTTGTCGTTGTCGAAGTCGTCGTCGCAGATCTCGGGGCCGCACACCGGGTCACTGTCGCAGTCCTCGACGTCGAGGCAGTCGACCGCGAAGTCGCCATCGTTGTCGATGCCGTCGTTGCAGACCTCGGGGCCGACCTCGACAATGTCGAGCTCGGCGAACACCACGTCCGAGCCGTTGGCGCCGTCGACCACCACGAGCACGGTCTGGCCAGCGGTCATGGGGAACGTGAGCGGAAACAGCGAAGTGGTACAGGCGAGCTCGTTTCCGCCGCAGCCGTCGAGGAGGGACAACGTGCTCGAGGTCGATCTGTCCGCGCTGAACCGGTACTCGGCGGTATTGGGGGCGGTGAAGGCGTAGGTCACCTCGCTCCCGCTGACATCGCCGGGGAGCGCGCAGCTCGCCGGGCCGTAGACGTCGGGAAGTCCGAGGCCGCTGCTCGGGTACCGGCCGGGACCGTGGGTGGGCTTGGCGGGACAACAATAGGCGTCGGCGGCACAGTCGCGGTCGTAGCAGTCGGCGAGCTCGTCGAGGTCGTTGTCGATGCCGTCGTCACAGGTCTCCGGAACACTCCGCCGGACCCCGAGGGTGACCTCGCCGTCGCCGAGCTCCGTGCTCGCCGGCGTGTCGACGACGATGATGACGGTCTCGTCCGCCCGCAGCTCCAGCGTGAGCTCCGAGGTGGTCGCGCCTCCTCCGACGACGTCGTCGTTGCACCCGAGCGAGTCGCCGTCGCAGTCGTCGAACACCGTCAGCACGGTGTCGAAGGGCGTGCCCTGGGTGTCGAAGCGGTAGATGCCCGACGTGGTGGGGGTGAAGGCGAATGCGACGTCGGGTCCGCTCGAGTCCGTACACACCGGGCCATAGTCGTCCGCGCGCTCGAGGAGGCTCGTGGTGGTCGTCCCAGGGCCCTCGATCACCTCGTCGAAGCACTCCGGCGGCGCGAGCCCCGTCTCGGCCGTGGCGGCCGTGCTCGCTGTCGGCACGATGGAGGGCGGCTCGGGAGGGGAATCGCCGCCGTCTCCGCTGCAGGCCACGGCTAATGCGGCCGACAAAGCCACAATCCACTGATTTCTCGTCACGGCAACTCCCTTCAGCTGGCCGATTCTAGCCCTCGCGTCCAGATTGCCGAAACAGGAACCTCACACGTCCGTTACTTCCCGCGGGCTCAGAGCTCGGCGAGGAGAGCCTTGGCCAGACGGTCGTAGTCCTCCGGGCGGTTGTAGATCTGGGAAGACAGGCGCACGTGCAGGCGCTCGCCGATGGCCTCGAGCTTCGTCTCGACCTGGTGGGCATCCCAGATCCGCTGCATCCAGGTCTCGGGATCGCCAGTCGGTGCACCGGGGAGCGGCAGCGTCTCCATCAGGGCCGTCATCTCGGGAGGGGCGATGCGCTCGACCCCCACGCGATCCGAGACGAGCTTGGCGAAGCCGTCCAGTCGCTCGCGGTTGTGCACCCGAAGCCGATCGAGCCCGCCGGCGGCTCCGACGAAGTCCAGGGCGTCCTCGACCGCGAGCCAGGCCGACGGGTCGCGGGTGCCCGTCCAGTCGAAGGCCCGCATGGCGGAGCCGTAGCCGTGGGAGATGGCCAGGGGGTCGAGGCGGCCGGGGTCGCGTGCGTAGAGCACGGCAGCGCCCTTGGGCGTGAACAGCCACTTGTGCAGGTTGCCGACCCACCAGTCGGCGCCGGTCGCGGGAACGTCGACCGGGAGCTGGCCAGGCACGTGGGCGGCGTCGACGATGACGGGAACGTCGTGCTCGTGGGCGAAGGCTACCATGTGCTCGATCGGCGCCACCAGCGCAGTGCCCGAGGCGAGCTGGTCGAAGATGGCCACCCGGGCCTGGTCGGGCCACTGGGCCTCGAGGGCCTCCAGCACCGCCTCGGGACCGGAGCACGGGAACGGCAACGCGATGGTGTGGACGTGGACACCCCGGCGGTCTTCGAGAAAGCGGAGCAGCTTGGCGACACCGGCGTAGACCCAGCTCGTCGACACCACGACGTCGCCGGGCTTCAGCTCCAGCGACCTCATCACCGTGCTCATCCCGGTGGTCGTGTTCTCGATCAGCGCGACGTGGTCGGCGCTCGCGTGAAGCACGGGGGTCAAGCGCTCGCGGACGTGCCGCAGCCGCTCGGGCAGGCCCGTCATGAACCGCACGGGCTGGGCCTCGAGCTCCTGTACGAGGCGACGCTGTCCCTCGAGGACCGCTCGCGGCGTCGCCCCGAAGGACCCGTGGTTCACGAACGCCATCCCCGGCTGCAGCGCGAACGCCGAAGACCAGCCGGGGTCGGGCTCGAACCGCAGCTCCCGCTCGTTCAGCCAGGGCTCGAGGAGTCCGCGGATGCGATCCCGAGCGGCGCGGAACGCCGCGAGTCGCTCGGCTCGGGACCCGGTGATGCTCGCCGGGTCGGGAATCCCCCAGTGCAGCCGCTCGACGTGGCCGGGGTAGACGGGACAGACCTCCTCGTCGCACAGGGTGATCACGATGTCGGGCTCGGGGACGTCGAACGAGGACTTCGAGGTGTGGCCGGCCAGATCGATCCCGACCTCTCGCATCACCGCGATGGCCTCGGGGCGAACGTGGGACGGCTCCGAGCCCGCCGAGTAGGTGCGCACCTCGCGGCGGGTCAGCGCGCGCGCCCAGCCTTCGGCCATCTGGCTGCGGGCGGAGTTCGCCACGCACATGAACAGGATCCGCATCGTGCTCTCCCGGCGTCGTTCACACCGTAGGTCGGTTGTCCGCGGAGATCACGGTGATGCTCTGCCCCTCCGAGAGGGGGAGGTCGGAGCTCGGATTCACGATCGTCGTCCCGTCGCGCTCGATGGACACGAGAATCGTCCGATGCTCGTTGCGCAGCGTGGTCGCGAGCTCACCCACCGTGAGGCCCTCCCACCGCGACGACAGGGTGCGGGTGTGGAACGCGTTGCCGTGGGCCTGGGTGAGGATGTCGTCGAGCACCTTCACGAGGCCCCGGTTCCGCTGGACGGAGCCCAGGATCATTCCCGCATAGAAGTCGGCCACCACGACGTCCTCGACGCCCGCCTTGCGCAGGAGCTCCTCGTTCTCTCGGCTGTGGAGCTCGGCCACGGTGTAGATCCCGGGCGACATGCGCTCGATGGTGAGCGCCGCGAGCACGGTGCGGGCGTCGCAGTCCTGGTTGGAGCGCGCAGGGACCGTGTCGTCGGCGAGCAGGATCACCGACTCCGCTCGGCGAACCTGAACGGCCTCCAGCACGCTCTCTCGCGTGTAGTCGCCGGTGTGTCGGTAGAAGTTCTCCGGTCGCACGTGCTCCGAGGGGACCGAATCTGGCGGGAGTGGGTTCTCGGTGACCACCACGACCGCGCGGTCCCAGGGGGTCCCTCCCCCGAAGAGCTCGCCCAGGACGGTGCGCCCCGACTCGTTCCATCCACAGACCACGATGTGGTCCGACAGCTCGTCCAGGTCCAACTCGTGTACCTCCATCTGACCGCGGAGCCGGTGGACCATCGAGGCGGAGATGGTTCCGACGAACACCGCGAATAGCGACATGCCGCCCAGCATCAGCACGAGCGTGGTCACCCGGCCGACGAGCGAGTGAGGGTCCCCGCCGATGGGCTCACCCCCGACGAGGCTGTAGGTGGCGTACCAGAGCGACTGGGCGAAGCTCCCGAAGCCAGGGTCGTCCTGGCCCTCGAACCGAAGCAGGACCACCGCGGAGAGCACGACCAGCGTGATGGTGGCGATCACGAGAGCCAGCCCTTCGGTGCCGGCCTGTCGCATGGAGCCGCCCATGAGGCCGACCATGCGGCGCCGAAACAGCACGCCAGCCCGGAAGAGTCGCAGCACGCGGAGAACGCGCAGCAGTCGGAGGGGGCGGGTCCACGGCAAGACGGCGAGGATGTCGATCCAGTAGCGGGTGAAGAATCGACGCTTCTTGCGGGCGAGCGCGAAGCGCAGCACGAGCTCCACGACGAAGAGCCCGGTGAGGAGATCGCCGGAGACCAGGAGCCACTGAGGCGGGTCGGGCTGGGATGCCTCGTAGATGGTGAGCCCGATGGACACCACGATCAACACGAAGAGCGTGATCTCCGTGTACACGTGGTGGAGGGCCCGATCGAGAAACCTGCGGAGCGGTCCGAACAGTCCGAACTTCGACACGAGTCCCTCGCTGCGAGCCTCGGGGACGGACACCCTCGGCGGGATGTGCGAAGCTATCCGGCGAAGACGGAGGCGACGTGTCGGCGAGCGAGATCTTTGCAGCAGGGCTGTTCGACGGCCAAACGGTGGTGGTCACGGGCGGGGGAACGGGGATCGGCGTGGCGGTGGCCCGCGAGCTGGCCAAGCTCGGTGCGCACGTGGTGATCTGCTCGAGGAAGGAGGCCAACATCCGCCCGGCTGCCGAAGGGCTCTCGGAGGAGGTCGGCCGCGAGGTGCAGGGCGAGATCTGCGACATCCGTGACCGCGACGCGGTAGCGGGCCTTGTCGATCGGGTGCTCGAACGCACGGGTCGGATCGACGTGCTGGTCAACAACGGCGGCGGTCAGTTCTTCAGCCCCGCCGAGGCCATCTCCCCGAAGGGCTTCGACGCGGTCATCGCGACGAACCTCACCGGCACCTGGAACATGACCCGAGCGGTCGCGGACCGGTGGATGCTCGCCAACGGAGGCCGCGTCGTCTCCATCACGATGCTCACGCGAAACGCGTTCCCGGGCATGTCGCACTCGGTGGCAGCTCGCGCGGGCGTCGAGGCGATGACGCGCACGCTGGCGGTCGAGTGGGCGTCCAAGGGCATCCTGATCAACTGCATCGCGCCCGGTTTCGTGGCATCGAGCGGGATCAACCGGTACCCTCAGGGACTCGACCTCATCACCACGATGAAGTCGAAGGTGCCGTTGAAGCGGCTGGCGACGTGCCAGGAGATCGCCTGGCAGGTCGCGTTCCTCGCCTCGCCGGCCGGCGCCTACGTCACTGGCCAGACGATCGTCGTCGACGGCGGCAAGGAGCTCTGGGGCGACTGGTGGCCGATCGCGGATCCGCCCGACATGGGGCCGGTGGTCATTCCAAAGGAGCCCTGGGAGGAGTGACCCTCGCATCGAGCCTCCGAAGGGCGACCCGTAGACGGCAACGTCAAATCGCAGAGTTGGAGGATACCGCTACGGGTCGCCGCGACCGCCGAGGCGGACGGAGCTTCGAGGTGTGTTCACGATACGGCCCTCGACAACTACGCTGGGAAGCCGAAGATGACCGCATCCGCCGTGAACTTTAACACAGGCTCGCGCTCCCAGGTCGGGGCGGTGCACTTTTTTGTGGACACCCTGACAATCCTGTGCAACCGCACGTTCCCGCGGCGGGTAGAAGCGCTCGTGGGGAGGCGATGATGGTCTGGCTCTCGACGATCCTGCTGCTGACTACCGCGGCCGAGTCCGATCCCCCCGTGCCGGTCGACTGGGGCAAGGAGGCACCAGGGGCCCGGCGGGACCCCTTCCGCCCCCGTCGACTGAAGCGCTTGGTCCGAAAGGTCGTCCCCGCCGTCGAGCGCGCCGCGGGCCGGGCGTTCCGGACCCCTCCCGTCGTGGAGATCGCAGAGCCCGAGCCGTTCGACGAGGTCGTGCGCCAGGAGACGCGACTCGTCTACGACGCGGTGTACCGAGACACGCCCGAGGCGCTGCGCGCTCGCATGGTCGACGAGATCCACGGTGCCCTTCGCTCCGGGCTGCTCGGGAAGTACGGCATCTTTCGCGACACGCTCTACCTGTCGCCGGACAGTCTACGGGCCGCAGCGGCGAAGATGGGAAGCGAGACGGCGTCGCTCACGGACGTGGTCACCGTGGTCCTGGCCCACGAGCTCGTACACGCGCTCCACGACCAGCATGCCGATCAGGTCGCCCTCGTCGAGGGACTGACGGACCGCGACGCGATGTGGGCGCTCGAGAGTACGAGCGAGGGCCTGGCCAACTGGGTCGAGGCCCGGGTTGCGGCCGAGCTTGGCCTCACCCCCGTCCACGAGGCGCTCAACCGGCTGCAGGGCTGGAGCACCGCCGAGGGTCTCGTCGAGCCCGAGGCATTCGAGACGTGGTCGAAGTACGGACTCGGTCACGACATGATGGCCCATCACTTCGCCCGAGGAGGGCTGGAACGGGTCTGGGCGGTGGCCGCGCGACCGCCCGAGCAGACGCGGGGCGTGTTTCGCCCCGAGGAGTGGCCATCCGAGCGCGAGCCACCTTCGCTCGACTATGCGGCCGTTCTCCGGGGCACCGAGCAGCTCGTCACCCGGGGCGACTGGCGCATCGCCATCTCTCCGCTCGGCGAGGCACCGCTGTGGGCGGAGGCCTATGGCGCGGGGGATCCGGCTCGGGTCCACGCGGTGGTCGGGCGCATCGAGGAGGCCTGGTCGCTCGAGGCGGTGCGGCCGGATCGGCAGGCGCAGGTGCGAGTGGTGGTGTTCGACGGCCCGGAGGGCGCTCGCGACTACCTCGCGCTGCTGGAGCAGCACGCCGAGGGTCTCGCCAGTCGCTTGGGCGCGAGGCTCGAGCGCGAGGTCGAGGTGGTCTCGGAGGCCTTCGAGCAGGTGGACGGCGACGTGGCGGCTCGGCGTCGCTCGGTGGTGGTCGGGCTCGGGGGCACCCGACTCGAACGCCACTCGGCGTGGGTGGTCCGCGACGACACGCTGGTCGTGGTCCTCACCGAGGACTTCCGGCCCGGACTGCGGCTCGGCTGGACCATCGAGTCCGTGTTCGCCCGTCTCGAGGCGGCTCGTCGGGGGGACGCGCTGCCCCCGGTGGAGCGCCCGTGACCGAGGCCCTCGCCCGGTTCCTGGACGACCTCGTGCCCGAGGGGATCACGGATCCCCGTGTGCACGAGGCGCTCGCCGCTGTGGATCGGCGTCGCTTCCTCCCCGACGTCCCGGACGACTGGATCTACGAAGACGGGGTGCTGCCCGATGGCCTGCATCACAGCCAGCCCCTCACCGTGGCGCGGCTGTGTGCGCTGTCGGGTATCGGAGCGGGCGACCGCGTGCTCGAGGTGGGCACGGGCTCGGGCTACCAGACGGCCGTGCTCGTCCACCTTGGGGCGAGCACGGTGGTGACGATCGAGCGCGACCCACACTGGGCCGACATTGCGCGCTTCCGACTCGCCGACCTCCCGTCGGTGCTCGTGGTCACCGGAGACGGACGGGGGGGCTACGGCATCGAGGCCCCCTACGACGTCGTCGTCGTCAACGCGGCCGCGCCCGAACCCCCACCGGCGCTGCTGGACCAGGTCGCGAGCGGAGGGCGTCTCGTCATGCCCGTCGGCGACGCGACGGCCCAGGAGTGGCAGGTGCGAGAGCGAGACATCGATGGAGCGTGGAGGTGCACTGGTCACGGTGCGGTGCGGTTCACGCCCCTGCGCTGAGGCTCACAGATCGCGCACGCCGCGGTAGCCTCGGGCATGGTAGAGCAGCGGCGGAAGACCCGTCGAGGTCGCCTGCTCGACCTCGCCGATCCACACGACGTGGTCCCCCGCTTCGACCCGCTGGTGCACCCGACACTGCAGCCAGGCCACCGCGTCCTTCAGCACGGGCAGTCCGTCCTTCGTCAGCACCGTCGCGATGGGCTCGAAGTCTGCGGTGGGGACGCGCCCCGAGGTCGCGAACGCGTTGGACGCCTCGGCTTGCCCCTCGCCGAGCACGGAGACGGCGAAGCGGTTGGTCGCGTCGATGGCCTGACTCGCACGGTTGTCGGACGAGAGGCACACGCTCACGAGTGGCGGCTCGAGCGACACCGACGTGAAGCTGGACACGGTCAGGCCGTACCACAGGCCGTCCGGCTCGACCACGGTCACCACGGTGACCCCCGAGGCCCAGCACGACAGCGCCGCCTTGAAGTCGGTCGGATCACTCGCCATCGGACTGCTCGAAGCGAAACCGGATCACCGTGCGGCCCACCATGATCGTCTCCCCTCCGGTGAGCACGATCTCCTGCACCCGCTGGCCGTTGACGACGGTGCCGGTAGTGGAGCCGGCGTCCCGCAGCACGAAGCCCCGCGCCGTTCGCTGGACGATGCAGTGGGTCGGCGAGAGGCGGGCATCGGTGGGCACGCTCATGCCGCAGAGCTCGGACTGACCCACCGTGAGCTGGTTCTCGATGGCCACCGAGACCCCGCGGTCCGGGCCGGACATGAACTCGAGCCACGCCGGGTCGGAAACCACCTCGCCGTCGGTGTCTGCGGCCGAGGGACCGGGCAGGGGTGGCGGCAGATCCGGGCTGCTCGCCGGCTCGTCGAACGTCGCGTCGGGCCCGATCGCCTGGGCGATCATCGCCTCGGGCTCCCGCTCCGTGGCGCGGCCGGTCTCGGTCAGCTCCTCCTCGTCGCCGACCTCCGGGAGGTCGGGCACCGGACTCCGCGGGGTCACCGGCGGCGCCTCGGTCGCGTTCGCAGGCTCGACGTCGTTGTCGCGGGCGGCCGCCGCCTCGTCCTCGAGGGCCTTGCGGAGCCAGGCGGGGGCGGTGGCCACGAGGTCGGCGGTCTCCGGGTCGACCTCCTCGAGCGAGGGCTCGGGCTCGTCACCGAGGCGCGGCGCGATCTCCTCGATGTCGAGGCGCTCGGGCTGCCCCTCACCATCGTCGCGGTAGTGGAGGTCCCAGTCGGGTCGGGAGTCCTCGCCCGTGGTCTCCGGCACGTCCGAGAGGGGGGCCTCGACCACCGCGGGCTCCCGCGGAGGCGCCACCGCGCGCACGACCTCGTGGTCCTCCTCCTCGATGCCCGCGAGATCCGGACTCACGATCGGGGCCTGCTCGGGGGTCTCCGCGGGCCACAGCGCCTGGGCCTGACCGGGGTTGATCGTGGAGACGACGCCCGGTGGAGGCGGTGGGGGGCCTCCGGCCGCCACGTGCGGCTCGGGAACGTCCTCCGCACTGGGGCCGTCCCGGCGGTCGCCAGCCGGGGCGAGGGTGGGGTGCAGAGACGGGAGCTGGTGCTCCTGGTCGGCGAAGGTGACCTGGAGCGGGGTCGGTCCGATGGTCAGCGTCTCACCCCCGAACAGCCGCACCCGCTCGGTGGTCTGGCCGTTCACGAGGACGGTCGCGCCGTCGATGGCCTCGAGGTAGATGCGCCCACCCTGCCGCCACACGCGCGCGTGGCGGGGCCGCACGTCGCGGTCCTCGGGCAGCGCGAAGTCGACGTCGTCGCCGCGTCCGATCACGAGTTGGTCCGGCTGCTGGCGGAACACGCCCCACAGGGAGCCGTCGCTGACGAAGCCGACGATCGGTCCCCGCCTGGCGAGCTCCAGCGCCGGGTCGGGCGCCGCAGGCCGCACCACCGGCGCGGGGGGGGTCTGGGAGTCGGCGAGGAGTTGGTCCCAGGCCTCGGCCACGTCGAAGTCGGTGAGCCCCACCACCAGACCCCCGAACGTGGCGGGCAGCGTGCGCCGGGTGTGGTCGGGGTCGAAGTCAGCCGCGGCGACCCGCACCGACCAGCCATAGCTCTCGATCGGGTCGAAGTCGGCGGGGCCCGAGAACCACAGCGCCTCGACTTTGTCGAGGGCCTGGGCGAACCCGGGGCCGACGGCCCGCAGGCGCTCGAACAGCCGGGGGGTGACGAGCTCGTGCATCACGAGCAGGTCGACCACGCCGCTCGCGAGGCGCATCGGGGTGGCGCCGCCCTCGACGAACGCCTGCCCGATCGGGGACCGCTGCATCCAGGCGCGCGCGCTGGCCGGCGAGAGCAGCCCGGCGAGGACCCGCGCGAGCGCCTCCTGTGCCGTGAAGCGCTTGGGTACGGCGGCGACCCAGGGAGCGCGGTCGGCTCCGGGGTGCCCGCCCCGTGAGGCGAGCGACACCTTCGACAGCCCCCACCAGCCCGCCACCGAGAACGGGTCGAGCTCGATCGCCTTGTTGAACCAGCCCATCGCGGAGGTGAGCCGACCCTGGATCCAGGAGATGTCCCCCATGCCGAGGCAGGCGTCCATCTTGTCGGGGGTGGGCGCGACGGACTTGAAGACGGCGAGCGTGCGATCGAAGGCCTGCGCGGCCTGCCCGATGTCGCCCAGCGCGAGGTAGAGCGGGCCGGCGAGCTTGAGGCTCGGCACGTGGTTCGGGTTGAGGCGGATCGCCTCTTCGACCCGCTCTGCGGCCTCTCGTGCGTGCCCTTGCTTGAGCAGGAGCTGCGCGTACGCGGTGCAGTCTGCAGCCCGCTCGCTGGCCTCGGGCTCCTCGGAGGGCTTGCCCCGGTAGGCGTCCCAGAGCCCCTCGTAGTAGACGAGGGCCTTGTCGTCCTCGTGGGCGCGGTGGTGGAGCCGGGCCAGGTGGCGCAGGGCCACGACGTGGCGCGGAGCCCGCTCGAGCAGCGCGTGGTAGACACGGAAGGCGTCCTCTTCGAGGTGGACCGCGGTGGCGACGATGCCCGCCCGCATGAGCGTGGGCGAGGCGTCGGGGAGCTCCTGGCTCGCCGCCTGGTCGAGCATCAGCTGGATGACCCGCGGCCACTGGCCCATCTGGGCCCGAATCTGCTGCAGCGTGGTCGAGAGATCGGGCTCGGACCAGCCCGCGGCCTCGGCGCGGTCGATGAACGACAGGCCGATCTCTGGCTCGTGCAGCTGCTCGACGTAGGCGCGCCCGATCGCGTACTGCAGTCTCGGCACCTCGCCCTCGGCCACGTAGTTCAGCAGGTCCTCGGTGTGGCGGATGTAGGCGTGCCAGTCACCGCGGGCCTTGGCGAGCGACTGCAGGGCCTTGAGCGAGGTCAAGGCCTGGCTGGGGAGGCGGTGGTCCTCGAGCACCAAGGCCCAGGCCTCGGCGGCACGGTCGGGATCCTCGAGCTCGAACTGGCTGACCCGCGCGAGCTCGGTGAGGATGGCGACCCGGGAGGGGCCGGTTCGGGACCGGGCCTGCGCCCAGAGGTCGCGGGCGAGCTTGGACCAGTCGCTGGTCCGCTCGGCGATGGTGCGGAGGGGTCCGAACAGCGCGTCGGCGTCGCGCGTGGCTGCGAGCGCGTCGACGAGGTGCCGATGGGCATTGTCGTAGTCGTGCTTTGCGGTGTAGACGTGACCGAGCGTGGTCTGGATGTCGACCCTGACGTCGTCGAGCTCGGCCAGCGTCAGCAAGGTCTCGAAGTGCTCCGCAGCGACGTCGTAGCGCTCGAGCTCGCGTGCCCTGACCGCGAGCTGCTCGACGAGGGTGGCGTCGGAGAGCAGGTCGGCGATCAGGTCCGTCGGCGTGGGGTAGCGGATCGACAGGTCCCAGTCCGTGGCCTTCAGGAGCACCGCCTTGACCGCCTCGCTGACGGGGAGGGCCTGGATGAGGCGGCTCGGGTCACGAAGGACCCAGAACGGCAGCTCGCCCTGGTTGAGCGCGGCCATCGCGGTCATCCCGAGCGCGTAGACGTCGGAGGAGGGCGCAGGGGCGTAGGACTTCTCGGTCGTCTCCGGCGCGCGGTAGAGCGACGCGGCCTCGTTCGCGTCCGTCGGAGCGACCGAGAACCCCACCAGGTGGGCGACGCCGGCGTCGGTGATCATGACGTTCTCGGGCTGGACCGCACCGTGAACGATGCCCGCCTCGTGGGCCGCGGCGAGCGCTCGCCCCGTCTCGAGCAGGACCTGCGTGACCGCGATGGCGTCGAGGTCGGACCGGGTGGCGAGGCTGCCCGTCTCGAAGAGCTCGGTGACGAGGTAGACGAAGCCGTCATCGGAGCGGGAGGCCTCGAAGGTGCGGCCGATGCTGGGGTCTTCGAGCTCCACCAGCGCCTTTCCGCGCTCGACGAAGCCGCCGATGGCCTCCTCGTCGCTCACCCACTGCCCGTAGAACACGCGCACGAGGACGGGGTGCTGCTGCTGTCGGTCCCAGGCCTTCCAGTTGCCGTCGACGCCGGCCGTGGGCAGCTTCTCGAGCAGCCGATAGCGCCCGTCGCCCAGGAACTCGCCCGCTTGCAGGCGCGGGCCGGAGCGCATCTGTCGCCGAACCCGGTCGATCTCGCTCGCCGTGGTGCTGGACGGCTGGGAGTCTCGCGCCTCGTACAGCGCGTTCAGCTCCTCGCCGAGCTCGCGTGCAGAAGCGGTCGCGTACAGCGGCATCGGCGGGGTGGTGGACGCCCCGGGATTCGCGGAAGGCTGGGTGGACGCCGAGTCCTCTTGCATGGCCGTCGCCTCTTGGGTGCGGGTGCGGTGCGGTGCCATGATATGAGACTCGGTCCTCACGGGCCACGACGGCGAAGCCCCGAGGCATCCCGCCATGGAATGCCCGCGTCAGGAGACCCCATGCCGACCGAGGCCTTTGCCCACACCCGCAATGCGTTGCACCACGCCGTTCAGGTCGCGTCTGCACTCGCAGCCACGCTGCGTCCCGGCGACGACGTCCACGAGGCCGCCAACCTCGGGTGGGATCCCGGACTCGAGGCCCTCGTGGGCCGAACCGTGGGCCGGAGGAACGACGTCGCGGCGGGCCTACGCCTTCGCGACGCGACCTGGCTGGTGGTCCGGGGCGGCGCGATCGCCGAGGAGAAGGCCGTGGTGGGCTCCACCCTCGACGCAGCGCGGGCCTGGCTTCAGGGGGTGGTCGCCGGCCTCGGGTGTGACGACCTGGAGCTCGTGCGATTGGGCTACGAGCTGCCCGCACACGTTGCCTCCGAGGGGCAGCCGCTGGCCGACCTCGACGAGGACTCGCTGCTGCGCCTCCACACGTGGTTCGCCCTGTCGAACAACGTGCTCACGGGCCTGCGAGCCCAGGAGTCCCGCGCCGTGCCGGTGCGAGCGTGGCCCCACCACTTCGACCTCGCCACGGTGATCCGCCTGGAGCCGGGCGGCGACTCCATCGATCGCTCGATCGGGATCGGCATGACCCCGGGCGACCAGCACTTGCCGGTGCCCTACCTGTACGTGAACCCCTACCCCACGCCCGCGGATCACCACCAGCCCCCGCTCGGCCGGGGACGATGGCACACGGACGGCTTCGTCGGGGCGGTGTTCACACCGGACGAGCCCACGGAGTCCGAGCTCAGTGCGTTCGTCGGCGAGGCGGTGGCGCACTGCTACACACTCCTGGAGGACGACGCCAGCTGAATCCGGCGCTGGCCGTCTCACGCGGTGCGGCCGAGTGAAGGGGCGACGGTGCGGACGGACGGCCCCGACGACAACCTCCACTACGTCGAGATCCTCCCGGACCTTCGACGAGGCCGAGCCAGCCGCGTTCGTCGTGGCGAGCGGCGGCTGAGCAGCAGATCAGCGTGTGCCGGATGCGCGTCGGACTCGGTCCCGAGCGTCGGAGAGGCGGATCCGAGCGCCGAAGTCGTGCCGGAACGCCGGGATCAATGCGAGCCCCAGGATCCCGACGCCTCCGTACCCGACGACGGTCGCCCGCCGAGCTCTGTCGGGGTCCGTCGTCACGACCCGGGTCGCGAGAGCCGCTCCCCACACCGCCAACCCGGTCCCCAAGAGCCCCAGGACTCGCCTTCGGCGGCGCTCGAGCCTGGTGGCGAAGGTGTCGTCGCCAACCGCCCGGTAGAAGTCCGGCGGGGTCAGTGGACCCTCGGGAGTCACCGCGACGAGGCGTCGGTCGGGCCCCTTGGCGGACGAATCCCGAACGTAACGGATGGTGCCGAGCTTGCTCCGGTAGGCCCGGGGCTGATCGCGGTAGGGCTCGAAGGTGATGGGCAGAGGGTCACCTGGAGCAGATGCCGCCGCGGGCATTCCCAGTCCCAACCAGAGCACAACGACCATCGTGAGCCTCCCGAGCCCCGTTAACGCGCGTGTGGGGCGTTCTTCAGTTCGAAGGTCTCAGCCCGCGGAGTATGTGCAGACGTTCAGCTGACCTGAACTCCGAATCCTCGAAGCACGTTGTCGAGGACGCTGTCGGTGGCCCGGCTCGCCGCCTCCGCGGGGAGGTTGCCCTCGACGGCGAGGTGAGCGAGGCCGTGGACGGCCGCCCAGGCGGGTAGCGCGGCCTCTCGCGGACCCAGGGTGACGATGCCCGCGTCGTGGAGCTCCTCGAGGCAGTCGGTCAGCATCTGGTAGGGGTCTCGCCCGCGCGATGCAGTGCCCCTCGGGCCCTCGGACGGCCCGCCCGAGCCCCGCGGCCCGAAGGCCAGCACGAAGAGCGCCGGCTCGTCCACGGCGAAGCCGACGTAGGCGTGGCCGAGGGCCCGCATGCGGCCGATCGCGTCCGATGCCTCGTCCTGCCCGCGCTCGGCTCGACGGGCGAGCTCGGCGAAGGCGCTGGCGGCGACCGCGCGCAGCAGATCCTCCTTGCTCGCGAAGTGCCGGTATACGGCCGCGACGTCGACGCCGGCCTCCCGGGCCACCGCCCGCAGGCTGAACCTGCTCTCGCCTCCCTCGCGAATGGCCTCGGTGGCTCGAGTGACGAGCTCCCTGCGCAGGTCGCCGTGGTGGTAGCGCTCTCGGGAACCGGCCACGTGAGTCCCTCGGTCCGAACCGGAGGGCTATCACTCTGCTTCGGGCTCGCCCTCGACCGCCGGCGTCTCGTCAGTCGCCGCGGGCTTCGGCCGACAGGTCTCCTGGTAAGTGCGGACCTGCTCCAGCAGCTGCTTCCAGCCGAGGTTCTCGGGGAGTGCGCCGTCTCGGGTCTGAAGCCCTGCAAAGGGCAGACCGGTGGCCGTTCGGGTCGGCGAACCCGACGTCGCGAAGTCATCGATGTTGACATTGAGGGCCGTCGACTTAAGAGTCAACAGTGATGACACTCTGCTGTGGGAGAGAGGAATGAGGATTGCCCTGACGATGGTTGTCGTCGCCATCGGCTGCGCCAACACCACCCGCGTCGAGGCCCCGGCGTCGGGCCTCGAGGTCTGGACGGTGCGGCAGGACTACAACAACGCGCACCTCGTCCGCACCGACGAGTACACCGTGCTCGTCGACGCCGGGCTCGAGCGCGACGCAGAGGCGATCCTCGATCGGCTCGAGCGGGCGGGGACGAGCCCCAGCGACATCGATGCCGTGGTTCTCAGCCACGGGCACGCGGACCACGCCGGCGGCGCGTCGGTCGTCCGGGCGGCGTCGGGTGCGCCCATCGTGATGGGCGAGGACGACCAGTTCCTGGCCGCCCGAGGGCACAACGACGAGCTCTGCCCGACGGACCGGACCGCAGAGCGTCGGCTCGAGGCCGCCCAGGCCGAGACGTTCACGCCGTTCGTGCCCGACGTCACCTTGCCGGCGGGTTCGAGCGCGACGCTGGGCGAGCTGCTGGGTTGGTCAGCGCCCGTGGGCACCCTGCACAGCATCCCGGGCCACACGCCGGGCTCGGTCGTGCTCGTGGTCGGGAGCGCGGTGTTCGCCGGGGACCTGCTCCGGGGCTCGGTGACGGGGTCCCGCGCGCGAACCCACTACTACCAGTGCGAGCTCGACGACAACGCGCGGGACCTCCGCACGCTCCTCGATGACATCGCACCCGACGGCGAGCGCTTCTTCCTCGGGCACTTCGGTCCCGTGGACCGGGCTGCCGTCGAGCGGCTCGCCCAGGGCGGATGAACGTCCGGCGAGACGCGTCGTGGTCACCCGCCGAGCGGCCGCGTCCGCTCACGATCGGCGCTTCG
The DNA here is from genome assembly GCA_964655065.1 of uncultured Enterobacteriaceae bacterium. Lineage (GTDB taxonomy): Bacteria > Myxococcota_A > UBA796 > UBA796 > DRPG01. The sequence continues at coordinate 69,058 of CAZZLC010000001.1, read as the reverse complement.
CCGGCGCGCGACGAGGAGACCCAAGAGGGCCAACCAGGCAAACGCGGGGCTCGTCGTCCGACAGCCACAGCCCCCGGCCGCCGATGCGCCGGTGTCGGAGGGATCCGTCGGATTGCCCGTGTCCTCGACCGGCCCGGTGTCGCTGAAGCGCTGGTCCGACACGTTGACGTCCCGCGTCGCTGCAGCGTTCCCATCGTCGAACCGCAGCACGACGGTGTAGGTGCCAGGTCCGAGGCCGTCGGTGGCGAACGAGGCGAGCGGTCCGTTGTCGACCGCCGCGCTCACGGCTGACGTCGCCAGGACCCCCGAGCCCGAGTACAACGACACCGTCGCGGCGACCGGCCCCGTGCTCGCCGCGACCGTTCCTCCGATGTCGATCGGCGTGCCTCGCTCGACCGTGGAGCCGTCGTCGGGTCGGGTCAGGGCGACCTCACCGAGCCATCCGTCGGGCTTCGACACCTCGACGGCGGCGGGCAGGGTCGTGTCCGCCACCCAGGCGCGATCCTGGAGGACCAGCGGCCCCGAGAACGTCGACTCCTGGGCGAACAGCGAGCCGTCGATCAGCTCGACGAGGCCCGAGACGGTGGATCTGACCACCTCGGCCACTCCGTTCCCGCTCACCCGGAGCGTGCCGTGCGTCAGGGCGGAGTCGCGGATGGTCATCCGCGCGTCGTCGAGCAAGACGCTGGCCAGCACGGACCCGTCGTGGATCTCGAGGCTCGCCTGCCGTGGTGGCACCACCGACCAGCCGAGCACGGGCTCGCTCCCCACGACCACGGAGCGGTCCGTCACCCCGGTGGGACTGGCGCCCGCCGGGAGCGTGAGAGGGCCCGAGGCGGTGATCTCTTCCAGCTCGACGATCAGCTGAGCCAGAGGATCGATGTCCGACAACGTGACCTCGGCGCCCGGCAGGGTCTCGAGACGCCAGGCGAGCACCTTGGTCTCGTCGATGGTGAGCTTGGGTGGGTCAGCACGGACGTAGTCCGTGAGGGGGTGGTCGGGCTGGACGCAGCTGCTCGCGAGGTCGCACGCCGGCGGGAGATCGGCGAGGGTGGTCTCGGTGTCGCAGGGGTTCACCGTGAGGGTGACGTACTGCGTGCGCTCGACGGTGAGCGCCCCGTCGCCGGCGACGGAGAACTCGCCCAGGAGGCTTCCGTCACGAACGGTTGCGGTGGCCTCGTCGGCCACGACGAGGTTCCATCTGCCGCCGCTCACCTCCAGTCCTCCCGACGCCTCGAGCGACGCGCGGCCCCGCAGCGCGGTGTAGTGGTCGCTGATGCCGAGGTCGTCCTGGTGCACCCGCAGGTGAGCGTCGTCGAGGACGATCCGACTGTTGCCGGCCGCCCACGTCCAGTAGGCGAAGGGTGCGGGCTGCGCGATGCGCAGGGACCCCCTGCGGACGGCCAGGGTCGCGTCGTCGCACAGATAGACGTTGGCGGCGAGCGACACGTCGCCGTCTTCGATCTCGAGTGTCGCCTGGTCTCTCACCCACACCGCAGGCAGGTTCGAGATCACGGACGTTCCCGGCGTGAAGGTGGCCCCGGCGGGCAGACGGACGGTCTGGTCACCGGAGATCACCCACGCGGCGCTCGTGAGGTTCGCGGAGCCGGCGTCCACGTCGGCCTGGGTGACGAGGTTGGTCTCGGACGAGCCGAAGGCGCAGAACGTCGCGGCCTCCGCGGGCTGGCAGTCGGTGGGGGCCGCTCCTGCCACCGGCCCGAGCAGCGCCTCCAACGCGAGTGACATCGTGCCGACCATCGTTCCTCCTGCCGCATTCAACCACGGACGGTCGAGGGTCTCGCGAAGCTCTCGGGCTCGCTCGGCCTACCAGTAGACCGTAGAGACCACGATCGCGGACGGGGTCTCGGGATGCTCGATCTGACAAGCCAAGCGCGCTCGGGGATCGTCGTCGGCGTACTGGTCGAGCAGCTCCTGCTCGCTCGGGCTGGCCGGGGGCAGCGCGTCGAGGCCGTCCTCGACGATGACCCAGCACTGGCCGCAGATCGTGCTGCCCCGGCAGTGGGTGCGAATCGAGCGACCCGCACGCTGCACGGCGTCGAAGAGGGTCTCGCCGCGGGCGGCAGGGACGGTGGCGACGGGCGTTCCGTCGGCGCGCTGGAGCACGAAGCGTCGGTAGTCGAGCGGCATGTCGCAGAGCATATCGGGGTGCCGCTCGGACTGTCCCCATCGCCGCGTTTCGGTCATACAGGGGTCCCATGACGCCCGAAGCCCACGTTGCCGCGCTGCTCGACAGCCCCGGTGAGCCCCCCGCCTCCGTCGGGGAGCTGCTCGCCGCGATCCGCGCCGCGGGTCGCGCGTCCGACCAGGCCGCCTACGAGTCGGCCCACCACGACGTCTTTGGCCGCCTCGACGCGCTGGACGCGCGACTCGGCGCCACGCGGTACCTCGGCGGCGACCAGCCCACGGCGGAGGACTGGTGGGCGTTCGCGGTGCTCGTTCGCTTCGACCTGGCCTACTACAACTTCTACAAGCTCAACCGGCAGCGCCTCGAGGACTTCGCCAACCTCGGACCCTGGCTCCGCGATCTCTACCAGCGAGAGGGGATCGCCGAGACCGTCGACCGGCGTGCCATCCGCGCCCACTACGCGACCGAGGACGAGGGGACCAACCCCAAGGGCATCGTGCCCCGCAGCCTCGGCCCCGACTGGCTCGTTCCCCACGACCGGTGGCGCTTCGACCGCCGGGTCGACACCGACGCCGCCGTACAGGAGGACCCCTCGCGTCCCCGACGGGCGGGGGAGTGGGTGCGTCCGGTGAGCGGTCATCGCGACTTCGTCAGCGTGGACGGTTCTACGGGCTATCGGGCCGAGGCCGGCCGCTACCACCTCTACGTCTCCAACAACTGCCCGTGGTCGCACCGCACCGCGCTCGCCCGGTCGCTGCTGGGGCTCACCGACGTCGTGTCGATGGACGTCCTCTACTGGCGGCGCGACCCCGAGCGGGGCTGGCAGTTCCGCCCCGACGCACCCGGATGCACGCCGGACACGCTGTTCGGCTCTCGCTACCTCCGCGAGATCTACGAGCGCGTCGGCTCGCGCGAGAAGTCCGTCCCCGTGCTCTTCGACCGGCAGACGCAGACCATCGTGAGCAACGAGTCGGCCGAGATCTTGCGCATGCTCAACGGCGCGTTCCAGGCGCTCGGCAGTCGCGAGCACGACCTGTACCCCGAGGCCCACCGGGCCGAGATCGACCACCTCAATGCCTACGTGTACCAGTACGTGAACAACGGCGCCTACAAGGCGGGCTTCACGTCGTCGCAGGAGGTCCACGACACGTGGTCGACCCACGTGTTCCGGGCGCTCGACTGGCTCGACCGGCGCCTCGCCGACCGTGACTGGCTGGTCGGCGACACCCTCACCGAGGCGGACGTGCGGCTCTTTCCGACCATCTACCGCTTCGATCCTGTTTACTTCGTTCGGTTTCGGCTCGACGAGAAGCGAATCGCCGAGTACCCGGGGCTCTCGCGGTGGCTGCACCGGATGGTCGAGGTGCCGGGGGTGCGGGAGGCATCGAACCTCCAGCACTGCAAGAACGGCTACTTCGGGCGCACGGGGAACGAGCTCGTGCCCGTGGGCCCCGCGAATCCGGTCACGTAGGCTCGAGCGTCGCTCGCCCCCGGACCAGCGCTCCGGCGCCTGCCCGAGCGTGCCGTCGACCCACGCTCGCCCGACCTATCGGGGGCACCGCCTGTCGGGCGGCCTGCGACCGACCGCGAACGTCTGCGGGCTCACGACCTGACGGACTTCTGGCGCGTCGGGTCGGTCAGAACTGGACCGTGAGGTCTCCCCACACGCCGGCGGGAGCGTGGATCTGGTAGGGACCGTCGCCGAAGCCCTCGTAGCGGATCTGGTTGAGGACGTTGGTGCCGGTGATGCCGAGGGCCAGCTCCGGCCCGTCCAGGTTGAGCAGGCTCGAGAGGTTGGCCTGACCGCGGAGATTGAGGTCGACGAAGGCGGCGCCGGGCCGGTCGGTCACGCTCGAGAAGTCTTGGTCGGAGGTCATGTAGCCCGACGGTCCCCTCAGGATGGCGAAGGCGCTGGCGGTGAGCCCGCGGCGGTGGCGGTAGCTCGCCCCCACCTTGCCGAGGACCAAGGAGGCCTGGAGATCCTCGTCGCTCCGCTCCTCGGGCGCCCAGAACACCGGCACGCCGACCGACATCCAGTCGGTGATCTGCGGGCGCTGCCTGGCCACCCCGAACGACTCGCCGACCGCGACGTTGGCCAGCACCATGAGCTCCTCGACGGGAAACGCCTTGAGCTCGAGCTCGAGCCCGCGGATCACGAGCGTCTCCTCGCTGTTCGAGACGGTGTTGTCGTAGAAGGGGTCGTCGATGGCGCTGTAGGCCATCAGTCCCTCCTGCTCGGACTGGAATCCGGTGAGGGCGGCCTGGACGGGGCCGGCCTGGCCGAAGATCTGGGCGTCGAGGGTCGTGATCTTCTCCGGGCGGAGGTTCGGGTTCGGGAGGATGAGCGTGGGGACGTCGAACGAGGTCTCCCACCCATAGGCGGACCGGAAGGCTTGTCCCGACAGCACCTTGAAGCCGAAGTGCTTGGTGACGTTCGTGATCACGCCGATTCGGGGTACGAGGTCGGCGGCGACGCCGTCCGGCTTGTTGAGCTGGGCCCCCACGACCAGCTTGATCGGGTCGACGGGCCGATAGTCGAGCTGGGTATAGGCGCTGAGCCAGTCCTGAGCGTACGGCTCCAGAATGCCGAGGTTGATGTCCAGGTACTGCTCGTCGCCGATGAGGAAGCGTCCCGTCTGGCGCTCGATGGAGCCGCCGACCAGCCAGTTGACCCGGTCGCTGGGGCTGATGTAGGCGGTGAGCTCTCCGATGTAGTCGTTCGAGAGCATCTGGGAATCGGTCTGCTCTCCGTAGAGCCCCTCGAACAGCGTCGTGGGCACGAAGTAGTTGGAGAGCCACTCGCTGTGGTTCATCGTCACGTTGGCCTGCAGATCGAATCCAGGGACGACCGACAGCGCGTAGCCGATGTCACCCACGAAGCGGAACGCGGTGGTGTCCAGCCGCTCGCCCCAGGCGAAGTCGCCTCCGAAGGAGGGGTTGGCCGTGTACGTCGCGATGCCGAAGGCGGTGAGTCCCCCGTGGGCGACGTTCAAGGTCGCCGCGGCTGCGCGCTCGTCCATGTTGGTCGAGCCTGGATTGCCGTTGGAGTCGGCCTGGTCGACCGTGTACCCGCGGGTGCCCGTGTACCGGGCTCCGCCCGTGATCGAGACCCCGTTCTTGGTCGTGTGGGCGTAGCTGCCCCGAGCTTCCCCGGTCGCGAAGCTCCCCGCTCCTGCGAAGACCGTTCCCTCGTGCTCGCCTTCTTCGGCCCGCTTGGTGATGACGTTGACGACCCCCGTGTAGGCAGTCGAGCCATAGAGCACCGAGCCAGGACCCCGGATCACCTCGACCCGCTCGATGGTGTCGATGGGGAACGCCATGAGGATGGGGTAGCTGAAGCCCCCGTCGACCGAGCGCCGCGCCGGTCGACCGTCGATGAGCAGGAGCTGGTGGTTCGAGCGCTCGGAGTCGTCACCCCGGATCCCCTGCATCTTGGACGGGAAGGTCATGGTGTGGTTGCTCGTGGTGCCCGTCACGAAGTCGAGCACGTCGTAGAGGTTGCGCGCCCCGTAGCGCTCGATCTCGTCGGCGGTGACCACGCTGATCACCCCGGGCGCGTCCGAGAGCTTCTCGGCCTTCTTCGAGGCGGTGGTGACTTCGAGGTTGAGGAGCTCGTCGAGCGAGAGGTCGCCCGCTCGGGTCGGCGTCGTGACGAGCGCGATCGTGGCGAGCAAGGAGAGTCCGGTCATCGGGGCCTCACAGGGGTCGGGTTCGGCCGTGGCGGCGAACCGGGGTCGTTGCTCGCCGTGTCGGACCGGAAACCACCGCCGTGAAGCGCGGCGTGTCCGAGCTGCGACCTCGCTGCAGGCCCGCGCACGGTCGCAGGCTTGGCCGCCTGCGCTCCTGCAGCCTGCGAGGCCATCGACGACCTCGAGTGGACTCCAACGCGAGCACCCGGGCCCCCATCGGCGCTACAATGGCGATGGAGGACCCGTTGGTGGCGCGACCCAACCGCTTTGGACCTGCTCTCGCACTCTTGCTCACGGGGTGCATCTTCAGCTCGGGCGACCCCGACGTCTTCGAGACCGAGGGCGACGTGAAGACCGTCGATGGCCTGCTCGACCCCGGTGAAGCGCCGCCCGACGACCCCGACCTCGGAGCTTCGGGCGGTGACGCGGCAGGCCTCGAGGCCCACAACGAGGTGCGCGCGAACGCCGAGCCGGTCCCTCGGCCGCCGCTCGCGCCCTTGGCCTGGGACGACGGACTCGCCGACGTCGCCTCCTCGTGGGCCGAGGGCTGCCGGTTCGTCCACAGCCAGGGCACCGGGCTCGGCGAGAACCTCTACGTCGCCTCGTGGGCCGCGTCGCTCGAGGAGGCGGTGGACTCCTGGGCCTCCGAGGACGCCTACTACGACTACGCGTCGAACTCGTGTCAGCCCGGAATGATGTGCGGGCACTACACGCAGATCGTCTGGCGCACCACCGAGCGCGTGGGGTGCGGCTACGCCGACTGCCCGGCCGTCGAGGGCGTCAACTTCGGCGGCCGTCTGTGGGTCTGCAACTATGACCCACCCGGCAACTACGTGGGCCAGCAGCCCTACTGACTACTTGGCGGCGGCGCTCGACTCGACCTTGCCGGGCGCGAGCGGATCCGTCGCCTCCTGCACCAGGTGTATGGTGTAGAACAGCACGTGCAGCGGCACGAGCCAGGGGTAGCTGGTCAGGAAGGGCTCGTGCAGCGCGATGCCCAGCAAGCCGATGCCGGCTCCCACGATCATCGGATGCTGCACCACGTTGTAGGGGAACGTCGTGATGCGCTTGGGCTCGAGCTGCCCGAGCTCGACGCCGAACCAGGTGCGGTCGACGCCGAGTGCGGCGGTCGCCGCGGCGGCGAGCCCGTAGCCCACGACCACGAGCCCGATCGACAAGGGGTTCAGCTCGGGGACGGAGAGGTAGATCGCCGCGATCATGGCGTACGACACGCCCTTGAAGAACATGGCGTCGCGCTTGAACTGGCCGAAGCTGATCCAGTCCCGGAACTCGAACACGAAGATGTACAGCAGGTAGTGCACGAAACTCGCCCCGATCAGGAGCGGGAGCGGCGACTGGACGGCGAGGCTGGCCAGACCGAGCGCGGCCACGTAGGCGAGGTTCCCCCAGCCGACGTGCCGAGTGACGAGGTCGAAGACGCTCGTGAAGGACAGCACGACCTGGGCGTTCAGCCTCGCCCACAACGTCTCCGGGGTCAGGGTGGCGAGGAACAGCGCTCGTGCCCGTCGGTCGTAGGCGCCGGTGAGCCACGCGAGGACGCGACCGTACAGGGACATGCCCTTTGGGTACACCACGTAGTGCACCTTGAGCACGCACCGCTTCTGCTTGCCCTCGGCGTCGGTCTCCTTGCGACGGATGAAGTGCAGCTCGCGATTGAAGTCGAACGCCAGGATCTCGCCCTTGGTCAGGGTGTAGGTGCGCGGCTTCGCGTCGACGGTGGGGTGGACGAAGAGGGTCTCGACCTGTTCGTTGACGGTGACCCCGACCAGGGACCGGTAGACGCCCGCGCCCGGCCACACCGCGAAGGGGCCGTCGACGTGGGGCGTATAGAACACGGTGTCGCTCGTGCCCTCGACCGGCGGCCCGGCCATGTAGATCTCGTTCATCTCGTGCACGACGGCGACGTCGCAGCCGGGGTTGGCCTCCCTGAACAACGCGAGCGCGTCCTCGTCGCTCGCGATGCGGGCCAGCGCCTCGCGCACCTCGGGTGGCGTGTCCTCGAACCACCAGTGGGTGGTGTGGGCGTCGGGAGGGTCCTCCTTCTCGACCCAGCGCCCGACGAGCTCGAGGTCGGCGACACGGTTCGGTAGCTCGCCGAAGAGGACCTTGACCCGCGGCAGGAAGCGCGCCACGACCGCGAGCTGTCGACCGAACGCCTGCACCACGAGCGGCAGCACCCAGAACGTGTGCAGCAACCAGCTCGCTGCGGCGCCGGTCTCGCGAGCGTAGGTGCTCTGGAAGGTGGGCTCCTTCGACAGGACGTGGGCGAGCTCCTGCAGTCCCATGCCCGTGGCGAGGAGCACGAGGCCGGTCCACCACGGGGCGTCCACGAACGTCGCGAGTACCGCGAGGCCGACCGTCAACGCCCCGCTAACGAGCGAGAGCCGGGCGGGAATCTGGAAGAGCAGGATGGCCGCGTACAGCGCCGCCACGGCCACGGGCACGGCAGGGTGCAGCTCGGCGAACAGCAGAGCGACCCCGAACAGGCCGAGGGGCGTGGTGAAGGCGTGGAGGAATGCGTTGAGAGGAGTGGCGTGGCAGCGCAGGAAGGCCGCGCTCTGTTCGGTCCAGCGTGACCGCATGGTGGGACCTCCGGAGACGCGAAGTCCTTATCTTGGTGATCGGCAGCGCCAAGCCGCCGAGGTCGCGGGCAGTGGCGAGCTGTCAGGATGCGTCGCCGGGATGAGCCGTCGGCACCGGGGTGCCTACGATCCACATTGATTCTCCCTGGAGTGCTCCTTGGGCTCGATCCTGTTCACCCTCGCCTCGTTCCTCTCGGCCGCGTTCTCGCTCGCGACCTTCGTCCTGTTCGCGCGCATCATCCTCTCGTGGCTGCGGCCCGACCCACCGGTCGGCTTCGTGCGCACGATCGTCCGGGCGATCTACGACGTCACGGACCCCGTGCTCGACTGGCTTCGGGTCAAGTTCCCGTTCCTGATCGTCGGGGGGTTCGACCTCTCCCCGCTCGTGGCGTTCGTCGGCCTCGGCTTGCTTCGCTCGCTGGTGGTCGGCGGCCTGCAGCAATGGGCGCTGGCCCTGGGCGCTTGATCAGCCGGCCAGCGCGATCACGAGCACGGCGACGACCGCGAAGGCCCCGCTCACGAAGACCATCAGGCCGAGACCGATAGCGATCCACTTCAGCAGCGGCTCCTGCTGAAGGTCCACGCTTCCCCCACCCAGGTCCTCGGCGGTGGCGAGCTTGGGCTTGCCGGCGATCGTGTCGCGCCGCTCGCTGCTGCGGTGCTTTGGGGCGGGTGTGGCCTCGACGGCGGGGGCGTCCTCGTGCTTCGCCTTGGCGAGGGGACCCGCTCCGGGCCCGTGGATCACCGTCACGTCGGGATCGATACGGACCTGCGTGGCCTCGTCGGGGTCCGGGATCCGGACCGTCGGGGGGGCCGCCGGTACGGGAACCACGTCGAGGCCACCGTCTGCGGGGCGGCCGGTGACCGGGTTCGGCGGCAGCCGGCCCACCTCGGTCACGTCGGCGTCCTCTTCGGCATCGGCGGGTACGTTCGGGGGCACTTCGGGATTGCCATCGGTGCGGGGACGGGGGCTCGGGGCGGTGTGGGGGTCCCGCACCGGGACGGTGGGGCCATCCTCGCCTCGCATTACGTCACTCGGCATCACGACGCGGCCCCCGGGGTCGGGCTGGTTTCGCCCCGTGCCGCCGAGCTGACGGGCGCGCTGCATCAGCTTCTCCGGCCCCCGAGCGCCGCTCGCCCCGGATGCCTCCTCGTGGTCTCCGGCCATGATCAACCTCGTGTCGCGTCCGGTGTCCGTTTACGCGGGTGCAGCTTACCAGGCACCTGTACGATCAAGCAGAGGGGGTCGCGATGTGGTTGCTGTGTCTCGCGTCGCTCGCCTTCGGTCGCGACCGCACGGTGGGGGAGGGGCCCGTCCCCCCTCGCTGGCAGGAGCCCAACGTCATCGTGGGCGTAGCGGCGGGACGTCCCGGGCTCGTCTCGGTCCGTGGGGAAGCCTGGCTGTCCAGTCGCTTCAGCGCCGAGGTGGGCTTCGGTCTCCCCGAGCTCGACCTCGACGAGCTCGCGGCCGACGTGGCCTTTCGGTTCCGGCCCGACGTGTTCTGCGTGGGCTGCGGCGGTCAGGACCTCCTGCTGGTGGGGGTCGGCGTCGGGGCGGCCGGCTCGTCCGACCGAGGTTTCGAACGCTGGCGCTTCGCCTTGGGTCCCGACGTCGCGGTCACCGGCGTCCACTGGTTCACCCCCGAGCTCGGGGTCCACGCGACCATCCGGGGGGGCTTCGGACCCTCCTTCGCCAGCCCCGACGCGGGTGTCGAGGCGGTCGATTGGTGGTCGTTTGGCGTCGTGGGGCTGTCCTTCTGACGGGATCCGGCGTACGGTTCGGGTGAGGAGTTGCCATCGTGGCCGACAGCCTTCCCGACCGGTGGACCGAGTCGATGCTCGCCGACCTCGAGCCCCACGAGCACGACTTCCAGGAGTTCAAGGGGAGCGGCTGGATCGTCGACGACGACGGCGCGATTCCCGAGCCCTTCCTCCTCGCCCTGTCCAAGCAGGTCTCGGCGTTCGCCAACGGCGCGGGCGGCCGGATCTTCCTCGGCCTCGACGACGACGGCGAGATCGACGGAGGCGTGCCCATCGATCTCAAGGGCGGGGGCACGCGAGCGTGGCTCGAGGACATCGTGCCGCAGCGCGTCGACCCCCCGCTGCAGCGCTTCAACGTCTTCGAGGTCGGCCCCGAGCTTCCCGGGTCGCCGATCCTGCCGGGGCACGCGGTCTACATCATCGACATCGAGAGCAGCTCGCAGGCGCCGCACCAGGCGATGGATCATCGCTACTACCTGCGCATCGCGGGCAAGAGCCGGCCGATGGGCCACGTCCACATCCAGGACGTCCTGCGGAGGACCCACCACCCGTCGATCGCGGTGTCGCGGCTCGGTCCCTACGGTGACTTCACGGGCGACCTCTCGGACCCGCGCGGTCCCCAGGCCTTCGTGCAGTTCCGGGCGTTCTTCGTCAACCAGAGCCGGCGCCTCGCCCAGCACGTCGGCATCGAGCTCGAGCTGCCCCGGCCGTTCGCCGGCTCCCAGGTCCGCAAGCGCATGCGGGACAACGACGAGTGCCACTTCTCGCAGACGCCGGGCAAGGTGCTGTTCTTTCGCTACCACCCCATGCCGATCTTCCCGAGCCAGGAGATCTACGCGGTGAGCTGCTGGGCTTGCGTGCACTCCCGCAACCTCGCCCAGCTGCAGGCCGGCGCGATGCTCGGCTGGACCGTGTACGCCGACGATGCCGAGCCGGTGCGAGGCGGCCGCGAGCTCCGGTCCTTCCTCGTCGTGCAGCAAGCCATGAGCTGGGTCGAGGAGCAGATGGCGCTCCCCGCGGCCAAGCGGTCGGTGTCGTGATGACCTTGGAGACCTGTCGATGATCGAGATCCCCCGCCCCGACGACTGGCACGTGCACCTGCGTGACGGTGCGATGCTCGCCACGGTCGTGGGCCACACCGCGCGCACGTTCGGGCGTGCCCTCGTGATGCCCAACCTCTCGCCGCCCGTGACCACGGTAGCCCTCGCCCGGGCCTACCGCGAGCGCATCCTGGCCGTCGCTCCCGAGGGCTTCGAGCCGCTGCTCACCTGCTACCTCACCGATGCCGCCTCCCCCGAAGAGGTGGTGCGCGGAGTGCACGAGGGCGTCTGGATCGCGGCGAAGCTGTATCCGGCCCACGCGACGACCGGCTCGGCGCACGGAGTCACGGATCTCGACGGACTCGACCCCGTGCTCGCGGCGATGGCCGAGGCGGCGGTTCCGTTGTGCGTCCACGCCGAGGTCACCGACCCCGACATCGACATCTTCGATCGTGAGCAGGTGTTCCTCGACACGAAGCTGCTTCCGCTGCTCGAGCGGCACCCCACCCTGAAGGTGGTGGTCGAGCACGCCACGACCGCCCGCGCCGTCGAGCTCGTGCGCGCCCACGACGACGGGCGGGTGGCGGCCTCGATCACGCCCCATCACCTCTGGTGGAACCGCAACGCGCTGTTCGCGGGCGGACTGCGGCCTCACGCCTACTGCCTGCCCGTGCTCAAGACCGAGCACGACCGTCGCACGCTCGTCGAGGCCGCGACGAGCGGAGATCCGAGGTTCTTCCTCGGCACCGACAGCGCACCCCACGAGGTGTCCACGAAGGAGTGCGACCACGGCTGCGCGGGCATCTTCAACGCCCCGAGTGCGCTGTCGGCCTACGCCACGGTCTTTGCCGCGGCGGGCGCGCTCGAGCGGCTCGGAGGCTTCGCTTCGGAGCACGGAGCCCGCTTCTACGGACGTCCGGTCGCCGAGGAGCGGGTGACCATCCACCAGGCCCCGGTCGAGGTGCCCTCTCGGATCGCGGTCGAGGGAGGGGGCTCGGTGGTGCCCTTTCTCTCTGGCGAGACCCTGCAGTTCTCCGCCGCGCGGGCGTGAGGCCCTACTCGAGGGCCTTCCAGTCGGGAAGCCCCTCGGTCGTCTGCGTGGGCACCGACACCTGCATGCTCGGGCCGACGTCCACCCGCTCGTCCTTGTCGAGCATCTTCAGGCGCCCCACGGAGTGATAATTGCCGAGGCGGTTCGCCGCGCCGGCCGACGAGGCGGTCGCGGTGCCCTGGACCGTCCAGATGCGCTCGAGCATGATGCCCGACTGCTTCTCGAACACGGCCACTCCGCTCATCTGGAGTGCGAAGTTCGCCTCGAGCGATGCCTGGCGCCCGCCTTCGAGGGCGATGAGCACCGGTCCCTCGACCTCTTCGTTGTCGCCGATCTCGGCCGCCAGGTTGCCGCTGCCGCCGATGCCCCCCCCTCCGTCGGCGAGCGGCGCGCCGGAGGCGGCGGACGACAAGGTGCTCCGGGGCACGGGGATCGTGATGCGGGTGGTGCCCTCGCCGACGGACTGCACGATCTGCAGTCCGTCGGGGCGCACCGTCACGTTGTGCGTGAGGATCGACGAGCCCTGCGACGCCGTGGTGGAGGGCATCTGCATCACGGCGCTCGCCTTCTCGCGGTACTTGCCATCGCGCTGGGCGTGATCGTCGATGCGGAGGTGGAACCCGGCCATCACGCGCATGAGGATCTGCCGGATGGTCTCCTGGATGGCGCGCTGGCGGATGTTCTCCGTGTTCAGGCCCTCGACGTCCATGTTCTGCAGGCCGCCCTTGAAGTCGGTCTGGAGCTGGACCGTCAGGCCGGTCATCTTGTTGTCGACCTCCTCGAGCACGGCCGCCACGATCTTCCGGTCCTGCTTACCGCGCTGGCGGCGCTGGGTGGAGGCGAGGATGCCGATGTCCTCGATCTTGCAGTCGGCCTCGATCCGCTTCTTCGACAGGCGGTGCGTCTGCTCACAGGCCAGGATCATCCGGACCTGGAACGCGTAGCTCGCGAACGACCAGTTGTAGTCTCGGGCGAAGGCGACCGGGATGGGCAGGATCAGCTCGTTGGCCACGAACCAGCGGGTCTTGTTCCAGCGAGCGAAGTCGTCGCCGTAGACGATGATCTCCTGGACGCTGGAGCGCGTCTCGACGGGTCCTTCCTGCGCCTCCGCCGTGCCGAGTACGAGTGCCAGCCAGGTGAGCATGCTTCCCCCACGTTCCATTACGATTCGCAAACGTCGACTACCGCTCCATATTGAGTGGGTCCACCTCGCCGGAAGGTTCACTGATGATCGATCTCCGTTCCGACACCGTCACCCAACCCACGGACGCGATGTGGGACGCGATGCGCGCTGCCCCGCTGGGAGACGACGTCCTCGGCGACGACCCGACCGTGAAGCGCCTCGAGGAAAGGGCGGCGGAGCTCGCGGGCAAGGACGCCGCACTGTTCGTCCCGTCCGGGACCATGGCGAACGTGCTCGGCATCGAAGCACACACCCGGCGCGGTGACGAGATCTTGTTGCACGAGGACGCCCATCCCTTTCACTACGAGGCGGGCAACCCCGCCGCGATCGCCGGCGTCCAGGTCCGCCTGATGCCGGGGGCCCGCGGGATCCTCGACCCCGAGACGGTCTCGGCCCACGTTCGTCCCGAGAATCATCACTTTCCGCCTGCGACCCTGCTGTGTCTGGAAGACACCCACAATCGCGCGGGCGGCGTGGTCCAGCCCCTGGAGACCCTGGATGCGCTGGCGGCGACTGCCCACGCGCGCGGGCTCCGGGTGCACCTCGACGGCGCGCGCATCTGGCACGCGGTGGTCGCCTCGGGGCACCCGCTCGACCGCCGCGCCCGTGGTGCCGACACCGTCAGCTTCTGCTTCAGCAAGGGCCTCGGCTGCCCGGTTGGTTCGGTGCTCTGCGGGAGCCGCGACACGCTTCACCGCGCGCGGCGCATGCGCAAGGCGCTCGGTGGGGCCATGCGGCAGAGCGGGATGCTCGCCGCGGCTGCCCTCTACGCAATGGACCACCACGTCGAGCGGCTGGCTGACGATCACACCCGCGCGCGAGCCCTCGGCGAGGGCCTCGCGGGACGGGGGCTCGGCGTGGTCGGACCGGAGACGAACATCCTCGTGGTAGAGGTGGCCGACGCGGAGGCGGTCGCCGAGCGGCTCGAGGAGCACGGCGTTCGGTGTTTCGCCATCGCGAAGGACCGCCTGCGCCTCGTGGTCCACCTGCACGTCACCGACGAGGACGTCCCGGCCGTGCTCACGGCGTTCGACCGGGTGCTCGAGGCTTAGAGGAGCTCGGCGACCGCCTGCCGTTCGCCCTCGAGGTCGTCGATGTTCCGCTGGATCATCGCCTTGACGTTGTCGTCGACGGTCAGGCCCTCGACGACCGAGACGTTGCCGCTCGCGTCGACGGTGACGGGGAAGCTGTAGACCAGACCCTCGGGCACGCCGTACCAGCCCTGGCTCACGATGGCCATGGACACGATGCGGCCGTTGGTGCCGTGCCACCAGTCCCGCACGTGGTCGATCGCCGCGCTCGCCGCGCTGGCTGCCGACGACGCGCCGCGCGCCACGATGATCGCCTTGCCGCGTGTGGCCACGGTGGTCTGGAACTCACCGTCGACCCAGGCCTGGTCGAGCTGGCTCAGGACCGGCGCGCCGCCCACCGTGGCCTTCTGGAGATCGGGGAACATCTTGTCGGAGTGGTTGCCCCACACGAACACGTCATTGACCTGGGCGACCGGCACGCCGAGCTTGGTCGAGATCTGACCGACCGCGCGGTTCTGGTCGAGGCGGGTCATCGCCGAGAAGCAGGTCGGAGAGAGGTTCGGCGCGTTGCGCTGGGCGATGAGGCAGTTCGTGTTGCAGGGGTTGCCCACCGTGACGACCTTGACGGTGGGCTTGGCGTTGTCTCCGATCGCCTTGCCCTGACCGACGAAGATGGGGCCGTTGGCGGCCACGAGGTCGGCGCGGTCCATGTCCTTGCTGCGGGGACGCGAGCCAACGAGAAAGATGGCGTCGCAGTCCGCGAAAGCCACGTTCGGGTCGTCGGTGGCCTCGATGCCGTGCACCAAGGGGAACGCGGAGTCGGTGAGCTCCATGACCACGCCGTGAAGCTTGTCGAGTGCGTTCGGAATCTCGAGCAGCTGCAGGATCACGGGCTGGTCCGGGCCGAAGCACGAGCCCGAGGCGAGCCGCCACAGCAGGGAGTAGCCGATGTTGCCGGCCGCGCCGGTCACCGCGACGCGAATGGGAGCGTTCATGTCGAGCCTCCTGAAAGCAGATCTCGCCGTAACTGGTCCGAGCTGGCGATCCCGACTCGTCTCCCCGCTCGGATTTCCGGGTCGATCGGTTGCCTTCGCGGCATTGTGTGGCGATGGTCGACTGGCTCGACGGATTGTGGGTGCCGCATTGTGTGGCGTGCGACGTGGCCGAGGTGCACGGCCTGTGCCAGGCGTGCCGTCGCGTGTGGCAGGTCCGACCGGTGGAGGTCCCGCTCGAGGGGGTCCGACGCGCCGTGGCCCTGACGGCCTACGACTCCGCCACCGGTGACCGGCTCCGGCGGGCGAAGTACGGGGCGGACCGGGCAGCGGTGCGCGCGCTGGCGGGGCCGTTTGCCGAGCGGCTCGAGCCCTGGTTGCGGGGCGCCGTCGACGCGGTGGTGCCCGTCCCGAGCTCCTGGCCGCGCCGCGCCCGTCGGGGGTTCGCCGTCGCCGCGGTGCTCGGCCAAGCCCTCGCCAGGCAGCTCCGGGTTCCGCTCCGGCACGCGTTGACCTTGCGTCCCGGTGCGGCCAACGCGGGCCTCGGCGGGGCCGCACGGCGGCGCAACCTGCGCGAGCGGGTGCGGTCGCGCTGCGCCGTCGCGGGCAGGGTCGTCCTCGTCGACGACGTCATCACCACCGGGGCGACGGTGGAGGCGTGTGCCCGCGAGTTGCTCGGCGAGGCGGCCGTCTCCGTGACCGTTACGGCGCTCTGTGCAACAGATCGTCAGCCGGCGACGGACGGGGGCGACACGCTGTGACAGGTTCGACCGAACAGATGGGCGAGCAGAGCGTATGTCTGTAGCGAGGGGTCCCGTCGCCACCGCCCAGCCGCACCCCCCTGCATCGTGGATCCGCGCGCGTGGCGGCGGGGCGCCTTCTTTCCCGCTGGGCTACGACAGGCCAGAGGACGGCCATGCCCCCGGCGACCACGCTGCTCGACGCGCTGCTGACCAGCCTCGACGGCCTGGCTCTGATCATCGTCGTCGGGCTGCCCGTTCGATGGCTGGCGTTGCTCGTGCTCGCGCTCGTGGACTGGGGCCGACAGCGCCGACGCCCTCCGCCCGCCCTCGACACGTCGGTGCCGCTCACGGTCATCGTTCCGGCCTACAACGAGGCCCTGGTCATTCGGCGGACCGTCGAGGCCTTGCTCGCGAGCCGGGGGGTGGAGCTCCAGGTGTTGGTGGTCGACGATGGCTCGACCGACGACACCGCGGTCCAGGTCGAATCGATCGACGATCCGCGAGTGCGGGTGTTGCTGCAGGACCCCAACCAGGGGAAGGCCCGTGCCCTCAATCGGGGCCTCGCGCAGGCGCACACCGATCTCGTGGTGACCGTCGACGCGGACACCCTCGTCGAGGAGACCTGTCTGGCCTGGCTCGTGGCGACCCAGGCCAGCACGGACGCCGCTGCGGTGGCGTCGAACGTTCGCGTGGGCAACCGCGGGACGCTGCTGGGGATGATGCAGAGCCTGGAGTACGTGGCGAGCCTGCACCTGGACCGGCGCGCGCAGAACGTGCTCGGCGTGATCACCACCATCCCGGGGGCCGCGGCCCTCTGGCGACGCGATCTCGTGCTCGCGCACGGCGGATTCTCGGCGGACACCCTCGCCGAGGACACCGACCTCTGCGTGACGCTCCTGCGCGATGACCAGCGCCTCGTCTTCGAGGCCCGGGCGTGGTCGTTCACCGAGGTGCCCGCCACCTGGAGGGGGCTGTGGCGCCAGCGGCGGCGCTGGTTGTGGGGCAATCTGGCCTGCATCGCCAAGCACGGGTGGCCCTGGCGATCTCCGCTGCGCGTGCGCTTCCTCGCCATGCCGAACCTCTGGTTCGCGCACGTCGGTGTCTACCTCGTGCCGGTGCTCGCCGCGTTGCTCGGCTGGTGGCACCGCGACGATCTCGCGAGGGCCATCGTGGCCCCCTGGGCGACGTCGCTCCTCGTGATCGACGTGCTCAGCCTGATCGCGCTGACCCTCGCGGACCGGGCCAACGGTCGGGATCTGGTGGTCGCACCCCTCCAGCGGACCTTGTGGCCCCTCGTGCTCGGCGCGGTGTTCGTCTCCACCTGGCTCCGTCCGCCGAGGTCCTGGGCGACCATCGCGCGAGCGGGCACCGCGCGAGCGCTGCAGCGGTGATCAGTCCCGAACCACCACCATGGGGTCCCGAAGCGACGGCTCGTGGCCCGCTTCGAGGCCCAGCGAGTCCGCGACCTCTCTCGCAAAGGCGAGGTCGTCCTTGGAGCGGACCCACACCCCCACGTCGGGACGGGGGCCCCGGGCGCGCTTGACCTCCACCGTGGACCCGAAGACGTCGGCGAACGGACTGGCCGCCTCCTCGACGGCGTCGCGGTCACCTCGCACGCCGATCCGGTAGGAGTCGGGCAACAGGCGCTGGCGGATGCCGTCGGTGTACAGGCCGTCCGGGAAGGAGGCGAGGCTCTCGTCGAGGACGAAGCCGAACTCGCGACAGCCCGGGCGATCGACGTCGCACGGCTCGATCTTCTGACCCCAGGCGCCGATCAGCACGTATCGGGGGGTCTCGGAGAGCTCCGTCGCGAAGAGCATGGTCTCGGGCTCCGGGCTCGGAAACACCGTGTGGACCACCAGATCGTGCTCCGCCCCGCTCTCGGTGACCACGGTCACGCCGACCCAGGCGGGTTCGGTGCGCCGAGTGCGCGCGGTGCCCGACAGCGCGACCTCGACCGACAGTGCGCCGCCATCGTCGTTCCAGCGGATGTTGGTGGGCTCGACTGACCAGCCATCCGCAGCCAGTGCCGCACCACAGAGCCAGAACGCGAATGCCATGGATCCCTCCTCGACGTTCGACACCGCTCGGCCTTCCCGGGGGTACGTCACGTTGAGTCTCGATGGGAACGGCATCCTATCACCGCATCTCGACTGGCGGCGTGGGGTTGCGGTTCGGTAGAATCCGGCGGGTGCCCCGTCGACCGAACCGACCCTACGAAGGAGACCTGCGGCGAGACCTCCTCGACGCGGCGATCGCCGTCGTGTCGCTCGAGGACCCGGCCAACCTCTCCCTGCGTGCGATCGCGCGTACGCTCGGGGTGTCGCACGCGGCACCGAAGAACCACTTCGCCGACAAGACGGAGCTGCTCACGGCCATCGCGGTCGAGGGCTTCGGATTGCTCGGTCAGGCGATGGAGGAGGCGCGTGCGGCCGCCTCGGGGGCGGTGAGCGCCCTGCAGGCATCGGGAGAGGCCTACGTGCGGTTCTCGCTCGAGCACCCGGGCTACTTCCGGGTGATGTGGCGCAACGAGCTCCTCGATCAGCAGGACGAGCACCTTCGCGGCGCGGGCCGGGCGGTGTTCGGAGGGCTTCGCGCCTCGGTCGTGGCTGCTCAGGCCGAGGGCTGGGGGGTCGGGTTGCCCGTCGAGGACCTCTCCGTCGCGGCGTGGTCGGCCGTGCACGGCATGGCCCAGCTCTACCTCGACGGTCCCCTGGCCGACATGGACGCGCGCACTCCCGCCGCCATCGCCGAGGGGCTTGCCCAGGTGCTGGTGCGCGGGTTCCTGACCGAGCGGTCGCCGACCGGGTGACGCATCGTGGCGTTTCTGCGGCGGGAGGTGTAGCGTGCGGGTTGCCGTGGTCGGACACGTGGAGTGGGTGTCGTTTCACGGCATCGACCAGGCCTTGCATCCCGGGGCGATCGTCCGTGCGGGGGCGGGCTTCGAGGAGGCGGCGGGAGGCGGTGGCGTCGCCGCGGTGGAGCTGGCGCGGCTGGCAGGTGCGTCCACCCTGTTCACCGCGCTCGGGTCCGACGGGCCGGGGCGCGCGGTGCCGGAGGCGTTGGGAGCCCTCGGCGTGGAGGTTCGCGCGGAGTGGCGGGACGAGCCCCATCGCCGCGCGTTGACCTTCGTCGATCCCGGGGGCGAGCGCACGATCGTGGTCGTGGGGGCCGCGCAGGCGGCGTCGGCGGAAGGTGTGGACGTGGCTGGGTTCGACGGCGTCTACTTCTGCAAGGGTGACGCGGCCGCGCTGCGGCGAGCGAGGGCGGCGCGGGTCCTCTGCGCGACGGCACGGGTCCTGCCGGTGCTCCGGGAAGCCGGGGTCCAGCTCGACGTTCTCGTCCACTCGGCGAGCGATCCTTCCGAGCGCTACGCGCCCGGGGACCTCGATCCCGCCCCGCGGCTGACCGCAACGACAGAGGGAGGCGCAGGGGGCCGGTACACGCTGGAGGACGGGCGGGCGGGACGGTGGGACGCCGCAGCGGTCCCGGGGGAGGTGATCGACACCTACGGAGCGGGTGACTCGTTCGCGGCCGCCCTGACCTACGCGGTGGCCCGTGGCGATGCGGTCGACGAGGCCCTCGCGTTCGCGGCCCAGCGGGGAGCGCTCGCCGTGACGCGTCGGGGGGCTCACGGCAGGCCGGTCGCGTAGCCTCGCACGGTCACGGCCCCCTCGAACGACACACGGTAGGTAGGCAGCCCGGGTGAGGTCCCGATGATCGCTTGGATGGCCTGGGCGGCCGGGCAGGGACCATCGAGTCCCTGACGCCTACTTGTCCGACAGGCCGTACTTCGCGACCTTGTAGAGCAGTGTCGAGCGCGGCATCGCGAGCAACCTCGCCGCCTGCGATCGGTTGCCACCCGTTCGCTCCAGCGCCTCCTCGATTCGCTGTCGCTCCGTGTCCGGCGAGACCACGGTCCTGGTGACGGGCGCCCCCTCCGTCGCCCACGGGTTGAAGCTCACGGTCTCGGCCCGGACCGGGTCGCCGCCCATCACCACGGCTCGCGTGAGGACGTTCCGCATCTCGCGGACGTTCCCCGGCCAATCGTGCGTCTCGAGCCTCGCGATCGCGCTGTCGTCGATGCGGATCTCGGGGTGGAGCTGGGCGAGCAGGGTGCGCGCCAGCAGTCCGATGTCGCCGGGACGCTCGCGCAGGCTCGGGAGACGGACCGTGAGCACGGCGAGCCGCCAGTACAGGTCGCCTCGAAAGGTGCCCTCGGTCACCATCTGCTCGAGGTTGCGGTTCGTGGCGGCGATGACCCGCACGTCGGGGAACGTTGGCTCGTGGCCGCCCACCCGGCGGACCTCCCCCGACTCGAGCGTTCGCAGGAGCTTCGCTTGCAGGTCGAGTTTGAGCTCACCGACCTCGTCGAGGAACAACGTCCCCCCGTCGGCCCGGTGAAATGCGCCGTCCCGCCTCGCGTTCGCGCCGGTGAACGCCCCCTTCTCGTGTCCGAAGAGCTCGGACTCGAAGAGGGACTCCGCCACCGCCGCGCAGTTGAGGGCCTCGAACGGTCCGTCGGGCCGCTGTCCCTCCTCGTGCAGACCGCGAGCGGCGAGCTCCTTGCCGGTTCCGCTCTCTCCGATCAGCAGCACCGGCTGGTCGTGCACGGCGATGCGGGCGAGGGAGCCGAAGAGCTTCCGCATCGGGGCCGATCCTCCGACCATCTGACCGAATCCGTCGAGCTCGCGGTCGTGTTCGGCCACCGCGGGCTCGACGACGAAGCCGTGATCCCCGATCCGCAGCTCCTCGCCCGTGAGCACCGGCGTCACCTGGCGGACCCGCACCCCGGACAGGAACCCCGCCGCGGTTCCCGGCTCCACCATGGGCCGACCACGGACCACGCGCAGCACGAAGGCATCTCGCGGCAGCTGGTCGTCGAGACGGACCATCGAGCCAGGCCCTCCGAACGTGGTTCGCCCGTGGTCGATCGTGTGGGACTCCCCACTTCGGGGCCCCCGCACGTACCGCACACGCACGCCGGAGTAGGCCACCCCCTCCTCGGTGGCGGTCATCAGCTCCACGTGCGTGGACAGTACCGGTCGCGTCGCACTGGCGGTGGGCACGCGGGACGTCGCGTCGTCCTGCACCGAGTAGCGCGCGTGGTACTCGCCGATGCCGATCTCGTCGCCGTCGTGGAGCTCGGCTACGGCGTCGATCCGCTCGCCGTTGAGCGTCGTCCCGTTGAGGCTCCGGTCCACGAGCCTGGCCCCATCCTGGCGCTGCTCCACCACGCAGTGCACCCGGCTCACGTCGTCCGACGGCAGGGCGACGTCACAGTGGTCCCCTCGCCCGACCATGGTGCGTCCCGCCCGCAGCGAGACGCGGAACAATGCCCGTTCCCCGGTGTGGAATTGCAGCTGTGGCACCCGGCCACTCTATCGCGTGCGTCGAAGGGGATCGTCAGTCGAGGCAGGCGTCGCAGGTGCCTCGGAACTGGATCTCGACCTGACCGGTGCGCAGGGACCGCGGCACGGTGTCTCCGGGCATCGACACGTCGATCTCGGGCAGACAGCTCACGTCGCCGCACACCGTGCACAGGAAGTGCGGGTGGTCGCCCCCGTCTTCGTCGTGGCCCGCCAGCTCGTAGCGCCACAGCCGATCACCGAGGTCGCGCTTTCGGAGCAGCCCGGCCTTGGTGAGGTCGACGAGGTTGCGAAAGAGGGTGGCGCGGTCCCAACCATCGGAGCACAGCGCCTCGCAGATCTCGGGATGGCTGGTGGGAGCGGAGGTCCCGTGCAACACGCGCAGCACGGCGACCCTCGACGGGGTGGCCCGCAGCTTCGCGTCGCGAATCATCGTTCGGAGCTGGTTATCGTCTGGGGCTGCGGACATGCCGGCTCCCTAACACTCCGAAGGCAGTCGGCGCTTCGCTACACTCTGGAGCGGCGCGGTGGGGGGAGACCCAGTGGTGGCCCGAAGGTTCGTGATGCGCCGTTGCCTCGGGAAGGGCGGCTTCGGTGAGGTCTACGAGGCGTCGATGATCACGGGCAGCGGCCCGGCCAGACGTGTCGCCATCAAGCTGCTCCACGAGTCGCTCGGCGACAACGATCAGGCCGTGCGCCGCATGAAGGAGGAGGGCCGCCTCCTCCGGCGGCTGTCGCACCCCAACGTCCTCGCGCTCGTCGACCTCACGCGGCTCGACGAACGGGTGGCCCTCGTCACGGAGTACATCGAAGGGGCCGACCTCTCCACCTGCATCCGCGACGGCGATCTGAGACCGCGGGTGGTGGTGGAGGTGGTGGCCGCCATCGCCCGGGCCCTCCACGCCGCCTACCACGATGCCCCGGACGGGCGCGGCCCCCTTCGGCTCGTGCACCGCGACGTGAAGCCCTCGAACATCCGCCTCGGCCGCGAAGGTCGCGTGGTGCTCCTCGACTTCGGCATCGCGCGCAGCGACGAGATCACGCGCGGCATCGTCACCGCGTCGGACCTGATGGTCGGCTCCGCTCCCTACCTTGCTCCCGAGCGCTTCCGGAAGGGACCGCCGCTCCTCGCCTCCGACGTCTTCGCGCTCGGGGTGACGGCCTACGAGGCCCTGACGGGTCGACGCTTCGTCAATCTGGGCCTCCCCGTGCAGGCAGCCCACTCCCTGGATCCCGACCTCTGGGGCACGTTCGTCGCGCGACGGCTCGCCGCCGCCGGATCGGCGCTCGAACCCGCCGCACTGCGGACCTGGGTCGCGAGCCTCCTCGTGCACGACCCGGAGGCGCGCCCCGACGCCGAGATCTGCGCCGTCCGTGCCGAGGCCTTGGCGCAGACCCTGCCCGGGCCGGGTCTCGTCGGCTGGGCGCGCGCTCGCCACTGGCCGGTGCCGCCCCCCGTCTCGGGGTCGCTCACCGGCGTGACCCTGGACGAGGCCCAGCTGCAGCATCGGGAGACGGAGGCGCGCCCGCGTCAGGTCCTGCCCACCCAGAGCTCGATCCCCACGCTGCCAGCGCCCGAGGAGCTCGAGCCGCACGAGCCGTTCGAGCCCGCGGCGCCAGCCGGGTGGGGAGGGTGGTGGGTCGCGGGCGCAGGTCTGCTCGGCGGCCTCGCCCTGGCTGCCTCCGTTCTGGTCGTCGTGGCGGCGGGGGTCTGGCAGGGGCGGTCGTCGGGGCGGCGCCTCGTCGATGCCGGGGCTTCGCTCGCCGAGGTCTCGCCGGACACCGGAGATCCCGCGCCGCCGGTGCGACTCGATCCCTCCCCGCCGCTCGTGTCGGCCACCCTGGGCGAATCCACGGCTTCGACCCAAGCTGCCGTGAGGGTGGCGCCCGAGCCGGTACCCGTCTCGAAACCCGCGCCCGCGGCGGGCCGCTCTCCCGAGCTCGTCGATCCGGCCCGGGTCCGACTCGACAACGACAAGCGGAGCGTGTGGCTCACCCGCACCGACGACGATGGCACCCGCATCGATCTCGGTCTCGAGTTCGTCGAGATCCAGCCCCGTACCTACCACCTCTGGATCGAGTCCGATGACGCGGGTGCCATTCGCGCAATCTCCGGCCTCGACCTGCGGGGCGGGGCCGAGACCACGATCCGGTGCGACGACCGCATGAACACGTGCTCGCCCGAGTGACGTGAACGGGCCGGCGTGTAAGATGCGCGCCAACGTTTTCGTTCTTTCGACAGGGTTCGAGGAGCTGCATGTTCGATCGATCGGTCTGGCAGCGAACGCGGCGCGGCCTGGTCCCCGCGCTCGGGGTGCTGGCGGCGATGGTGCTCGCGATCGGTGTGTTCCGGGGTTTCCCCTGCACGTGGCTCGGCCTCGTTCACGGAATCTGGGTCCCACATTGCCCGACGGGCGAGCTCCGCCTCGACGTCAACGCCGAGGCCTACGGCCTCGTGCGGGGAACGGACCAGGGTCGACTCGTGGTCTCGCCCGCCGCTCGCTGGGTGGTCGGCCACGATCGTCGGGCCACGTCGTTCCGCCGAGCCCTCCCTCGCGGCGTCGCCATTTCCGCCGAGCTGATCGATGCCGAGGGTGCAGCGGTGGCTGGGATCGACCGGAGTGCGTTTCGGGGGGACCGCGACTCGCGCACGGCCGAGCTCGTCCTCCCCGATCTGCCCGATGGCGACTATCTCCTTCGTGTCGAGGCCGACGCCGGCTTCGAGACCCGCAGCCTCGACCTCGAGGTGCCCCTCTACACCCCTTCTCTGCTGCACGTCATGACGGATCGCCCCCTCTACCGACCCGGGCAGACCGTCCAGTTCCGGGCGGCGGTGCTCGCACGCACCGATCGGCAGCCCCTCGAAGACCGCCCCGGTCGGTGGACCGTCACCTCGCCCAGTGGCTACGAGATGCTCTCCGAGCGCGCCGAAACGGGCCCCTGGGGCATCGTTGCGGGCTCGTTTCCCCTCGACGACGCAGCCGAGATCGGCCGGTGGAGCGTCGTGTGGTCCACGGGTGACGACGACGTCACCGCCACCTTCGACGTCCGAAGGTTCGCGCTGCCGAGGTTGGGCATCGAGGCCGCGCCGACCGCGCCCTGGGCGGGGCCCGGCGACCGTCTGCGCTTCGAGGGCCGCGCGACCTACACCTCTGGCGGACCCGTGGCGAGCGGCGCCGTCGAGGCGCGCCTGAAGGTCACCGAGGGACGGTGGCCCCTGCCGATCGTCTGGGAGGGGCCTCGCGTGGCTCGCACCGACTCCGACGGGCGCTTCACCGTGGACTTCGGGCGCGTTCCTGCCGATCTGATGGACCGCACCACCCTTGCCCTCCTCGTCCAGGTGACCGAGTCGGCGGGCGAGACAGCCACGACCACCGCCACCTCCGTGCTCTCACCGGAGTCGCTCCGGCTCGATGCGGTGACCGAGCTCGGCGACGGGGTGATTGGCGGCTTCAACAATCGCGTGTACATCAGGGTTGCCGCTCCTGACGGCCGACCGCATCCTGGCGCCGAGGTCGAGGTGCGGCCTCCTGGCGCGCCCGACGCCGTGCGCACGGCCGTCGCCGACGAGAGTGGCGTGATCGCAATCCAGCTCGATCCCGGCGAGCCCATCACGGTCGTCGAGAAGGCCCCGCCAGTGCGGAGTCGACCCCTGAAGGCCAATCCCGTCCGACTCCGTGCCGCTTCGCGGGCCGGTGGCGAGGCGATCGAGCTCCCCACGCGACGAGCTCTCGATGCCCTGCATCCCCGGGTCGCACGCTGCGGGCTGTACACCGTCGGGGATCGAGAGGTCGCGGTCGGCATCCGCGTGGGCGAGGACGGACGACCCGACGACATCGTGGCCCCGAGGGACCGACTCGGTCGCTGCGTCGCCATCGTCATGCGCTCCCTGTCGTTGCCCGAGGGGCCGATCCGGACCTACGCGCTCACCTGGCGCGTACCCGACAGCCAGCATCCCTCCTTGGTGCTGGCCAACGAGCACACGTTCGGCGCCGGGGTGGATGCCCTTCTCCAGGACGCTGCCCTGCGCGCGCGGCGATGCCTTCCCTTCGGACGAGGCCGCGATGGAGCGGCCATCGCGCGCGTGCACTGGTCCGTCGAGGTAGGCTCGCGCGATCTCGAAGTCGAGGTCGAGCCCCTGGACCGTGGGGAGCTCGCGGGCTGGTCGTGGCGCTGCGTCCGCGACACGTTCCTCGATCGTGATCTCGACGAGCGCGCCGACGAGGCGGCGATGGGCGCCACCACGGTGCACCTCCGCGTGCCCAGCACCGTCGACGGCCCTCCGCCCCAAGACCGGACGCTGACCGCCTACGCGTTCGAGATCACGGCCCGCGACCCGGACTCGCAGAGTCTGCTCGGGAGGGGCCGCCTCGTCGTCCCCGTCGGCGAGCTCCCGGACCTCCGACTGCGGGCCACCCCCGCCCTGGTCGCGCCGGGCGACGAGGTGACGGTCGAGCTCTTGCGTGGGCCGGGCTTCGTGGGGGGGCTCCCTGCCCGACTCACCCTGATGCGAGGCTCCGTCGAGGTCGCTGACGAGCCGGTGGAGGACAACGAGGCGCGCTTCACCGTCCCGAAGGACGTCGCCGGCTTTCTCTCCGTGGCGTACCTCGATGCCCGGGCGGTGGTGTTCGTTCGCCCCGAGGACCCCCTGACCGTCCACGTGAGCTCCGACGACCCGAGCTATCGACCCGGTGACACCGCGACGCTGACGGTGTCCACGAGAGCAGGCGGTCGACCCCAGCCGACGGCGGTGGGGCTGTCGGGAGTCGATGCCACGCTGGCCGCCCTGGCCGAGCTGCCCTCGCCGAGCGATCTCGGTCGGGCGACCGTGCGGGCCCAGGCGACGACCCCCGCGTTTGGTCGGTTCGACCCGGTCGCCCTCGCCCTCGGCCAGGTCGAGGGGCAGAACGCAGCCTTGGCCACGGTACTTCGGGTGGGTACGCTGCCTGCGGACCCAGCGGGGCACCGGGCGGTTCGTGCGTCGGCGTCCGGCCTGGCCGATGTCGACTCGCCGCTGACCCTCGGCTTCTACCGGGTACTCGAGAAAGCGGTCGAGCTCGTACGCGCCTGGGAGGCTTCGGCTCCCGAGGACCAGATGCTCACCGCCGAGCGCATGGTCGGCATCTGGGCAAGAGCCCTCGACGAGGTCGAGGCGGCGGGCGAGCCCGCGGTCGATGGGTTCGGGCGCCCCCTCACGCTGGCGGTGCTTCCCGAGGAGCTGCTCGACCAGGTCGATCCGCGCCAGATGGCCTCGGACGGCACCCGGCTGCCGGAGGACGTGGTGAACTGGTTCGCCTATGTCGACACCCATGGGAGGGCCCCGTGACGCCCCTCGCGCTGGCGATCCTCGCCTTTGGCTGTAGTTCCCCGGAATCCGCGCCCATGGTGAACAGCTTCGACATGGAGCTCGAGGCCATCGACGAGGATGCCGGGTCACGCCTGTCGTCGTCGTCGCCGCCCCCTCCCCCGAAGGACGGTGCCGCGGCGGGCTACGCCGCGGCCGAAGTCGGTGGGATGGAGCTGTCGCAGAGGTCGAGCTCACGGAGCGAGCGCGAAGAGGGCCGCGTCGGCAAGAAGCGCGCGCCCGGCGAGGACCGCGACGACGTCCAGACGAGGGCCTGGTTTCCCGAGGCGTTCCTCTGGCGTCCCCTCGTCGAGACCGGTGAAGACGGTGTGGCCGAGATCGAGGTGCGCGTTCCCGATCAGCTGTCCACCTTCCGCGTGCTCGCGCTGGCGCACGACCGGCGGGGTCAGCAGGCCGGCGACGTGCACACCTTCCAGTCCCGGCTGCCCGTGCACGTCGATCCCCTGGTTCCGGACCGGCTCTACCTGGGCGATCGCGTCTCCCTGCCCGTGCGGGTCGTCAACGGGTCCGACGGGCCGCTCGAAGCAGCGCTGAACGTCGCCGCGACGGGCGCGCTCTCCGGGGGCGGAGACGCCGAGCTCACGCTGTCGGCAGGGAGCTCCGACGTGCGCCGCATCGCGCTGGTCGCCGCGCGGCCCGGAACCGCCAGCGTGCGCGCCGAGGTCGTCGCGGGCGAGCACGCCGACGCGGCCGAGCGGACGATGGACGTCCTGCCCTCGGGTCGCCCCGTCGTGTCGTCGGTGGCCCGACGGCTCTCGAGCGACCCGTTCACGCTGGTCGCCGCACGGGGAGCCAACCCGGCCTCCGAGCGCATCGAGGTGACGGTGCTCGGAGGGGCGTGGTCGTTGCTGCACGCCGAGGTCGAGCGTCTCGCCGCCGGGGCTCGCCCTCTCGACCCGGCCTACGGCTACACGCTGTCCGCCCACGTGACCGCCCTCGCCGAGGCGACCGGCGTGGAGGTCGACGACGAGCTACAGCGGCGGCTCCGCATCCAGGCCTGGCAGCGGCTGGCGCGCCGCGCGCGCTCCCCCACCGCCGGTGAGGCGGCCGACCTGCTGGCCTCGCTACGCGGCGTCGAGGGTGACGAGCTCGTCGACGCTCTGATGCCCGAGCTCGTCCGGCTCACCCGGCGTCGCCAGCGGGCCAACGGGACGTGGTCGAGGACCGAGGTCTCGACCCTCCAGCAGGTGCTGGTCCAGACTGCCGTGGCCGCGAGAGCACTTCCCGACGACGAGCGCGGCGCGCGCGTGCGGGCGGCTGGGGCGGTGGAGCGCTCCCTGTCGAGCATCGCCGACCCCTACACGGCGTCCGTCGTCCTCGCGGCGGACCTCGTCCCCACCCTTCAGCGCGAGGCGCTCCGAGACATGGTCCGCGGCGCGGTGGAGGAGGGGCGGGTGGTCGTGCCCGAGACCGTGCGCAACGCGCGCGGCGAGCGACCGACCCCGTCGGAGGCACGGGCGTGGGCGATCCTCGCTCTGGAGGACGACGATCCTGTCGGTGGCCTGCTCGTGGCCGAGCTGCTCGGCGCCTGGCGGGTCGAGCGGGGCTTCGGGGCGGGCGCGGCCGATGCGGTCGCGCTCGAGGCGGTCGTTCGGTCGCTGCCTCCCCCGGACGAGCCCGTGAGCCTGGAGCTGCGGTCGGGCCAGGAGGCGGTTGCCACCGCGACCCTCGACCCCGCCGATCCCCGAGTGCCCGCTCGCTTCGTCTTGACTCCCGAGGCGAGCACGACCACCCTGTCTCTCCACGCCGATCCCCCGGCGCCGGGACTCGTCATGGTGGCCACGCGGCGCAGCTGGGTCGACTGGCGGGCCACGGACCGGGTCCCGGGGGTGGACGTCGACGTCGACGTGGAGACCCTCCGGGTGGGACAGCGCGGACACCTCCGGTTGGCGATCGCGGGGCCGTCGAAGGCCGTGGTCCGCGTGCGTCAGCCGCTTCCTGCCGGGGTCACCGTTCTGGCGGCGCCTCTGGCGGGTCGAGCCACCGTGGAGCTCTTCTCCGACGAGATCGTGGTCCGGACGGCCGCGTTCCAGCCTGGCGAGGCGATCGAGGTCGACGTGCCGGTCGTTGCCACCTTCCCCGGGCGGTTCTCCACCGGGCCGCTCACCGTGTCGGTCGACGCGGGGCCCGAGACGCCGCTGCGTCCCGAGCTCTGGCGGGTGCGAGAGTAGGGCGCCGTCCCCACCCTGGGACGAGAACTTGTCACGAAGGGCGTCACCGCTCGAGCGGCCTGGCTACGGTGGGAGACCTCGGCGGTTCCCCAAACCCGTGAGCCCTGGAGACCAGATGTCCCCTCGGACCTTGATCTTCGCCGTTACTGCTTCGGTCGGCGTCATCCTGGATCAGCTCACCAAGGCGTGGGTGGCTTCTTCGATCGCCTACGGTGGGCGCGACGAGATCAAGCTGATCGACAACCTGCTGTCCATCATCCACGTGACGAACGACGGTGCGGCCTTCAGCATCATGAAGGGCCAGCTCAACCTGTTCATCATCTTCACGATCGTGTTCGCCGTGATCGTGCTCGACTTTGCTCGTCGGCTTCCGGAGAATGCCCGCTTCGAAGCGCTCACCCTCGGCATGGTCTTCGGCGGGATGATCGGGAACTTCGTCGACCGCGCCACCCGCGGGGTGGTGGTCGACATGGTGAAGGTCTATTGGGGCTGGGAGCCTGGCAAGAGCTGGTTCGAGTCGACCTTCGGGACCTACGTCTACCCCATCTGGAACGTGGCGGACGCACTCTTGGTGGTGGGACTCCTCGCCTTCGTCCTCTACTATTTCCTGCAGGGCGACACCGAGCCAGAGCTCGACGAACTCGACGAAGAAGAGGGCGTTCCCAGCGGTTCTTGAGAGGCTCGCGGGCCGCGGCTGGCCGACCTTGCCCCGGGTCTGCTACATGTGCGCCATGCCGACCTATCGTCTCGAACGGTGTCTCGACCGGTTGTCCGGGGTCGAGGTGTATTCAGGGCAGATGACCCGCGCCTCGGGGGCGACTCACCGGGTCACCTTCCAGGTGGTGACCACCAGCGAGGCCGAAGCGGCGACGCTGCGTGCGTTCGGGGAGCGGCTCGCGCGGGTCGCGCACCCGGCGGTGCCGCGTCTGCGCGACGTCTTCTCGATCGACGGTCATCCTGTCCACGTGACCGAGGAGATCGTGGGGAGGAGCCTCGATCGGCTCGTGCTCGAGCGGCCGGTGCCCGTCGGGGCGGTGTTCGAGATTGGAGCGCAGGTCGCCGGAGCGCTCGAGGCGGTCCACGGAGGCACCGACCGGGCCACCGGGCTGCCGCTCGGCCTGCGCCACGAGCTGCTCGCGCCGGGCTTCGTGTACCTCGATCGACACGGCGAGGTGCGGCTCCTCGGCATTGGAACCACACGGCCCGCAGGTCCCGCCGATCCCGGCCTGGGATTGTCGCCCGAGCGGGTGCTCGCTCAGGAGGAGGGCCTCGAGTCGGACGTGTTCGCGCTGTCGGCGCTGCTCTACCTCGCTCTGGCGCAAGCTCCGCTGTTCGAAGGTCGCGACGTGGCCGGGCTCCGTGAGCTGATGGTCGATCCCCTCGCGCTACGCGCGTTCACGGACGAGAGGGTCGCGGCGCTCGGCGACCGTCTGCCCAGTGAGCGGGGGGCGGCGTTGCTCCGGGCGATGACCGCGGCGCGCAAGGCCGACCGGCCGACGATGGCCCAGGTGGCGGCTCGCTGCGACTTGATCTCCGACAGCGTCGGGGGCCCGGGGCTGCTCGAGTTCGCGCGGGCGCGCGTGCCAGCGGCGGCCCCCGAGACCATCGAGGGCCGGTTCGAGGGGCGTACGGTCGAGACCGACGGGCCCTCGCTGTGGAGCATCACCGAGACGCCGCCGCCGCCCACTCCGCGGCCCGCCACGGGTCGAGCCTTCTCCCCGCGCAAGACCCCGGCCGAGCCGATCGACCGGGACCCTGTGCTCGGTGAACAGGAGCCCGTTCAGACCGCGTCGAACGAGGCGGCCGTGTCGAGCGAGGGCCCGATGCCCTGGTCGCCCGCGGAATCGGTCGCGCTGTTCGAGCGCACGCCGTCGCTCGCGCCACCCCGCGAGCTCCAGCCCATCATCGTCAATCCGCACCGTGTCCCACAGCTCTTGCGGCAGGACTGGGACGATGGCGTGGCCCGGCGCTACAAGCTCGCCGCGATGGCCGAGCAGCTCGTCGACGAAGTGGTCGACGAGGAGACGCCCACCCTGGTCGTGCGGGACGGGGAGCCCGCTGACGCCGAGAACCAGCCTACCGACCCCGACGTCTCCGAGCCGACGTCGCCGGTGGGCCCTCCGACCCCGCAGTCCTACGACGCCCCCGAGGTCGCCGAGGCAGGAGCCGGGGGGCCGCGCAAGCCGGTCAGCGTGCCCTTGCGCGTGCCGTCCGCTTCCCGCAGCCAGACCTCCGACGCCGAGATCGTCTCTCCCGTGGCCGCGTCGCGAACGCCGCCGGCGTTTCCCGCTCCGGCGGGGCTCGAGTCCGCCATCGGGAGCGTGCCCCCCACGCCCGCGTTCGCGGCGTCGGGTAGTGCGGGCGCCTCTCCCACCGTCGTTCCCGCCACCGATGCTGGCGATGACGCGATCCTCGGCTCCGAGTCCGGCGAGCCCCCCGTGAACTCGCTCGCCGGGGCTCCGCCCGTCGCGAGCGCGTCGTCCGGGCTGCCCGTGTCGATGGTCGCGGGCGTCATCCTCGGCGGCCTGCTCGGTCTCGTGGCCGGCGCTGCGGTCCTCTACCTCTTCTTCTCGGCAGCACCATGAGCTTCGATTCCGAGGGATTCTGGGGCGAGCGCTGGGCGGCGGGCCAGATCGGGTTCCACCAGGCCCACGTCCATCCGGCACTGGTCGGCGAGGAGGGACGCTTCCTCGCCGGAGGGCCGCACCGGGTGCTGGTGCCGTTGTCCGGCAAGTCGTGGGACGTGCCGTGGTTCGCCGACCAGGGGCACGAGGTCACGGCGGTCGAGATCGTGCGACAGGCCGTCGACGAGATGTTCGCCGAGCACCGACGGACGGCCACCATCGAGGAACGGCGGGGCTTCGAGGTGCACACTGCCGAGCGCATCGAGGTCTACCGCGCCGACTTCTTCGCCCTGCCGCCCGAGATCGGGCCGTTCACCCGAGTGTGGGACCGGGCGGCCATCGTCGCCGTGCCTCCGGAGCGTCGGCCCGACTACGCGGCGCAGCTCGGTGCGCTCGCCCCTGGAGCCCTCGTGTGGCTGATGTCGCTCGACTACGACCCCGGCGCGCTCACGGGCCCTCCGCACGCGGTTCCTGTCGAGGAGATCGAGCGCCTGTTTGCCGAGGCGAGCCCGCAGGTGCTCGAGCGCGTGGACCTCGCGCAGGACCCCACCTCCCGGTGGTCCCAGCGAGGGATTCGACGGTTCGAGGCCACGCTGTGGTCGATGACGCTTCCTTCGTGAGGAGTTGCGAGTCCACCTCGCGATCGGCTAGGTGAGGGGGTCCCCTCTCCCACGGATGGACGGATGATCATTTCTCTGCTGGCGGGCGTCCTGGCCTGCGTGGTCGCGGAGCCCGAGGAACGGACCGAGCCCGAGAGCGACTGCGCCGACGGAATCGACAACAACGGCAACGGCCTCGTCGACTGCGATGACCCCGACTGTGGGGGCATCAACTGCCGCCGGTTCGACACGGGAATCGACGAGCAGGAGGTCGAGATCGTGATCGATCAGCGCGACTGCTGCGACTTCACGTTCAACCCGACCAACTGCAACAACCGCCTCGCGGGCACCATCGAGGTGGTGAACCGCACCAAGTCGCCGGGGCTCGTCACTTTCGTGCGCTGCGACCCGAAGGACTTCGGGAACGCAGTCGGCTTCCGGGTCGGCTCCGACGGCATCGTCGACAATGCGCTCGGCAACGTTCCGCTCGCCGAGGAGTCCTCGGTCGTGATCGAGGCCGTCTTCGACTGCCAGACCGACGCCGCTTTCACCGCGGAGTGCGAGATCAGCGCCACGGCAGGCACCTTCGGCGACGACCGCGGCTTTCTGGTCCGCGGGTCGTTCGCACCCTGATCAGCGCACGGTCTCGCCGGGGTCGGCGTCGACGGAGACGAGATCGACGACCTCCTTCTCTCCGGCGGCGAGGATCATCCCCTCGGAGACGACCCCTCGCATCTTGCGCGGCTTCAGGTTGGCGACCACCACGACCTTGCGACCCACCAGCGCGTCGGGCTCGAACTTCGACTTGATGCCCGCACAGATGGTTCGGGGGCGCTTCTCGCCGAGGTCCACCTTCAGGACCAGCAGCTTGTCGGCGTCCGGATGGGGGCCGGCCTCGAGCACCTTCCCGACCCGGAGCTGCACCTTGGTGAAGTCGCCAAACTCGATCCAGTCGAGATCGGGAAGCGGGGCGTCGTCTTCGGGCTCCACGAACAGCTCGGCGATCGTGGCCGGCATCTCGGTGTGGCGCGGAAAGATCGGGTCACCGTGCTTCAACGGCGAGCCCGCCTCGAGTGCGTCGAGGAGTCGCTCTCCACGAGCAAAGGCCTGCAGGCGCTCGGACGCGTCGCTCGGTGACAGCCCCACCGCCTCGAGGAGCTCTCGGGCCTTCGTGGGCATGGCCGGGAGCAGCCAGACGCCGGCGAACGCACACACCTCGAGTACGTCGCGCATCACCTGGGCCAGCGCCTCGGTCTCCCCGCGCTTGTTGAGGTTCCACGGCTCCCGGTCTTCGATGTGCTTGTTCGCGGCACCCACGAGCGCGAAGACGGCGTCGATCGCATCCTTGAACTGGAGCACGTCGAACGCATCGCGCGCCTTGGCCGCGGTCTCCCTGGCGAGCGCCAGCAACCCCTCGTCGGGGGTCGGGCCCTCGGGAACCGTCTCGCCGAGCCACTTGCGGGTCATGGTGAGGCTGCGATGCGCCAGGTTTCCGAGGTCGTTCGCCAGCGCGGTGTTGTAGCTCGTGAGGAAGCCCTCGTAGGAGAAGTTGCCGTCCGCCCCGAAGCGGATCTCCTTCAGGAAGAAGAACCGTGTGGCGTCCACTCCGAAGCCGGCGCAGAGGCGGTCCACGTCGATGGCGTTGCCCTTCGACTTGCCCATCTTCTCGCCGTCGGCCGACAGCCACCAGCCATGGGCGACGATCTGCTTCGGCAGCGCCACGCCGAGCGCGAGCAGCATGGTCGTCCAGTACACGGCGTGGGTGGTGAGGATGTCCTTGCCGATGACGTGGACGGCCGGCCACCACGCCTCGTGGCTCTGGTCGTCGGGCTCCGCGGTGTAGCCGGCGCCGGTGAGGTAGTTCAACAGCGCGTCGAACCATACGTAGCAGACGTAGTCGGTGTCGAACGGCAGCTCGATGCCCCAGCTCATGCGCTCCTTGGGACGCGAGATACAGAGGTCACCGAGCTCGTTGCGAAGGAAGCCCAGCACCTCGTTGCGACGCGACTCGGGCACGATGAAGGCAGGGTTCGCCTCGATGTGGTCGATCAGCGGCTGCCGGAACTTCGACATCTCGAAGAAGTAGTTCGTCTCCGTGACGCGCTTGAAGTCGGCCTCGGTGCGCGCGCCCGACTTGATCTGGGCCTCGCGGTCCTTGTCCGTGATGAACGCCTCGTCGGTCACGAGGTACCAGCCTTCGTACACGTCGCGGTAGATCAGGCCCTCGTCGTCGAGTCGCGACAGCACGCGCTGCACCACCGCTTCGTGGTCCGCGTCCGTGGTGCGGATGAAGCGGTCGTACTCGATGTCGAGCCCGGCCATCATCGCCTTCCACGCGGGCACGAGATCGTCGACGTGGGCCTTGGGGGTGAGCCCGCGGGCCTCGGCCGCCTCGAGCACCTTCTGGCCGTGCTCGTCGGTGCCGGTGAGGAATCGCGCAGGCCGCCCCATCATCCGGTGGTACCGGGTGACCGCATCGGCCGCGATGGTCGTGTAGGCATGCCCGATGTGGGGCGTGCCGTTCACGTAGTAGATCGGCGTGGTGATGTAGAACGGGTCGCCAGGCATTGGCGGGTCCTCCGGGTGAGCACTCGAGTCAGGGGAGCAGTTGGGGCCCGTGGTCAGACCGGGCGGGCCATGAGGAGGTCATCGCGTAGCTTGCCGTCGGCCTCCCGGTATTCCCCCCGACGATGGCCCTCCTCCACGAAGCCGAGCGAGCGGTAGAGCCCAATCGCGCGGTCGTTGTCGGCAAACACGGTGAGGGAGAGCTTGTCGAGGTGGGGGCACTGCTCGGCGAACTGGATGGCCCCTCGGAGCAGGGCGCGCCCGATGCCCTGCCCACGGTGAGCCGGGGCGACCATCAGCTCGATGCGACCGACGTGGCGGCTGCGGGCCCACGCGCCGCCGGTGAGGGTGAGGAAACCGGCTACGGGCACTCGAGGGAGTCGCGCCACGAGAAAGCAGCTGTTCTCGGAATCGCCGAGCTTCCGGATGTCGCGCTCGCGCAGGGTCGGCGTGGTCCACAGCTCCTCGGGGCGCGCGACGAACCAGCGTCCCTCCTCGAGCACCGTTCGATGAAGCGTCAGGGTGTGGAGCGCGTCCCGCTGTCGCGCGGGCTCGATGCGCAGCTCTGGGTCAGAGCCAGTCGTCACGACGGGTGAGCTCGGTGATGACGTCGTCGTCGAGCACGACGTCCACCTGGTACCGGTCGACCGCCTTGTAGTCCGGCCTGGCGTCGACCACCACGGTGACGAAGCCCTTCTTGTCGACCTGGAAGCGGTAGATGAGTCGCTCGGAACGGTTCGCCGGCCGCCCGGTGAGCATTCGACGCTCCGAGGGCTGGCCCCACGCCATGAAGAGCTTCTCGCGGTTCCAGCCCTTCTTCACGTCGCCAGCCACGATCTGGTCGCGGACGTGGGGCGGGTGCTGGTAGAAGCGCTCCCAGTAGCCGCGGTCCTTCAGCCACTGGTTCCGCTCCTCCTCGCTCTTCAGCTTGAGCCAGAGCTTCTGCTCGTCCTTGTCGACGAAGACGCGAAGCGCTCGCCAGTGCACCTTCTCGGTGTCGGAGAGCCGATCGAGCTTGCCGGCGAGCGCCGGGGGGCTCACGAGGTACCCGAGCAGCACCACCATCGCCGCGCGCATCAGCAAGCCCACTTCGTCCTCCTGAACCTGGCTCGTCCGGCACCCTTAACCAGTGACCGGCGGCCTGCGAAGCTCGGTCTCCATGTCTTCGGGGGTGGAGGACGGAGAGACGGCCGTGAGGCGGGGCTGGGTGTGGGCCTCGCGGACCTCCTCGACTCGACGCTCGAAGTGGCGCACCGCGCCCTGTCGCAGTGCGATCAGGACGGGCAGGAACACCACGAGTACCTCGAGCATGGGGACCAGCACGAGCAGCGCCCACGCCGCCGCGGGAAACAGCATCACCTCGGAGAGGGTGCCGAGCAGCGGAGGCCAGGTCGCCGGGTCGGCGCCGAGGTGGGGCTTCCACACGAGCGGACCGACGAGCGCTGCCCAGGCCACGCCGCCGAGACCGGGGCCCGCGACCATGGGCCCGGTGAGCAGCGCGAGCGGCATCATCTCCCACCACACGTCGGAGGCGCGGGCGACGGGGGGCTCGGGATCGTGGCGAACGATCGCCGCTCCGAGGGCCGCACCGGCCAGCGGTGCG
This sequence comes from uncultured Enterobacteriaceae bacterium, assembly GCA_964655065.1. Lineage (GTDB taxonomy): Bacteria > Myxococcota_A > UBA796 > UBA796 > DRPG01. Next base: position 32,523 of record CAZZLC010000001.1, on the reverse strand, counting down.
AGCGCGTAGGCCACGAACGCGGGGTTGGGGCCAGCCAGCGCGGGGGCGACGAGGGGGAGGACCGCCCACCACAGCAACAAGGCGAGCATGCCGACGACCCCGTAGCCTCGAAAGGCGAGGCGCTGCAGGGTGACCCGGGAGCTCCGGGCCAGTCGGTAGAGTCCCGCCCCGAACGGGGCCGCGGTCGCGAAGCCGAGCAGCGCGCCGTTGATGACGAACAAGGGGCCGGGATCGAGGACGCCGTGGCCGCGGGCTTCGGTCCACACGATGTCGAACATGCCCTGGTGCAGCACGACGAAGCCGGCCGACACGAGGAGAGCGGTCCAGGCCCACAGCCGAATCGGCCAGAGGAACGGGGCGCGGACGGTGCCGCGGAAGGGCTGGCGACTCCCGCGGCTCACCACCGTGCCCATCAGCCCGCCGACCGCGCCGACACCGGCAAGTCCCCAGAAGCCGAGGATGCCCTGGAGGAGCAGGTCCGCGGTGGCTGGTCCGACGACCGACGGCGCCTCGTCGCCGAGGGCCTCGCCCGCACGAGCCACCGCCCACAAGGGCTCGAGCGAGATCGCGTGGACCACGGGCAGCCACACGAGCCAGGCGGCGAGGCTGGCGGCGACGAACCCGGCCAGAGGGCCTGCGAGCCACGGACGCACCACGCGGCCCCGGGTGGCGAGCGCTCCCGCGCCCACGAAGGCGAGGAAGGCCCCGAGGTGACCGACGACGGTCACCCACCCGGGCGCCGCCTCTCCCGACGCGAGCGCACCCTGCGTCAGGAAGCCCCACGGCAAGAGCGCGAGGGCCGCGACGAGACCGGCGGCCACCGCGACCGTGGCGAAACGAATGGACATCGAGCTGCGCTCCGTCAGGCGTCTGGCGATTGTAACGAACCGCTCGCGCGCGCGACGCGCTCTACTCGGTTCCCTTCGCCCACGCCATCAGGCGCTTCCCGATGTCGGTGTGGTGCAAGAACGTCGTGAATTCCTCGGCGCCGGGTCCCGCCGCGTACACGGGTACGGGCGTGTGGGTGTGCCCGCCGGTGGCCCAGACGACGTTCTGGGCGCGGCCGAGCTCCCGGGCCACCAGGTTGGTGCGCGCCCGATCGGTCGGCGCGAAGAAGGCCGGGAAGTCCCGGATTGCGGGCACCGGTCCGTCGACGAGGCCGAGGGGATCGGGGTGACTGGCGAGGATCCGGGCTGCCGCTGCCTCGTCGATGCGGATTCCCGTGCCCTCCTCGAGGGCCGTCACCACACGAGCCGGCGTGGGCGCTCCGGTGGCCATCATCTGCATCAGGATGGCGTAGATCGGCGCCTGCTGACCCTCCAGGAGCTCGAGCACCGCCGGCTCCCCATAGTTCTGGCCCGGATCGAACATCACGCCCTCGAAGGCGTCGCCCGGCAGCGCACGAGGCTCGGGGGCGTCCCCTCGCCGATAGCCGATGCCGAAGCCGCCGGTCTCGTGGTCGGCGGTCACGAGGAGCAGCGTCTCGCCGTCCTGTTCGACGTACGAGCGGACGGCCCGGAGCATCTCGTCGGCGCGCAGCATCTCGTGCAGCAGCCAGCCGGCGTCGTTGGCGTGGCCGGCCCAGTCGATCTGCCCGCTCTCGATCATCAGGAAGAAACCATCCTCGTCCTCGTCGAGTCGGTCGATCGCGGCCATCGCCATCTCGGTGAGCGAAGGCTCGGTGCGCTCGGCGTCGTTGCGCGTGCGGCGCTCGGTGATCGCGTCGAGCATCGACGACTCGGCGAACAACCCGAGCACTCGTGGCCCGGCCTCGGCGAGGGCCGCACGGTCCCGGACCACGGCGTACCCGTCGGCCTCGGCCTCGGCGATGAGGTCGCGGTCGGTGCGCTTCGATCCCTCGGTGTCCGGGCCCGCGAAGTGGCGCCAGCCGCCGGAGAGCATCACGTCGGGCCCCGTCGCCAGCATCTGCTCGGCGATCGTGTTCTCGTCGTCCCGCGACGGCACGTGGCTCGCGAACCCGGCCGGTGTGGCGTGCGTGAGCCGGGTGTCGGAGACGAGCCCGGTGGCGAGGCCCCGAGACCTCGCCACCTCGAGCACCGTGGGGACCGAGGCGCCGGTGGCGTCGACGCCCAGCGCCCGCACCAGGGAGGGAACGCCGGTCGAGAGCTGCGTCGCCGAGCAGGCGGAGTCGGTCACGAGAAAGCCGTCGGGATCGTGAAGCGACATGCCCAGACCGCCCGCGCGGGCGATCTGGGCGAACGCGCTCGGCGGCTCGTCGGCGGGCCGGGAGGGCCGCTTGCGCCGGTACAGCTCGAGCAGGCCGATCTGCTGTGGCCCCATGCCGTCGCCGATCACCAGGATCACGTTCCTCGGGACGGGAGCGTCGGGCGATGCGGCTTCGAGTGTGGTCTTGGGCGTGCAGGCGAAGGCGAACAGGATGGTCGGCAGCATGGGGCCTCCTGGCAGAGGCCCCCTACACCGCCCCGCGCGGCTCGACTACCGGCGCTCGAACCCGAGCGGATAGACGAGCGAAGCGGCGGCGACCCAGCCCCGACGCTCCCGCCCGTCTTCGACGAGCCAGAAATCGCCGCGACGCTGCTCGAGGCGAACCTCGGAGCCGAACCGGAGCTGGGTCCGCGCCTGGGAGTCGATGGCCGGGCTGTCGCGGAGCGGGGTGAGCTCGACCTGCACCACGGCAACGGGATGCTTCCGGTGGTCCGCAGCCCCCTGGACCGCGGTGGCCCCGATCGCGAGGCCCACCCCCACGAGGAGCAGCCCGCTCACGGCCGGGGCCGACCTTCGCAGGGGCTCGTCGGGTCGGCGCCACGCGTGCGCGGACACGAGGCCGGACCCGAGGAGGATCACGAGCCACCCGATGGCCGCGAGCTCGCCTGGTGTCACCGCGCTCATCCAGCCCGCGGCGAGCTCGACGGGAGGAGGCACCGCGCCGAGCTCGGCGCGCGCGAGCGCGAGGTTGTGGTTGACCGAGCCGTCCCGGGGCCGACGGGCCCCGGCGGCGCGAAGGTGGACGATGGCGCGCGAAGCGTCGCCGAGACGCAGCCAGGCGGTGCCGATGTCGTAGTCGACGATGCCCGACGGGGGCCCCCGGTCCGCGGCTTCGCTCCAGGCCGTGATCGCCTCTTCGACGCGGTTGGCGTCCCACCGCTCGGCGCCGGCGGCGACCACCCCCCGACCTCCGCAGCCGAGCAGCCCGAAGAGGAGGACCCACCTCATGGAGCGTCCTGCTGCGGCTTCACCGCCTGCTCGATCCGGACCTCGAGGTCGCGCGGGACTCGGCCCTCACCGAACCGGGCCCGGAGGAAGTCCCGGAAGATCGCCTGGAGCTCTTCGTCGTCGGGGCGCTCGTCGATCGCGAGGCGCAGCGCGGTCTCGTAGGCGGCGGCGCGACCCTCCGGATCACGGGGGGCCGCGGCCACGACCTCGGCCGCGGTGCGTTCGACCTCGACGGGCTTCTGACGCGCCTGCCACCACTCGTGCGCCCATCCCCCGAGCTCGCGCAGCCAGAGCGCGATGCCTGGCAGCGCGGTCAGCCCGAGCATCACGGGCAGCCAGCCGGTCAGTCGCCACGCGACGGCCCTCCCGGACCGCAGGATGGGTCGCGGGGCCATGTCGACGTCCACGGCGACCTCGGGGCCCTCCTCGGGGGCGAAGGACGTGACCTCCCCGGTGCCCTCTCGGCCAGGCGTCACCACGATGGTCGGGAGCGCGATCTCGTGGGTCACGTACTCCTCGCGGGTCGGCGAGAAGGTCACGAGACGCAGGGGAGGGGGCTGCAGCGAGCCCGCCTCGGTGGGTACGAGGGCCCGGCGAAAGGTCGCCGAGGACCTCCACGCTCCTTGTTCGACGTCCGCGACGACGTGGGGATCCTCGTCGTAGACCGCGGCGCCCGGAGCCGAGTAGGCGGGCAGGGTGAAGCCTTCCAGCACGCCGTCTCCGCTGATCCCCACCATCCAGTCGATCGACTGTCCGACCTCGGCCCTCCGCTGCGCGAGCCGGGAGGTCAGCTCGAAGTCCCCCACCAGCCCCGTGAAGTCCGGGGGCGGCGGGGGAAGGGGCACCACCGTGAGCTCGGTGGGCCTCGTGGCCCACGGATCGTTGCGGATTCGTTGGAGGAACATCATCCGCCGTCGGGTCCCGATCGGCGTCTTCACGTTGGCCACTGCGGGCTCGTAGGTCCGCGTGCCCGTGCCGGTCGCGATGAGCGGCACCGCGCCCTCGGAGACCACGATGGTGCCCTCGGGGTCCTCGATCGGGTACTCGCGCAGGTCTCCGTTGCCCTCCTGCGGCTGGCGCAGCCCCTCGAAGTCGGGGAACAGCCACTCCACCGTGGCGTCGGGATTCCTCGACTCGAGGCGGAACTCGTAGAGCACGAGCTGGCCCTCGTAGGCACGCTCGGTGTCGAACCTGCTCTCCACGACCACGTCGGGGCGTTCCTCGGCATCCTCGCGGGTCGTGACGCGCACGTCGACGGCCTTGGTGACCGTGCGGCTGCCATCGTCCAGGATCACCTCGACGGGTCCGACCTTCCACGTGCCCTCGCGCAGAGCGGTCACCCGGTAGCCGAAGGAGAGGATCTGCGTGATCTGCCCGTTGATCACCTGGAACTCGCTCGACTGGCCGTCGAAGCCGATCGAGAGGCCGTCGTTGCTCTCGACGATGGGGACCCGGGCCAGCCGGAGGCTGCGGCGGCCCACGGTGTTCGAGACCACCAGGAGCTGGGCGCGTCCGGACTGTCCCTCGACGAGCTCGGTGGGCTGCACCTTCAGCAGCACCTGGGCCGCCTGGGCGACCACGGCGAGCATCCACCACATCACCATGGCTTGTCTCCCGAGCGGCCCCGGACCTGCACCCGCTGGCTGCCCTCCTCGATCGAGTCGAGCAGGCGATGGGCCTGGCTCGCGCTGATGGGTCCGGCTTCTCCGTCGCTGTCGATGCCGCCTTCGTCGGCAGGGCGCTCTTCGGACTGCTCCTCGACCTCCTCGGGGTCCACGGCGCCGGAGCTGCCCGGATCGTCCGGCTCGCCCTGCGGTGGGGCGTCCTGCTCACCGGGCTCTCCCTGGGGTGGAGCCTGTTCACCGGACGGATCGGGGGGCGGGGGCCCTTCGCCGGGGTCCTCGGGGGGCTCCGGTTGGTCCCCCGGCGGGGACTCCTCGGGTTGCTCGGAGTCGCCACCGGGCTGTGGCTGGGGCTGCGGCGGAGGAGGGGGCTGGATCTGGCGGCGCCGCGCGATCTCGTCCTCGACGATGCCGCGGTTCCGGAGCGCGGGCCGGTGGCCCGGGCTGACCTCGAGGGCCTCGTCGTAGCGCGAGAGCGCGCGCTCGAGGCGACCCGCCTGATAGTGCGCGTTGCCGGAATTGAAGAGGAGGTCCGAGTCGTCCGACAGCGACAACGCCTCGTCGAATGCTCTCGCCGCGCCGTCGTAGTCGCCGGCGCGGTACCGAGCCGCGCCGAGCCGGTCCAGGATCTCGACGTCACCGGGCTGCTCGAGCGACAACTGCGTGTACTGTTCGGCGGCGGCTTCGTAACGGCCCTCGCGGTAGAGGGCGTCGGCGTCCTCGAGGGGACCCGCCCGGGCCGAGGAGCTCGCGAGACCGAGGGCCAACACGACGGTGCTGGCGGCTCCGAAGCTCCGTCGGCCTTCCCCGATCCAGCCCGCCCCGAGCAGGCAGAGCAGAGCGATGGAGAGCGGCCAGCCAAACGCCTCCCGCCAGGTCTCCCGCTGGTGGAAGTCCCGCGCGACCGCCTGGATGGTGTCGCGGATCTCGCCGTACAAGCCTGTCATGTCGTTGGCGGCGGCGTTGCTCTGGACGAAGGCACCGCCCGTGATCCGGGCGACGTCCTCGAGCGTGGTGAAGTCGGGGCTGGACAACACGGGGCGCCCCTGGTGACTCATCGGTCTCCCGTCGGGCATCGGCACGGGCGCGGGCTCGATCCCGATGCCCATGGTGTAGATCGGCACGCCGCGCGCCGACGCCTCCTGGGCGGCAGCCAGGGCCTCGTCGGGCTGGTGGGTCTCGCCGTCGGACAGGACGATCAGCGCCTGTCCCGCTTGGTCCTCGTGATTGTCCAGGAGATCGAGGGCCTCGCGGATGGCCGCCGCGAGGTTGGAGCCCTGGGCCTGGAAGCTATCGGTGTCCGTCTCGGAGACCACGAGCTCGAGGGCGGTGAAGTCTTCGGTCAGGGGGAGCCTCGGGTACGCCGCGCCGGCGAAGACGACGAGCCCGACGCGGTCGCCCTCGATGAGCCGCCCCAGGTCCGCGATCTCCCGCCGGGCGCGCTCGAGGCGGCTCGGGTCGACGTCCCGGGCGTTCATCGAGCGGGACAGGTCCAACAGGATCACGAGATCGGTGCCCGAAGCGCGCACGATCTGGAGTTGCTTGTCGAACCGGGGTCCGGCCAGCGCGAACAGCGCAAGGGCGAGCCCCGTGAAGGCGAGCACGTCACGCACGGTGCGCCTCGCGCGGACCGAGCGAGGCACGACCTGCTCGAGAAGGTCGCCGCGCACGATCTGGGCGAGCCGATCGCGGGCCATCCAGGAGAAGCCCGCGGTCAGCGCGCCCAGTACGCCCACGACGGGCCACAGCAAGAGCCAGCCGCACTGGGGAAGCCAGGTGCCCTCGCACAGGTTCACGGTCCCCTCCGCAACACGGTGCCCGACAGCAGCAGCTGCAGGGCCAGCAGTCCGACCCCGGGCACGAGGAAGCGCCGAAAGAGCTCCTCGTGCTGGACGAGCTCGACCACCTCCGCCGGCGACGGCTCGAGCTGGTCGATCGTCTCGTAGATCCGCTCGAGGCTCTGCGCGTCGGTGGCCCGGAAGTACTGGCCGCCGGTGATCTCGGCGATGCGCCGGAGTCCGCTCTCGTCGAGTCCGTCCGACGTGCGCAGGAACCTCGGTCCCTGCGACTGCGCGCCGACACCGACGGTGTAGAGCTTGATGTTCAGTGCAGCAGCGGCCTGGGCGGCCTCGGTGGGCGAGATGAGGTCACCATTGTCGCGGCCGTCGGTGAGCAAGATGACCAGTCGCTCGGGAGCCTCGAGGTCCTTGAGCCGCTTGGCGCTCACGGCGATGGCCGAGCCAATCGCGGTGCGCTGGGCTCCGGCGACCCCGATCTCGACCTGGTCCATGATCGCGAGCAGGGTCTCGTGGTCGATGGTGAGGGGCACGTGGGTGAAGGCCTCCTCACCGAACACGACCACGCCGATGCGATCGTAGGGGCGTCCCTCGATGAACTCGGCCATCACGCCCTTCGCGACCTGCAGCCGGTTGACCTGCTGGTCGCCGAGACTGAAGTCGGTCGCGCGCATGCTCCCCGAGGTGTCGACGGCGAGCACGATGTCGAGACCCTCGCTGTCGACCCGGACGTCGCGCCGCGTGAGCCGCGGCCGGGCGAGCGCGACCACCATGAGGGAGAGGGCCGCGACCTGCAGAACGCCGGGCACCCAGGCGAGGGCGAGCCGCGCGGTCAGCCGCCGGTCGCGATCCGCGAGGCGGGGCACGGCGAGCACGTTCCGGCCGGTGAGGTAGCGCTGCAGCGGCAGCAGGAGCACCGGCAGCAGGAGTCCGAAGGCAGCTGGGTTGGCGAACTCCATCAGGCGCTCCGGACCTGGCTCGGCCGGGTGGCGTCCACGAACGCGCGCAAGTCCGCGTCGAGCTCTGCCACGAGCTCGTCGGTGGGGCGCTCCTCGGCGAACTTGATGCGGTCGGTGGCCCGCAGCAGTCGCTTCGCGCGGGGAACGTTGCCCTCGGGGAGACGGGCGAGGCCCTGCAGGTGGTCCACGATCTCCTTGGTGGTGGCGGCGGTGGCCTCGAAACGCAGCACCGCCTCGACGTAGCGCCGGAAGATCACGGAGAGCTCACGGGCCTTCTCCTCGTCCGAGCGCTCGGGATCGGCGCGAACGGCCTCCCAGGCGTGGAGCGCGGCGAGGTGGGGCGGCAGCGGCGGGCGCTTTGCGACCTCCTGCGTCTGGCGGCGGGGCCAGAACGCGAATCCCACCGCGACGAGTACCCCCACGATGCCGCCGATCAGCCAGCCGTAGCCACCTCGAGGGTCGGAGCTCTCGACGATGTCGGCCATCTCCTCGTCGGACCTCACCGGGTCGGTCCCGAGGTCGAGGAACAGGGCATCGCTGGCGGCGGTAGCCGGCTGGCCGTCGGGACCGGGGTAGGCGACCTCGAGCGGCTGCACCTCGTAGTGGCCGCGAGAGCCGCTGAAGCGAAACCGCTGGGTGACGAGATTGCTCTCGCCGAGCACCTCGATGGTCGGGGGGGCCAGCAGCTCGAACTCGAGACCGGAGGCCACGGGGGTGGGAAGCTCGACGTCGAGGTCCTGATCGTGCTCCACGCGCACCACGAGCACGCCGCCCCCGCCCTCGGGCGGACGCTCGAGCACCGCCTGCACGGTGACCGGGGCGCGCGTCGTCGGGACCGGTTCGGGGGTCCGGCCGCAGCCGACGAGCCATCCGAGGGAGAGCCAGAGGATCATCGCCGGGCTCCCTCTCGGTGGAAGTGGGCCATCAGGGCGGTGAAGGGATCGGTGTCGGTCGAGATCGGGACCACCCGGGCGCCTCGACGCCGGAGCGCGCGCACGCGCTCGTCGACCGACTGGCGGGCCACGAAGGCGGCCGTGTCGACGAGCACGCGCTGTCCGGTCTCTGCGTCCACGACCTCGGTGAGCCCGATGGCCGGCAGGGCGCCGTCGAGCGCGCCGTGGACGACCACCGCGTGGACCTGGTGTCTCCGCGCGAGGGGACCGAGCCGCTCGAGGTACGCCTCGTCGTCGAGGAAGTCCGAGACGATGACCACCACGGCGCGACGGCGCTGGACCGACTGGACGAAGCGGAGGGCCTCGGCGAGGTCGGTGCCGCGCTCGGCTCCCGTGGCCGCGAACGCGGCCCGGATCACGGCCCAGACGTGGCCGCGGTTCTTGCGCGGAGGCAGGTAGGTCTCGACGTGGTCGGTGAAGCTCACCAGCCCCACGCGGTCTTGGTTGCGAATGGAGGCGTAGGCGAGGCCGCCCGCGATCCGGGCGATCTGGAGCCGCCGGGACGTGCGGCCGTCGCGACCTCCCGAGCCGACGCGCACCGATCCCGAGACGTCGATCACCAGCAGCACGGTGGCCTGGCGTTCCTCGCGGAACACCTTGACGTGGGGCTCGGTGGTGCGGGCGGTGACGTTCCAGTCGATGTGCCGAACGTCGTCCCCGGGGACGTACGCCCGCACCTCCTCGAACTCCATGCCCTTGCCGCGAACCGCCGAGCGGTACTCCCCGGCAAACAGCGAGTCCACGCGCCGTCCCGCCGAGACGTGCAGGCGACGCAGCTCGCGCAGCTCCTCGGGCGTGAGCGCACTCATCGTCAGTGCTGGTCCACCTTCTCGAGGATGCGCCGCACCAGGTCGTCGGGGGTGAGCCCGTCGGCCTCGGCCTCGTAGGTGGGGAGGATCCGGTGGCGCAGTACGTCGGGGGCGATGGCCTTCACGTCCTCGGGCAGGGCGTAGCCGCGACCATCGAGAAACGCGTGGGAGCGAGCGGCCGCGGCGAGCGCGATGGATGCTCGGGGGCTCGCTCCGAACTCGATCGCAGAGGTGAGCGAGCCGTCGATCGCGGAGGGGTCGCGCGTCGCGCGCACGAGGTCGACGATGTAGCGCATGAGCACGTCGGTCACCTTGACCTCGCGGACGAGGGCCTGTGCTTCGAGCAGCGTGCCCTCGGTGACGACGGCAGAGAGCCGAGGCACGGGCAACGACGCGCGCTCGATGATCTGCAGCTCCTCCTCGAGCGACGGGTAGGTCACGGACAGCTTGAGCATGAAGCGGTCGACCTGGGCCTCGGGCAGCGGGTAGGTGCCCTCCTGCTCGATGGGGTTCTGGGTGGCGAGCACCAGGAACGGCCGCGGCAGCGGGATGGTCTCGTCGCCGATCGTGACCTGGCGCTCCTGCATGGCCTCGAGAAGCGCGGACTGCACCTTGGGCGGGGCCCGGTTGATCTCGTCGGCGAGCACGATGTTGGCGAACACGGGGCCGCGCCGGGTGTCGAACTCCCCCGAGCGAGGCTGGTAGATCTGCGTCCCGACCACGTCGGCGGGCAGGAGGTCCGGCGTGAACTGCACCCGGGAGAACTCGAGGTCCGTCGCGCTGGCGAGCGCCTTGACCGCGGTGGTCTTGGCGAGCCCGGGCACCCCCTCGAGGAGGACGTGCCCGTCGGCGAGCAGCCCGATGAGGAGGCGGTCCACCATGTAGCGTTGCCCCACGAGGACCCGGCCCATCTCGCTGCGGGCGCGTTCGACCTGGGGAGCGAGCGTCTCGATGCGGGCTTCGACCTGTTCGACGGACAGTTGGCTCACGGGGATCCTGGAGTGCCTGGGGTTGCGGGAGCGCTGGCGTATCGTCGCCATAGCCACGTCAGATGCGCCCGGACGGTATCACGGGCTCCCCAGAACCGGAATCAGGTCAGGCGCTCGAGCCACTTGCGGGTTCGCAGCACGGAATCCGGGGTCAGCGACACGCTGTCGATCCCCTGCTCCACGAGCCAGGCCGCGAACTCGGGCTTGTCGCTCGGGGCCTGGCCGCAGATCCCCACCGGAATGCCCTTCTCGTGACCCCCGGCGATCGACTGGGCGATCAGGGCCTTGACCGCCTCGTCGGCCTCGTCGAACGAGGCCTGCAGGCGGTCACCGTCACGGTCGATGCCGAGGGTGAGCTGGGTGAGGTCGTTCGAGCCGATCGAGAAGCCGTCGAACCGGTCGGCGAACTGCCGGGCCAGGATGGCGTTCGAGGGGATCTCGACCATGCAGTAGACCTGCAGCCCGTTCTCGCCGCGCGGTAGTCCGAACTCCGCCATGGTCGCGAGCACCTGGTCGGCCTCGCCGAGCGTGCGGCAGAACGGCACCATCACCCGCACGTTGTCGAGACCCATCTCGCCGCGGACGCGCGCCATCGCCCGGCACTCGAGCTGGAAGGCGTCCCTGAAGGCGGGATCGACGTAGCGAGACGCGCCCCGCCACCCGATCATGGGGTTGGCCTCCACCTGCTCGAAGACGTCCCCCCCACGAAGGCCGCGGTACTCGTTGGTCTTGAAGTCCGACAGGCGAACGATCACGGGTCGCGGGTAGAACGCGGCCGCGACCTGACCGACCCCGGTGGCCAGTCGGTCGACGAAGTAGGCCGCTCCGCTACCGTAGGGCTTCGTGACCTTCTCGATGTAGGCCCGGTCGTCGTCGGAGACGCGGGACGGGTCGAGCAGGGCGCTCGGGTGGATGCCGATGTGCGAGCCCACGAGGAACTCGAGCCGCAACAGGCCGACCCCGTCGACGGGAAGCTGCGCCGCGCGCCAGGCGTCGAAGGGATTGGCCACGTTCACCATGATCTTCGCGGGGAGCTCGCGGCTCGTGTCGAGCTCCACGGTCTCGTAGCGCCACGCTCCGCGGCCCTCGTAGACGTGGCCCTCGTAGCCCTCGGCGCAGCTCACGGTGACCTCGATGCCGTCGGGAATGCGATCTGTGGCGTCAGAGGCGCCCACCACGGCCGGGACCCCCAGCTCTCGGCACACGATGGCGGCGTGGCAGGTCCGGCCTCCGGTGTCGGTGACGATCGCGGCCGCCTTGCGCATCGCGGGCTCCCAGTCGGGGTCCGTCCGCACGGCGACGAGGACCTCCCCCTCCTGGAAGCTCGAGAGCTGGCTCGTGTCCGTCATCACGCGCACGCGGCCCGCCCCCACGTCGGCGCCGACGGCGATCCCGCTCGCGATGCGGTCTCCGTGCGACTCGAGGATGGTGCGCGACAGCCCGGCCGGTCCCTTTCGCGCCTGCACCGTCTCGGGGCGCGCCTGGAGCACCTGCAGCGTGCCGTCGGGGTCGAAGGCCCACTCGATGTCCATCGGCCTTCCAAAGTGCGCCTCGATGGCCTTGCCCACGCTCGCGACCAGGAGCACCTGCTCGATCGAGAGCACGAAGGACTGGCCGTCGTAGCTCGCGACGCGGTCGAGCAGCGGCTGGTGCTCGCCGAGGAGGGGCGCGAACACCTTGTACTGATCGGGCGTGGTCACGCCCGACACGAGGGAGTCCCCGAGGCCCCGGATCGCGTCGATGTGGACGACCTCGCGAATTCCCTGGTCCGGGTCCAGGGTGAACGTGACCCCGCTCGAGACGCTGTCGACCATGCGCTGAACGGCGACGGCCAGCGCGACCTCGAGGTGGTCGTAGCCGTGGCCCTGCCGGTAGCTGATCGCCCGGTCGGTGAACAGGGACGCGTAGCAGAGGTGGACGGCCTCGATGACCGCGTCCTCGCCTTTGATGTCGAGGTAGGTGTCCTGCTGGCCGGCGAACGACGCGTCGGGCAGGTCCTCGGCCGTGGCCGAGCTGCGGACGGCGACCCTGCCGTCGCCGAGATTCCCGAGCGCCATCTTGATCTCGTCGACGATGGGCCCAGGAAGCGGCGCCTTCTGGATGGTCTCCCGGATGTGCGCTCCGCGTCGCTGGAGGTCCTCGATGTCGGACGGGTCGAGACCCTCGAGCGTCTCGCGCAGAAAGACGTCGAGCTCGTTCGCGGCCACGAAGGCACGGAACGCCTCGGCCGTGATGGCAAAGCCGTCGGGGACGCTGGCGGGCTGACCAGCCAGGGCGTGACCCAGCTCGCCGAGACCGGCACTCTTGCCGCCCACCCGCTCGATGTCGCCGATTCGTAGTTCGGAGAACGCCGCTACGTACACCCTACCCTCCACCGATCGCGGGAATCTCTTGGTCCCAAGGTCCATCGCTCCGGGTATCCCGAGATGCGAACCCCGGAGTGCTACCATCCTGGCTCGATCGCAAAGGAGAGTGACGTGGCCGACCTCTACCCCGTTCCCCCGCGCGTTGCCGCGCAGGCACAGGGCCCCGTTCCCTCGCGAGCACAGTACCTGGAGCTGCGTCATCGCGCGAAGGCGGATCCGTCGGGCTTCTGGCTCGCGACCGCGAAGGAGCGGCTGTACTGGCGCAGTCCGCCGACTCTGGGCCTCGAGGGGGACTTCTACCGGATTCCCAAGCAGGCGATCCGCTGGTTCTCCGACGGCGTGCTCAACGTCGCCGAGAATTGCCTCGACCGCCACCTCGTGATGCAGGGCGAGAAGATCGCCATCGTGTGGGAGGGCGACGAGCCCGGGACGGTTCGGCAGATCTCCTACCGGGAGCTCCACCTGATGGTGTGTCGCGCAGCCAATGCGCTCCAGGCGCTCGGGGTGGCTCCCGGGGACCGGGTCGTCATCTACATGGGCATGGTTCCCGAGGCCGCGGTCGCGATGCTCGCGTGTGCCCGCATCGGGGCCATCCACTCGGTGGTGTTCGGGGGGTTCTCCGCGGAGGCGCTCCGCGACCGCATCCTCGATTGCGGCGCGAGCGTCGTGATCACCCAGGACGAGGGCCGTCGTGGCGGTCGCACGATTCCCCTGAAGGCGACCACCGACGAGGCGCTCCGGCAGGCGAGCGTGTCCAAGGTGCTCGTGTACCGGCACACCGGCGCTCCCGTCGACATGACGCCGGGTCGCGACGTCTGGTGGCAGGAGGTGGTGCCCGGGGCCGGAGATCTGCACGATGCGGTTCCCCGGAATGCCGAGGATCCGCTGTTCATCCTCTATACGTCGGGCTCCACCGGCAAGCCAAAGGGGCTGGTCCACACCACGGGCGGCTACCTGCTCTGGGCGAGCTGGACCTGCCAGACGACCTTCGACCTACGCGAAGACGACGTGTTCGCGTGCGTCGCCGACATCGGCTGGATCACCGGCCACAGCTACATCGTGTACGGTCCGCTCGCCAACGGAGCGACGACCCTGATGTTCGAGTCGACGCCGCTGTATCCCGACGCCGGCCGGTACTGGGACATGGTCGAGCGCCACCGGATCACGGTGTTCTACACCGCGCCGACCGCCATCCGCGCCCTGGCCGCCCACGGCGAGGAGCCAGTCAAGCGGCACGACCTCGGGTCGCTGCGCGTGCTCGGGACGGTGGGGGAGCCCATCAACCCCGCGGCGTGGGAGTGGTACTACCGCGTGGTCGGCGACGAGCGCTGCGCGGTGGTCGACACGTGGTGGCAGACGGAGACCGGGGGGCACATGATCACCCCCATCGCGCCGGCCACGGCCACGAAACCGGGGTCCGCGACCCTGCCGGTTCCCGGGGTCGACGCCGTGCTCTTCGACGCCGACAACCGGCTGGTCCAGGGCCCTGGGGAGGGGCTGCTGTGCATCGGCGCGCCCTGGCCGGGCATGGCGCGCACGGTGTGGGGTGACCACCGACGCTACGTGCAGACCTACTTCAGCCACGTGCTCGGCCACTACTTCACGGGCGACGGCGCACGGCGCGACGAGGACGGCTACTACTGGATCACTGGCCGTGTCGACGACGTGCTGAACGTGAGCGGCCACCGCATGGGCACGGCCGAGTTCGAGAGCGCGCTGATCGCCACCGCCGAGGTCGCGGAGGCCGCCGTCGTCGGCTACCCCCACGACATGAAGGGCCAGGGCGTCTACGCCTACGTGGTTCTCCAGACGGCCGACACGCCCCACGACACGTTGATCGATCTGCTCAACGAGGCCTGCCGCGAGCACATCGGCGCACACGCTCGCATCGACAAGCTCCAGGTGGTGCCGGGGTTGCCCAAGACGCGATCGGGCAAGGTCATGCGGCGGATTCTGCGCAAGGTCGCCGAGGGCGAACCCGAGCGTCTGGGCGACACCTCCACGCTCGCGGACCCGTCGGTGGTCGACGCGATCGTCAAGGGTGCGGAGAGCCCCCTCGGCTGAGCAACCCCGGCTATTGGGGGGTCATGACACTCCTCGTCCTCCTCCTCGCCTGCCGCACGTCCACGCCGCCCGAGCCCGCCGCGCCGCAGGCCACGACCGCGGACCCCACCCCTGCGGTGGCGCCGGAGCCTGCGCCCGAGCCCGAGCCCGAGCCGATCGACCTTCGTGTGCCCGCCGCCAACGAGGCCCGGGCCCGCCGGCTCGGGGAGCTCGAGCACGCCATCCGCGACCCCGCGACGCCCCTCGAGCGCGTCACGGACCTCGGACACGCGGAGCAGCGAATCCTCCGCGTGCTCTCCGCCGATCCGGTCGCGGCGGGGGCGGTGATTCCCCTGGTGCCCGAGGACGTCCGCTGGAGCGTGCAGCGGCTCCTCGAGGGTACCATCGCGCTCGGGCGCACCGTGGTGAAGCCGCGCACCGACCTGCCCGACTGGCGCATCGTGGAGCCTCTGGCCGCCGAGACGCTGCTCGGGCACTACCGCGCGGCCGAGGCGAAGCACGGCGTGCCCTGGTCGATCCTCGCGTCGATCAACCTCAACGAGACCCGCATGGGCCGACTCCGGGGCACCTCCATCGTCGGGGCGCAGGGGCCCATGCAGTTCATGCCCGCCACGTGGAAGGCCTACGGTGAGGGCGACGTCAACGACGACGGCGACGCCATCATGGCTGCCGGGAACTACCTCGCCGACGTGGGCTACGCGCGCGACCCCGATCGTGCGATCTGGGACTACAACCACTCCAAGGCCTACGTGAAGGCGATCAAGCTGTTCGCCGAGGTCATGGAGGAGGAGCCGCGCATGTTCCACGCCCTGCGGGGGTGGCGGGTCTACTACCGCACCGTGGCCGGCTCGATCTGGCTCCGCACCGGCTACGACCACGACACGCGCATTCCCATCGCCACCTACTGCGACGAGGTCGGCGAGCCGTACTGCCCCAAGATCCACTGATGGGGATTCCGGGTCGCCTCGGGCGTCGCCGAAGGCGGGTCGTCCCTCCGGCCCCTCCCGAGGTGGAGCGCTACTACGGCCCCGCGACCCTCGAGCTGTCGACGAAGCGGGGCTCCTGGTCGCCGAAGGTCGACTTGGTGGGACTCGGTTGCCGCGGCACGCGGTGCACCGTCGAGGCGGTGCTCGACGACGGTGACGTCCGGCCCACCCTTCCCTGGTGGCTCCGGACGACGTCGCCGGCCGAGCTCTCGCTGCACCTGGTCCGCAAGTCCACCGAGGCGCCGGAGGTGCGTCGTCGGACCGGTCAGACGGTCATTCGCTGGACCACGTCGTCGGAGCACCTGATCGACGTGCTCGAGCGGGCGAGGGCGCTTCCCCCGTGGTTCGCGCCGATGCTCGAGCGCCCACCGTCCCGCGAGGAGCGCTACGTGATCCGCGACTTCGCCCTGGCGACCGGCGATCCGCTGCTCGCGCGGTGGCTGGGGGGCGACCTGAAGTGGGGACGGACGGGATACGCTGGCGGGTGATGGACGAACGCCTCGATTTTCCCGCCACTGGTCGCAACCGCGACGCCATCGCGTCCGTGTTGAACGGTCGGCTCACCTCCGGGTCGACCGTGCTCGAGGTCGCGAGCGGCTCCGGCCAGCACGTCGCCTTCTTCGCGACTCGGTTTCCCGAGGTCCGCTTCGTGCCGAGCGACCTGGATCCTGCCTACCGTGCCTCGATCGCAGCCTGGTCCCGGGACCTCCCCAACGTGGCCGCGCCGCTCGAGCTCGATGTGCTGCAGGCGCCCTGGCCGGTCGAGGGACAGGTCGATGCCGTGTTCTGCGCCAACATGATCCACATCGCGCCGTTCGCGTGCGCGGAGGCGTTGCTCGACAACGCGGCCCGCGTCGTGCGGACTGGCGGGGCGCTCTGGCTGTACGGACCGTTCTTTCAGCACGACGTGCCCACCGCGCCGAGCAACCTCGAGTTCGATGCCTCGCTGCGCCGGCGCGATCCGAGCTGGGGCATCCGGCACCTCGACGACATCACCGCCCGAGCTGAGTCTGCGGGCTTCGGTCGCACCGACGTGATCGCCATGCCGGCGAACAACCTCTTCGTCGCGTTCGCGCGTCAGTCTTCGGTCGACTGACTCGCCCGGAACTGGGGCAGCAGGGAGACCGAGCCCTCGACGTCGTAGTGTACGGTGAACTCGAGCACCTTGGACTTGCGGCCGAAGACCACGCACCCCTTCAGCGCCTTGGGCACCACGCCGGTCTCGGTGGTGATCTCGACGTCGGAGCCGCCCTCGGGGCACCAGATGTAGGGCGACTTGCGGTCGTGCTTGTAGACGTCGATGGCGGAGAGCTCATCGAACTCCGCCGACCAGCGGACCACGAGCTCGCCGTCCTCCTCGCGCATGTCGGCCTGGATGTTGGAGAGTCCCTCCTCCTCGCTGGGATCGTGGACCGTACGGGCTACGGTGGCAAAGTCTTGGTCGAGGTCGGTCGGATCATCGCTGCGGAGATCCCTGGCCACGATCGCGATCGTCTTGGCCTGGAGGTCGATGCGGTAGGAGACGGACTCGTACTCGGGACAACCGGTGAGGACGAGCAGGGCGAGACTGGACAGGAGCGCACGAACCATGGGACCTCCCGCGCCCATCCTACTCGCTGGCTACCGGCCGCCGGGAAGGGGAACGAACGCTTCCTCGTCGCCAGGCACGACGGGAAAGCGCCGGTGAGCCCAGTCGTCCTTCGCTCGCTCGATCGCGGCCCGGTCGCTGTGCACGAAGTTCCAGAACATCATTCGCGGACCGTCGAGGGGGTCGCCGCCGACGAGCACCATCCGCGCATCGGTCACCGCCTCGACGGCAACGTCACGCCCTTCGGCGAGCACGGCGAGCTGGTGGCGCGGGTGAGGCTCGCCGTCGGTGTTCACCTCCCCCTCGACCAGGTACAGCGCCCGTTCGACGAGCAGGTCTCCGGGCAGGACCAGCCGCGCGCCCGCCGGCAGGCGAGCCTCGACGTAGCCGAGGCGCGAGCGCACGGGCACCGGCGAGGTCATGCCGAACGCCTCTCCGGCGAGAACCCGGAGTCGCACGCCCGACACCTCGTCCTCGGGGATGGCGCCGGACGGGACGTGGGTGAACTCGGGATCGGTGTCCTCCTCGGCCTTCGGCAGGCCCACCCACAGCTGCAGGCCGTGCATGGGCCCCGCCACGCCCTCGGTACGCTCGGAGTGGACGATGCCGCGCCCCGCGTGCATCCAGTTGATCGCCCCCGGCTCGATGACCTGGCGGACCCCGGTGCTGTCGCGGTGCACGATCCGCCCCTCGAAGAGCGCGGTGACCGTGGCGAGGCCGATGTGGGGGTGCGGAGGCACGTCCATCGCGCCCTCACCAGGGCCGAAGTGGTCGAAGAACACGAAGGGGCCGACCGCGCGCCGACGCGCGGTGGGCAGCGTTCGTCGAACCATCGTTCCACCGCCGAGGTCGCGCCGCTTCGCGTCGATGCGCAACTCGATCCCACTGGTTTTGCCGTCCGTGCAATCGGGCTCGAGTTGGAACCGCTCGCTCATCCGCGCCTCCGGACGACGTCTCTATCCCGCGTTCCGCCGGCTCGTAGCGGCGTGGGGTGAGCGGAGCGACCGGTGGTGGTAAAGATCGACGGCATGAAACGTGAAGCTGTCCGTGCCACCGCCGAGCCGTCCCTCGGGACCCTCGGCACCGCCGAGCTCGCCCGTGAGCTCGCCAAGCAGGTCACCCAGGTCCTCGGGCGGTCCGTCCCCGAGACTCCGGAGGACGGCAGGCGCGTGCGTGACCCCCGACAGGACGTGCTCTGGGACTGCGCGAGCGTCCTCCAGAGCGCCTCGCGGGTCCCCGCCACCGAGCGCCTCCTCGAGCAACTCCGTCAGCTCCTCCCGCTCCTCGAGCAGGAGAGTGATGCCGACTTCCCCGAGCGTCTGTCAGCCTGGGTCGCCGAGACCTGGGACGTGGTCAGGGCTGCCCGCTGATCCGCTCCTCGACCTCCTCCGGCAACCACAAGCCGTCGAGCACGTCGGCGGCCCAGGGCGCATCACCCTCCTCGACCAGACGACGGAGCAGACGCACGGCGACGATCTGCACGGGGGCGATCTCGGACCAGGCGGCCGTCTCGAGGAACCGAAGCTCCGACGGCTCCACGATGCGGCCGCCCCCGGCCCACTCGCGGCAAGGCTCGCAGGCGAGGATCGCGGCGTCGAGATCCGCTTCGTCGGGAGGGGGCACCGGAAGCACCTGGAGGCTGCGGGCCTGCTCGCAGAGCTCGCACCGGGAGCGTGCGCGCCGCGCCAGATCCTTGCCCAGCGCCTGAAAGGCGGCCACTCTCGCCTCATGTTGCTCGCGTCGTCCCATGGTGCGGAGCGTATCGCGTCCCCGCGGACCGCGACGATGGTCCACAATCGCGCGGACGGTGCAGGAGGTCGCAATGCGTCGAGGGTCGAGGTGGGGGATGGTGTGCGCGCTGGCCGGGGCCGTGGGCGTGGCGCTCGGCTGCGCGGGGGCCCTGCCGCCCGAGGTCGAGGAGCTCCTGCCCCCGGAGCTCCGAGGGCTCGGTGCAGAGCCCGAGGTGCCCGCCACGGTGCCGAACGACACGGGCGGAGACCCGGAGGAAGCCGCGCCCGACGTCGAGGAGCCCGAGGCGCCGGTCGAGCCCGAGGCCCCGGCGATCGCCCTGCCGGTACTCGACGGGATCGGCATCACCGTCCCCGCGGGCGCCGAGGTGGTCTCCCACGATGGCTCCAACGCCCTGCTCGTGCACCGCAACGGCAACGTCGGAAAGGTGTGGGATGCCTACGTCGGGTCGCTGAACGAGGCGGGGTGGACCCGCTATCGCACTCCCGTTCCTCCGTTCGAGGGGATCTTCCACCGAGACGAGCGGCTCGTCGATCTGCGGCTCGCGCAGGCGGGACCCACGGTGACCGCCCGATTCGAGGTCAAGGTCAACCCCCAGGCCCTCTGAACGTCGGAGCGCTGGTCGCCCGGAGGTAGTCCGCCACTGCGTTGCCGCTCTGCTGAACGAGGGGCACGACGAGGCTGACCACCATGCGCTCCACCATCGGCACCGCGCTCGCGGGGATGGTGGACAGCTGGTCCACGCGCTCGGGGCGGAAGGCGAAGGCGCCCGAGATGTCGATGCGCGAGCCGCCGGCGGCCTCGTGGTAGGTGTTCGTGCCGCGGCAGTCGATCGCGGGGCCGAGGCCCGGCACCTCGATCGACCACTCGGCGGTCGTCGCTTCGTCGTTCCAGGTCGTACGCTGCTCCCACACGAGCAGGTGTTCGGGTACGAACGGGCGAACGAGCACCGGCAGCGCGGCCTTGGTGCCGTGCCACCGGTAGAGCTGCTCGAGACGTCCATCTGCGTGGACGGCCCGCGAACGGAGCTCCACCCGGCGAACCGCGTCGAGGTGCTCGACCACGGCTTCGAGGTGGTCCCGGTGGGTCCGGTAGACCAGGGAGGTCGCGAAGGGGGTCTGCTCTCGGTGCGCGAAGTCCACGTGGAGGGGTCCCCGGTGGCTCGGGTTACGGTGCGTCCTTCCATCGCCTGGGAAGGGAGGTGGGCCAATGAGAGGCGTGCCGACAACCTACCTCGCTGTGGTCGGCCTCGTGGGGGGCGGATGCTCGTCGGAGGTCACCGAGGCGGTACCCCCTCACGAAGCGGTCGTCGCGCGGCCTCCCGTCGTCTCCGAGCTGCCTCCGGGGCCTCCCGCCGAGCGCGTGTCCGCTCTCGCTCCACTCGCCGGCGACCTCGACCGGGCCGGTGAGCTCCCACTGCACGTCGCCACCGACGTCGTCTGCGACCGGGAGACGAACCCCCTCCGCGGCGTCTGTCACGTCGACGTCGCCCCGGGAACGGCCGTGTCGGTGACCTTCGCGCCGGTCGACGGCTCCCGCCCCCCGCGCACGCACGCGAGCCACGACGTGTCCACGACCCACGCGGTGCCGCTCTACCTGATGACCCCCGACACCCGCTACACGGTGTCGGTTCGCCGCGCCGACGGGCTCGACGGAGCCAGTACGGTCTTCGAGACCGGCCCCGCGCCAGACCGCCGCCCCGACCTCACCGCGACCGGGCAGTCGTCGGCCGCGATGTTCGGAGCGGGCTCCCCGTGCGGCAATCCGGTGGTGGGGATCTTCGATGCCCAGGGCGACCTGTTGTGGATCCAGCAGGTGGCGGAAGGCGCGACGGGACGCATCCGGGCCACGTCGTTCACCGAGGATCGCACCGTGCTCTCGATCTCGAGTCAAGGTGGCTTCTCGGTGCTCAGCGAGTACGATCTCGCCGGCCGCGAGCTTCGCTACCTCCGCGAGGGCATCGACCACGAGGAGCACCTCCACCACGACGCCTTCAAGCAGCACGGCCTCGTCTATGCGCTCGCCAACGAGACGGTCGACGTCGGGGGCAATCGGCTCGCGCTCCTCGACGGCTTCTACGTCTTCGACGATGCCGGCGTCGTGGCCGAGTGGTGGCTCTCGGAGCACTGGACGCCGCCCTCCAGCCTCGTGCGTGTGAGCACCGACGGCAAGCCGCAGGACGTGACCCACGCCAACTCGCTGTGGGTCGACGAGCAAGGCGACATCTACCTCTCGCTCCGTCACCTCCACAGCGTGGTCAAGGTGCGGGGGCTGGGGCCGTCGTTCGGTGAGATCGCGTGGGTCGTCGCGGGCGGCACCACACCGTGGCGGAGCGACTTCGAGGTGATCGATCTCGAGCAGGAGCGACTCGGCTTCTATCGACAGCACAACGTGCACCGGCTCGGCACGGGGGAGCTGGTGATGTTCGACAACCGCTTCGCGCTCACCGAGCCCTCTCGCCTACTGGTGCTCGACGTCGACGGGCATCGAGCCAACGTCGAGGCGCTCGACGCCTACGACCTGCCGCTGCACTGCGAGTACCAGGGAGGGGCCTGGTTCACCGCGGCCGGAAACCCCGTAGCGACGTGCTCGCCGGTGGGCCGGGCCTACGAGTACGCGCGCGGAGTGACGGGCCTGGGGACGTCGCCGGCGCCCGCCGTGTGGGAAGGCCAGCTGGTGTGTCGGGGAGCGGATCGGCAGGAGTTCGTTCCCCGCTTCGTTCCTCTCGACTGGTAGCTCACGGAGGCCCCTCTGGATCCGCGACCCTGGCTTCAGCGCTGGGACCCCGACGCCTCCCGGCGCCTCGTCTGCCTCGGCCCGGCGGGCCGCGGCTCGTCGTCCTTCCACCCCTGGCGGGACCGGCTTCCCGGTGTCGACGTGCTCCCGGTGGTGCTCCCGGCCCGCGAGCGAAGACTCGGCGAGCCCGTTCCCCGAACCTGGGCGGAGCTGCTCGAGCCGCTCGCCGACCGCCTCGCAGATCTCGTCGACACCAGCGCCACCGTGATCTACGGCCACAGCATGGGCGCGTGGATCGGCTACGAGCTCGTCCGACGGTTTCGCGCGATGGGAGTGGCCCCTCCCCTGCACCTGGTCGTGGGCGCGCGGCGCGCCCCCCACGTCCGCGATTCCCGGCCGCCGCTCGCGCGCCTCGACGACGCCGCCTTCGTCGAGGCGGTGCAGGCGCGCTACGGGGCGATTCCCGACGCGGTTCGCGAAGACCCGGAGATCCTCGCCTTGTTTCTGCCCGCCATGCGCGGCGACTTCGCGCTGCTCGAGGGCTACGTCCACGAGACGCAGCCGCCGGTGGACGTTCCGATCACCGCCCTGCACGGAGCCAGCGATGCCGCGGTGGATCCCGCGGGCGTGGAGCGCTGGGGCGAGCTGACGACCGGTCCCTTCCGCCTGCAGACGGTGGGCGGCGGTCACTTCTTCCTCGACGAGGCCCCGGGAGAGGTCACGGCCGTCCTGGCCCCGCTCTTCCGTCACGTTGCGTGACGGGTTGGCACGGACCAGCGATCCTCCGGGGTATGCTCCGAAGCCTGGAGGGACCGCGATGCCGAGCAAGCCCCCGTCCCCCAAGGCGCTGGAGATGGCCCGCGAGCGCCTCGAAGAGGCCCTCGCCGAGCATCCGGACGACCCCACCCTCCTGCTCCTCCGGGGCCGCGCCGACGCGCGCGTCGGGCACTACGGCGATGCCGCCGAGTTCTACGAGCGCGCGGCCCGCGGCTTTCACGCCGTGGGCGACGTGGTCAGCGAGGCGGGAGCCCGGCTCGACGGCGCGGTGGCGCTCTCCCGGGCGGGCTTCGACGAGGAGGCCAGGAATGCCTACCACCTCGCGATCGGGGCCTATGTCGTCCAGGACGACGAGCTCGGCGTGGCCCAGGCCCGACTCGCCCTCGCTCGCCACGAGCTCGCCCACCGCCAGCTCACCTCGGCTCGGACCGAGCTCGAGCACGTGCTCGATCCCCTCGCTCGTCACCAGGCCTACGTCGATCTCGGCTGGGCCTCCGAGCGACTCGTCGAGTTGACCCGCGACGACGTCCAGGTGGCGCTCGAGCACGCCCGTCTCGCCGTGGAGGCAGCCGGCAAGGCCCACGACCGGGAGCCCTTCGGCAGCCGACTGGTCACCCTCGGCACGCTCCACCGCGAGGCGGGCAACCCCGCCAAGGCCAGGGGCTACCTCAACAAGGCCCTCCCCTATCTCCGCGAGTCGGGACCCCGGAGCGCCCTCCTCGAGGCGTTGTTGACCCTCGGCCAGCTCGCGGCCGAGCGCGATCGCCAGGATCAGGCGCTCACCCACCTCGAGGAGGCCCTCAAGGTGGCCGACCGCGGGGCGACCGTGGTGGACCGTCGGCGGGTGCGCTTGCAGCTGGCCTCGCAGGTCGTCGAGCGGACGCCGCCCCGCGCTCGTCGACTCATCGACGAGGTCCTCTCCATGATGGAGGAGGGGCCGGGCGACCGGTCGGCATGGCTCCAGATCGCCAGCGTCCAGAGCCGGCTCGGAGAAGCCCAGGCCGCCCGCGAGTCGCTGGCTCGCGCCCGCCCGCGCTCACCGCACTGATCACCGAGCGCCGGCGAGCTCCTCCAGCAGGAAGTCGACGAGCGCATCGACGGTAGGGTGGTCGAACAGCACGGTTCCCGCGACCGTGACCCCGAGATCCGCCGCGATGCGCTCCACGAGCTCGACAGCGGTGACAGAGTCCAGACCGAGGTCGCGGAGGGGGAGGTCTCGAGGCACGTCGGTCTCGGCGAGCCCGACCATCGCGCCGACGAGGCCCGCCAGGTGGGCACCGAGGAGCCGTCGCCGACGTCGGGGCGGCGCGTCCTCGAGCGTCCTGGCGAGGGCACGTCGCACGGGGGGCGTGCCGTGCACGGCGTCGGCCCTCGCGATCACGGGGACCGCGCCCGCGAGGACGCGTTCGCGAGCCGTGCCTCGCTGGAGCTTGCCCGACGTCGTCTTCGGCACTGTCCGAGGGGGCACGAGGAGCAGCGTCTCGGCGGCGACGCCGTGCTCGGCGAGCGCTCGGCGCAGTGCAGCCAGGACGGCGTCCGGGTCGGCGGCGTCCTCGGTCCCGATCTCCGCCATCAGCGCGAGGCCCTCACCGTCGTCGGTGGGCACCGAGAACGCGACGGTCCCTCCGCGTCGGATGGCCGGGTGCGCCTGCTCGGCGCTCCACTCGAGGTCCTGAGGGTGGTGGTTCTCGCCCCGCAGGATCACGAGGTCCTTCAGTCGGCCCGACAGAAAGAGCTCTCCGTCGTGAAGGAAGCCGAGATCGCCCGTCCGGAGGAACGGTCCCTCGCCGTCGGCAGTGTGGGCGGCGAACGTGGCCTCGGTGGCCTCCGCGTCGGCGTGGTAGCCCTCGGCGACGGTGCCTCCCGAAACCCACACCTCCCCCACCTCGTCGGGTCCCGCCACCTCGAGCGTGTCGGGGTCCACGATGCGGACCACCGTGTCGCCCACCGTGACGCCGTTGCTCGCGACCTCGATGCCGGGCTCCGTCCCGTCGGCGAGCTCGACCCGCCCGGCCTCGTAGGCGGCAGGACGGAGCCGGACGAAGCGGGGGCGAGCCCGAGCGGGCGGCTCGCTCGTGATCTTGGCCGTCGCCTCGCTCATTCCGTAGGCGTGGGTGATCGCGGACCCGCGCAGGCCGTGCGGAGCGAAAGCTCGCGCGAACCGCTCTTCGGTCGCCCGCCGGATGGGCTCGGCGCCGTTCACGATCACGTCGAGCGAGCTCAAATCGAGGCCCTCGCGCTCCTCGGGGCTCGTGCGCGACACGGCGAGGTCGAGACCGAAGTTCGGCGATGGGGTGTGGGTGCCCCCGAACTGGGTGATCGTGCGCAGCCAGCGGATGGGACGCTGCACGAAGGCCGAGGGGGGAAGGAACACGCCTTCGAAGCCCTTGAACAGCGGCATCATGCGTCCGTACACCAGCCCGAGATCGTGGGTCGCGGGCAGCCAACTGACCAGGACGGAGTCGGCGCCGTGACCGTAGCCGTGATCGAAGTTCGCGAGCTGGTGCACGAGGTTGCGGTGGGAGACGCGGACCCCGCGCGGGAGCGCGGTCGAGCCCGAGGTGTACTGCAGGTACGCGATGTCGGCGGGGGTCACGTCGGGGACGGGGAACGTCGAGTCGGGCGCGATCTCGTCGAGGTCGATGGCCACCGGGGCCTCGCCGGGCCACGCGGCGGCCAGCGTCGCGGGATGCGCTCGGTGCGAGAGCAGGACCCGAACGTCAGCCTGGGCGCAGACCTGGACGATGCGGCGCAGGGTGCGGCCCCGGCGCGCGGGGTCGGGCGGGTGAAGCGGTACGGCGAGCACGCGCGCCAGCATGCAGCCGTAGAGCGCAGCGTGGAAGGGGAGCCCCTCGTCGACGACCAGCGCCACGCGGGTTCCCGGAGGCCACCCTTCGAGACGGCGGGCGACCCCTCGCGCGCGCGCCCACAGCTCTCCGTACGTCCAGGTCTCCCCGAGTCCCTCGCCCTCGGCGAGGAACGTGTAGGCTCGGCGGTCGGGCGTGGCTCGGGCACGCTCGCGCAACAGGTCGACGAAGGTGCGGATCTCGATCTCGGGCGCCATAGGGCGGACCTATCCCACAGCGGCACGATGTCGGGCACAATACGGGGTGTCGACGCGAAGGAGGCCTCGTGGTGTGGATGATGACACTGGCTGCGTGGGCGGGCCCCATGCCGATGTTCGGTCGTGCCCCCACCCCCCCTCCGGCGGTGGCCGCATCGACCGCTCCGGCAAGCGGGGTCGTGGTGGTGCCGTTCGTCGTGGCGCCATCGTCCGTGTTCGAGCCTCCGACCGAGGCGGAGCCGAAGCCGCGGCACGCCTTCCCCGCCCGTCTGCCCTTTGTCGAGGCCGAGCCTGTGAAGACGCGCGTGCGCAACCCGGGCCGACTCACCCCGATCGACCAGATCCCGAGCGCGTTCGCCCCCATTCCCTCGGCGACGACCCAGCCCCCGGCCGCTCGGCTGACGCCCGTCATCGTCATCGAGCCGCCGAGCGCGCCCTGAGCGTCGAACGCTCCGGTGACAGGCCCGTCCTGGTGCTCGACGCGATGTCGCTCCTCTATCGGAGCTTCTACGCGCTGCCGCCGATGAATACCCTCGACGGTCGGCCTACCAACGCGCTCTACGGCCTGTCGAGCCTCTTCGTGAAGCTCCTTCGCGAGCACCGCCCACGCGGGCTCGTCTTCGCGGTCGACCTGCCACGACCCACGTTCCGTCACCAGCACTACCCGGACTACAAGGCGGGGCGGCCGAAGGCGCCAGATCCACTGGCGAGCCAGGCGGCGAGGCTCGGCTCGTGGATGTCGGCGCTCGGGGTGCCGATCCACGGGGTCGAGGGCTTCGAGGCCGACGACGTCATCGCCACCCTGGCCGCGCGGGTGACCGACGCCCCCGTGCTCGTGGTGACGGGCGACACCGACCTGTTCCAGGTCGTGACGGATACCGTCTCCGTCTGGTACGTCGGGCGTCGACAGAAGGACGCCGTAATGATGGACCTGGCCGCCGTCCGTGCCCGCTACGGCGTCGAGCCCGAGCAGGTGCCGACGGTGAAGGCGCTGGTGGGCGATCCGTCCGACAACCTGCCAGGGCTGCCCGGGATCGGAGCCAAGACCGCCAGGCGGTGGATCCTGGATCACGGCGATGCGGTCGGCATCGTTCGCGCGGTGGACCAGTTGACCCCCGCGCGACACCGCCCCACGGTGTCGGGGCACGCCAAGGCGCTCGTGACCTGGGAGATGCTCGCCACGGTCCGCCGTGACGTGCCGCTCGAACCTCCGTGGTGGGGCCCGCTCACGGCACGGTCGTTCTCCGCTCTCGACCTCCATTTCGGAGAGCTCGAGTTCCGGAGCCTCCGGCCACGGCTCGCCGCGGTGGCGGACGCGCTCGGGTTGGAATCCGAGCGAGAGTGAACCGATGACCTTCGTGGAGCCTTCGGGCTCGCGGAGGTTTCGATGTTGCTGTTGGCCTTGTTGCCCGAGATTCTCGGCGTCGCGCTCGCGAACGACGACGCGGCGGCGACGCCTTGCGTCGTGCTGCACGCGGGTCGTCGCACCCAGGTGTTCGACGCGTCCGACGTCCACGTTGCCCGTGAGGAGGGGGCTCACCGGGTCACGACACCCGCGGGGGTGCTGGACCTTCCCGTCACCACGAACCCGAAGCTGGCGTCGCCCGGCCAGACGTGGCTGCTCAACGACCACGTCTGGGTGGAGGTGGTCGCGGCGGACGATCGACTGGTCGAGTTCGCGATCGTCGACTGACCGCCTACTCCTCGACCGTGATCGTGATGGTCGCGGCCAGGACCTCGCCGTACGAGACGTGCAGCCCGTCGGCGAACTGCATGGTGAGCGTGTGCTCGCCCGGGGGAAGCGGGATCTCCGCCTCGGTCTGCCCGAGACCGAAGTGGATGTGCTTCTCGTCGTTGGGGACCTGGACGCCCTCCTCGATGCCGGTCGCCGAGTTGATGATCACGTGGTGGTGGCCAGTACCCTCGACGATCTCACCGGCCTGCTTGACCTCCATGCCCTCGACGCCGAAGACGAGCTTGACGGGCGACTTGACCGTGGCGCCGTCCTCGGGGCTCTCGAAGAACACGCGCGCCTTCGGAGCGGCGGCGGGCTCCTCCTTCTCGGCATCGGCGGCAGCCGCCGGCTCTTCGGCAGCGGGCTCGGGGGGCGGGGCCTCGGGGGCTGGGGTGTCGCAGGCCAGCAGCGCGAACAAGAAAACGGCGGTCTGGGTCATCGGGCTCCTCCGCGGGCTCACGTAGCATTCTCGTTCGGCGGCCGCCGAAGCCCCTCGGCAGCCAGGTACGCGTCAGGCGGACAGTTCCTGATCCCCGTGCCAAGTAGGAGGGGTTTCGTCCTTGGGGGAGCGCGCGTGCGGGTGATGGGAATCGACGAGGCCGGTCGAGGCTGCGTACTGGGTGATCTCGTCATCGCGGCGTACGTGTGCGACGACCCTGACGACAACGATCTGCGTGACGCAGGCGCCACTGACTCGAAGGCCCTGTCACCGAGTCGGCGACTCGTGGCCCGCGAGCAGCTCCGAGGTCGCGGCGAGGCCCACGTCCGGCGAATCACGGCGCGGCAGATCGACGCGGAGAACCTCAACCGCCTCGAGGAGGCCGCGATTCTCGAGCTCGTCCGTGCGGTGAGGCCCGACGTGGTCTACCTCGACGCGCTGGGGCACCCGCGCACGCTCCCCGCGCTCGCCTGTCGTCTCCAGGAGCAACTGCCCGCCGATCTCGGCCACCTGCGATGGACCATCGAGCCCAAGGCCGACGCGAACTACCCCGTGGTGGGGGCGGCCTCCATCTTCGCCAAGACGGCGCGAGACGAGGCTCTCGCGGCGCTCGTGGAGGCGTTTGGCGAGCTCGGCTCTGGCTACCCTGGCGACCCGAAGACCCGCTCCTGGCTCCTCGAGTGGTCTCGCACGGGGGCGCCGTGGCCGCATTTCGTACGCACCCGCTGGGCCACCGTGGCCGAGCTCGCCCAGCCCGTGCTGTGGTGAGGCAAATCGGGGATCGGCACCGCACCCGTCGATAGACTCATCGGAAAGCCACGGATTGAGCTGGCTCGTGGCCGGTCTTGCCCGGAAAGTGTGACCTGTGTGTGGACGGTATACTGAACACGAGTATACTGCTCACGCGTTTCGATTCACCGGAGGACCGATGGCGCAGGCTCGTCTGGTCTGTCTCGATCTCGACACGTTCTTCGTGTCGGTGGAGCGGCGTGAGCGCCCCGAGCTTCACGGCAAGCCGGTCATCGTCGGCGGAGGGCCCGGCAAGCGGGGTGTGGTCACGTCGTGCAGCTACGAGGTCCGACCCCTCGGCGTGCGCAGCGGCATGCCGCTCACCCGTGCCCTTCAGTTGGCGCCCGAGGCGATCGTGCTGCCGCCGCGTCACGGCGAGTACGGGCCCATCGCGCGCCAGGTGCGCGACATCCTCGAGCGCTACACGCCCGCGGTCCAGACCGCGAGCATCGACGAGTTCTACCTCGACTTTCGAGGGTGCGAGCGGCTTTACCGCCGCGACGACGATCCGCACACCGACGCCACCATCCTTCGCGTGGTCAAGGAGATGCGCGAGTCGATCCAGACCGAGCTGTCGCTTCCGGCGAGCGCCGGCATCGCGAGCAGCAAGGCCGTCGCCAAGATTGCGTCGGGCAAGGCCAAGCCGGCTGGGGTGCGCATGGTCAGGGTCGGCGAGGAGATGCGCTTTCTCTACCCGCTGCCCGTGCGGGCCTGGCCGGGGGTCGGACCGGTCGCGGCCGAGCGGCTCCAGACCCACGGCATCGACCGCCTCGGGCAGCTCCTCACCCTGCCCGACGGTCCACTGCGCACGCGCTTCGCCAAGCTGGCCGAGAGCATACGACGCCAGGCGCTTCCTCCCGATCCGGGAGAGCGTCGAGAGGTGCGGGCGCTCGGGCGCGACCGACCGAAGTTCCGCGAGCACGATGACCCGGCGCAGGGCACGGTGGGCAGCATCTCGAACGAGCGCACCTTCGGCATCGACCTGCGCGAGCGGCGCGCCGTGCTCGATCGGCTTCGCAAGCTCGTCGAGCGGGTGTGCTGGCGGGCGAGGCAGCGGGGCGTAACGGCTCGCACCGTCACCCTCAAGCTGCGCACCGCAGACTTCCAGACCGTGCAACGCTCGTTCTCGGGCGCCCCCACCACCGACGAGCGAGTGGTCTTCCAGCGGGTGCACCAGCTCCTGCGTCGCGCTTGGAACGGTCGGCGTGGCGTGCGGCTCGTCGGCGTCGCGCTGTCGAACTTCGTCGACGACACCGCTCAGCTCGAGCTGCCGCTGGGGTCCGGGGTGACCCGCCCTCGGCACCTCTCGGCGGCAGTCGACGCGGTACGCGATCGCTTCGGCTACGACGCGATCGCCCGCGGCGCGTCGTCGAAGCCGAGATGAGTCCCGGTCAACCGGGCGCGAGGCGGCGGGAGTTGGTGGTCCCGGCGACGCCCTCGTTGGCGAGCGCATCGGCCCGCTCGTTGCCGTCGGTCCCCACGTGGCCGGCCACCCAGTGAAGAACGAGCCCCGGGCGAGCCTGCAGGCGCTCGCGGAGGCCGGTGATCAGCTCCCGGTTGGCCTTGGCCTTCCATCCACGCGTGAGCACCCCGTTCGCATAGTCGGAGTCGGAGAGGACGGCCACGGCGGCCTCGGGGGCGACCCCTTCGGCGTCGAGGGCGTCGAGCACCATGGCGATCGCGGTGAGCTCTGCGACGTTGTTGGTGGCGCGGCCGAGCGATCGCGAGGCCTCGATGGTCGTGCCATCGGGCCAGCGGATCAGGGCGCCCGAGCCTGCGGGTCCTGGATTGCCCCGGCACGCGCCGTCGGTGAAGGCCACGATCGCCTGGGCGGGGAGGGATGCGAGCAGCGTGTCGGCGTGCTCGCGAGCCGCTTCGGCTTGCCCTGCGCTCCGGGTGCCTGCCGAGCCGAACCCCCGACCCCGCTTGGTCTTCTTTCCCGACGAGGGGGTGGGGCTCGCGTCACCCTCGTCGAGGGTCTCGATGGCGGCGCCGTCGACGAAGGTGAGTCGCTCTGGCCGGGTCGAGTACAGGCGCGCACCGTCTGCCTTCTGGTAGCGGATCGCGACCATGCCGCGGCTGACCACGGGTGCGCCGCGCTCGTCGACGCGGGCGTACACGGTCTGATCCTTGAATTGCGCCTTGCGCCACGTCGCCATCGCCATGCTCCCCGCAAGCCTCGCGCTCGACGGCCGAATCCCTCCCACGTGGAGGCTCCGTGTGGTTGAATGCCGTCATGCACTACCTGTTTCTGACCGCTTTCGCACTGATCATGGCGTGCTCGGGCACCGCGCCGCAGACCGGGCCTGGCTCCAACCAAGACCAGGCTGACGACGGGACCCCGCGCCTCGACTGCCCCGAGGGCACCCAGCAGCAATCGGCGACCACCGAGTCCGGCGAGGAGTACTGGTGTGCCCGCGGCGGGGTGATGCACGGGCCGTTCAAGAGCTTCCATCTCAACGGGGAGCGCTCGGCATCCGGGACCTGGGTCGACAACGATCGCAGCGGCCAATGGACCTGGTGGTACCCGAACCAGCAGACCAAGGAGAAGGGCAAGTACGACCGCGGCAAGCAGATCGGGTCCTGGCAGTGGTGGCACGAGAACGGCAACCGCAAGATGGAGGGTGATTTCCTCCGCGGTCGTCGTCAGGGCCAGTGGACCACCTTCTACGAGTCCGGGAACGTGGAGTCGCGCGGCATGTACCACAACGGGCAGCAGAACGAGCTGTGGTCGTTCTACTCCGACGACGACACGAGCCGGGTGATTCGTACGGAGCGCTACGAGAACGGGAAGCTCGTCGAGGGGAAGTGAGCTGGGCGTCCCTTTTCGCGCGACTTCGCAGAAATGCTCGTGATTCGTGCGGGCGTCGGCTACACTGATTGGGAAGCGCTCGTATTGCCAATTCGGGCCTACGTGTCGGGGCCGACAGGCTCCGCCTGAAGCACCGACCGAGGGGGGGTTCGCGGTCGGTGCTTCTTCATTCCTTGTCCGGGGACGCGGGGAGAGAAATGCCCTGCGCGGCAAGATCTGCCTCCGCCGCCTTCGCCCACCCCCGGTTGGCGGCCGGGCTCGCCGGTGACGGGTGGAGGACACGGCCGACGTCGACCTGGTCGCCGACCGCCGCTCTGGCGCGGGACTCCGCCCACACCCCCATCCCGACGATGCGGCGGGGAGCCAGGGCCTCGACGAGCGCCTGCAGCGCTCTGTCGCAAGCGTCGAGCACGGGAGTCCGGTCACTGCGGCGGAGCTTGTCGGGGGTGAGGTTGCGTCCCGTCTCGTGGAGGAAGAGCAAGGGGCAGTAGTTCCAGACGAAGTGATCGGCGAAGAAGCGGCCGGGGGTACCGAAGCGCTCCCTTGCCCAGCCCCACAGTCGGGCGCCGCTGACCTCCGAGCGCGAACAGGCAAAGCCCTGCACCGGGCGCTTGGGGTGCTCGGGCGATGGGCGACCGACGGGACCTTCGATGCCGAGCCAGTCGCGCACCGCCGCGACCTCGCCGAACGGCACCCCCGTCTGCCCCATGCCGAAGGGCCCCGGGTTCATGCCCACCCACAGCACCCGGCCGACGCCGTCGCCGTAGCGCTCGAGGTACGCACGATGGGGCGCCCAGGCGTAGTCCAGCGGACGGTACACGAAGGCGACCGGGTCGCCGAAGGTGAGGGGAGCGAGGGCCTCGTGCAGCTCGGCGGCGATGGTGACGGGAGTCGTCATGGTCCTCCGTCGGGGTCGAGGCGCTCGGTCACCGTGCTCCAGTCGAGACCGAAGCGGCGGAGATACTTGCGGAGCCGATCCGCGTCGTTGGTTTGCTTTCGCTTGGTCCGACTCACCGCGAAGAGAGTGCGGCCAGCGTCGGAGGGTATCCTGGCCCTTCGTCGAGAGCCGCGGGAGGAGAGGGTGATCGAGCTGGA